>NZ_LDPE01000001.1:0-743432 GCF_001447995.1 Maribacter dokdonensis DSW-8 | reverse complement strand
GATCAATAGTCCAGAAACTTACTATCCTGCAGCTAAGATTTTACAACCCACTGCAATAGATATGAATTTAATGCGTGATATTCCAGAATTTAAAGTACCTGTGTATATTTTGCAAGGAGATAATGACCATTTTACCGAAACCTCTGTTGCAAAGATGTATTTTGATTCCATTAGGGCGCCTTCAAAAAAATGGTTTTTATTTGAGAATGGCACACACGGAGTACAGGTAGAATATCCAGAAAAATATCGTTCCATATACATCAACGAAATATTGAAAAAATAATTTGTACGAAGACGGAAACAATAGGTTTGTTTACCTTCATATAATGTTTAGCCAAGCTATTATCTGTATTTAAAAAATGAAATTATGGACGTATTAAAACTAGCAATAGAATGGGCAAAAGCCGAAGTATTCTCAACACGTTTCTTTATTTTCTTTGCAATTGGCTTTTTTATCGCAAGTGTAGGATTTTGGCAATTGGGAAAAACAGATTTAGCAAAGGCATATATCATTCCAACGCTAGTAGTAGGTATCTTACTCTTAATAATTGGTAGCGGCACTAACTACGCCAATAATAAAAGAATTAAACAATTTGAAAAGGATTTTAATTCCGATGAAATTGCCTTTTATCAGTCCGAAATTAAACGATCTGAATCCACTATTAAGCAATTTGTGGCGGTATTTAAAATTGTTCCAATAGTAATCATCATTGCGGCATTATTAATACTATATGTGAATACCCCAACTTGGAGAGCAATCTGTATTACAACTCTTTCCATGTTAATGGTCATTTTATTCATTGACGGAAATGCACTGTCAAGAATAGAAAACTACCACAAAGCATTAAAATTGTTGGACTTGAATAACAGAACAACTAATAAAATGTAGTAATTTGTCTTGTGTTTCATTAGAAAAGTAACACTCACAATTGCCTTGCTTTTCTTACGAAGCCGTTAGCAATAATAGCATTTGAACGCAAATGGAAAAGAAAAAGATACATTTTGACCATATGAAAAGCTGGATTTGGATATTCATTCTATTTCTTTCTCTAATTTTTATTTTGGTGGGTCTTTTTGAATTATTTGAATTTGAAAATCCAAAACTGAACAAAAGAATAAGTGCTATTGGATTTTTTCTACAACTGGTTTATTTCAGTAAAATGTTTTGGTATAAGAATTATGTTCAATGGAACAAAAAAGGAGCTGTTGTTCGAGTAAACTCTTGGATTTCAAAATCATTGAATTTTGACCAAATTAATAAGACCGAATTAATTCAGAATACATTAATAATTACAAAGAACAATGGAGATACAGTTACGTTTGACCTGAATGAAATTAAGGAAACTGATACTCAAAAACTGAATGAGATAATAGTAAAAAATACTATTGCCAATAACGTATTACGCAACTAGAGCAAATTGGACTACGATGGTATCCGCTCGGATTTGCAAACCTTAGTTCTTAACCGTTTTGAATAATTTAACGACCACTTGAATTGAAAATTAGAAAAGCAACAGAAACTGATATTGCCCAAGTATGGGAAATATTCTCAAAAGTGATTGAAACTGGAGATACCTATGTTTTCAATCCAAATACACCGAAAAAGGATTTGAAAAAGCATTGGTTTGCTAATTATATGGAAACTTATGTTATTGAAGAGAACGGACAAATACTTGGTACATATATTATTAAACCCAATCAAATTGATTTAGGAAACCATATTGCAAATTGCAGTTATATGGTAAATCCCAATTCTCACGGAAAGGGCATTGGAAAAAAACTTTGTGAACATTCTCTCGAAATAGCAAAGGAAAATCAATTTATAGGAATTCAATTCAATATCGTAGTAAGTACGAATAAAGGAGCAGTTGAATTATGGAAAAAATATGGATTTGAAATCATTGGAACTACGCCTAAGGGATTTAGACACCCTAAATTAGGATTGGTAGATACCTATATTATGTATAAGCATTTAAAGAAATAAAAAACTACCTATAACAGTGTAATTACGCAACTATTGCGGATTCGATTTTATATCAATCCACTTGTAATTGTTGACATCATTGTTTTAACTATTCCACACAAAATGAAAAAACTATTCACCCTTCATAATTTAAAATTCGTATTAGGTTTCGCAACCGGATTTATTATTTATGATGCCTTTGCAAAAGATGAAATTGACTGGGTAAAAGCAATTGTTGTGGCCATTTTGTCTGTGGTTATAATGTTTGGGATTGATAGGGTAAAAAAATAGGATTAAATTTGCTTCGACTTAAGGCTAGAAAATTCTTCTTACTCCTATACCGGTCACTAGTTAAAGCAAACATTCAATTCATTTTATACCAAGTCTAAAACAACCTCATGATTACATTTATTACGGCAATGATTTTATTGGTATTGGGGTATATGTTCTACGGCAAGTTCGTGGATAAAACCTTTCAGCCCAATGAAACCAAAGATACTCCTGCACACACTATGGAAGACGGGGTAGACTTTGTGCCCATGAACAGTAATAGAAATGCATTTATTCAAATTTTGAATATTGCAGGGGTAGGTCCTATTTTTGGTCCCATATTGGGTGCTTTGTACGGTCCCATAGCCTTTATTTGGATTGTGCTTGGATCCATCTTTGCAGGTGCCGTTCATGATTACCTTACCGGTATGATTTCCTTACGTTTTGGCGGTGCACACTTGCCGGCATTGGCATCGCGGTTTTTAGGGAAATCATTTAGTCACGTGGTTAATTTCTTTGCTCTATTACTTTTAATATTGGTGGGCACTGTTTTTGTTACCGCACCCGCAAATATGATCAATGATGTTATTGGTTCGGAAACCAATTATTTGACCATAGTTCTTTTTGCTATATTTTTTTATTACATAGTCGCAACCTTATTGCCCATAGATAAGATCATAGGTAAAATTTATCCCGTGCTGGGTTTGTTGCTCATATTAAGTGCCATTGGTATTTGCATAGGTATGTTCGTTATTGGAAATCCTATTCCGGAGCTTACGTTTCAAAATATGCATCCCCAGAACATTCCTTATTTTCCGGTTATTTTTTTAACGATATCCTGTGGGGCTTTATCGGGTTTCCATGCCACGCAATCGCCCATTATTTCGCGCACCATCAATAATGAGAAAGACGGTAGAAAAGTATTTTATGGCATGATGATTCTTGAGGCAGCCATTGCAATGGTGTGGGCAGCGGCATCCATGAGTATTTTAGATGGAGACCAGTTAAATGAGCTGTTACAAAACGGAGGACCTACAGCCGTGGTAAACAAAATTGCCATTATTTCATTAGGAAGCATTGGCGGTACCATAGCTGTATTGGGCGTTATAGTGCTACCCATAACATCGGGAGATACCTCGTTCAGGGCTGCACGTATGATTATTGCCGATTATTTGAAGATAGACCAAAAAGTATTGAAGAATCGGTTTATGGTGGCAATTCCGTTGTTTATCATTTCGTTCATTTTAACCAACATGGACTTTCAGCTATTGTGGAGGTATTTTTCATGGGCAAACCAAGTTACGGCTGCTATTGCCCTGTGGATCGGAGCAGTTTATTTATATCAAAAGAAGACGTATTATTTAATAGCCTTAGTGCCCGCATTTTTTATTACTAGTGTTGTGGGTTCTTACATATTTTATGACCCAAATGTTGGGTTGGGTTTGGATATTCAAATATCCAATTGGATTGGTATAGGGATTTCAACCTTGATCACCATTCTGTTTTTTACAAATAAGAGGGAACAGGGAGTACCGCATTAAATCATCAATAAACTTCATTGCAAAATAGTAGCAATGAAATGTATTTTGTCATCATAAGCGTTAGTTAGAATTAATGGAAAACGAAAAAGTATTTAGAACCAAAACTGGATTTTGCCATATTTTACCGGACAGAATTTTGCTTACTAGGGATGGGGTTAAAGGTAATGTTGCAAATGCTACTATTGGTAAAAGTATCACGGGAGTTTTAATTATTTACGGTGGTATAGCTGCATTTTTATTGTTTTCGGCATTTCAAAGTTTTCAAAAAGGAGAGATACCTATTGCCGTGGTGTATAGCATAGTTGGTCTGTTTTTGGTATATGGTATTTTTAAAAGTCTAAATAATTCAGCCACACCAATTATCCAAAGAGATAAAATTAAAAGTGTAAAATTTAAGAAAGCGATTTTGGCAATTACCCGGTCTAGATTTGAAGTTGTTTTTGAAGAGGATGGGGCTATTAAAAAGCGTATAATTATGTTGCCAGGTATAATGGGTAATGGGCAGAATGAGACTGAAAAGGCTAGGAAAATGATGATTGAAGAGAAGTTGTTAAACGAATAACATGTAGTTTTTATTGAACTATTCTAGTTTCATAAAATCTAAAGGCGAAATCGTACTACAACCTCCTTTAAATATTAGTCGGTTTTAGATAAAATCAATGATAAGAAAAATACTAAAAAAGCTATCCTGGTTCATTTTTTATCTACTATTCAATGCAGTGCTATTTTTTATTGAAGTAAGTGTGTTGTTCACTACGAATGATGGTTTTACAGGCGGTAGCGGATTTGAATCCGTAGACGATGTTTTAGAAGCGCTCAATGTAGTATTTAACATCCTTGAAGGCATGGTTATGGTGTTCTATTTATATACAGCTATAGGCTTGGCTATTGTTGCTTTGTTACTGTTCATTCCTGTTCAAGTGTACTATATAAACCGTAAATTTAAAAATCACAGGAAGAAGTTTTTATATAGTTTACTAGCTTCTTTCGCTGTAGTAATGACCTTGAAGTTGCTATTATATGCTTGGATGTTTATAGATTTGAATTATCTCTAATATTGTTTTAGAATATTATAGTTTGACTTTGGTCAAATAAAATATAATCTAAACCCACCAAACAAATAACCATGGGAAAGAAATTGGAATCCATTACACCTCAATTACAGGAATTCATAGAACATCAGAACATATTTTTTGTGGGTACTGCGGCTGAAGAGGGCAATGTAAATGTCTCGCCAAAGGGAACGGACTCCTTTCGGGTCATTAACAAGAATAAAATTGTTTGGTTAAATCTAACCGGTAGTGGTAATGAAACCGCTGCACACCTGATCAAAAATAATAGAATGACCATAATGTTCTGTGCCTTTGAGGGTAAACCTATAATTTTGAGATTGTACGGTGTAGCTAAAATATACCATAGAAGAGATCAAGAATTTTCAAAGTACATTAACCTTTTTCCTGAAAATACAGGGTCCCGGCAAATTATAGAAATGCAAGTGGACTTGGTTCAGACCTCGTGCGGATTCGCCGTTCCGTTCATGGATTTTAGAGAAGAACGAACTACCTTAAACGATTGGTCTAAAAAGCAAGGTGAGGAAAAGATCAAAGAATATTGGAAAAATAAGAATACCAAAAGTATAGATGGTTTTGAAACCCATATTTTAGGAAACTAACAGATAAAATAAACAATATATTGAAGCAATCCATAGCACGTATAGCATTGGTCGTTGATGATTACGATAAAGCCATTGAATTTTATACTAAAAAATTAGACTTCCTACTGGTGGAAGATACCCCGTTAGAAGGGGAAAAACGTTGGGTCACAGTTACACCACCAGGTGATGGGCAATGCACTTTGGTTTTGGCAAAAGCGGACAATGAAGCGCAGGAATCAAGGATAGGAAACCAAACAGGCGGACGGGTATTTCTATTTTTGTATACAGATGATTTTTGGCGAGATTACTATGCCATGGTAGAAAGAGGTGTAAAGTTTGTTAGAGAGCCAGAAAAGATGCCGTATGGTATGGTAGCCGTATTCAAAGACCTATATGGCAACCTATGGGATTTATTGGAACCTGCTTCTTAATTATAGGTCCATTTTAAACCAAAGAAGATAGTGCTGAAGTTTTTAAAAAACATGTTCAAGTTAAACGGGCTCACCGGTTTTACCATTTCTAGAAATGCCATAACCGCTAAAAGGCTACTCTGTGGTATTGGAACATCTAGCATAGGAGAAAGCAGTATTGAAATTTCGGATTACCCTTTTGAACCTTCGGTCGTCTATCCTTCAGCAAGCATAGAAGCCCATGAAATTGATGCTATTTCCTTAGAGTTTGGTTTGTGTAAAGTATATGTAAAAGATGATATTGTTTTTGTGTCCGCTGAAAAGAAGAAGGAGCTAGCGCATTTCGCTAAAGTTCATAATTTAAAATTGATACCCTATAGTTGGAATTGGGATTGGCTTCTAGAACCATACTTGGATACGGAATTTACCAAAGAGAACGAGCAACGGGTGTTGGAGAGACTTCTGGAAAACGGATTTACCGCCACTGAAATCGATGCCATAAGAGCCGAAGTGAAAAAACAAATGTATGTCTATAATTTTGATACCATGCTTTGGGATTGGTGTAGTCTAAGCTTATCTGATGTTTTGAGCGCCATGCGCGCAAAATATAATAAAGTCCAATTTCGTAACTTTTATAGTCGCGCTTTGGAAATTGAAAAACGTTCCCCAACAAATACAAAGTAATCGTACTATCTTTAAAGTAAATAAGGAGTATAAAAAATGGCAAAATTCTAAGTAGACTTTTGCCATTTTATTTAGGTAAAACTATGTGCTATTGTAAGGTAGACTTAAGCATCCAGATTAGTTTTTCTTGTCCGGATATTAAATCGCTAATCAACGTAGCGGTACCTTCATCATTGTTGTCAGATGAAAATTCCAAAATTTCTCGCTCTTGAATCAATAACTCGTTCAAGTTATCTATCAATAAAGATATACCTGTAGCACCGTCAGACACTTCTTTGATGATTCTAATAGTCTTGTTGTCCAAGTAATCTTCAAACGTATGTAAAGGTTGTTGATCTAGGGTCAAAATACGTTCAGCGATCTCATCAACGGTTTCAGTAGCTTCGGTGTATAACTCTTCAAATTTTTCATGTAGAAGAAAGAAATTGCTTCCTTTTACATTCCAATGCATACCTCTCAAATTCATATAATGAACTTGATAATTAGCTAAAAGAAGGTTTAATTTATCACCGATCTCTATTTTGTAATCTTGGTCTATTCCCACGTTTTTATGTAAAGATTCCATAAGTATGTTGTTTTAATTTCTTGATGTAAAATTACGAATAAAGCCCCTGTTTATGGGTGACAAATGTTACATAACCCATATGATTTTCTTATACTGCTATCATTTTTTATGAGTGATAAAAGTTGTCTTTTTAAGCAATTGTAGTTGACCAAATAGATTCGTAAATTAGAAAGGTTAAAACAGATAATTAACCGCCATGCAAATACCCGAAATACCTAATTTAATTCACTATGCCATTCCGTTTTTTACGGTCACGGTAATTTTAGAAGTAATACTGTCGGTAAAAATCAAGCTACATGATTATGAGTTTAAAGATGCGGGTACTTCAATTGTAATGGGGTTGGGTAATGTGGCCATTGGCTTGGTAACCAAGGGCATTGCATTAGGGTTCTTTTATTTGCTGTATAATTTCTATCATATTTTTGAAATTCCGTTTGCGTGGTGGTCTTGGTTAATACTTTTATTTGCCGAAGACCTTTGCTATTATTGGTTTCATAGGACCAGTCATGTAAGTCGGTTTTTCTGGGCTAGCCATGTGGTACATCATTCCTCTAAAAATTACAATCTAAGCACGGCTTTAAGACAATCTTGGTCAGGCGGATTTTACACCTTTATTTTTTGGACTCCGCTCATACTCATCGGTTTTCATCCGGTGATGGTTTTGGTACAGATGTCCGTCAGTCTTATTTATCAATATTGGATTCATACCGAGTATATTACCAAACTGCCCAAATGGTTTGAAGCTGTTTTTAATACGCCCAGTCACCACAGGGTACACCATGCCACCAATCCGCAATATTTAGATAGAAACCATGCCGGTATTTTTATTATTTGGGATAGATTGTTCGGCACCTTTGAGCCCGAGGTAGAAAAACCGGTATACGGTTTGGTAACGAACATAAACACGTATAATCCTATAAAAATTGCTTTTGGAGAGTGGTACAAAATGTTGACCGATTTCTTTACTTCAAAAACCTCATTGGTAAATAGGTTCAAATACTTGACAAAACCACCGGGCTGGAAACATGATGGCACTAGTATTCTTTCTACAGATTTGCGGAGGGATTGGGAAGAAAGTAAGAATGCGGAATTGTAATTGCTGTAACAATACTGAATGATTATCGTCATATAAACAACCAACCAATTCAATTTTCAATATGAGCAATAAGCTAATAGCGTATATAGGTATTTTAGGAGTTAGTTTATTTGCGATTGCCGCTATTGTTGGTCCGTTATTAATTGAAGATTACAGCGTAGTAAGTCAGTACATAAGTGAATCTTTTGCATCTAATACTGAATATGGATTGTATTTGCAATACTTCGGCTATGTACCAAGCGGAATTCTCCTAACTATGTATTGTTTTAGTGCTCCCAAAAAATTTCCAAGCTCAAAGTTAGTGGTAGCGGGATTTTTTGGTTTGGCACTTTTCTACGGATTGGGAACTACTTTGGTAGGATTATTTCCATGTGATGCCGGGTGCCCAACAGATGTAATGGACTCCAGCCTAGCTCAACTTATACATAATGCAGTAGCATCTTTAACGTATATATTTTTTCCTATTTGTTTGATGGGAATAGGGTTGGGTTTAAAGAAATCTGAGAACTACGATCGCTTATCTCAAATAGCGATTGTTACGGGAATCATCAGCGGTATTTTCATATTCGCGCTATTCTCAAATCCGGAATCTGACTATAGAGGTATTTTACAACGTATAATAGAAACCTGTTTCATCATATTTATAGTTTCTAGTGCGTTGAGAATTACCAAGGATGCGGGAAAATAGTATTAAGTACTTAGTACAAAGTATCAAGTTCAAAGTAATTAGTATTAAGTACAACGATTAATAGTCTCGAAATAGCTGCGTTGCGCTCGTTATGGCGAACAACCAACAACGAAAAACGAAAAACGATTTTTGGTCACTGAGCGGAGCCGAAGTGAACGGGCAGCGGACAACTATTCCTTATAAACCACCCCATCTTTCATTACAAAAGATACATTCTTCATTACGGAGATATCCTTGGTAGGATTTCCTTCAACGGCAATGATATCGGCTAGAAAGCCTTTTTTTAAGTTTCCTAATTGATTTAAGTGAAACATTTTGGCATTGTTAGAAGTGGCGGAAATTAAAACGTCTAAGGGTTTCATACCATAATCTACCATTAATTCCATCTCTCGATAATTTTCTCCATGAGGAAAAACACCTACATCGCCACCAAAAACAATTTGCACGCCAGAATCGAGCGCCATTTTAAATGATTTTCGTTTCTGTTGAATTCGTTCCGGCTCAGGATCGGTGCTTTTGTTCCAACCTCTATATTGTGTAATGGCATCACCTGCGGCAAGGGTAGGGCATAGGCCAACACCTTTTTCTTTCATCAATTCAAAAATTTCAGCTGTACCACCGTCGCCATGCTCAATGGTTTCCACACCACCAAGAATGGCTCTTTTCATGCCTTCTGGGGTACTGGCGTGGGCAACCACATATTTGCCCGCAGTAGTAGCTGTAGCCACCATTGCATTTATTTCTTCCTGAAGAAATGTAGGTTTGGAATCGGCACCCGGTGTCCATCGGTAATCGGCATAAATTTTTATCAAATCTGCACCGTTACCCATTTGCCTACGAACGGTGGTAATACAATTGTCAACACCACTTGTAGCTTCTGCACCTAAGGGTACCGTTACGCCATCATGGAAACCTTTTGGACCGTATGCGCCCGTAGCTACAATAGCAGGTCCCGCAACCAATAATCGCGGTCCGTCAATAATACCGTTTTCAATGGTTTTCTTTACGTATACATCTGTATAACCTGCACCTTCGGCCCCAAGGTCTCTCATGGTGGTTACACCTGCCATTAAAGAATTTTTTACATGTACCGTAGCCCTAACGGCACGTTCAACCGGAGACTCTTTGAGAACTTGGTCGTTCCAATCGGTTTCGTTGTATGGGTGTAGTAAAATATGGGAATGCCCTTCAATAATACCGGGCATTAAAGTAGTTCCCTTTAATTCAATTTCAGTTGTATGGTCAGGTAGATCTATGCCAGATAATTTACCGGCATATGTTATTAGATTTTCCTCTACTAAAACCACCCAATTTTCATGCATTTCCGTACCATCAAATACTCGGTCTGGTTTTAAGAGTGTTTGTGAAAAACCAAGATAACAAGAGAATAGTAGGACAATAAAAAAGGATTTCATAACAATAGTGGGTTTAGTGAACAATAGCAGATGTTAAAAGGCTGTCCAGGTCTGATTTGGAATGGTGGTTTCCGTTGGATAGCACCATATAAATATCTTGTGTGTTTGTAATATTTTCTAACGGATTGCTGTTGAGTAAAACAATATCGGCAATTTTACCTTCGGTAATAGAACCATAGTCCGCATCTTGTTTTAAAAATAATGCTCCGTTATAGGCTGATGATTTCAGGGCATCTAGCGGAGAAATTCCTGTAGCAACCATAGCTTCCATTTCTTTATGTAATGATATGCCTGGGTAGGTAAAGCTATTGTAAGCCCCACTATCTGATCCCGCCAAAAGTGATACTCCGTTTTTATTCAAGTTAAAAGCCAGTTCGCCAAAGAATTGATCTAGTGCTTTTCGGTCGGCAACCTGTTTTGCAGAAGCATTTTTTACCCGGTCAATTCTGCCTTTATAAGTTTGTTGTATTCCAAGACCCATATATTTTAAGTAGTCATCATCAGCATGGTCAACTTCATCCAAATAACTAAGAACCCTACCAATGTGTAGTGTAGGAACAACAAATACATTGTCTCTTTTCAATTTGCCGAATGTTGTTAAAGCGGTGGAGTCGGCATATGAAGACTGGAGTAGGGGCATAGCATCCCAAAATCCGATTTCTTTGTCTATCAGTTTTTGGGTGATTTCCTTTTCATTGCTTGAGCATCCTTTCATGATATAATATAAATGCTCTACAGCATCTATACCTGCATTAATGGTAGCATCTAGTTCAACGGTAAAGGGCATATGTCCAGAAGTAATTAAGCCACGTTTTTCGCTTTCCTGAATCACCTTCAAATAATTTTCACCAGAAATTCGGCTATCGTAGATTTTTACAAAGTCAGACGGTATAGCTTGTAAAGAATCTAAGGCAGTGATAATATCTTCTTCGGTTTCAACTTCCAATGAACCTGCCCATGTACCTTTTGGACCGTCAATTTTAGGTCCAGATGTAAAAATGCGTGGTCCAATAAGTTCTTTGTTTTCAATAGCCTTACGCCATTTTAAAACCGATGAGGTTAGGTCTCCGCCAGCATCACGCACCGTGGTAATTCCGTTGGCCATAAAAAGCTTAAGAAAGTTCTTATTGGTATCAATTAAAGAATCTCCACCCCTGAAATGGGTGTGATTATCCCAAAAACCGGGTATTATAAATTTATTTGTGGCATCTATAACCGTATTGGCCTTTAGATGATCAGCATCAATGTCTTTAGTAATTTTGGTAATCCTATTATTGGAAATTAAAATATGTGCCGTTGAGACCGATCCGTCTTCTAGATTGATGACAGCACCATTTTTGATCAAAGTGTCATAAGTAACCTCTTTCTCCTTATTACAGCTTACAATTGCTATGAGTAAACACAAGGCAATAGCTTTCATCATTTTCAATACGCTCATCATATATATGCGGTTTTGCAAGGGTAAGGTAAAAAGAATATGCGGTACATTATAGTTTAAGCCTTATATCCTATGGCATTTTAGACATTGGTAATGAATGTATTATTTATTACCAAAGTGATTAAAAAACTCTGGTTAATTTCATTTTTTAATAGCCTGCCAACCACCGCCATTTCTATATTTGATATTCTCATGGGCATGTTGTATAATTTCCTTTATACGTTTCGCCTTGGTTTCTTCTCGCTTAGCTTGGTTTAACCAATATAGGTAGCTTTTGCGTTGGCTATGGGTAAAGTTCTTGAAGTTGGTATGTGCCTGGCTATTTTTTTCGAAAGCAATTTGTAATGCTTCGGGTATGACTCCGTTTTCAACATCATCTAAAGAAGTCCATGATCCATTTTCTTTTGCAATTTTAATCGAAGCTAATCCTGCTTCATGCATTAAGCCATTGGATTTTAAATCTTTAATATGATTTTTATTGACCTTGCTCCAAACGCTTTTGGGTTTTCTTGGGCAGAAGTATTGTTTTCGCTTACCGTCACCTAAACTTTTTACCGTACTGTCAATCCATCCATAGCAAAGTGCTACCCTAACAGCTTCTTCCCAGCGCATACTTTCGTTTTCGTGGGCAACGGAGTAGAAGATCAGGTGAATACCTTTATAGTCGAAATGATTATTATGTAACCAATTTTTGAATTCAGTGTCATTTTTAAAGTATAGTTCGGGTATTTCTAACATAATTCTATTAAAAGGGTATTAATTTATCATAAATGTACAATGTTTAATATAGAAACTATTGGTTAATACAACTGCACGCCCTATTTTTATGCATTCTAAAATCAACTAAACAACAACGAATAACGTATGAAAAAAATCTTCAATGCGCTGCTTTTGGGCTTTGCGCTTATTATTGTCTCATGTGGTGGCAATAAACGAGAAGGAGAACCAAAGGTATTGGTGTTCTCTAAAACAATGGCTTTTAAGCATGCATCTATACCAGCGGGGGTTGCAGCAATCCAAAAGCTAGGATTAGAAAATGGATTTGCCGTAGATACTACCAAAAATGCAGAACTGTTTACTGATGAAAATTTAAAGCAATATTCAGCTGTTATCTTTTTAAGTACAACGGGTAATGTCTTGGACCAATACCAAGAAGCGGCTTTTGAGCGCTACATTCAAGCCGGTGGCGGTTATGTAGGTGTGCATGCTGCGGCAGATACTGAATATGACTGGGGTTGGTACAATGACTTAGCAGGAGCTCAATTTTTGAGTCACCCAAGAGGAATGCCAAATGCGGATTTTATTATCAAGGACAAGAATTTTGTCGCTACACAGTTTTTTACCGACTCTGTGTGGAACAGAACGGATGAATTGTATAATTACAAGAACATCAATCCAGATGTAAACGTATTAATGACTTTGGACGAATCTTCTTATGAAGGTGGGCAAAACGGAGATTTTCATCCCATAGCCTGGTATCATGATTATGATGGTGGACGAGCATTTTACACGGGTGGCGGACATGCCGATGCCAGTTATTCAGAAGACCTGTTCTTAAAACATTTATTAGGTGGTATTCAGTATGCCATTGGTGAGAACTTGGTATTGGATTATGGAAAAACTACTTCGCAAATACCACCAGATGCAGATCGTTTTACTAAGGTAACTTTAAGTGAAGGTATGTTTTTTGAACCTACCGAAATGGCAGTATTGCCCAACGGAGATGTCTTAGTGGCTCAACGTAGGGGAGAGGTAATGCTGTATAATGATCAAACGCAAGAGCTTACAGAGGTTCTAAAGTTAGATGTGTACAGTAAAACATTGAATACGCCCGGTGTAAATGCCGAAGAAGGCTTAATGGGCTTGCAGAAAGATCCGGATTATGCAAACAATCACTGGATCTATTTATACTATGCACCAACAGGTGATCAGTGGGTCAACCGTTTATCACGTTTTAAATTTGTAGATGGTAAGTTTGATACGGACTCTGAGCAAGTAATTTTAGATGTAGATAGTCAAAGAGAAATTTGCTGCCATACAGGTGGTTCTATAGCGTTTGGACCAGATGGTTTACTTTATTTGTCTACAGGTGATAATACAACGCCATTTAACGAAAAAGGGGCTAAATATGTTCATAGTGGTTTTGGACCAATGAATGATATACCAGGTCATGAACAGTATGATGCTCGCCGTTCATCAGGTAACACCAATGACCTACGTGGTAAGATTTTAAGAATTAAAGTAAAAGAAGATGGTTCTTATGATATTCCAGAAGGAAACTTGTTTCCTGTAGGTACGGAAAAGACCAGACCGGAAATCTATACTATGGGACATAGAAACCCGTACAGAATTTCGGTAGATATGAAAAGGGGTTATGTATACTGGGGAGATGTTGGTCCAGATGCAAGAGCGGATAGTTTAGGCACAAGAGGTCCTAGAGGATATGACGAAATGAACCAGGCCAAAAAGGCAGGGAATTTTGGTTGGCCCATGTTCATTGGCGATAACTATGCCTATAATGAATACAATTACGAAACAGGTGAGAGCGGACCGGAGTATGATCCAGCCAAACCAATGAATACCTCACGCAACAATACGGGATTAACGGAATTGCCACCGGCAATGCCAGCCTATGTTTATTATCCTTATGATGATTCACAAGCTTTTCCACAAACGGCAACAGGAGGTAGAAATGCCATGGCCGGACCTACCTATTATTCAGATATGTTTCAAGGCGATGAAAAACTGCCAAGCTATTACGATGGAAAAGTTATTATTTACGATTGGATGCGTGGTTGGATGTTCGCTGTTCATTTAGATGAAAATGGGGATTTCAGTAAAATGGAACCGTTTGCTCCAAATATTAAGGTCAACAACTTAATTGATATGGAAGTAGGTCCAAATGGTAAAATTTACCTTTTGGAATATGGTAGCGGTTGGTTTTCACAAAACGCGAACTCGGCTTTAGGCTATATTCAATTTAACGGCGGAAATAGACCTCCGTTAATAGATAATATTACCGTAAGTGAAACGGCTGGTAAAACGCCGTTAACGGTAAATGCCACTGTTGAAGCAAGTGATCGTGAAAATGACGCTATAAAGTACATCTGGGATTTTGGAAACGGAGATACCAAAGAAACTACCGAGCCAAAAGTAAGTTATAGTTATACGGATGCCGGAGCCTACAAGCTAAAGGTAACTGTTGCGGACGATAAAGGAACCGAAGTTATAAGTGAAAGCACTGGTATTATTGCGGGTAATTCTAGACCGGAAGTTGCTATAGCTATAGACGGTGGCGCACCAGCTTTTTATCTACCGGGACAGAAAATTTCATACGACGTTTCGGTTACCGATCCAGATGGCACAGCTATAGATCCAAACAATATTTTTGTAAGTGTGGATTATTTGGAAGGCATGGATAAGGTTGCTATGAGTATGGGACACCAACAAGTATCGGCAGCGGTAACTGGTAAAGCCTTAACCCAAGCGATGGATTGTAAAACATGTCATAAAGAAGCAGAAGCATCCATTGGACCAAACTACAAAGATGTTGCCGCAAAATATAAAGAACGTAGAGATGCGTTAAAGTATATTCAAGGCAAAATCAAAACTGGTGGAAATGGTGTTTGGGGAGAAGTGACCATGCCGGCACACCCAAATATTACAACCGATGAATCTAGACAAATTGCTCTTTACATTCTATCCTTAAACGGAGATGAAAAGAAAGAAAAGTCGTTACCGGCAAAAGGTACAATTACGGCAGAATCATCTGCACCAGGTAACATGTTAGTGATAACGGCTAGTTATACCGATGCTGGGGCAGAAGGTACTATTCCGTTGACCGGTTCTAAGACCATTGCAATACCTAGCAGCACGGTAAAGTTCAATGATCAAATGAAATTGGACGGTATGCAAGCAATGCAGTTTGGTGGAATGGACCTATTGTTGATCAATAAGGCTGCCGGTTGGTTCATGTTGGAGAACATGTCATTAAAAGGAGTAAAGTCCGTTAGTTTAACTGCCGGATGGCAAGAAGCACCAAACATGTATTTTGATTTTGAAATACATGAAAACACTCCTGATGGTCCGTTGTTGGGCAAAGGTCAAATGCCATCACAACAACAAGGGTCACAAGGTACTATGATTACAATACCAATAACAGGTAAAGTATCGGGTGATGGTCCATACTATATAACCTTTAATGGCGAAGAAGGTAAAGAGTTGGCACAAGTAGCACTTACCGGAGCAGTATTTAAATAGAAATGACTTAATTGAAATGAAAAGCCCGCTGTATAGCGGGCTTTTTTTAGTTATAATATTAGGAGAGCACAAGCTAAACCAATCTTTTGCCCAATAGTTCTCCTATCTCCATAATCAAATCTGATTCATCTTGTGTAAAATCATAGGGAATCGGCTTTGCGATACCTATAGTGCCATAAAGTGTTTCATTATAAATTAGTGGAGCGGCTAAGGAACCTTCAACTTTGGTGTCTTTTGCAGACGGTCTGGCAACACCGGAATCATCTGTTTGTAGGTTACACATTTCAACAGGTTTTCTTCTTTCAGCAGCAATACCGGCCATGCCTTTACCAATAGGAATGGTAGATAATTTAGGTATTAAGAATTCAGGAATACCAACTTGAGATTGAAGTTGTAATAGTTTGTTTTCATCCAAAAAATGTAAGGTACCCGTAGAACAATCAAAATGATTCAAGATTGCCTTAAGTAGAAGCTCCCAATTAGGAGCGTCTTTTTCGAGTTCTGATTGTATGGTTGATTTAATTTCTTTTGAATTATCCATTTTACTTTTTCAATTTTTATTGAAGCTCTAAATTAATCAATTCACTTATCTCTTGAGCCCTATCAACAATCATAAAATGTTCACCATTTTCAATCAAGTGCATTTTTGTAATTCCTCGCGGAGGAATCAATTTATCACTTGTCCCGTTTATTTTAATCACATTGTTTTTATAAGCAATATTTTTCCAAGTAGTTAATTCATGTAATGCCCATTTTACAAAATATAAATCGGTATCATCTAATATTTTATATAATAATTTTGCATTATTGGCTCCCATAATATACTTAGCAATAAACCTAGGGGGGTTGAACAAATTAACAGGAATGGATCTTATGATTTTTAAT
Source organism: Maribacter dokdonensis DSW-8 (assembly GCF_001447995.1). NCBI lineage: Bacteria > Pseudomonadati > Bacteroidota > Flavobacteriia > Flavobacteriales > Flavobacteriaceae > Maribacter > Maribacter dokdonensis. Next base: position 726,563 of record NZ_LDPE01000001.1, on the reverse strand, counting down.
TGTCCAATTCTTCTGTAGATAGATCTTAATTCATTTTTTGTATGGACAGATGAAATGAGAATTACTTTTTTAGGTGATAATACCTTATTGATTTCAGTGGCAATTAATCCTCCAAAACTAACCCCGATTATACAAAAATCAGTACTATCATCAATAATAGAACTAAGCCTTTTTGCGTAAGATTCTATGGGTTCACTGGGTAAGGGTATTATCCAATCAATTGTAATAAGTTCAAAATTAAGATTTAAGTAATCAAAAACCCTTTTGTCGGCACCCAAACCACTAATACCGTATACTTTCAAAAAATAGATTTTTATAGCACAAATTACTGCTTCAAATTAAGAAGTAGTAAACTATCATTATAAAGGTACATTTTTCTATATAGATAACATGTTGTTTTAAGCCACTTTTCTATATCTCGGTGGTCTGCGGTATGCGTAGTAACCTAAAACAACTTGCAATGCTTTTGCTATGGCAATTCGTATAGGAAACAATTCGGCGCCCAATGATTCGTCAATTGAACGTAATTGCATATAGTAATTGCTAATAAGCGGATAGTTCTTTTTGGACGAAATATGAATTTCTGCCATTACAACGGCTTGCGGCTTTTGTTCCTTTATAGGTTTACAGGTTACTAAAGTAGGGGTATTGTTTTTATGCAACATGGCAGAAAAACCAAATAGTCTGCAAATTAGACCCCGATGGGCATATTCTGAACAAAATCCTTTTGCACCAGGGGCAATTAGTTTGTTTAAAACGGGACATAGTTTGGTTGAGGTATTTTGTTCAAGATCTTGCAACCAAGTTTCTGCTACACCTTGTTTAAAAAGATGATAGGCTAGGGGTAAAAATTCTAGCACTGTGGCATTAATATCCGGTTTTAAGCAGCAATTTCCGCAATTGGCTACGCAGCCTAAACCTGTGGATTTTTGAAAGGAGCCCAACTCCTTTTCCAATTGGTAGAACATACGGTCTACCGCTCGAACTTTATGGTATATACTCACAAGTAGTTTAAAAAGTTGCGCGAAGGTAGTCTAAGTTTTCATACAAAAATCATAAAAATAAACTATTGTTAGATGGTAATTTTAAGAATGTAAATTGCTGATAAATAAATAATTAAAATTTTGAAGTCTTAAGTTTTAATGGTTTTGGATGGGTGTTCAAGACTATATTGAAACCAATAACGCCTAACACTTGTTCTTCTTCGGTCAGTACTTGTACTTCCCATTCACCGGGAGTAATATTTGATTTATACGTATAGCCTCTAAAACCACCATCTCTACCACCCGTAATATCATAGCCAATATCTTCTACCGTTACCCATTCATTGGTAAGTTCATTGTATTTTCTCCATCGATGAAATATTGACTTCTTTAAATCTGTAGGAGCAAAAATGGAAGAAAATATATACACACGTTGGTCTGAAGAATAACTAAAATCTAGTTTGTGTTTGCGCCAAAATATGTGTGATTCTTCAGACTCATAGGTTACTTCATAGTTGCCATTTTTTTGAACAACGTTGTGGGCTACTATTCCTTTATCCAACGCCAAGGGAACCGGTGGTATCAATCTTAAAAAATAGAAAAGATTGATCAAACCGTATATGGCAATGATAATGAAGATCATTTTGCCTAGCTTTATTTCTTTACGCGTACTTGGGCTTTTGCCATAAATGAACGTAAGCAACACTAAAGTGCTTACTAAGCTAACTGCACCGGATATTAAAAATATCGTAGAATTGAGCTCTTTTAGAAATACGGGAATCATGAACGTAAAAAAAGTGAAGCTAATAAAGTAGTACACCCCAAATTGTAAATATTTGTTGGAGATTCGTTTTTTTAGAAACTCATTGGCAATTAGTAATAAAACAAGTATAATAAAGAATGATGCCGTTTTGGATAAAGACACACTTCTTGAAAAATAGATGACATAGGCACTTGATAATCCCCCAAAAAAGAACTGAATGGCCAGCGGTAGATATTCTTCATATCGTTCTAGTAAGGTGCCCTGCCATTTGCCATCGTCTACCAAATTATATAAGTATAGTGTGATGGATAACGATGTCATATGCAAACATAAAACCGTTAAATCATAGGTACGGTCAATACGACCTAAGGTTAGGGTGTCAAAAATAAAACCACCAATAAAGAAAAGAATAGGGGCATACTTAGTGTGCTTTCTAATAAAGCTTCTAAAAGCGCTATTTCTATATCTGGCAAGGGTCTTTTTCATGTTGGTCTAGGTGCTGAGCAAAAATAGGTGTTTAAAAGCACTACAATTGACCGTAAATAACAATTGATGAACGTTAAAAGTTCACGTAGACAAAGTGGTTATATCAACTCTTTGTTTCAACGTAAAAGTTAGGATCTACACGTAAGGATTCTAAGTTGCCGTTCATCTTTTTGCTTTGCCATGTTGTAGACGGGTTCAACCACACAGGTTGGTCATCAACAAAAACTTTTAATGGAATTGTAAAGTCTTTGACCGTATTAGTAAAACGATAAGATATTTTTTTACCCTTGATCGTATATTCAAATACGGGTATTTTGACAGTTCGTAAATACTGGTCAAAAAAAGGATCAAGATCACGTTTCATTTTAGTTGCGATATACTCTTCAATCTGTGCGGTAGTAACCGTTTTATGATAGAATTCGGAATTAAGTCCACGTAAAATTGTTCTCCATTCTTTATCATCATTTACTATTTGGCGTAGCGTATGTAGTATATTGGAACCTTTATAATACATATCTCCACTGCCTTCATAATTTACATTATAGATGCCAATAATGGGTCTGTCGTTTCTAATATTGTTTCTAATACCTTGAACGTAGGCATTGGCAGCTTCTGTACCATAGTGGTAATCTAGAAACAAACTTTCAGAATAGCACGTAAAACCTTCGTGCACCCACATATCTGCAGCATCTTTATAGGTGATATTGTTTGCAAACCATTCATGGCCAGCTTCATGGATAATGATAAAATCGAACTTTAAGCCCCAGCCGGTTTGTGAAAGATCTCTACCCAAATAACCCTTTAAATATTGATTACCATAAGTGACCGAACTTTGATGTTCCATGCCCAGATAAGGGACTTCAACCAGTTTAAACGAATCTTCATAAAATGGATACGGACCAAACCAATGCTCAAACGCCTTCATCATTTTTGGGGCATCTTTAAAATGTTCCTTAGCCTTTTCTAGATTATCCTTTAAAACATAATAATCCATATCCAAGGCACCCTTCTCTCCTTGGTATACTTCATCAAAATGAACGTAATCACCAATATTGACATTTACACCATAATTATTGATTGGGTTGCCCACGAACCAGTTATAAGTATTGGTTTCTTTATGTACACTTCGTAACCTACCATTAGAAATATTCATAAGTCCTTTTGGAGCCTTTACACTGATCAGCATACTATCTACCTCGTCATACATATGATCTTTGTTGGGCCACCAGACACTGGCCCCTAAGCCTTGACAAGAGGTTGCCACAAAATCTTTACCATTATTATCCTTTTTCCAAGAAAATCCGCCATCCCATGGTGCATTGACTGCTTCTTTTGGGTGTCCTGAATAGGTAACAACAATTTCATTGAACTCTCCTTTTACTTGGGGTTTGGTCAACTGTACAAAATGTGCATTTACATTATGGGTTACGGTAAGTTCTTTTCCGTCTTGAGTAACCTTTTCAATGCTTAAAGGAGATTGAAGGTCTACTTGTAGCACTTGATGGGATTTTAGCACCTTATAGCGAATTGTGTTGCTCCCACTTATGAATTTCTCATCTGGGTCAACGGCAATATCCAAATGATAGTAATTTAGATCCCACCATTCACGTTCTGGGGTAATACTACCTCTTAACGTATCTTGTTTGGTAAAAGTCTGTGCCTGTGAGAAACTCAAAGTTCCCAAAGCAAGAAAAAGTATGAATTTGTTCATGTAAGGTTTGAATAGATTTTATCTGAATACTCCGTTTGGAAAAACGACCGGACTCTCAAATCCGTCTTCACTAACCGCTGAAACTCCGAAAAAATAGTTGTCAATAACGATGCCGTCTAAAACAAATTCGGTTACATCACCAACGTATCTGCTATAATCCCAAGTAGGGGATGTGGTGTCTCTCCAGTAAATTTTATAGCCTTTTGCACCATCAACCTTACTCCATTGAAATTTAGCTGCAGGTTCAACAATACCACCAATTTTAACTGTTTTTGGTGCAGGTGGGGCCCATGCTATTGATGCCAGGTTAATTGCGTTTACCGCGGTCAATTTGGCGGCGTACTCAAAATTCACATGCTCTAACACATCACCATAGGCAATACCATCCTCTACACGAATATCTTGGTGTTGTTGCGTATAGTTTTCGTGAGCTTCCATAATACGTATGCCAGGAAAACCAGCATCATTAAAAGGTCTATGATGACCTCCACGACCAAAACGATCTAAGCGATAGATCATCATTGGGTTCATTTCTGGCATGTATTGCTTTACGTTTTTGTGTACGTATCGTGCCAGTTGTCTTGAAACACCATCCACCTCACCGCCGTAAAACCTTCTGGCTTTGCGTTGTTCCTCTGTTTCTGTAGGAGGTACGGGTTCAGAGAATATTCTAAAATCAACGTTACTGATAGTGCCGTCAACTCCCTTTATATTACCGATCATATCATTATTGAATATTCCAATAACCTCCCAGCCTTGGTCTTTGGCATATTGTGCTATACCGCCACCGCCAAAAAGACCTTGTTCTTCACCTGAAAGACCCATGTAGATAATACTATTTTCAAAAGTGTATTTAGAAAGTACACGAGCGGCTTCCAACGTACCTGCCATGCCACTTGCATTATCATTTGCACCAGGCGAATCATCAGTGTAGTTGGTTGGGTCACTAACGCGAGAGTCAATATCACCGCTCATAATAATGTAACGATTAGGGTATTTTGTTCCCTTTTGAATAGCAAGCACATTTACCACTTCAACATCTTTTACAATACGGTTGTTAGCACCTTTTTTGACTAAGTCTTTTTGAAAAAAAACAGTAAGACAACTGTTACAAGCTGCAGAGGTTTTTTCAAATTCACTTTTGATCCATCTTCTTGCTGCACCAATTCCCCTAGTATTGGAAACTGTATCGCTTAACGTATGTCTTGTTCCAAAATTTGCGAGTTTGGTAACGTCGTTTTCTATACGTTCGGCAGAAACCGCATCAATAATATCATAAATACGTTGGTCCGTTTGTGCTGAAAGGTGAATAGCCGAGATGAATAAAGCGAGAAGTAAAAATTTTTTCATTTCAATTTTTTTGAGTGAGTAAAGTTAGTTTGGGTAATCGGTTTCTAAAATTAAGTAAAATATAGGGGCGACCATAATTTGATGTGCAAATCTATAGCTGACCAGATTGTATTTAAAAAGTTTTGTAGCATTGTTTAATACAGGTTATTTCGTTTTCTTTTTTATGAGGTGATAAACGCCCAGCAATGGTCCTAGACCTAGTGGAATGTATAAAAAATTTATCGGGATACTATTTTGAAGTAATCCTAGAAGTTGAATGCTAATTATAGTAATGGCATAACCTAAACAATTTACAATGGTTAATGCTGTACCTTTTAATTGCGGAGCTACCGATGATGCCACCAAATTGGAAAATTGAGGAGAATCTGCGGTAACGGCTATTCCCCATAGGCACCAGCTTGCCAAAAAGAGATATTGGGGCAATAGGAACAAAACAGGAGAAATAAAACAGAACACACCAGAAATAATTAAGGCAGTTAATGCTACTTTTTTGCTTCCTAAGCTATGAGCAATAATACCGCCTAGCGCACAAGACAATCCGCCAAATGCGATCACGATCCCAGTCCATAAAAATACCGATATATCACTACCGGTTTCAATGGCAAACCATTGTATGGCAATAGGGGTAAAGGCCCAAAAGGCATAAAGTTCCCACATGTGACCAAAATACCCAAAAGCTGCTTTCTTAAAATTATAATTCTTAAAAAGTCGTGGTCCCGCGTTGAACTGTAATGACGTGCTTGCTACCCGATAGGGACCGTTAGGCACAAGTCCTAGCAACAGTAAACCACCCATAACGGTAATGCCAGAAGTTAGTTTAATAACACTATCTGAATCATTTGCCCATGAGGTTCCTTTAATTAAAAACGGAAAAGCAGTGCCTAAAACCAATGCGCCAACCAAAAAGCCCAATGCTTTGCCTAACCCTTTTTCATAATAATCTGCTGCTATTTTCATACCTACAGGATAGATCCCTGCGAGGAAAAAGCCGGTCCCGAATCTAGCTATCAACAAGCCGGTCACATTTAATTGTGGAACAATTAGGGTTAAATTGGATAAGGCCGCTAAACATGCACAGACCATAAAGACTTTAGAAGGTGAAAACCTATCGGCAATCATTAGAATTCCAAAAATCAATGTGCCTATGATGAACCCGAATTGTACCGAAGAGATGACGTAACTAACAATATCTGCGCCAAAATCTAATTTTTTGGTCAATGATTCTATGATGGCATTGCCTGCAAACCATGTAGAGGTACAGGCAAACTGAGAAATAATTATTATGGGGAGAATATGTAGCTTTTGCTTCAATAGATCAATGTAAAAAAGTAACCTTGGCTATTTTATTATTTTCTATTTCATAAATACCTATTGCAGTATAAGATTCACCGTTGACGGTAATGAATTCTTCATCAATAACTATATTACCGATTACAATCCTATTCTTGATTTCACAATGAAGGTTTGGGGTAGTACTAAAAAAGCGATCATAGCCATTTCGCATATTTTTAATACCCTCGGTTCTTAGTTCGCCGTTAGCACCATAAACTTTCACGTTTTTGGCGTATGGACCTAAAAAGGCATTGATGTCTTTAGCATTATAACCTTCAAGTTGTTGTTGTACAGGTATTTCTGGATCTTCATTGATGGACTTATCTTTTATGAAAGTCATGCTATTTATAAGTCCGTCAACCTCATAAATGGCAACTTGTTGAAATTGTTTATCGCCAATGGCTATCTGTTCTTGATCAATAACGGTCTTTCCCAAATGAATTCTAGAGGATACTTTTACATCAATATTTGGCGTACGGTCATAAAAGCTCTGATATTTTTCCTTTAAAATTTCCCGCCCAATGTACAGGGTGTCTTTTGGGTAGTTTTTTACCACAACATTTTTTGAAAAACAGTTAGCAAATGCTTGTAATTCTCGTGCGTTAAACGTTTCTACTTGTTTGTCCACAATATTTTTTTGCGAATCTTTAGATACGAAACTTAGATAATTTCCATCTGGACTAATTGCTAATCTAGAGATTCCATTGACATCTGGGTTATTAATTTCATGAGCTATTTTCCATTCTGTATCTACTTTGGGGTCAAAGGAAAGAATGGTTGATTCAATGGCAGTAATTAATTGACCATTGTTCATCCAGGAAATGTCATCGGTGATTTTAGGTAATGAAATTATATCCTCGGTTTTTAATGATATTGGATGCAGTGATTTTACCATATTTCCATTATCCGATTTGGAAATGTAGCTTACCAGGTCGCTATTTGGTATGTTATGTAGCGATCTGCCAACATTCTGTTGAACCGTTATATTGGTATGATCTTTTAAGTTAGCTATTACGAGGTCCATTTTATTTTCGCGAAGAACTGTACAGATTATAATATCTTCAGTATACCAAACATGATAACCAACTTTTAAATCTTCTAGAAGAAGTTTTTGTTCATTGGTATCTAAGTTATATTCATAAAGTCTTTGCAATCCATCCTCATCTAATCTAATTGCCGATACAGCATTTTTTCCGGGTATTTTTAATGGTGAATATTCGCTGCCATTTGGGGTATCTGTAATCCATGAAAGGGTTTTATCTTTTATATGAAACAGCACAATATCTGTTTGTCCATTTCTTGTTGCAGCATATAGGACCCTGTCATTATCCAAAAATGAAGGCTGATTGTCATAGCCTTCATTTTCAGATATATTTATTGCACCATTAATACTGATCGAATCTTTTTCCAACCCTAAATTGGTCAAATATACTTCTGTGCTCTGTTGTGCATGTAGCTGTATGCAAGATATAGCACTTAGCAAAAGGATAAAGCACTTCAATTTCGAGAACATAAAAAGAGATTTAGATTAGTGTTTTTCTGCAAACCTCTTTAAGATGGCACGTACATTTTTAGTATTGTCAACAAAGTATCTTGCTTGGGTTTTTTGTCTGCCCACCTTTACGGTAACAGCATCTTCTGGCAGTTCCTGGAACATAAATTCATCTGTCCAATCATCACCTATAGCAAAAACAAAATCGTAGTCATGCTCGGTATACACACGCATAGACGCTCTTCCTTTATTTACGTTGCTGCTCTTGATTTCCATTACCTTATTACCATTGAGTACGCTGAGGTCATCGTTAGCAATAAGACTGGTTAATACCGTATTCAATTCAACCGATCTCTTCTGACCAAAATCTGGATCTGTATTTCGGTAATGCCAAGCCAATGAATAGTTTTTCTCTTCCACGAAACTACCTGGCGTACGATCTACAAAAGATTCAAGAACTGGTAATATTTTCTCCATCCAATCTTTTTTCACCGTTTCTAGCATTCTAAATTCCTCACCACCTTGAGAGATCCAAACACCATGCTCAACGATCATATTGTATTTCTTAGGAAGAAACCATTTGGTAAAGGTCTCTTTATCCCTTCCGCTAATTAAATACATATCTGTATTGGGTTGAGATGAAATTTGATCCAATAATGCGTAAAGCTCTTCATCTGGTGACGCTTTTTGCGGGTCGTTGTGAAAACCGGCCAATGTACCATCATAATCTAAAAAAACCAATCTTCTTTTGGCGTTTTTATATTTGCTCATTACGGTATTCATAAGGTCAACCGATAATTTTTTAGATCGGTAAGTCTGATCTTTTTCTTTCTGGCTCACCAGGGAGTTCATAAAATCGTTGGCCCATTTTTCTACATTATAGCGTTCCAGTCTTTTTTGTAGCAATGTATTTCTTGATACCTGCTCTTCTTCGGGCATATTGATAGCTTCATAAAGAGAGTCGGCAATTTGCTCAAAATTATTAGGATTAATTAATAATGACTCGTTCATTTCATTTGCAGAACCTGCCATTTCACTTAGTATAAGCACTCCTGTCTTATCTGTTCTAGTGGCAATGTATTCTTTAGCTACCAAATTCATACCATCTCTTATGGGCGTTAGCCAAGCAATATCAGAAGAGGTGTAAAGGTCAATAAGGTTTTCAAATGGCATAGATCTATAGAAATACCATATTGGCGTCCAGCTAACAGTGGACAACTCCCCGTTAATGCGTCCTACAAGTTCATCAACTTCCCGTTTTAATAATTGGTATTGAGGTACGTTAGATCTAGACGGAACCGCTAGAATAATAAGTCTTACTTTCTCTTTATACTGCGGATATTTCTTTAAAAAATACTCAAAGGCATTTAAACGTTTTGCAATACCCTTGGTATAATCTAAACGATCTATAGAAAGGAAAAATTTGGCATCGGGAGCAGATTTTTTATGAGTATCCAGTCGTTTCTGCAATTCGGATTTTTGATCCTCGGTACGTTGAGAGTGTTCTTTTGCTGCATCGCTAAACTTCTTATAATCGATACCCATAGGGAAAGAGTCTACTTTTATAACCCTATCATCTAAATAGATATCGTTAAAGCTTACCTCTAAACCTAGTAGCCTTCTAACAGAGCTTAAAAAGTGGCGTTCGTAGTCATAGGTATGAAAACCGATCAGATCAGACCCCAGCAGCCCTTGTAATACTTCACGTCGCCAAGGTAGGGTTCTAAAAATCTCATACGATGGAAAGGGAATATGTAGAAAGAAGCCTATAGAAATATCCGGTCTTTCTGCTCTTACCATTTGGGGCACCAACATTAATTGATAGTCATGTATCCAAATAGTGTCTTCATTGTTTGCTTTTTCAAGGATGGCATCGGCAAATTTTTGGTTTACCGCTTTGTATGTTTCCCAGCTATCCAGCTCAAATTCAGAATATTCTAAGAAGTAATGAAATAAAGGCCATATGGTTCTATTACTAAATCCATAGTAAAAACCATCTACCTCTTTCTCCGTTAAATTAACTTTTGAAGATCCATGCTCCGCTAAGGCGCTATCAATTTTAGGAACCAATTCTTCGGGAATTTCTTCATCCGTTAATCCGCTCCAACCAATCCAAAGGCTATCACCGCCGGAGTGTACAGATTTCATTCCTGTGGCCAGTCCACCTACACTTGGTACCGCAGTAATGTCGCCATTGCTAATTTGTAATTGTACAGGTAGTCTATTTGAGATAATGATAGTTTTCGCCATAAAAGAGAATTTTTTGCTTCTTCTTGATAATTATTTCTCTAAATTTCGGGAAAAAGGAGGGCAATACCAATTGAAACCTCAAATGAATCAAGAATTTTATTGAATGGATAATTTAGACTACGGAATAATAGGGAATTGCAGAAGTGCAGCATTAATTTCAAAGACAGGAAGCATAGATTGGTGCTGTTTGCCAGAATTTGATAGTCCGTCTGTATTTGCCAAATTACTGGATGAAAATATAGGTGGAAGTTTTGAAATAAGGGTTGATGACAGCTATGAGATTACTCAGAAATATGAGAGGTACACCAATATATTGATTACCTCTTTTAAATCTGGCGAAGATCACTTTGAAATTCATGACTTCATGCCCAGATATCGTAAGTTGGATGGTAGTCACCATGCGCCACCAGAGTTGATCAGGTATTTTAAATTAATTTCAGGTAAGCCAAGTTTTTCTGTTTTGTATGATCCAAGATTGGAATATGCCATGGGGAAAACCGAAACTTTTATTAAAAAGGATTTTATAGCCAGTCTCACTTACGATGTTAAGTTCGATACCGTATTTCTATACACTTCCTTTGATCAAGAATCTATAGTCAATAGTGTTGAAGTAGAACTTCTTCAAGATGAGTACATGCTTATGGGCTACAATGAAAAATTGTTGTTGCCAACCACAGAAAGGGCTTATCTTGATTTACAGAACACCAAGGTTTACTGGTTAAACTGGACAGATTTAACCCCAACTTACAAGAAATTTAACGATGAAATTTCAAGAAGTGCCTTGACATTAAAATTATTGAGCTATGATAAGACCGGAGCTGTTTTGGCTGCAGCTACCACCTCTTTACCAGAAACCATTGGTGAAGTACGTAATTGGGATTATCGTTTCTGTTGGATAAGGGATGCATCAATGGTGATTAAAGTAGTATCTGAATTGGGACATAAGAACGTGGCAAGACGATATTTACAGTTCATTATAGATTTGATACCCGATAAGGCAGAGAAGTTACAGATCATGTACGGGATCAATAAAGAGAAAAAACTGACCGAAGAAACCTTGGAGCACTTGGCTGGTTACAAAGGTTCTAAACCGGTGCGTATTGGTAATGCGGCATATCACCAAAAGCAGAATGATATTTATGGTATTCTGATGGATGTGATTTATGAACAAATGGTGAAATTCAGCATAGACATAGAAAATGGTGAGGACTTATGGGCCATTACCAAAGGTATTGTTTGGATCGTAAGCAATAATTGGAAGGATGCCGATAAAGGAATTTGGGAGTTCCGTACAGAGGATAGACATTTTACATTTTCTAAAGTATTATGCTGGACAGCCTTGGATCGTGCCATAAAAGTTGCTGAAATGCTGGGCAAGCAGCATAAAATTGATAAATGGGAACCAATAAGGGCGGAAATTTGGCAAGATATCTATGATAATGCCTGGAACGATGAAGTTGGGGCTTATACCCAATCTTATGGTTCCAAAGATTTGGATGCTTCTGTCTTATTAATGGAATCTTACGGATGTGTTGATGCAAAAGATGAAAGATATATTAAAACCGTTAATGCCATTGGAGACGAATTAAGTAATGATGGATTGTTGTATAGATATAAGAATGAAGATGATTTTGGTTTGCCATCTTCTTCATTTACGGTTTGTACATTCTGGTACATTAATAGTTTATTTAAAATAGGGGAAGAGAAGAAGGCGTTGGAGTATTTTGAGAGATTATTAGGTTATAGTAATCATTTAGGTCTATTTAGTGAAGATATTGACTTTAAGACTAAAAGGTTACTAGGAAACTTCCCTCAGGCATATTCACATTTAGCGTTGATAGAATGTGCCATCAACTTTTCTAAGAAAGAAAGTGAGGATCAAATGTTAGAAACTTTGAGAGAATAATTACCTCATAACATAAGCCTTAATTTTATGGATTAGGGCTTTAAAGTGTTCTTCCGTTGAAAACGGATTCATAACGGTTACTCGTAAGAAATGAACATTTTTTAATTTGGTCTGTACAATATAAAATTCGCCATCTTCTAAAAGATACTGGCGAATTTTTATGTTTAAATTGTTTTGCTCTTCAAAATTGAAATTAGGGTTTACATATCTAAAACATACAATATTTGACATTGGGCGTAATGCCAGTTCAAAATTAGGTTCAGCCTCTATAATGTCGGCAAATAAGGAACCCAAATCATATAATAGGGTAACATTGGCATCAAAAACTTCTTCACCATAGAGTTTTAGAAGTGTAAACCAATGTATGGCCATCATATTTTTTGTGCATTCAAAGGTACGCTTGCCGGAATTGTACCAATCTTCATGTTCTGAGTCGGTCAATAAGTAATCCGCTTTTTGACTAAATGTAGCCTTGGCATTTTTTTCATCCTTAAAGAGTAGGGCGGTGGTCAATGCTGGCATCATCATCATTTTGTGACCATCAATAACTACTGAATCTGCTTGAGCAATGCCTTTTAGCGTATGCTTGTATTTTTCAGAAAAAATACCGGCACCACCATGTGCACCATCAACATGAAACCATATATTATGTTCTTGGGCAAATTCAGAAATGCACTCAAGATTATCAAAAATACCTGTAGCAGTAGATGGAGCACTACCGATTATGGCAAAGACCTCAATTTCGCTTTCTTGCGCTTCCTTATATTTAGCTTCTAAAACATGGATGTCCATTGCAAAATCTTTGGTAACGGGTACTTTAATTATGCCTTGATCCCCTAAACCCATAATTCTTGCCGCACGGTCTACACAGTAATGCGCTTCTTCACTGACCATTATACCTAGTTGATTTTGATTGCCATCATTCCAAATATCCTTTTTGGTAATCGCTTTTCTAGCACTTAATAATGCGGTAAGATTGGCAAGTGTACCACCAGATGTTAAAAAACCTCCAGCATTATTATTAAAGCCAATTTTATTACAAATCACTTCAATGATAATGCGTTCAATAGCATTGGAAGACATGCCCATTTCATATACCGCAGTACCGTTATTTAATAGCGAACTCAATAATCCTGTGAGTGCGGTAATTGGGGCTGGAGGACTCACCTGATGACCAAGGTAATGTGGATGGTGAATGTGCGTGGTACGTTTGTTGATTTCCTGGAACAAATTCTTGCTATTTCCGTGATATAGAAAATCCTTCCAAAACTGGAGTTCATCCTCAGGGTCGTTCCAATGAATGGCATTTGGGGATTTTCCATTTAATTTATCCTCTAAATGAGCGGTCAACTGGTCTATAAGTGCGTGCCCGTTGGTGTTAAAGTCAGAGGATGAATACACTTGTTGGAGTAATTTTTTATGCATGGCTCAAAAGTAGTCGCAATAACGATTTATACCAAACAAAAAAACCGCCCCAATTGGGACGGTTTAACATTCAAGTTACCAAACAACAAAAGTAATCTGAATTAGTCAAAGGTATACCCGTTATCTGCAGCTACCTTATCGGCAATTTGTGTGCGTAAAGCTACTACATTAGGGTAATTTGTATATTTTGTAAAACGTTTAAGTCCCATTAACATCATTCTTTGTTCATCACCTTCAGCGAAAGATATAATGGCTTCCTTACCTTTTTTAATGATAGTTTCGGTTGCATTGTACAAATATAACTTAGACATCGCAATTTGGGTGGCCTGCGCCTCTTCTCCAAAACGTTTTGCGTTTTTCTCTGTACGTAATAATGCAGATTCTGCCATATAAACTTCAATAAGAATGTCAGAAGCAGCTAACATCAATTGTTGGTGCTTTTCCAATTCTGGACCAAATTTTTGAACTGCAGATCCAGCGACCATTAAGAACACTTTCTTTAGTCTTTTTAAAATATCCTTTTCTTCTGCAAACAGTTCAGAAAAATCAGGAGTATCAAAAGAAGGAATTCCCATGAGCTCTTCGCCAACTGCGGTTGCAGGTCCTAAAAGGTCTACATGACCTTTCATAGCCTTTTTAACAAGCATACCTACAGCTAACATTCTGTTGATTTCATTGGTTCCTTCGTATATACGTGCAATTCTTGCATCTCTCCAAGCGGATTCCATTGGTGTATCTGCGCTGAAGCCCATACCTCCAAAAATCTGCACACCTTCATCTGCTGTATGCTGTACATCTTCCGAAACCGCCACTTTTAAAATAGAACATTCTATAGCATACTCTTCAACACCTTTTAATTCAGCTTCTTGGTGAGTATTGCCTTCGCTTTCACGTATTGCAATTCTATCTTCAATGTTCTTTGCAGCACGGTAACAAGCAGATTCACCAACATAAGCATTTGTGGTCATATCGGCTAATTTTGCTTTTATGGCACCAAAGTTAACGATTGGAGTTTTGAACTGAATTCTTTCGTTCGCATAATTAACAGCCTCGTTGATCACCCTTCTTTGTGCCTCTAAACAAGCAGCGGCTAATTTAATACGACCAACGTTTAGGGCATTCATTGCAATTTTAAAACCGTTTCCTCTGGTGGAAAGCATATTTTCAACAGCAACTTTTGTTTCATTAAAGAATACTTGGCGAGTAGAAGAGGAGTGAATACCTAATTTCTTTTCCTCATCACCTAAGGTAATACCATTACTAGGGTCATTTTCTACGATAAACCCGGTAATATTTTTGTCATCTTCAATACGTGCGAATACGATAAACAAGTTACAGAAACCAGCATTTGAGATCCACATTTTTTGACCGGTAATACTATAAGTTTTACCATCTTCTGATAAAACGGCCTTTGTTTTACCCGAATTTGCATCTGATCCAGCACCTGGTTCGGTAAGGCAATACGCTCCAAACCACTCGCCTGAGGCTAGTTTAGGTACATACTTTTGTTTTTGTTCCTCAGTACCGTATAAAGTTATTGGCATAGTACCAATACCAGTATGCGCTCCGAATGCAGTACTAAAGGATCCGGTTGCACCAGAAATATAATCACAGACTAGCATTGTAGAAACAAACCCCATACCCATACCACCGTATGATTCTGGTACTGCTACGCTCAGTAAACCTAGTTCACCGGCTTTACGCATGGTTTCTTCGGTATATGCGTAATCTTTTTTCTCAAAACGTTCCCAGTGTGCCCATAATTCTCTATCAACGAATTCTTTGGTGCTTTCACGCATCATTTTTTGTTCTTCGTTCAAATCCTCTAAAGTGAAAATATCATCACAGTTGGTTTCTTTGACAAGGAATTGTCCTCCTCTAAGAATGTCTTTATCCGTTGTTTCTGTACTCATGTTGTTAATTGTATTTAGTATAAAGTATTTGGTAATAAGTATTAAGTGAATACCCTATTCCAAAAAATAAGTTTGTTATTTTAAAAATTCGAATATGCCTGCGGCACCTTGTCCAGTACCTACGCACATAGTAACCATACCGTACTGTCCTTGCATATTTCTTTTACGCATTTCATCAAAAAGCTGAACCGATAATTTAGCTCCTGTACAACCTAACGGATGGCCTAAAGCAATTGCGCCACCATTAACATTTACAATATCTTGATTTAAGCCTAGTTCTCTAATAACTGCAAGGGATTGAGATGCAAAAGCTTCATTCAATTCAATCAGTTTTATATCATCTTGTTTTAGACCGGCTTGTTTAAGTGCTTTTGGCACCGCGGCTACAGGACCAATACCCATAATTCTTGGTGGTACACCAGCAGCGGCATAATTAACAAGACGGGCAATAGGCTCAAGATTTAATTCTTTTACCATTTCTTCGCTCATCACCATTACAAAAGCAGCACCATCACTCATTTGAGAAGAGTTACCAGCTGTAACACTACCACCGGCTGCAAATACTGGTCTAAGCTTATTCAATACGGCAGTTGATGTACCCGCTCTTGGCCCTTCATCTTTTGTTACGGTATATTTTTTGGTCGCTTTTTTACCATCGGCACCTACATAGGTTTCTTCTACCTCAATAGGCACTATTTGGTCTTGAAAGCGGTCTTCCGCTTGAGCACGAAGGGCTTTCATATGAGAATTATAGGCAAATTCATCTTGATCCTCACGAGATACTTTATACTCGTTGGCAACTGCCTCAGCGGTATTTCCCATTCCCCAGTAGTAATCCTCATGACCTGCTTTTACAACGTCATAATTTAATTCTGTTTTGTAACCGGTCATAGGTACTGAACTCATACTTTCAGCACCACCTGCAATAATGCAATCTGCCATTCCAGATTGAATTTTTGCAGTTGCTATACCAATAGTTTCAATACCAGATGAACAAAATCTGTTGACGGTAACTCCAGGAACATCAACAATGTCCAATCCCATAAGTGAGATTAAACGTGCCATGTTTAAACCTTGGGAACCTTCTGGCATAGCATTACCAACGATGACGTCATCAATTCGTTTTTTATCTAAATTTGGCAATTCTTTCATCATATACTCGATGGTTTCCGCTGCCAATTCATCGGTACGTTTAAAGCGAAAAACTCCCTTAGGTGCTTTACCTACCGCTGTTCTATAACCTTTAACTATATATGCTGTTTTCATTTTTTACTCTTGCTTTTAGCTATCAGTTTTACACTCATAGCATTATTTGTTGTTAAATAAGATTGCCAATAACCATAAGCTAATGGCATATAGCTGCGTAAATTAATTACGTAACGGTTTTCCGGTTTTCAACATGTGCTGAATTCTCTCTAACGTTTTTCTTTCGGTACACAGTGAAAGGAAAGCTTCTCTTTCTAAATCTAACAGGTACTGCTCGTTTACCAAAGTAGGTTCAGATAAATCGCCACCTGCCATTACATACGCAAGCTTATTCGCAATTTTCTTATCATGTTCACTGATATAATGGCTAGCCTCCATAGAATCTGTTCCTACTAAGAACATACCTAATGCCTGTTTTCCTAAGACTTTGATATCTGAACGTTTTACAGGTTGCGTATAACCTTGCTCCGCCATTAGTTTTGCATATGCCTTAGCAGTTGCAATTTGCCTGTCCTTATTTACTACAATTATATCTTTGCCATGTTGCAGTATTCCTAGGTCGTAAGCTTCATATGCAGAAGTGGAAACCTTTGCCATACCAATAGTTAAAAAGTATTCTTGAAGAACATTTAATTCTACATCGTTCTTTTTAAAAGTGTCTTGTGCTCTAACAGCAAATTCTTTAGAGCCACCACCGCCAGGAATAACCCCAACACCAAACTCAACAAGTCCTATATAGGTTTCAGCTGCTGCGACTACCATGTCTGCATGTAAAGAAAGCTCGCAACCACCACCTAAGGTCATACCATGAGGGGCGGATATTGTTGGAATAGCGGAATAGCGCATACGCATCATGGTGTCTTGGAACATTTTAATGGCCATATTCAGCTCATCATATTCTTGCTCCACCGCCATCATAAAAATCATACCAATATTGGCTCCAACAGAGAAGTTTGCAGCTTGGTTACCAACGACTAAACCTTGAAAATCTTTTTCGGCCATATCAATGGCTTTATTTAGTCCGGCTAAAACATCACCACCAATGGTATTCATTTTAGATTGGAACTCCACATTTAGGATTCCGTCTCCTAAGTCTTCAACAACAACACCGCTGTTTTTGAAAACTTCTTTGGATTTTCTAATATTATCAAGAATAATAAAGGAATCTTGTCCCGGTATTTTTTCTACGGATTTTTTAGGGATATCATAGTAATAGGTAGCCCCATCTTTAACTGCATAGAAAGAATTATTACCAGAAGCTTTCATTTCATGTACCCAAGCAGCAGCTTCTAGACCTTCTGCTTTGATGAACTCCAATCCTTTGTCAACGCCAACGGCATCCCAAATTTGGAAAGGACCATGTTCCCAACCAAAACCAGCTTTCATTGCATCGTCAATCTTATAAAGCTCATCGGTAATTTCAGGAATTCTGTGCGATACATAGGCAAATAATTGTCCAAAACTTTTTCTGTAAAATTCTCCTGCCTTGTCTTTTCCACCAACGAGTACAGCAAAACGATCAACAACTTTATCAATAGTTTTGGTCAACTCTAATGTGCCGAATTTTGCGCTCTTTTTAGAGCGATACTCCATCGAATCCAAATCAAGGGTCAAAATTTCGGTCTTGCCCTTATCATCTTTAGACTTTTTATAGAATCCTTGTCCGGTTTTACTGCCCAACCATTTATTCTCCATCATGGTGCTGATGAAATCAGGTAATTTAAACAGGTCGTGGCGCTCATCATCGGTACAGTTATCGTATATACCATTAGCAACATGAACAAGGGTGTCTAAGCCAACTACATCAACTGTTCTAAAGGTGGCCGATTTTGGTCTACCAATAACCGGACCTGTAAGTTTGTCTACTTCTTCAACGGTCATGTCCATTTCCTTAACCATATGGAAAAGGCTCTGGATGCTGAATATTCCTATTCTATTACCTATAAATGCAGGAGTATCTTTAGCAACAACTGAAGTTTTTCCTAAGAATTTTTCTCCGTAACCGTTTAAAAACTCTAATACCTCAGGCGAAGTTTTGGGACCTGGAATAATTTCAAAAAGCTTTAGGTAACGTGCTGGGTTAAAAAAGTGAGTGCCACAAAAGTGCTTTTGGAAATCTTCACTTCTACCTTCCGACATAAACTTGATCGGAATACCAGAAGTGTTGGAAGTAATTAGCGTACCAGGTGTACGGTACTTTTCTAAATTTTCAAATACTTGTTTTTTAATATCTAAGCGTTCAACAACTACTTCAATGATCCAATCTACCTTAGATACTTTTGCGATATCATCTTCTAAGTTTCCAGTTGTAATACGATTTGCAAATTTCTGATGATAAATAGGAGATGGTTTTGATTTCAACGCTGCCGTCAAAGAATCGTTCACCATTCTATTGCGTACTACTTTGTCTTCTAATGTTAAGCCTTTGGCTTTTTCTTTATCATTTAGTTCACGAGGAACAATATCTAGCAATAAAACCTCTACGCCAATATTTGCAAAATGGCAGGCAATACCACTACCCATTATCCCTGAGCCAATTACTGCTACTTTTTTAATGTGCTTGTTCATGTACTTTATGCTGTATTAATTGATAAGTTGAATTAAAATAATTTTTTGTCTGCGATAAGCTTGTTTATGGCTTCTGTAACTTCAAAAAAATGGGCAAGCTTTTCATCGGTAACTTCATCTTTAACTACTTCATTAAATCTAATGACAGTGTTTTTTGAATCGTTTCTTTTTTCCAATCCAAATTCTGTCAAATAAATAAGAACACCTCTACCATCTTTAGGATTTGGTTTTCTTATAATTAGACCTTTTTGCTCCATACTTTTTAAAATTCTGGAGAGGCTGGTAGCTTCCATTCCCATTTTTGGTCCTAGGGAAGTTGAAGGTGTACCTGCTTTTGGGTCAATGCTCAATAAAGTAAAGCCAACGGCCATAGTAGAATCAAATTTCTTTGCTTCCTCATTATACATTCTTGCTACAGCTTGCCATGTAGCTCTCAACGCATAATCTATCGTTGCTTCTTTCATACTCCTTTAGTTGGTTCCCAAATATAATAAAATTTATTATGCATGCATAATAAATTTTATTATATTTTATTTAATTGGGCGTTACCAAAGTTATTTAAGCTAGTATAATTTAACTGTTGCTATATAGTTAGTTAAAGTTGTGCGTATTCTTATCAGGTATGCGGGCTAATAAATTAAAAGCAAGACACCCAACTAAAAAAATTATGTTGATTCAGTTGGGTGTCATTGTTATAATGTAAAATGGTTTCTTATCTGTTAATGCTCATAAATATCATTATACAGAGAAATGTATTTTTCCTTTATAACTTTTCTCTTCAACTTCATGGTGGGAGTTAAGTGTCCACCGTCAATGCTCCAAATATCCGGGGTAAGTCTAAACTGTTTTACCTTTTCCCATTTTGCGAACTTTTCGTTGGCCTCGTCAATTTCTTGCTGATACCTTGCTAATACTTGCTCGTTCTTAATAATATCTGAATTCGTGTTAATATCAATTTTGTGTATTGCCGCCCATTCTTTTAAAAATTCAAAATCTGGCTGAATAAGTGCAGCCGGCATTTTTTCGCCTTCGCCTACTACCATTATTTGCTCAATGAATCTAGACTGCTTAAAGCGGTTCTCCAATAATTGCGGTGCTACATATTTACCTCCAGAGGTTTTGAACATTTCCTTTTTACGATCGGTTATTTTTAGGAACCCCTCGCTATCAAGCTCACCTATATCACCGGTTAAGAAATAGCCATCAACAATAACCTCTTTGGTTTTTTCAGGGTCTTTGTAATACCCCATCATTACCTGAGGACCTTTTATGCAAATTTCACCGTCTGCTGCAATCTTTACTTCTGTACGGTCTATAGGTTTACCAACAGTTCCAATTTTAAAACCACCAACACGCATATCGTTCACTGAAATCACCGGAGAAGTTTCAGATAAACCATAGCCCTCCATTAATCCAAATTCGGCAGCGTTGAAAATTCGAGATAATCTTGGTTGTAGGGCTGCGCTACCCGAGGCGATCAAACTAAGATTGCCTCCCAGTCCTTCTTTCCATTTACTAAAAATTAGTTTTCTAGCTATAGAAAGTTGTGTTTCATACCACCAACCATTTTTACCGTATGGTTCATATTTTAATCCGAGCTCCACGGCCCAGAAGAACAATTTCTTTTTTATGCCGGTAAGTTCTGTACCCTTGGCGTAAATTTTATCATATACTTTTTCTAAAAGTCGTGGTACCGCTGTCATAACATGCGGACTGGTTTCTTTTAGGTTGTCACTTATTTTATCCAATGATTCAGCATAATAAATGGTTACGCCTCTAAATTGGTATAGGTAAATTAGCATGCGCTCGTAAACATGGCACAGAGGTAAAAAGCTTAACGCCTTAGTTTCACCATCAACAATAGGAAAACGTTTAGAGCTTTCAATGGCATTACTAACCAAATTGTTGTGTGAAAGCATTACACCTTTAGGTCTTCCCGTAGTACCAGAAGTATAAATTAACGTTGCCAGATTATCTGGAGAAACCTCATCTTTTAGTTTATCGACTTCCTTTTGGTTAGTGGTGTCTTCACCTAGTTCCAATACTTTTTCCCAACTTTCACAATCCGATAGGTCATCAAATGAATAGATATTTTTTAAACTAGGCACCTGATCTTTGATCGCTGCTACTTTTTCATATACTTCACCACAGGAAACAAAACAATATTTTGCCTCAGAATGGTTTAGCACATAGGCATAATCTTCTTCGGATATGGTGGGGTACACCGGTACGTTCTGTGCACCAAGTTGAAGAATGCCAATATCCATAATATTCCATTCGGTTCTATTGGTAAGTGAAATAACGGCGATTTTATCGTTGGGCTGCACGCCTAATCGTAATAACCCACGACTAATGGCATTTGCTTTGTTGATATACTCTTGCGTAGATGTACTAATCCACTTTCCATTTTTTTTTGACACCAAGGCCTTATCTAAGGCATGCTTTTCTAGCTGATAATATGGGAAGTCAAAAAGACGGGTAACTTTTTGCATACTTAATTTCTAATAAGAATTGCAAAATAGTGAAAGAACTCCATATTTTAAAATTGTATTATTAAATAAATCAGCTTCTCATTACAATATTCTTAATTCTAGCCTTTTATGTGGGAATATATCGATTTTAACCATTTGTCTACAATAAATTGTATTTGAGCGTGTTATGTAATCAACCTAACTTTTTGTAGGAATTTTCCTTATCAAATATAGTTAAGTTTGTTTCAATAAATGTTACCCAAATCGTAGAAAACATGAAAAAAAACTACATAACAGCTTATTTTTTCAAATTTATAACCGTCTTTGCATTATTAATAGGAGCGAAGGCTATAGCGCAATCAGAACCTTTCAATTGTGATTACAATGCCTATTTATTTCAATATAATGATATTTATGCATTGGACCTAGCTTCTGGTAGTTCTTATTTAGTTGCTGAAAATATTACTCCCGGTAATGTAAATGGTGTAGGTTATAACCCTACGGATGGTTATTTATGGGGCTATTTAAAAACACCTTCAAGCACCATTGTAAGAATAGGTAAAGATTATTCTGTTGATCAATATACCATTCCGGAATTACCTACCGGAAATAAATATGTAGGTGATATTTCGCCCGATGGTATTTACTACTTTAAGGCAGGTGGCTCTTCATATTATAAAGTCGATATTAATCCAGATTCAGATACATATCTACAATATTTAGGTGCTTTTGAACTAAGTCAGAGTTTAAATATTGCAGACTGGGCTTTTAATGCTGCCGATGGTATGTTGTATACTGTAGAGGGAAGTACAAGATTGTTATATAAAATAGACCCTGCTACAGGTACGGTCTATAACTTGGGAGCCGTTCCAATTCTTGATGGTTTAAAGTATACTTTTGGCGCCGTTTATTTTGATGTAGATGGTAATTTCTACATTTCTGCCAACCAAACCGGTTCTGTTTATAAAATTGATAATGTTCAAGATATTACCTTAGGTATAATACAGTCTAACATATTTGCATTTGGTCCTGCAGCTTCTAGTAATGACGGTGCACGTTGCCCCACGGCACCTGTGCCTCAAGAAGATTGTTTAAATGGTATTGATGACGATGGTGATGGTCTTGTGGATTGCGATGACCCATCTTGTTCAGGTGTTGCTTCCTGTCCTGTGATAGTTACTACGTCTAGTGCAAATAAGGGAGGGTTGGAAAGCAATGATAGATTGGCTAACTTAATCAGCAAAAGAAATTTTAACCGAGCTAAATCCAACTATATCTTTGATAAAACCAAAGCAAAAAAGTTGGTTAAAAGTGCGCTGTACGGATTAAGTTCAAAGAACGACGTAAATAACATTCCTTTAAATTCTCTTGTTCCTTTGGGTGTAGTTGGAGAAACCAGTACCATTGAATCTTCACCAAGTGATTTGTTGGATTTGACCAATGCATCGGATATTTATTCCGTAGATTATTTAAATGGTTCAACAAACTTAGGTTCTTTAATGGTGATCAAAACAGATAACACCGTTTATGAGCATAGTAAATTTATTTGTGACCGTTTTCTAGGAGCACAATTGCTATCGGTAAGTAATATTCAGTTAAGAGAAAAAGATTTTATAAAGTCTATTATTAAGCAGCCAGATGGTAGTTTGGAATTCGCCTTGACATTTTCTGCCAGAGTAAACGCAGAAGGTAACTTTATAATAGAATCGCATTGGAATATAGATGCTTATACCAGTGATACCGCTTACTATAATTTTCAAATCTGGTCTAATTCAGTAGATGACCTATTGTTGTTGGCAGACGAGATTCTTGATTTGTTGGAAGTCAATTCAGAAATATCTGAATATACCGGGTCTACACCACCGCCTGTTTTTGTAAAATCGGCCAGTTATAAGAATGGAGAAGTATTGTTGAATATCGTAAACAATAATAATTCTGAAAGCATTGACCTTGAAGGCGGTTTAAAACTTACGGAAACCAGTGTTACTGAAGTTTTGGGCGTATCTGCGGAAATAGATGGGTATTTAGATTCTGTTGCCTTAAAAACAGGTACTTTATTTGATCTAGGTTTTAGAATTAGTTCTGGATCAGGTGCAACGCCAGATGATTTATTTGTGGCAGATGCTCCATGGGGCTTAGATGATTCTGCAGATGCAACTACGGTATCTACCTATGAGGTGTTGCCGGCAGAAGGTCCATATGTTGGTGATGGTTACCCTATAGAACGTAATATTAAATTATCAGGAACAACTAGTAATTACGTTGGAGTGTACAGGGCTCTGAATCCAAGGTTTACGGCGGTAGATTTAAGTGATTATTCCAAAATTAGTTTTGAAGCAAAGGGTACTGCCAATATGGATGTGCAATTGATAAAAGGTGACGGTACCATCTATAAGACCAACGTTGGTTTAGAGAATGAACTTAAAGTGTACACCTTGTCTGAAACTGATTTTAAGAATGATGCAGGTGAAGAAACTGATTTTTCCGATATAAAAGTGTTGTCCTTTAATTTGGTTGCAGAGAATGGTTATGCTGAAGAAAAATCTTTAGAGTTGCAAAATGTTGATTTCCACAATAGAGAGCCAGGACAAGAATTTGTAGACACAGATTTAAATAAATCGGTAGTGTATCCTAATCCTATGATCGAAAGTGCCAGCCTTTATTTTTATGAGGAAAATGCAGATACTTATGAGTTGGATATATATTCTTTAAGTGGTAAGCTTATTGGCAGCCATCATATGGAAGGTGAAAGTATTGCCGGGCAAAATGAAATTATTGTAGAAAGAAAAGATTTGGGCCCAGGCCTGTACCTATACAAACTTCAAAACTCCAAAGAAAAAACATGGAGCGGAAGGTTGTTGGTGAGATAATATGTTTTGGTTGTAAAAAAAAGCTGTGTACCCATCTATTGGTAGTACACAGCTTTTGTGGTTTTATAAGGTTGTAATTATTTCTGATTTATGATCCATTCCTTGGCATTTACAAAAGCACTGACCCAGGGTGAAACTTCATCATTTCTGTCTTCAGGGTAATGTGCCCAGTTCCAAGGGAAAATAGAACGTTCTATATGTGGCATGGTTACAAGGTGTCTACCGGTTTTATCACAAAGCATTGCTGTGTTAAAATCACTACCATTAGGGTTTGCCGGGTAACCTTCATAACCGTATTTAGCAACGATATCATAATTGTCCTCAGAGAGTGGTAAAGAGAATTTACCTTCGCCATGAGAAATCCATACCCCAAGTTTACTGCCTTCTAATGATGAAAGCATAACGGAGTTGTTCTTTTGTATTTCTACTGATGTAAAGTTGCTCTCATGTTTGTGAGAATCATTGTACGTCATTTTGCCATGGGTTTCATGCTCCGGATTAATCAGATCCAATTCCATGAACAATTGACATCCATTACAAATTCCAACTGATAAGGTATCTGGTCTAGCAAAGAAGTTCTTTATAACCGTATTTGCCTTTTCGTTGTATTTAATGGCGCCTGCCCATCCTTTTGCGCTACCTAAAACGTCTGAGTTGGAGAAACCCCCAACGGCTCCTAAGAATTGAATATCCTCTAGATTTTCACGACCAGAGATAAGGTCGGTCATGTGAACATCTTTAACTTCAAAACCGGCTAAATACATGGCGTTTGCCATTTCACGTTCAGAGTTACTTCCTTTTTCACGCAGAATAGCTGCTTTTGGTCTACTTTCGCCAGTGTTAAGCGCACGGCTAGGAAGGGTTAATGGAGTTGAAGTCGGAAAAGTATATTGTAACGGTTGTACTTTATAATTTTCAAATCTATCTTTTGCTAAACCATTTGCGGTTTGCTGATTGTCCAATAGATAAGATGTTTTAAACCATGTATCGCGTAAAGTCTCAATGTTAAGTCCCATTTCCATCCCGTTATTTTTAATAGTAAGGATGGCTTCATTAGAAACGGTTCCTAGTTTAACGGCATCTATCGCATTCGATTCAAAAACAGATTCAATGCTATCATCTTTTGCTTGTAGCACAATACCTGCATTTTCTGAGAACAATACTTTTATAGTATCGGTCTCACCCAAAGCGGTAAGGTCAAGGTTTGCTCCTAAATTGGTATCTGCAAAGCACAGTTCAAGTAAGGTGGTGATCAATCCGCCAGAGGCAACATCATGTCCAGCAACAATTTTATCATCTTTAATTAAAGATTGAACCGTATTGAACACAGTTTTAAAGTAAGCGGAGTCTGTAATAGTAGGCGTTTCGTTACCAATACTATTTCGGGTTTGTGAGAACGAAGATCCACCTAATTTAAAAGCATCTTTAGAAAGGTTGATGTAGTAGATAGATCCTGCATCTTTTTGTAATACCGGTTCTATTACTTTGGTAATATCATTACAATTTCCGGCAGCGGAAATGACAACGGTACCTGGGGAAATGACATCACCATCCTTATATTTTTGTTTCATGGACAGCGAATCCTTTCCGGTAGGTACGTTAATACCTAGTTCAATAGCAAAATCAGAAACCGCTTGTACCGCCTTATATAAACGGGCATCTTCCCCTTCATTTTTACATGGCCACATCCAATTGGCAGATAAAGAAACAGAAGCCAATCCGTCCTTTAAAGGAGCCCAAATAAGATTGGTCAAAGATTCCGCGATACTATTTTTACTACCCGCAGACGGGTCTATCAGTGCAGAAATGGGGGAGTGGCCAATACTAGTGGCTATCCCTTCTTTACCTTTAAAATCCAAAGCCATTACACCACAATTGTTCAAAGGTAATTGTAATGGACCTACACATTGCTGTTTTGCCACACGGCCACCTACACAACGGTCAACCTTGTTC
The DNA here is from genome assembly GCF_001447995.1 of Maribacter dokdonensis DSW-8. Classification (NCBI taxonomy): domain Bacteria; kingdom Pseudomonadati; phylum Bacteroidota; class Flavobacteriia; order Flavobacteriales; family Flavobacteriaceae; genus Maribacter; species Maribacter dokdonensis. The sequence continues at coordinate 699,884 of NZ_LDPE01000001.1, read as the reverse complement.
GTTAGCCAATCTTTGCTGGCAACGGCTTCTAGTTGTAGAACGGCGTCAAGGTAATCATGAAAAAACTCTAATGAATAATTGGCATTGGCGTAATTGCGTTCAACCGTATGATCTGTCATTACGGTTTTAGGGGAGCTACCGAACATATCCGATAATTCCAAATCCATAGGTTTGGCACCATTGGTGTTCGATTCAAAAGTAAAACGGTCATCACCGGTTACATCACCTACTTCATACATTGGTGAGCGCTCGCGATCCGCAATACGTTTTAGTAAATCGATATCTTTTTTACCGATGACAAGACCCATACGTTCTTGGGATTCGTTACCAATAATTTCTTTGGCAGATAGGGTAGGGTCTCCCACTGGTAATTTATCCAAATCTATTTTTCCACCTGTTTCCTCAACAAGTTCAGAAAGACAGTTAAGGTGGCCACCAGCTCCGTGATCATGAATGGAGACAATGGTATTTTCATCGCTTTCCACCATACCACGAATAGCATTTGCTGCTCTTTTTTGCATTTCTGGGTTAGAACGTTGAACGGCGTTCAATTCTATGGCAGAACTAAATTCTCCCGTATCTGCACTAGATACTGCGGCACCGCCCATACCAATACGGTAGTTGTCACCACCTAGAATTACAATTTTATTACCGGTTTCAGGCTCAGCCTTAATAGCTTGTTCCACTTTGCCATAACCAATACCACCGGCTTGCATTATTACTTTATCAAAGCCTAATCTTCGTTTACTTGTTGAAGCTGATGTGTTGTTTTCTTCGGATGAATTAAAAGGAGTGGAATTTTCATCATACTCAAAAGTGAGCACCGAACCGGAAATTAATGGCTGACCAAATTTATTTCCAAAATCGGATGCACCGTTAGAGGCTTTTATCAATATGTCCATTGGGGTTTGGTACAGCCAATCTCTTTCTGTCATGCCTTGCTCCCAAGTACGATTTTTTTCCAGTCGGCTATATGCGGTCATGTACACTGCAGTACCAGCTAATGGCAATGAACCTTTACCACCGGCCAATCTATCCCTAATTTCGCCACCGGCACCTGTAGCGGCACCATTAAATGGCTCTACCGTAGTAGGGAAGTTATGTGTTTCCGCTTTCAGGGAAATAACGGAGTCGAACTCTTTTTCTTGGTAAAAATCGGGTTTATCTGCACTTTTAGGGGCAAATTGTACCACTTTAGGTCCCTTAACGAATGCCACGTTGTCCTTGTATGCCGAAACGATATCGTTAGGAAATTCCTGTGATGTCTTCTTAATTAATTTGAATAAAGAAGTAGGCATCTCTTGACCATCAATAACAAAAGTACCGTTGAAAATTTTGTGTCTACAGTGTTCAGAGTTCACTTGGCTAAAACCGAATACTTCAGAATCAGTTAATTTTCTACCTAGTTTTTTACTAAGATGGTCTAAGTAAGCAACTTCTTCATCATTAAGAGCCAATCCTTCCTGTTGGTTAAAGGCGCTAATGTCCTCTATGTTCAATATAGGTTTTGGCTCAACATTTATAGTAAAGATTTCTTGGTCAAGTACCTTATATTTTTGAGAAATCATAGGGTCAAATCCTATAAAATCTTCCTTTACACTATTGAATTCCTCAATGCGGATAATACCACTAATACCCATATTTTGGGTAATTTCAGTAGCATTGGTACTCCAAGGAGTAATCATAGCGGCTCTAGGACCAACAAAAAAGGCGTCTAGAGACGCCGCATTTATTTTAGGTTGGTTGCCAAACAACCATATCAATTTATTTGTTTCTTCTGATGAAAGCTCCTTAGCGGCCTGTACCGCAAAAACCTTGTTCGTAGGTTCCCCAAAAAAGTGAATCATTTTCGTGTGTCTGGTATTGATTTTTAAAGTACAAAATTAAGGTTTTACCCGCTACTATTTACGGGAATTTAAAACACTTTTAAACACTGATTGTTAATGAAAATAATGAGATATTGTTTTATCTTTATCCATCAAAATAAAACACCTATTCAAGTATTACTTTTAAGTCTAAAATTTAGATTAACGTTTTTAAATATATTTAAGTTTGATTTTTAGACTCATGTAGAATATTCTGATTTAGCGTTGTATTAAGTAGAAGTTATAGTAAAAAGCATGGCAAAAGAAAATATAGAAACGAAGGCTCTTGAATATTGTATGGATATGTTAGGTGGAAAGTGGAAGCCTATTATTCTATATCATGTTTCTAAAGGAACCAATCGTTTTAATAAACTTTTTAATGAAATTGAGGGTATAAATAGACAAATGCTAAGTAAGCAATTAAAATCATTGGAAAGGTCTGGTATTCTTGATCGTACACTTTACGGGGAAATTCCTCCTCGTGTAGAGTATACGTTAACACCTTTGGGAAAATCACTTTTGCCTGTAGTTCAAGCAATGACCAAATGGGGGCAAAAACAAACAAAAGAGAAAGTTGAGGTGGTTGAAGTGCCACAAAATCAACAACTACCCCTTTTTTAGCCAATTTTACACTACTTTCTGATAACATCATTTCAATTGGGGTAAAATTCCTATTTCTTCAAAATAAGGTAAATAAGTTTTCAATTAGATAAAAATAAAGGCTAGTGCATTTTGTGCCAATGAATTTGTGTACCTTTTAGTAACTAATTCAAACTAAAATGAAACAAAAAACTACCTTATGTACATTTATGTGCTGTTTGTTTACTTTAATGGGGACATATGCACAAAAGAAAAGATCTAATAAACAGATTGAAAAGTTAAAATCTGAAGCTGCAGTATTAGTGGAGGAGAACAAAAAATTATCGCAAGTTATGGTCGATAAAATTTTTAGTTTTTCTGAGCTCGGGTTTCAAGAAGTTGAATCTTCTAAATATTTAACGGGAATACTCGCTGAGAACGGATTTGAAATTGAGCATTCCATTTCAGGTATACCTACGGCTTGGTTTGCAACGTGGAGCAATGGAGACGGACCGGTAATTGCTTTGGGCAGTGATGTAGATTGTATACCAAAAGCGTCTCAATATCCTGGTGTGGCATATCATAAACCTATAGTAGAAGGAGCTCCTGGGCATGGGGAGGGTCACAATTCTGGAATACCCATGAATATATCATCTGCCCTGGCGGTCAAGAAAATTATGGAGCGTGAAAATATTGGCGGAACATTATTGGTATGGCCGGGAATTGCAGAGGAATTGGTCGCCGCTAAAGCATGGTACGTAAGAGACGGTCTTTTTGATGATATTGATATGTGTATTTTCACCCATGTGGGTAACAATCTAGGAGTTTCTTACGGTCCTACTAGAGGTACAGGTTTAATTTCTGTTGAATATAGTTTTGATGGGGAAGCAGCACATTCAGCCGGTTCACCATGGAGAGGGAAAAGTGCTTTAGATGCTGCGGAGCTTATGAACATTGCCTGGAATTATAAGAGAGAGCATTTGCATCCACTAAAACGTTCTCACTCTATATTTACGGATTCGGGAGATCAGCCAAACGTTGTGCCATCAAAAGCTTCTATATGGTTTTATTTTAGGGATATTAAGTATGAAGGAATCATGGAAATGTATGCTATGGCCAATGATATGGCCAAGGGTGCGGCGTTGATGACAGGTACGACCATGACGTCTAAAGTGTTGGGTACGGCATGGCCAAGGCATTATAATAAGGTAATTGCCGAAACCATGTATGATAATATAAAAGAAGTTGGTCTGCCGCAATGGTCTGCAGCTGACCAAAAATTGGCTAAAGCGGTGCAGACAGAAGTGAACTCTGAAAAAATAGAGGGATTGCCCACTAAATTGGATGATTTAGGGTTGCCGGTAGTTGATCCAATAAGCGGAGGTTCTGATGATATTGGGGATATCTCATGGAAAGTACCAACGGTAACTTTAAGGTATCCTTCAAATATACCCGGATTGCAGGGGCATCATTGGAGTAATGCTATTGCCATGGCTACGCCAATTGCACATAAGGGAGTGGTTGCTGGAGCCAAGGTAGAGGCTATGACCATTATCGACTTTTTACTGAAGCCGGAACTTATGAAAGGCGCATGGGATTATTTTAATAATGAACAGCAAAAAGAAACCAAATATCAGCCGATGATATCAGAAAGTGATATGCCGCCTATTTACTTAAATAAAGACAAGCAGGACCAATTTAGACCGGCTTTGGAAAAATATTATTACGACGAAACCAAATACGATACATATTTGGAACAGCTAGGTGTTGAATACCCAACGTTAAAGGAATAGGTTATCAAATGTCTAATTAAAAAAAAAGGCTTTCTATTCTTAAATAGAAAGCCTTTTTTAATAATTGATTTATATGCTTTTCTCCAATAAAGCCATGTAAAAACCATCATAGCCACTTTTAGAGGCATAGATTTTCTTGTCCTTTACCAAAGTAAAATCTTTCCCTTCTTCAGATTTTAAGAAAGACTGGACTTGGTGACTGTTTTCTTGCGGTAAAATAGAGCAAGTTGCATACACCATTTTACCACCGGGTTTTACAATTTTACTGTAGTTTCTAATAATTTCGTGTTGAGTTTTAACAATCTTGTCTAAAAACTCTGGTTGCATTTTCCATTTTGAATCTGGGTTTCTTCTAAGCACTCCCAATCCTGTACAAGGTGCGTCGATCAAAACCCTATCTGCACTTCCGTGAAGTTTCTTGTAAACCTTTGTAGAATCTATTTCACGTACTTCAATATTGTGCGCGCCGTTTCTTCTTGCTCTTCTTTTAAGTTCTTTCAATTTACTTCCGTAAATATCCATAGATATTAGCTGCCCTTTGTTTTCCATTAAAGCGGCTAAGTGTAATGATTTTCCACCTGCACCCGCACAAGTATCTACCACGCGTTGTCCTGGTTCAATATCTAAAAAGTCAGATACCAGTTGAGAAGATGCGTCTTGTACTTCGAACATTCCGTTCTTAAAAGCTTGGGTCACAAAAACATTAGCTCTTTCTACTAATTTTAGCGCAGAAGGGTAACCTTTTATTGGTTCTGCAACTATATTTTCATCTAATAACGCTTTTCGTAAAGTCTCTTTGTCAGTTTTCAGCGTATTGGTGCGCAAAATTACTTCTGCCGGCTCGTTTAGTTTAGCAAGTTCTTCTGTCCATAATTTATCACCAAGAGCTTTTTCTCCAAGTTCGTCAATCCAATCTGGAACAGCCTCTCTAAATTTTCTTATTTGAGAAAGTTCATCGAATTTTCCTTTAATCCTTCTTTCCGGTGTAGGTTCTATTTGTTTCCAATCTGGCAACTTTATACCTTTTAATACGGCCCAAACTGCCCACATGCGAAATAGGTCTGGTCTGCTGAAAGGTGCTTTAACTTCAGCTATTTCAGTATAAAGACGTTTGTAACGAACCATTTCATAAGTTGTTTCAGCAATAAAACCACGGTCACGAGAACCCCAGCGTTTATCAAACTTTAGTACTTTTTGAACAACCTTGTCGGCATATTCGTTTTCGTTAAATATTAGGTTTAAGGCGTCTATTACGGCAAACACCAAATTTCTGTGTAATTTCATTAGAAGTGTTATTGTTACAAGTCAGAAGATTTGAAGCCGTTAATGAATTCAATGTTATTGATATAGGCTTTTGTCCTCCAAAAAATTATGGCTGCAAAGGTATTGTTTTAGAAGCGATTCCATTTATTTTTGATAAACTTTATACCCTATTTACATGCGTTATGTCATTCTTCTGGTAATTTTAATGGTTTCATGTTCAGAAAGTGTGGAACATGAGCCTTTTAATTCTGTTAAAATTGAGACTATTTATTCAGATTCTATAAGTATCAGGGCAATTGAGCTTATGGGGGATAATGTGGCTTTTGCTGCTAATAAGGGCACCTTTGGTACAGTAGATTTAATCTCTGGTAAAATCAGGGCAAACGTTCAAAAATATCATACGGGAATACCTGCTTTTAGGTCTGTGGCCCATACGTCAACAGATTTTTTCATGTTGTCAGTTGAATCTCCTGCCTTACTTTATAAAACAGGTGATAACGGACGAATGGAATTAGTTTATAAAGAGGAAGGTGAGGATGTTTTTTATGATGCCATGACTTTTTTAAATGATATGGATGGTATTGCAATAGGTGATATAGTTGGTGATTGCTTAAGTGTTATTGTAACTAAAGATGGTGGTAATACCTGGACTAAAGTTCCTTGTAGTCAATTGCCCGAAGGAATTATTGGTGAGGGTGCCTTTGCGGCAAGCAATACCAATATTAAATCAATTGGAGATAAGGTTTGGATGGCGACGACAACTGGTAGGGTTCTATTTTCTTCGGATAAAGGAAAATCTTGGGAAGTTTATCAGACACCCATACAACATACAGAACCAACACACGGTATATATTCTATAGATTTTTATGACAAAAATTTAGGAATAGCCTTTGGGGGTGATTACACCAAGCCAGAAAATTCAACTGCGAACAAAGCAATCACAAAAGATGGGGGCAAAACTTGGAAATTACTGGCAGATGGTAAACAGCCAGGATACAAAAGTTGTGTACAGTTTGTGCCGGGAAGGGAAGGTAAAGAAATCGTTGCCGTAGGTTTTACGGGCATATCTTACTCTTCTGATATGGGAGAAAGTTGGAAAAAATTATCCAATGAATCTTTCTATACCGTGCGCTTTCAAAACGATTCGGTTGCTTATGCAGCGGGTAAAAATCGCATAGCAAAACTAGTGTTCAAGTAGTTATCTGCCACCTTTGTTTTGACGATACTGCTTCATTAATTGACGTTTGAATTCTTCTTCTGATCGTAGTAATAACAGTGTTTTTTTTGCCGTAATTACCTTACTGACATCTTTTAAGAATTTAGTGTCTAATGCTTCCTCTTCTTCTTCAATTTTAATGTGAAGTGCTAAAAGACTTTCCGCCTCTTTTTCGGTAAGCGCATCGGCATCCTTTATTTTACCTCTTATTTGGTCGTGATTCTTTTTCCTTAAGGCATTTCTTTTCTCTTGGTACTCGTTGTAAACGGGCCAGAAATCTTGTGCTTCCTTACTGCTTAAAGAGAGTTTTTCGGTAATAAAGGCAACTTTAAGCGTGTTTATTTTTTCCCAATTTTGGTTTCTTTGTCCAAAAGAAAGCGTGGTGATAAACAGAAATATAATAAGTACAAGTCTATTCATTTTCGTAAAAATTTAATTCGTCAAAATCACTTACATTTTCATTTAAGTAATCTAGAAGGTTATCACTCTCAATAGGAGAGCTTAAAAAATCTGAAAACTCGGTATCGGTTACCGGTAGTACTTCAGCTATCTCATAAGGAGATAATTCAAAATCATTATTTTCAAAATAGGCTTCAATATCGGTATTTGCCAAATCATTGAAACTTAGTTCTTGGCTACTGTCCCAATCGTATCCTAAAGCTATAATGGCAATTGCGGCTATAGATGCTGCTATGGCAAAAATTTTCTTGTATGGGAAAAGAGGAATTACCTTCGTCTCTGTCTCAAGCTTGTTTTGTAACCTGTCATTGAACGTTTCAAAATAATTATCGGGCACCTTGAATGCACTTTTTTCTGGAAAAGTACTTTCTGGTTGAGACAATTTATCCATCAATCTTTCTTCAAAGCTATCAAAGTAGCCTTTGGGAGTTTTAAACGGAATGTTATTTTTTTTGTTCATGATATACGTTTGACAATCAATTGTATAAAAGGTTTAATCTTCTTTTAAATACTGTTCTAATTTTTTTACTGCTAGGTGATACGATGCTTTTAATCCGCCAACGGAGGTGTTTAAAATTTCTGAAATTTCTTCATATTTCAATTCTTGAAAATATTTCATATTGAACACCAATTTTTGCTTTTCAGGGAGCGTGGCTATCGCTTTTTGTAGTTGAAGTTGTATTTCATCTCCTTCAAAATAAACGTCTGCTTCCAAATTTTCAACCAATCTATCTTGGTAGTCGGTGTCCGATACGCCCTGTAACTTTGCTTTTTGTTTTATAAAATTTAAAGCTTCATTGGTGGCAATACGGTACATCCAAGAGAATAGTTTACTATCTCCTTTAAATCCGTCTATATTTTTATAGACTTTAATAAAGGTGTTTTGTAGCACATCATCAGCATCATCATGATTTAAAACAATACTACGTATTTGCCAGTACAAGCGTTCTTTATAGGTATTTACCAATACCTCAAAAGCCTGAGCTTGTCTGCTCTTTGTTTTTAAGTCGATAACTAATGTTTCCTCTTCGATCACCAAAAATTGAGGTTTGTTTATTCTTAGACAATGAATTTAGTCAAAGGTTTAATTGTTGAAAAGAGTTATTATCATTATAACGAAGATTTTCAATATAATAAGGTTCTTTACGTTGTAAGATAAACCAAAATTAGATTTAATGATTTTACAGAAAAAATTTTACTATGTGCTTATCTTGTTCGTATCAATCTCTATTATTTCTTGTAGTGATGGTGATGAAGATGTAATTATTACTGATGTAGTTGAAGAAACCGAAACCGAAACCGAATCTGAAACTGAAACAGAGACAGAAACCGAAACTGAAACAGAAACAGAAACCGAAACTGAAACAGAAACAGAAACTGAAACAGAAACTTAGGAAGAAGTTGTTGAAGAGGAGGTCGAAGAACTTGATAGTTTTATGGTTTATGAGAACGTAGCATTTGATGTTGACACAAATGGTTTGGACACAAAGAGATTTTTCTCAACCATAACAGGTGAAATATATACGTATAACGAAATTGACGCTGAAAAAGGTGCTACTATAGATTTGGCATGGTATGATATGAGTCCGTCGAATCCGGGGTTTTTGTTTTGGATGAGTCCCGATGATTTATTTCAGGATGAGCAAATTGAAGGAGCAACAACTACAAAAATGGAAAATACGGCTGATCAAATGACGGTAGAAGAATTTGATGCTATTAATGAGGGTAGTCAATTAATAGATTTAGTTATTGAGAATGAGGATGAGGCAATGGGACCACAAGATTACCCGGTTGTAGTTTTATTTGAGAATGCAGCAGGTCATAAAGGCGCCATTAAGATGAAAAGTAACAATGGTGAAATAATGGTAGTAGATATTAAAGTTGCGAGGTAAACATCATTCGGATAATATGAAAAAAGCCATCTTTTATAGATGGCTTTTTTATTTTTCAGCAATATTTATGTGTTAAGCCAACGATTGCATCTCAACCAGCTTTTTATAAGTGCCGTTTAATTCTAAAAGTTCAGCATGTGTACCTTGCTCAACTATTTCACCTTTTTGCAGTACCACAATCGTATCAGCATTCTGAATGGTTGATAACCTATGTGCAATGACGATAGAAGTTCTGTTCTTCATCATTTTTTCAAGCGCATCTTGCACCAAACGTTCACTTTCAGTATCTAGGGCAGAGGTGGCTTCATCCAATATCATAATTGGAGGATTCTTTAGAACCGCTCTAGAAATGGATAATCGTTGTTTCTGACCACCACTTAATTTATTGCCGCTGTCCCCAATGTTAGTGTCGTAACCTTTTGGGAGATCAATTATAAAATCATGTGCATTGGCAATTTTTGCGGCAGCTATAATTTCTTCGTCAGTGGCATTTTCCTTACCTAGACCAATATTGTTCTTAACCGTATCATTAAATAGGATAGAGTCTTGTGTCACCAGACCCAATAGACCTCGGAGCGATTTTTTACTTAGATTTTTTATGTTGTTTCCGTCAATGCTGATTTCACCTTCATTGACATCGTAAAATCTAGTCACAAGGTTTGCAATAGTACTTTTTCCACTACCGGATTGCCCCACAAGAGCTACTGTTTTTCCTTTTTCAACGGTTAAGTTGAAGTTTTTTAGCACATATTCATCTTCATATTTAAAGGAAATATTATCAATCTTCACAGCCTTGGTGAAAGTGTCCTGTTGAATAGGGTTGTCTATTTCGGAAATAGGATTTTCCGTTTCTAAGACTTCTAGAACACGTTCTGCAGCAGCATTTCCTTTTTTAACTCCGTAAGATGCTTTACTTATTGCTTTCGCTGGCGTTAAAATTTGGTAAGACAAAGCCATGTAGGTTATAAAAAGTTCAGCTTCAAGTGTTTTTTCAACAAGAACCATTTGTCCACCGTACCATAGAATTACACCAATGGCTGCAATTCCGAAAAATTCACTTGTTGGGGAAGCCAAGTTTTGTCTGTTTAGCAAACTGTTCGAAAAATTAAAAAATCTTTTCGTAGAAGATTGAAATTTTCTGGCGAATACAGATTCTGCATTAAACGCCTTTATAACTCTAAGTCCCCCCAAAGTTTCCTCTAAAATGGATAAGAAGTAACCTTGCTCTTGTTGAACTTTGTCCGATTTACGTTTTAACGATTTACCGATCAAAGAAATTAAGAATCCTGAAAGTGGAAGAAACAGAAAAACGAACAACGTCAGTTTCGGACTAATGGTGAGCATTGCTATAATCGTAAAAATTATAGTTAAGGGCTCTCTAACGATTAGCTCCAAAATAGATAGAAACGAATGTTGAATTTCTAGTACATCTGAAGTTATACGAGCAATAGTATCACCTTTTCGTTTTTCAGAATAATACGAAATAGGTAATTCTACAGTTTTATCATATAGTTCATTACGTAAATCTTTAAGGACACCGTTACGTAGAAACGTAATAAAATACATTGCTAAATAATTGAAAAGATTTTTTAATAGAAACATGGTAATAATCAGCCCAACCATGTACATTAGAACTTCGCCTGAATCTGTTTGCTGGCTTTGTTTTGTTATGTAAAAGTTTAGAGAATCTGTTACGTAATCTTTTAGATCGGTTATACCGCTCCATTTTGGTTTAGTATATATTTTTTCCGTTTGGTTAAAAAGCACGTTCAACATTGGAAATAATGATATCATTGCCAATGTTGAAAACAGTGCGTAAAAGATGTTAGATATAATGTTTAAAATTGCATATATCTTGTAAGGCTTCGCAAAGCGAAGAATCTTTTTGAAATAGTTCATTAAGCTAAATTAAGCTCAGCAAGAATGCTTTTGACTTTATTGTCAAGTTCTGCCGCCACTTTTTTATAATCTTCGGTTTTTTCCAATTTTGTATTGGTACTAATGTAGAATTTCACTTTTGGCTCGGTTCCACTTGGTCTAGCGGCAATTCTAGTGCCATCTTCGGTTTCGTAGATTAAAACGTTGGATTTCGGAATATCAATAGTTTTTTCCTCACCTGTCAGTACATTTTTGGCAGTAGAAGTATTGTAATCTTCAATCCACTTTACTTTAGATCCAGCAACTGATTCTACTGGGTTCTCTTTAAAATCTTTAAGCATTTGCTTAATTTCTTCTGCACCACTAATACCTTTTTTGGTAATAGAAACTAAGTGCTCCTTATAGAAACCATAATCAACATAACATTGAATTAGGTCTTTATAGAAAGAACTGCCATTAGCTTTTGCTTGACTGGCAATTTCGCAAGCCAATAGGGTAGAGGTAACCGCATCTTTATCGCGAACAAAATCACCTACCATGTAACCAAAGCTTTCTTCGCCACCACCAATAAAGTCAGATTCAGGGAAGTCCTTGATCATTTTACCGATCCATTTAAATCCGGTCAAAGAAGTTTTGAATTCTACACCGTACGCTTTTGCCATGGCTTCCATCATTGGTGTAGAAACTATAGTTGTGGCAATAAATTCATTGCCTTTGAATCCTTTTTCCTTTCTCTTCTCCAAAAGAAATTTTGTCATAAGTACCATTGCCTGGTTACCGTTGACAATTTCCATTTCTCCATCAAGATTGCGCACGGCAATACCTAAGCGATCACTATCTGGATCTGTACCTACAACCATATCTGCACCAATGTCCTCGGCTTTCTTAACAGCCATTGAAAGCGCTTCTGACTCTTCTGGATTAGGAGATTTAACGGTTGGGAAATTTCCGTCTGGTTTCGCTTGTTCCTCTATAATGGTTACATTTTCATACCCACCTCTTTTCAGAACTTCTGGTATGGCAGTAATTGATGTACCGTGTAACGACGTGAATACAATTTTAAAATTTTCTTTCCCTGCAGCGTTAAAATTACCTGCAGCAACAGATTGAGAAATAAAAGCCTCATCAACTTCCTTATCAATTACCTCAATAAGGCTGTCATTAGGTGTGAATTTAATATCCTCAAAACCAAGCGAGTTTATTTCAGAAATAATTTCCCCATCTTGTGGTGGAACAATTTGTCCGCCATCGGTCCAATACACTTTATATCCGTTATATTCTGGTGGATTGTGAGATGCGGTCAATACAATACCTGCATGACAATTTAGATGCCTAACGGCAAATGAAAGTTCTGGTGTGGTACGTAATTCTGAGAAAAGAAAAACTTTTATACCATTTGCAGAAAATATTTCGGCAACCGTTCTTGCAAGCGTATCGCTATTATTACGGCAATCAAAAGCAATGACTACTTTGATTTCTTCACCTTTGTACACTTTGTTTAAATAGTTGCTAAGACCTTGCGTGCTCTTGCCTAGAGTGTATTTGTTGATTCTGTTGGTACCAACACCCATAACGCCTCTCATTCCACCGGTTCCAAATTCCATATTTTTATAGAAACGGTCGTTCAATTCTTCCTTGTCGTTGGCAATTAGGTGCTCAATTTCTTTTTTTACGGCTGGATCAAAAAAGTCGGTAAGCCAGGTCTTTGCGGTATCTAGGATGTTATCCATAGGTTTATAGTTTTATGTGCATTTAAGTTAATGAGAATTTTATTATTCTAAAAGAGTCGTATTCAATTCTTTGGAAATAATATATCTCTTTTCTTCTTTTTTAGAACGTATTAATATTTCTCCAATAAAACCGGCCAGGAACAATTGGGTTCCAATCACCATGGCTATAAGGGAAATATAGAATTGTGGTCGGTCTGTAATTAACCTGCCGAATTTATTTATAAATAGCTTGTCAATACCTAAATATATAGCAAATCCAAACCCAATTAAAAACATTAAAACGCCCAATGCTCCAAAAAGGTGCATGGGTCTTTTGCCAAATCTAGAAACGAACCAAATGGTCAATAAATCTAGAAAACCATTGATGAAACGTTCCATTCCAAATTTTGTTTTACCGTATTTACGTGCTTGGTGTTTTACAACCTTTTCTCCAATTTTGGAAAAACCCGCATTTTTTGCCAATACCGGTATGTACCTATGCATTTCGCCAGATACTTCAATGTTCTTTACCACATCTTTAGCATAGGCTTTAAGTCCGCAATTAAAATCATGTAGGCGCACTCCAGAAGTGCGTCTTGCGGCCCAATTAAATAGTTTTGAAGGAGTGTTTTTAAAAATGATTGAATCGTAACGTTTCTTTTTCCAGCCAGATACCAATTCGTAACCTTCATGGGTTATCATGTTGTATAACTCGGGAATTTCTTCAGGATTATCTTGTAAATCGGCATCCATGGTAATGGTGACATCGCCACTTACGGCTTTAAAACCGGCATGTAATGCTTGGGATTTTCCAAAATTGCGTAAAAAGTGAATTCCTTTTACAGAAGGGTTTTGCTGTGATAATTCTGTAATGATTTTCCAAGAATTGTCCGTACTACCATCATCTACAAAAAGTATTTCGTATGAAAAATGATTGGATTGCATTACAGATACAATCCAATCATGAAGTTCTTTAAGTGATTCTTCTTCGTTAAGTAACGGAATTACTATTGATAATTGCATGCGCGACTTCTGGTATTCTCACCAAAAATACTACAATTACTTAGTATTAATAAGCTGCATCTTCTTTTTTCAGAATTAATCCGGTGATTAATCCTACTATAGTAGCGAAAATTGCAGATATAAGCATAAAAACACACATTAATACCCAAAAGAAATCTTGTTGTATTTTCATACCCTGATCAAATTGTTCAGGAGTCATTTTAGGATTTTCGGCTAATGTTTTAGCTTTTGCAATTTCGGCGCTTTTAGCCATGAAGTCTGGTTCTATCACATTTGAGAAGAGAAGAAACCAAATTATACCTATTATAAAGCTTATAACTGCTACTCCAGGAGCGATTTTGACCGCTTCTATAACCTTAAGTAATCCAGAATTAGATTTTTTAAATTGGATTATAGCAAGAACGACAAATGTGGCTAGAATAAGAAATTGTATTACTTGAATTGCAAACCCTTGTTCATATTGCATGTCCATTAAATAAAGTAATACGGAAAAGACTATTCCAGTAATTCCTGAAAGCCCTCCAAAAATAAGTGCAAGTTTTCCTGTTTTGGGTTGATTTTCTTCCATTGTATAAAGAGATTATAGGTTGTTTTATCTATTAGTATAGTGGTCCTCAATTTTGTTACAAATGTGATGAAATATTATTTTTGATTTTTTTACGATTTGTAATTGTTCATTTATAGATTTTCACTATTTTTGCAGCCTTAAAATGAGTGCCCGTCGGAATGGGTGCGTTAAAGTTTTTAAAATGAAAAAAGATATACACCCAGAAAATTATAGAATCGTGGCCTTTAAGGACATGTCTAACGAAGAGGTATTTTTAACAAAATCTACAGCGGATACTAAAGAGACTTTAGAGGTTGATGGTGTTGAGTATCCATTGGTTAAATTGGAAATCTCAAGAACTTCTCACCCTTTTTACACTGGTAAAGCCAAATTATTGGATACAGCTGGTCGTATTGATAAGTTCAAGAACAAGTACAAGAAATTCTCGAAAGAAGAGAAATAATCTTTTTCTTTCTTTTATAAATATAGCGCCTTCGAATTTTTTTTCGAGGGCGTTTCTTTTTCTTTTAACTTTTAAATAATGGAAGTCATCCATTATTTAAAAATGCTCAAGGGATAATTGTTAATTTTGAAAAAAATCATCCAGCATGAACTTTATTCTTTTTGATGGTCCGCGTAGAGATCATTTATTACCATTTACTTTTACCCGTCCGGTATCGGAAATTCGAGTTGGTATTTTGACTTTACGAGAAAGGTGGGAGGCTTATTTGAAAGTGGCTATTTCTTCCCTTACAGAAGATTATTTAAGTATTAAATATCCCGTTAATATTGAAAGTGAAAATGTATTTATAGATGCATCGGTTTTGCCTACTCCAGATTTGGTAAATGCCTTAAATACATTGGAAGATGGGCAAGTCTTGAAATCCAAAAATTTAATGATTGCTTATTGTAGTAGCCATGTTAAAGGGGCGGAAGAGTTGGCTTCATTTTCTATTGTAGAATTTAATAATGATTTAGTCCAGATTAATAATACTTGGGATATTTTTGATAAGAATGCGGACATTTTGCAATCGGACTTTGATTTTATTACAAAAGGAAGAAAGAGTCAACCTATTTCGGAAACCAATCAATTAATACATCCTGAGCGTATATTTCTTGAAGAAGGGGCAAAAGTTGAATTCAGTATCCTAAATGCAACGGACGGACCTATTTACTTAGGTAAGAATGCTGAAATTTGGGAAGGAAGCCTTGTACGAGGTGCTCTTGCACTTTGTAACAATGCAATAATAAAAATGGGGGGTAAGCTTTACGGGGCAACAACTATTGGTCCGTATAGTAAAGTCTGTGGTGAAGTTAGTAATTCTGTTATTTTTGGCTATTCCAGTAAGGGTCATGAAGGCTATTTGGGTAATGCGGTATTGGGAGAGTGGTGTAATATTGGTGCGGATTCCAATAACTCTAACCTTAAGAATAACTACGCAAAAGTGCGCTTGTGGGACTACGCTACAGAGCGTTTTGAGCAAACAGGTCTCCAATTTTGTGGTTTAATGATGGGTGATCATAGTAAAACGGCCATTAATACTATGTTCAACACGGGAACTGTAATTGGGGTAAATTCCAATATTTATGTGCCAGGGTTTCCTAGAAATTTTGTTCCTAGTTTTAGTTGGGGCGGAGCTTCTGGTTTTACAGCTTATCAGCCCGCAAAAGCATTTGATGCTGCTAAGGTAATGATGGCTAGAAGAGGGGTGGAGTTCAATGAAATTGAAGCCGATATTCTTACCCATGTATTCGAGATAACTAAAAAATGGAGAAAGTATTAAGTCTTTAAATCTGAATATCAATTACTTGTATTTTTTTTAAACTAGTTGAAGTTTAAGTATTTTTACATTCTCAAAAGAGAAGATTAGATGAAGAAAAAAGTGGCATTTTACACTTTAGGATGTAAGTTGAATTTTTCGGAAACCTCTACAATTGCCCGTAGTTTTGCAGATGAAGGATTTGAAAGGGTTGATTTTTCTGAAAAAGCAGATATGTATGTAATAAATACATGTTCTGTAACAGATAATGCAGATAAGAAATTTAAGACCATTGTTAAAAAAGCTCAGAAAATAAATGCAGATGCCTTTGTAGCTGCTGTTGGCTGTTATGCACAATTAAAACCTGAAGAGCTGGCAGATGTTGATGGTGTTGATCTTGTGTTGGGTGCTACCGAAAAATTTAAGATTACCGACTATATAAATGATTTAACTAAAAATGACCATGGTCAAGTGCATTCTTGTGAAATTGCTGACGCAGACTTTTATGTAGGTAGCTATGCAATTGGTGACAGAACCAGAGCTTTTTTAAAGGTTCAAGATGGTTGTGATTATAAATGTACCTATTGTACAATTCCGCTTGCTCGAGGAATTTCTAGAAGTGATACCTTGGAAAATGTGCTGAAAAATGCTGCGGATATATCTGAACAAGGTATTAAGGAAATTGTATTGACAGGAGTAAATATTGGCGATTACGGTAAAGGTGAATTCGGTAATAAAAAGCACGAACACACTTTTTTAGATTTGGTAAAGGCGTTAGATGATGTAGATGGTATTCATAGGCTACGAATCTCTTCAATTGAGCCCAATCTTTTGAAAAACGAAACCATTGAGTTTGTTGCTCAAAGTAAAACTTTTGTACCTCATTTTCATATACCATTACAAAGCGGTAGTGATGATCTTTTGAAATTGATGAAGCGTAGGTATATGACTAATCTTTATAAGGAGCGCGTTGCAAAAATTAGGGAGGTAATTCCAAATTGCTGTATTGGTGTTGATGTTATTGTAGGTTTTCCGGGAGAGACCGAAGAACATTTTTTAGAGACCTATCATTTCTTAAATGATTTGGATATTTCATATTTACATGTTTTTACCTATTCGGAAAGAGATAATACGCCAGCTGCCACAATGAATGGGGTAGTGCCTAATAAAGTGCGTAACAAGCGAAGCAAAATGTTAAGAGGTTTGTCTGTAAAGAAAAGAAGGACTTTTTATGAAAGTCAATTAGGCAATGATCTTACTGTTTTGTTTGAAGGTGAGAATAAAGAAGGTTATATTCATGGATTCACGGAGAATTATGTTAAGGTGAAATCACCCTGGAATCCGGCGTTGGTTAATACCTTGCATAAAGTGAAGCTAACAGAAATAGACAATGATGGTTTGGTTAGGTTCAATTTTGTAAAAGAAGAAGTTGAAGCGTAAAAAAAAAGCCTTTCCGAAGAAAGGCTTTTAAATTTTGTTAGATGCGTATACCTATAGGTAGCATCTCTTTGTATTGTCTTCTATTTTTACGTAGAAATCCTGCAATATGAGGACTTGTTGGAACAACTCTAAGATTTCTTTCTTGAATAATACTTAGAACGGCTTTGATGAAGTTTTCCCTAAAACTTTCGTCTGTAATTTCTTCTGGAACTACCAATTTGGTAAGAAAGACTTTTCGTTCTTGAGAAGAATATTCTATTCTAGCAAGATGACCGTTTACCGTAGTTTCAAACTGGCGCAGAAAAGAATTGTCATTAATGATAACATCGTTCATATAGGTAATTTTAGTGTTGTTGTTAGACAAAAAAATTACGATGTTCTCAAATCGTAATTTTGTCGTTTAGAAATGCTATAAGATTAAAACACAATGAAAAGAAAGTGTTTTTCACATTCTCTTACAAAACTAGTTAAAAAATACTTAATTTCCTAGTTTTTACTACGTTTCATGGCTATGGAAGATAATAAAATTCATTTGTATTGTATGCCGGGTATGGCTGCGAGTTCTTCAATTTTTGAATATTTAAATTTACCCAAAGAGACATTTGTGGTGCATTTGCTGGAGTGGGATATTCCTACAAAGGGTATATCCTTTACTGATTATGCAAAGAAAATGAGCGAAAAGGTAAAAGAGGATAATGTGGTTTTACTGGGTGTTTCCTTGGGTGGTCTTTTGGTGCAAGAAATGGTCAAATATATCCAAGTAAATAAGGTTATTATTGTTTCAAGTGTAAAATCGAGATTTGAATTACCTAAAAGGATGTTATTTGCAAGATATACCAGTATTCATAAATTGCTTCCTACCGGGCTCGTCAACAATGTGGAGTTAGTTGCCAAATATGCATTTGGTGAAAGTGTGACAAAAAGGTTGTCTTTATACGAACGATATTTATCCGTAAGGGATAAAGGTTATATAGATTGGTGCATACATGAATTGGTGAATTGGACACAAGAAGTACCGTGTGATAATTTGGTTCATATTCATGGAGAGAAAGACACAGTGTTTCCTATGAGCAATATTGCTCATTGTATACCTGTTAAGAATGGTACACATACCATGATCATACATAGGGCAAAATGGTTTAACGAGAACTTGCCAACAATTATTTTGGAATAAGATAGTTCTATATATACCTTTGGTAGACTTATAATTGGAAGAAATAATTTAAAATATAAAATTCATGAAAACTATTAAGAATATATTGATGTTGTTAGGGGTTGTTTTTGTTGCGGGTACATTGATATTTGCGGTGGGTAATACCAACAGTACGGCTGTAGAAGATAATGTTGTGGTCAATGATAGTGTTCAAAAAAATGTAGCTAAATCATATAAAATATCATCCATAGAAATTCCTGAAAACTTAAATTTTGCAGGAGAGGTGGTTCCACAAGAAGACCCGGAAATTTTAGAGCGTATTGATAGGGAATTTTTGGTTAATACCTATTGGCAGTCAAATGCAGTATTGCTTATAAAAAGGGCTCATAAATATTTTCCGGTAATAGAACCTATTTTGGCAAAAAATGGTATTCCAGATGATTTCAAATATTTAGCAGTTGCAGAAAGTGGCTTAACCAATGTGGTGTCTCCTGCAGGTGCTACCGGTTTCTGGCAGATAATGAGAGATACGGGCAGGGAGTATGGTCTAGAAGTTAATTCAAATGTAGATGAGCGCTACCATTTAGAGAAGTCAACAGAAGTTGCGTGTAAGTATTTAAATAGATGGAAAAATAAATATGGAAGTTGGGCTTTGACCGCTGCGGCATATAATGCCGGTCCAGGAGCAATTAACAAATATATGGGGATACAGCAAGTGGATAATTATTGGGATTTGTTATTGGGTAGTGAAACCGGTAGATATGTATTTAGAATTATGGCAATAAAAGAAATACTGTCTAATCCTGAAAAATATGGTTTTCATATAGAAAAAGAGGATATGTATGAAGCTGTGCCAACGTTCACTGTAGAAATAGATGAGCCTGTAAGTGATTTTGCGGATTTTGCTCAAGAATATGAGATAAACTACAAAATATTAAAGCGCCATAACCCATGGTTGAGAGAGGCGCATTTAAATAATAGTTCTCGTAAGAAGTATGCTATTGAAATACCTAACAAGGGGTATTATCATATAGGTAAATGATAAATTAGATTTTTTTCATCTGTTGCTGCATCATTTTAATTTGATCGGTCAACATGTTGTTTTTGTCTAATTTCTTAGCCTCGTTCAAAAGGGTAGTTGCTTCTCTTTTACGTCGTTTCTGCATAGATATACCAGCTAAGCTTAGTTTTGCCATGGCTACATCGTAATCCATCGTTAGACCAAGCTTTAAGGCTTTCTTAAAGTATTTTTCCGCTTGGGTCAAATTGGTCTGTGAAAAAATGATACCGTGCAGGTAATTGTAATAACCTTGTTGTTTAACGGTTAGTGCAGCCTCGGGATTTTTAATCTTGTCCAACCAGTTTTTAGTACCGGTCAAATCCTGCTTACGCATTCTTAAAAATGCTAAAAGAATAATTTCATTTCTAAAATAAAGAAATATAAAAATTAAGGAAAGTAGGATTAGAAATATACCATTTCCAATATTACCTTCTATAAATTGGTACACGGCATAGGCAATTATAAGTCCTGCAATGATTAATTTTAAATTTTTATTGAACATATTTAATTTATTTTAATCTAATAGATAGTTAAGAAAAGTTTTGGGTTTTTATTGAAACCCTATTAAAATATAGTGATTACGGCGCTAAATTTCAGTTCGGGCAAAATTAATCAAAAGCTTGGTTTTGAGACGTACGGATTTATAAAAATATTTTTTTTCATAACCCTTGCTAAAGCAAAAACTCTTTGTATATTTGCGCCCAGTTTTACCTGTCCCTTGAAAAGGACAAATTTCAAAATTAATACAAAGCATTTAATTATATAGGCGATGAGCAAGAGAACGTTTCAACCATCAAAGAGAAAAAGAAAGAACAAACACGGTTTTCGTGAGCGTATGGCTTCCGTAAATGGAAGAAAAGTTCTTGCAAGAAGAAGAGCAAAAGGAAGAAAGAAATTAACTGTTTCCTCTGAACCAAGCCACAAAAAATAATGATTTCATTGTTTTAAAAATATTTAGGTGTTACTTTTCTGAAAGTAACACCTTTTTTTTGTCCAATTCCCATATTAAATTGTTATAAAATGCCAAAAAGAAAAGATTTAAACTCTATTTTATTAATAGGATCAGGTCCTATTGTTATCGGTCAAGCATGTGAATTTGATTATGCAGGTAGTCAATCATTACGTTCATTACGCGAAGATGGTATTGAAACTATTTTGATAAATAGTAACCCGGCAACTATTATGACAGATCCGTCAATGGCGGATCATGTATATCTAAAGCCACTTACCACAAAATCTATTGTAGAAATATTAAAAGCGCATCCGCAAATAGACGCCGTTTTACCAACAATGGGAGGTCAAACTGCATTGAATTTGTGTATAGAGGCGGATAAAAAAGGAATTTGGGAAGATTTTGGAGTAGAATTGATCGGAGTTGATATTGATGCAATTAATATTACTGAAGATAGGGAGCAGTTTAGGGAGTTGATGTTGAAAATAGGAGTGGGCATGGCACCACAAGCCACTGCGACCTCTTTCTTGAAAGGAAAAGAAATTGCTCAAGAGTTTGGTTTTCCTTTAGTAATTAGAGCTTCATATACTCTTGGTGGTGCAGGTGCATCTATAGTATATAAACCGGAGGATTTTGACGAACAGTTAAGTTACGGTCTGGAAATTTCACCCATACACGAGGTAATGATAGATAAAGCCCTTATGGGGTGGAAAGAGTATGAGTTAGAGCTTTTACGTGATAAAAATGATAACGTAGTTATTATATGTACTATTGAAAATATGGATCCAATGGGTATACATACCGGAGATTCCATTACAGTAGCTCCAGCCATGACATTATCCGATAGGACTTTTCAGAAAATGCGTGATATGGCCATCAAAATGATGCGTAGTATTGGAGACTTTGAAGGAGGGTGTAACGTTCAGTTCGCTGTGAGTCCAGATGAGGAGGAGGATATTATTGCTATTGAAATTAACCCACGTGTATCTAGATCTTCAGCTTTGGCTTCAAAAGCTACCGGTTACCCTATTGCAAAAGTTGCTACAAAATTAGCTATAGGTTATTCTTTAGATGAATTGGATAATCAAATTACAAAGTCTACATCGGCGTTATTTGAGCCAACATTGGATTATGTAATCGTAAAAATTCCACGATGGAACTTTGATAAGTTCGAGGGTTCTGACCGTACCTTAGGTCTTCAGATGAAATCTGTTGGAGAGGTAATGGGAATAGGTCGTTCTTTTCAAGAAGCCTTGCACAAAGCAACCCAATCCTTAGAAATTAAGAGAAACGGTTTAGGTGCAGATGGTAAGGGCTATAAGAATTATGAGCAGATCATTAGTAAACTAACTATACCAAGTTGGGATCGCGTCTTTGTAATTTATGATGCTATCCAAATGGGGATTCCATTAAGTCGCATACATGAAATCACTAAGATTGACATGTGGTTCTTAAAGCAGTATGAGGAACTGCACTTTTTGGAAAAAGAAATTTCAAAATATACCATTGCTACGCTTTCAAAAGATTTGTTGTTAGAAGCAAAGCAAAAAGGATTTGCCGATAGACAAATTGCGCATATGGTAGATTGTTATGAGAGTGAAGTATACAATAAGCGAACAGAACTCAATATTAATAGGGTATATAAGTTGGTTGATACTTGTGCAGCTGAGTTTAAAGCTATGACACCATACTATTATTCTACCTTTGAAGCTGAAATTGAAAAGCCAGATGGTACGCGTTATGTGGAAAATGACAGCATAGTTACAGATAAAAAGAAAATAGTAGTACTTGGTTCCGGTCCAAACAGAATCGGTCAAGGTATAGAGTTCGATTATTGTTGTGTACACGGAGTATTGGCAGCAGCTGAATGTGGTTATGAAACCATAATGATCAACTGTAACCCAGAGACTGTATCTACTGATTTTGATACTGCCGACAAATTGTATTTTGAGCCGGTATTCTGGGAGCATATTTACGATATTATCCGTCATGAGAAGCCAGAAGGAGTAATTGTTCAACTAGGAGGGCAAACGGCACTTAAGCTTGCTGAAAAATTGTCTAAATATGGGATTAAGATTATCGGGACTAGTTTTGAGGCTCTAGATTTAGCAGAGGATAGAGGAAACTTCTCCGATCTTTTAAAAGCAAATGATATTCCATTCCCAAAATTTGGTGTTGCAGAAACAGCCGATGAAGCTTTAGCGCTATCGGATGAATTAGACTTTCCCTTATTGGTAAGACCGTCTTATGTTTTAGGAGGTCAGGGAATGAAGATTGTTATTAATAGAGAAGAGTTGGAAGAACATGTAGTGGATCTTCTTAGAAAAATACCAAACAATAAACTGTTGTTAGACCATTACCTAGATGGCGCTATTGAAGCGGAAGCGGATGCTATTTGTGACGGCGAAGACGTTTATATCATTGGTATCATGGAGCATATTGAACCATGTGGAATTCACTCGGGTGATTCTAATGCAACATTACCGCCATTTAACCTTGGTGAATTGGTAATGCAACAAATAAAAGATCATACTAAGAAAATCGCTTTGGCATTGAATACAGTTGGTTTAATCAATATACAATTTGCTATAAAAGATGAGGTAGTGTATATCATTGAAGCAAACCCAAGAGCATCTCGTACGGTACCGTTTATTGCAAAGGCTTATAAAGAACCTTATGTGAATTATGCGACCAAGGTAATGCTAGGGGAGAAGAAGGTGAAAGACTTCAACTTTAATCCTCAATTAGAAGGATTTGCAATTAAGCAACCAGTATTCTCTTTCAATAAATTCCCAAATGTGAACAAGAATTTAGGGCCTGAAATGAAGAGTACGGGAGAAAGTATTTTATTTATTGACAGCTTAAAGGATGATGAATTTTACAATCTTTACGCTAGACGTAAAATGTATTTAAGTAAATAGTCTTGTAATTAGACTAATATTGTAAAGCAAAGGAAAACTCTAAAATTTAGAGTTTTCCTTCTGCATACAACCTTCTTATTTCTTTCTTGTCAAATTTCCCTACACTTGTTTTTGGTATCTGTTTTATGGTAATGTATTGATCTGGTATTTGATACTTTGCAAAGTCTTTAGATAAATATTCTTTCAATTCTTCGCTAGAAACAGTACTACTTTCATTGGTTAAAACTAAAGTTGCCAAGGGTCTTTCAGACCATTTTTCGTCGGGAATGGCAATTACGGCGGCTTCACTGATTTTGGAATGAGACATTAGGGCAGATTCTAGAGCTACACTTGAAATCCATTCACCTCCACTTTTTATTAAATCTTTGGTGCGATCGGTAATTTGCATATATCCATCAGCATCAATGGTGCTCACATCTCCAGTTTTGAACCATCCATCGTCAGTAAAGTTATCTCGGCTATTAGTCTTAAAATAAGACTTAATGACCCAGGCTCCCTTAACTTGTAATTCGCCCATGGTTTCACCATCTCTAGGTGCTATATTTCCATTTTCATCTATAATTCTCATTTCTATTCCAGGAAATTCAAATCCTTGTTTTGCACGAATTTTCAATTGTTCTTTTCTGTTCAATTTTTCATGCTTTTTCTGTAGTCTACTAGCGGTACCTAAAGGAGATGTCTCCGTCATTCCCCATGCTTGAACACCTTTTATCCCAAAATCTTTTTCAAAATTCTCTATTAGACTTGCAGAGAGGGCAGAGCCACCTACCAAATATTCTTCTAAGGCTAATTTTGTTTTGGGCGGATTTTTTTTCATTTCTTCGTACACCCCTCTCCAAATAGACGGTACGCCATTTGCTTTGTTAATCTGTTCACTTTCAAGAATATTAATGATTGCTTTAGGTTGTAAATGAAGAGATGGCATCACCATATCAGAACCGGTCAGTAGGCACATGTATGGAAATCCCCAAGCCATGACATGAAATTGTGGTACAATTAATAAAATTTTATCACTAAAATTATAATTGCCGGCATTGGGTGAAAGAATTGTCATAGCATGCAAATATGTAGACCTGTGGGAGTATAGTACACCTTTAGGCATGCCTGTGGTTCCACTTGTGTAACACATGCCACTTGCATCGTTTTCATTTATTTCGGGCCAATCTATGGTGTCTAACTGTTCGCCAATTAAATCTTCATAATGTACAATGTTGCCAAGGCTGGTGCTAAAGTTTTTTGTGGCGTTTATTATTACATATTTTTCAACGGTTTCTAGTTTAGGTGCAATTTTTTCTAAAAGAGGAACTAAAGTAGCGTCCACAAAAATGACTTTATCTTCAGAATGGTTGATAATAAATTCTATTTGCTGAGCTGATAGTCTAATATTTATAGTGTGACAAACAGCGCCAATACCTGGAATTCCATAATATAGTTCAACATGCTGATAATGGTTCCAAGCGAAAGTACCGACCATGTCACCTTTCTCAATTCCTAATTTATTTCTTAGCCCATTGGCTAATTGACAACAGCGTTTGTAAAGCTGTGCGTAAGAATACTCATGTCTAGAACCATCGGGTAAGTATGATATTAATTTTTTATCAGGAAAAGCACTATTTGCATAATTTAATATGGTGGTTGTAGTTAGGGGATAATCCATTATTAGTCCATTCATGATAATTCGGTGTATTTTTTTGTTGATTATTAAAGTAAAATAAAATGAGTATTTAAGCTGTGATATAATCAATAATTTAACAATAAATATTCAATAAACATATTGTTTGGGAGGGAATTGTGATAAGGCTGTTTTTACGGTTAAAAATTAATTTTATCAGGTAATCTAGTTTTTGATTTTATAGGTAAACTTGAAGGAATTAAAAGAGTATGCGTTGAAAAAATTACTATTAGGTCTTGGTGTGTTGGTGTTGGTCTTTTGGGTGATGACTTATTTTTCGCTATCAAGTACTTCAAAATCATTTAAGACTTGTGAGATTTTAGAATTGCCCGATGTTGATCAAATTAATTTTCGGGATTATGATTCAGTATTGGTTGCAGCAAGCACTTTATACGAAGGCAATGGGGTCAAAACCATAATGCAAGGCGAGCAATATAGAAAAGCTTGGTCTACTCCGATAAAGGTTCCAATTTTGTTTCTAAATGAAATGGAAGGTAAGGTAACAATCATTGAAGAAGGAGGAGGCAAGCAGACACATTCTTTAAAATTACAACTAGAAAATGGTGTGTTAATGACATTAAGAAGTGTGACTAAAGACCCATCTCCTTTAGTGCCTAAAGTAGCGGAGACTTTGGGAATAGAAAACATAATTGTTGACGGTATATCGGCTCAGCACCCATATGCGGCATTAGTTGTTGCTAAACTTTCAGATACCGCGGGAATATTGAATACTAGACCAAAATTAGTGTTCGTGCCAAAGCAAGAGCAGCTTGCAGAGTATAATGATAAATTTGGTAATAGGTTGTTTCTCTTAGAGTATGAAACCGAAGGAAATGCTCAGTGGTTAAAATTAAAGAATGTTGATTCTCTTATAGATACCGATAACCTACAAAAGCTTAAAATTAAGAACTCAAACAAAGTAGTTCTCAATTCCGAAGCACTGGTAAAGGCAAGATTGTTTGATTTGTTGATAGGGGATTGGGATAGGCATGCCAAGCAATGGGGATGGGCACTTGAAAATAATGGCGATTCTTTTCTGGCAACACCGCTACCATGTGATCGAGATAATGCCTTCTTTAATTTAGAAGGAATACTGCCGACACTTATATCTAATAATGTCTTTTTGCCGGAAGTTCAAAGCTTTGAAAATGAAATAGATTTTTTACCGGGATTGATTTCTTCGTTCGATATTTATTTTATGCGAGGCATCCCAAGGACAACATTTAAGAATGAGGCGGAAAAATTACAATTGCTATTGTCAGATGAAGTTATAGAGGAATCTTTTTCAGTATGGCCGGAATCTATTTTTGAATTAGATGGAAAGGAGTTGATATCAAAAATTAAACATAGGCGCAATCAACTTGTGGAATATGCTGGGCAATTTTATGATCAATTGGATAAAAGTGAAAAACTGACTACAGCATTAAAAGGTTCAGAAGATATAGAGATGACCAATGAGGAAATGGAATGCTTTGATTGTGTTGATAATTAAGCTTCAATAAGTAATAATCAACGCAGTGTAATGGTAATTAAAGGCAATTATAAAGGAATATTATGACCAACAATCTAGTAAATACAACTGAAAAATTCGTTAAGAATTTATTGGCGGAACAAATGAACAAGAATTTTCTTTTTCATACCCAGGGTTATGCCATGAAGTCTATAAACAAGGCAAAGAAAATATTGGAAACAACTGATGTTACCAATGTTGAGGTCAATTCTATTTTAATTGCAACATGGTTTATGCATTCTGGTTTTGCGGTGAACTATGAAAATCATTTAAACGAGAGCTTAAACTTAGCCACGGATTTTTTAAAAAATAATGGTATTGATAATGAAAATATCAACAAGGTATTGGAGTTGATTACGAGTGCTTGGAGCAAAGATGAACCTAAAAGCGAATCAGAAAAAATTATGAAGGATGTGCGAACCTGGTTTTATGCATCTAGTGATTTTGAGGAATTGTTACAGCTATTAAGACTTGAGCTTGAGAATTTTGATAAATCCGTTCCTGATATAGATACTTGGCGATTAGATTATGTTGAAGAACTTAGGGTTAGGCATAGGTTTTATTCTGATTATGCCAAGGAAAATTGGCAAGAGCAGAAAGAGGATAATATACTTTCTTTGATCTCAAGATTACAAAAGGCGGAAAAAACAGAAAAGAAAGAAATTTTAAAGGCTAGATTAAAAGATGAGAGCCCGCAGAGGGCTATACAATCATTGTATCGCATAGAACTTAGAAATCATATAAAACTGAGTGATATAGCAGATACTAAAGCCAATATTCTTTTATCGGTAAATGCCATTATAATTTCGCTCTTATTGGCTAACCTTTTACCTAAGTTAGACTCGCCTTCAAATTCATACTTAATTTATCCCACGGTAATATTTGTACTATTTAGTATAGCTTCTATGATAATGTCGGTTTTGGCTACAAGACCAAAAGTGGATAATGCCGAGGTGGTTGAAAATGATATTAATAAAAAGGATACGAATTATCTGTTTTTTGGAAATTTCCACACTATGGAAATTAAGGACTTTAAAGCAAAATTAAGGGATATCATAAAAAGCAAAGAATCTATTTATGATTCATTGAGTATGGATCTGTATTACTTGGGCAAGGTGCTACAAGAAAAATATAGGTTGTTAAGGTGGACCTATACGGTGTTTCTTGTGGGTATAATACTTTCTGTAATTGCCTTTGGTTTCGCATTAAAATATTATGGAATGGAAGACGAACTATTAGATGCCGTAACGCCTTTGCCAAAAGAATAAGCTATGGCTAATTAAACCAAACAGCATACTTCATTCTTCTTAATTCCAGTGCTAGCGCTTTTTCAAGTTTTAAAGCTTCGGCTCTTGTTTGTACAGGGTCAATGTGGTTAAATAAACTACCACGTAAGTAAAGGCCATATTTTTCTACAATTTTTGAAGAAATATTGTGTCCTTTTTTGCTTAAACTACCACTTTTATGCTGTTCAAAACGTTCTTTTGGAGTTTTGCTGGTCATGCCAACGTAAAGGCACTCTAGAACTCCGTTAAATTGTGGATTGGCTTCCCTAAATTTTTTGTTCTCGGAGTATACTTTTTTAGATAATTCTATGACATAAACAGTATACATACAAATAGGTATGAGAAATGGACTTTAATATAAATATTAGGTTTTGTACTATTATTCAAAAATTTCAATACCTTCAGTAGTGAATGAAAATGCCTGTGCACCTAAACCACCCACCATAACAGCTTGAAATAATGGATTTAATTTTCTTTTAGAATACCAATCAATCATAAAATTTGCGCCACTACCACCAGATGTATCTTGTTGCTCAATGACATAATCAATAGATTCCATTGGAGTAAGGTAAATAGGGGAGTCTATATAACTTCTTACTAGATCACCTTCTGTATTGTAATAGTCGATCTTACTTACGAACAAACTATCTTTTAAACTGGTATTTCTAATGCTCAAAGTAGCGGTCAATAAAGTTCTGGTATCTCTTGTTTGATTATAGATATCAGAATAAATAGGTACGTAAACTTGTCTTTTTTGAGAATCGTTTGAGATGGTATTTGCCTTTCTGCTCAGGGTGTGGTTGTCCAAAATTTCAACGGGAACATTTTCCGTAGATTTTTGTTTGCATGACATTACGTTCAAAGCAAAAACCAACGAAAGACAAATACCACCTATAAACTTTATATTTTTCAAATGTTATTTTTTAATCTTCCCATTCTGTATGAAAAATACCTTCACGATCTAAACGCTCATACGTATGAGAACCAAAATAATCTCGTTGCGCTTGTATTAAATTTAAAGGTAATTTACTTGAAGTATAGGCGTCAAAATAAGTAAGTGAATTTGAAAGCCCTGGTAAAGGAATTCCGTTTTGTGCTCCAAATGCCACTAATTCTCTAGCCGCATCTACCGTTTCTTTTATTTTGCTTACAAAATTAGGAGAAAGTAAAAGATTCGGTAATGTTGGCTCAGCTATAAAAGCTTCGGTAATATCAGCTAATAAACCTGCACGAATAATACAACCTGCCCTCCAAATTTTTGCAATTACGGCAATGTCTAGATTATAACCATATTCTTTTGATGCATCTGCCAATTGGTGCAATCCTTGAGAATAGGTAATAATAAAAGAGAAGTACAAAGCCTTTTCGGTAAGCGCTTCTAATTTCTCTTTATCCATATGAGCAACGGTTGGTCTATCATAAAGTGCATCTGCTTTTACTCTCTCGTCTTTTAATGCGGAAAGTTCTCTCATGCTTACCGCAACATCAATAGATGGAACAGGTATACCCAGGTCCATTGCATTTTGGCTCGTCCATTTACCGGTACCTTTTTGCTTTGCCTTATCTAAAATTTGATCTACTAAACGTCCTTTGGTCAAATCATCTTCTTGTTCAAAAATTTCAGATGTAATTTCAACTAAGAAAGATTGTAACCTACCAGAATTCCATTTGGCAAAAGTGCTATGTAATTCATCATTATTGTAATCGCCTCCTTTTTTAAGTACATCGTATATTTCTGAAGTCAACTGCATTAAGCCGTATTCAATACCATTGTGAACCATTTTCACATAATTCCCGGCAGATTTTGGACCTAAATAGGCAACACATGGCTCACCATTATATTTAGCGGAAACCGCTTCAAAAATAGGTTTAATATGCTCGTACGCAGATTTAGAACCTCCGGGCATAATGCTAGGTCCTTTTCTAGCACCTTTTGCACCACCGGAAACCCCTGCACCAAAGAAGTTGATAGCCCTTTCTTGCAATTGCGCTTCTCTTCTGTCCGTATCGGTAAAAAAAGAGTTACCGCCATCAATAATAATATCGCCTTTATCTATATGTGGTAAAAGAGATTCTATAACGCCGTCAACAATTTTACCTGCAGGAACCAAAAGCATTATTTTACGAGGTTGCTTTAAGTTCTTTACAAAGGTTTTTATGTTGCTAGAGGCATTGACTTTTTCTACATCTCCACCTAAAGTCTTTAAGGCCTCTACTTTTTCATCATCTAAATCATATCCAAAAGCAGAAAAGCCATTATCTGCTACGTTAAGGATAAAATTTTGTCCCATTACCCCAAGACCTACTAAACCAAAATCGTACATAAATTGTATGTTTTATAATTAAAAGACATTAAAATGTTACAACACTTTAGTTATACTTTGTTGCTAACATAATGTGAATCAAAAATAATTTAAAATATTGACTTTAAATCTAAATAACATCTTAAACAAGCCTAATAATGGCTTACTTTTTAAGATATTTACAAATAAATAGAATTTCAACCTATAATGAAAAAGACAGAAAATCATATGCTCGTAATATTTGGGGCATCTGGAGATTTAACGGCAAGAAAACTGATACCTGCCATATTCAATTTATATAAAGGAAATGATCTTCCTGAAAATTTTGTGGTACTTGGCGTTAGTAGGAGTGATTTGGGCGATTTAAAGTTTAGGAATAAGGTAGTTTTAGAAAGTCCCTATCTAGAAGATGAACGAAAGGAGTTTGATGAGGATTATATTCAAAAATTTGCCGAAAAATTGTTTTATGAAGATTTAGGTTCTGATTACGACACATCATATGAACGATTGGAAAAACGAATTTCAGATTTAGATCAGAAATACGGTACGAACGGAAATCATATATTTTATCTTTCAACACCACCAAGTTTATATGAGCCAATAGCTAAAAACTTGTCCGATCAAGGATTGAATGATGATTCTAATGGTTGGCGTAGACTAATTGTAGAAAAACCATTTGGTTATAGCTTACAATCTGCTAAAGAATTAAATGACGGACTACATACTTATTTTAAGGAAAATCAGATTTTTAGAATTGATCATTATTTAGGTAAAGAAACGGTACAGAATCTACTGGTAACCCGTTTTGCCAATAGTATTTTTGAGCCTCTTTGGAACAGAAACTATATACACCATGTGGAGATTACAAATGCTGAAAGCGTGGGTGTTGAAAAAAGAGGTGGCTATTATGATAAATCTGGGGCATTACGAGATATGTTTCAAAGTCATTTATTGCAAATTGTTGCTTTGATCGTCATGGAGCCGCCATTAAGTGCCGATGCCGAAGAAATTAGAAATGAGAAGTTAAAAGCGTTAAAGTCGTTAAAAATAATGAACGATGAGAAAACGCTTTTTGATAATACCATAAGAGCACAATATGTTGCTTCTAAAATAGATGGTCAAGAAGTAAAGGGATATCGCGAAGAAGAGGGTGTAGATGAAAATTCCACGACAGAAACTTTTGCTGCAATTAAATTTTTTGTAGACAATTGGCGTTGGGCAGATGTACCTTTTTATGTAAGGACAGCCAAACGTATGCCTACCAAAGTGACCGAGGTTGTTATACATTTTAAAACACCGCATCATCAAATATTCAAAGAGTCGGGTATTAGCAATAAAGACAATAAATTAATTATTAGAATACAGCCCGATGAAGGCATTCTAATTAAATTTGGAGTAAAGGTTCCAGGTCAAGGTTTTGAAGTAGAGCGTGCCAATATGGATTTCTACTATTCTAGTTTAACCGAAACTCATGTGATGGAAGCTTATGAAAGATTACTATTAGATGCAATGCAGGGTGATGCAACCCTATATGCAAGGGCAGATGAAGTTGAAGCTGCTTGGGCATTTGTAGATCCAATTTTAGAGTATTGGAAAAATGGCAAGGATGTAAAAATGTACGGTTATGCAGCTGGTGTTTGGGGACCTGAAAACGCAAATGATCTTATAGAAGGTGTAGGAGAATGGCGTAATCCAAGTGAGAATCTGGCAGATGAATCTGGCTATTGTGTTATTTGTTAGTCAAAGCACAAGAAATAATATTAAAGTAAAAAATGGAATTAAAAGTATATCAAAATAAAAACAAGGTAGCGGAAGAGTTTTCTAAGTACTTAATTGAAAAATCAGGTACTCAGAAGGCTTTTCATATTGCCTTATCTGGTGGAAGCACCCCAAAAATAGTTTTTGACGTTCTTGCTGAACAATTTTCAAAGGATATTGATTGGAACAGCATTCATTTATATTGGGGAGATGAAAGGTGTGTGGCACCCACGGATGCTGAAAGTAACTATAAAATGACAGTAGAACACCTTATTTCTAAGGTTGATATTCCAGAGGGAAATATACATAGAATTAAAGGTGAGGAAGATCCAAAAGAAGAAGCTAAGCGTTACGGAGCGTTATTGGAGGAAGAATTGCCAAAGGAATTAGGTTTACCACAATTTGATCTGGTTATTTTAGGTATGGGAGATGATGGTCATACAGCTTCTATTTTTCCGCATGAAATCAATTTATGGGTATCACCGGATAATTGCGAAGTCGCTATTCACCCAGAATCCGGGCAAAGACGAGTATCTCTTACGGGTAGAATAATCAATAATGCTAAAACAGTAGCATTTTTGGTCACCGGCGAAAGTAAGGCAGAGAAAGTAAAGGTAATCGTTGATAGGGAAGAGGGTTATTTAGAATACCCGGCAAGTCACGTAGCACCTAAAACAAAAGACTTGGTCTGGTTTTTAGATGCTGCCGCGGCAAAGCTTCTTACTTCATATCGATCTTAATATTTTCAGATTCCAATTCTTTGATATAATCTTGAGAGTTAAAGGATTTTGACTCGAATTTAGTGTCTCTTTCTTGAGCTTCTAGTTTGCGGTATTTACTTCTTGCAAATCTTCTGACCCCTTGATCATCTGAAATTATAAGACCGGGCACGGGAACATTTTTACCATCTGTTCCCTTGGCTACCATGGTAAAGTAAGATGAGTTGCAATGCTTTTTGGTACCAGAGGTAATGTTTTCCGATTCTACACGAACACCAACCACCATAGAAGTACGGCCGGTATAGTTAATACTGGCTTTAAGGGTTACCAATTCTCCTACTTCTATAGGGTTTAGAAAGTTAACGCGATTTACCGATGCTGTTACACAATACTGTTGTGAGTGTTTAGAGGCACAGGCAAAGGCAATTTGATCCATTAAGTTTAATATATGGCCACCGTGTACCTTGCCCCCAAAATTGGAATGGGACGGCAGCATCAATTCTGTTATAGAAACTCTTGATTCTTTTACGCTTTTGAACTTTTCCATAAACTTCTCGCTATAATGTGGTTATTTAATTTCTAAAATGAGGAGATTTTTCTGCATGAACCTCTGTAATAAAGTATTTAGTGTCTCCTAGCCAAAAGAAGGTAGCATAGCGCTCAACATAACTTACTTTTACATATTGCCCTTGATATTCCTTTAATTTGTCTATAACTTCCTTGTCTTTGTCCAATACCGAAAATGAAAATATCTGAGCACCAGAGATTCCTTGGCTTATTTCGCCTTCCCAAGTCTTCACTAATACCCCTTTGTGACTTATTTTTATAAGTTCGCCAGATCTAACACCTTCACTGAAGGTTACAAAGTAGATAAAGGCATAATATAAAGCTCCTATTAGTACTATGCCCAATAAAAGTAATGATACTATTTTTTTCATGTGTTTAATTTAAAATTGAATTAATGGTTGTTATCTAATGATTTTATAGGTTCTTCTTCATGTTCATCATCTTCGCTAGCACGATTTAGGATGGACTCAGGAATTGATTTTTTTGCTTTGGCACCCATTTTTTTCAGCTTCTCTATGCTGGTAACAATATTACCACGGCCTTCTACTAATTTGTTCATTGCTCCACGGTATTCACCTTTGGCCTCATCCATCTTTTTGCCAACTTTGGTCAGGTCATTTACAAAACCTTCAAATTTATCATAAAGAGCACCTGCTTGTCTTGCTATTTCAATAGCATTTCGTTGTTGCTTTTCATTGTTCCACATGCTATCTATAGTACGTAAAGTAGCCAAAAGGGTAGAAGGGGTAACAATAATGATGTTCTGCTCAAATGCTTTATTGTATAAAGAGCTATCTTGGTTTATGGCTATTGCAAACGCAGGTTCTATAGGAACGAACATCAATACAAAATCTGGACTCTCCATCTCATAAAGGTCTTCGTATTTTTTAGCGGATAATTGGTCTACATGCCTTCTTAGGGAGTTTATATGGTCTTTTAAGAATTTCTCCTTAAAATCATCTTCTGAATTAACATAGCGTTCGTAATCGGTAAGAGATACTTTAGAATCGACCACCATTTTTTTACCATCGGGCAAATTGATGATGACATCTGGTAGCACACGACTACCATCTTCTCGTTTAAAGCTTTGCTGAACTATATATTCGCGATCCTTCTCTAGACCAGATTTCTCCAATACGCGTTCTAATACAAGCTCACCCCAGTTACCTTGCATTTTGCTATCACCCTTTAATGCCTTGGTCAAGTTTTCGGCTTCTTGGGTAATCTTAATGTTCTGGGTTTGTAAATGTAGTAGTTGTTCTTTTAAAGCGGAATGGATACTGATATTCTCTTTCTGACTTTCCTCTACCTTCTTTTCAAACAGAAGAATTTTTTCATTTAAGGGAGTAAGAATATTCTTGATGTTCTTCTCATTACGTTCCGTGAATTTTAAACTCTTTTCTTCCAATATTTTATTGGCAAGATTTTCAAACTCCTTTGTGAATTTTTCTTGAAGCTTTTCTACTTCCTCTTTCTGCTCTTTGTTCTTTAAGCGTAAATTATCTAAATCAGCTTGATAACGCACTATTTGGTTTCCCAGCTGTTCTTTATCCGTTTGTAATTTAAATTTTTGGTTTTCACTTTCCTTTAATCTATCCTGAAAGACAGAAAGGTTGTTTAGCATTTGCTGCTCTCGTTCCTCTAAAGTGCTTTGGCGCGATTTTGTTTTTAGAAGCTGTATATAATTACCCAAAAAATATCCTATGGCAAGACAAAGGATAGCGATAATTAAGTAAATGTAAATCTCGTTCATATGTGCACTGCAGTAATCATGTAAAGATACTTGATTGCTCAATAAAGTTTAAAAGAGCAGGTCTGTTTTTAATTAACATACCTGCTCTAATTTCTTATAAATGTTGAAAAACCTATTTTTTAATCTTAAAAGAGCCCGTATTGGAGTCAAAAGAAATCATATCGGTTGGGAAGAGTGTATCAAAATTCTTGTTCTTTATGAGATTGCATGGTTGGTCAAAAGCATTGTTGACTCCGTCTAAAATCAGCATTTTATCACATAATTGAATAGCCAATTCAATTTCATGACTGGTATATAAAATAATTTTATTTGTGCTGTGGGCAAGGGACTTCAGTAGTTTTAAAATAGATACCTTATGATAAAGATCCAGATGAGAGGTAGGCTCATCAAGTAGAATAATATCGGTATCTTGAATAAGGGCACGGGCAATAAGAACACGTTGCAATTGTCCGTCACTAAGCTGAAAGCATTTTTTGGATAATAACGGTTCAAGAGCTAAGAGTGCAACACTTTTTTTGATAATGGCAGTATCATTAGCTGTCAATTTACCCAACCAATTGGTGTAAGGTTGTCTGCCCAGCGCCAATAACTCATACACA
Source organism: Maribacter dokdonensis DSW-8 (assembly GCF_001447995.1). NCBI lineage: Bacteria > Pseudomonadati > Bacteroidota > Flavobacteriia > Flavobacteriales > Flavobacteriaceae > Maribacter > Maribacter dokdonensis. The sequence continues at coordinate 664,207 of NZ_LDPE01000001.1, read as the reverse complement.
GATAAGTTTTTAGAAGCAATTGGTTCCGTTAAAACGACACTGACCTTAGATGCAATTTGTAATTCACTATAGTCTGTAAGTTCTTTTCCTTCAATTTGTATGGATCCAGAAAGTTTAGGTTGAAAATTACCTAAGGTACGTAACAGTGTAGATTTGCCAATACCGTTTACACCAACTATAGCAGCAAGTTCCCCTTTCATTAAATGAAATGAAATGTTAGAAACCACTATGTTTTCATCATAACCAATATCAAGGTCGTTGATAAGAAATGTGCTATTTGATGTATTCTTATTGATAATACCTGTTTTTAATTAAAAAATCATTTTTCTTTTACGTAACAATAACCATATAACTACTGGCGCACCAAAAATACTGGTAATGGCGTTAATTGGTAAAACACTCATATAACCTGGTAGTTGCGCAATAGTATCGCATAACAACATTAAAATGGCTCCGCAAATAAGTACAGCGGGTATTTGAATTTTATGATCCGTCGTATGAAATATCTGTTTAGTGATATGGGGAACCGCCAGACCTACAAATGCAATAGGACCGGCAAATGCCGTAATTGATCCTGCAAGCAGTCCGGTGGCGACTATAATAATGTACCGCGATTTTTTTAGAGCTATGCCTAAACTTTTAGCATAGTTCTCACCAAGTAATAAGGCATTTAAAGGCTTAATGGAAACAATGCTAAAAGTAATTCCTACAACCGTACATAAGGCAACGATACTTAATTGTAGCCAAGATAAATTTCCTAAACTGCCAAAGGACCAAAATATATATTGCTGTAGTTTTTCGGCCTTTGTAAAATAAGAAAGTACGCTGACTATGGCAGCAGTAATACTGCCGAACATTAGACCAATAATTAACAATGCCATGGTATCCTTAACTTTTGCGGCCACGATCAATACCAAGAATAAAACTAAAAAACTACCAAGGCTAGATGCAATTGCAAGTGTAAAGTCGTTAAAAGCGGAAAAACTGAAGACTGCCGAGAATAGTGAAGTGCCCATTATTAAAATTGCCGCTCCTAAACTGGCTCCAGAGCTTATGCCCAGAACGTAAGGTCCTGCCAAAGGGTTTCTGAATAAAGTCTGCATTAACAACCCGCTTAATGATAAACCACCACCAACCATAACGGCCGTAATTGCTTTTGGTAGCCTATACTCCCAAATAATATAATAGCTAGAAGATTCTTTAAGTGTAGAGCCAAATATAATTTTAAAAGTATCTGCTAAAGGAATAGCAACAGATCCCAGACAAATATTAATGGAAAGGCAAACTATTAATAGAATTAAAAGTAAAATGAACTGTAGGCTATATGTAGTTTGTTTAAACAATTAAAGCAGTGGTTTAAAAAAGTATGGTGTATAGTTGGGTAACAATCCAGGGTGTAAAATATGAATTAAATCCTTTAAAACTAGATCAGGTCTTTGTGGTGCCAGTTCGTAATATAACGTGCCACCTGTTTCTCCTTTTGTATTTGCCGTAGTAAATACTTTTCTTTTTTTAAAGGCATCAAATCGCATGTAGTGCTCGCTTGCGTCTTGCATTTCTTGGTAAGTGGAAAATTGAGCAGGTCCTATCCAATACTCGGCATGTTGCCCAAGATCTAGGGCACTTTCCCAACTTAAAGAAAGACTTCCGTTTTCATCGGTAGATTTCCATAAATACAGGGCATTGGCATCTTTTAGAAAATTGGCTGCCCAGCTTTTGCCTCCCGGCAAATACCAAACATCATTGTACATGGCACCACTAAGAACGGTAGGTTTGCTTTTAGCCCCAGCAGCTAGTTTTTTGGCTTCTAGATAGGATGTTTCAATATTATTAAAGATAGCATCTGCCTTTTGGGTCTTGTTAAAAAATGGAGCAAAAAATTTAATCCATTCCGCTTTTCCCAAGGGTGTTTCTTCAACCCAATCACCATTATAAACTACGGGGATATTAGCGCGTTGTATGGTTTCATAAGTGCTGTTGCCACCGTTTATGGCAAAGCCAAAGATTAAATCTGGTTGCAATGCCAGGACAGCTTCGGTATTTATACTTTCGTTGACACCTAATTCTTTAATTTTTCCAGCATCTATTAATTTTCTTGTTGCTGTAGAAGAAATGTACTTGGTATCTGGAAAGCCAATAAGTTGGTTTAAAGCTCCTAATTCTTCTAAAGCGGGAATATGAGTAGTTGAGGTCACCACAATATGTTCAACAGGCGTTGAAATTATAGCGTCATATTCATTTTTGTTTAAAGTGACACTTGCTTGTAGTTCTTTAGGAACCAAAGCGTAGGTGTATGTAGTTTTGGCATTTGCCCAAGGTTTTAATACCCTGATAATGGTAATGCCGTTACTTTGGTTTTGAATTGAAAAACCATTGGCATATTTTATTAAAGTGCTTTTTGTATTGGTTTTGTTTACAATTGTTTCTTTTTTCTCCTGCTTGCATCCGCATAACAAAAGAAGGTAACTAATAAAAAGCAAGCGTTTTAACATGGTAGTAATTCGTCTATTTTTCAAAAGTAGTATTATAAAAGTTTACTTAGAAAGATTAAACTAAATGTTTACTTTCGCCATGAATTTTGGTTTTCATTGTTTTTTGTAATGAAATTAAAAGGGAATCTAGTGAAAATCTAGAGCTGTTCCCGCAACTGTAAGCTTAGTCTTTGTTTTAAAGATGGCTGCTATTTCTTCGGTACCACTGTTATTAGTTTAATGGGAAGGTGAATAGTAGTACGTAAGTCAGGAGACCTGCCATATTTTTAATTTAAATGCGATGGACTTTCGGGTAAAAAGTCGTTGTTGTGATGAAAAAGTTAATTTCAATAGTACTAGTGTTTTGTGCTACAGTTGGGTATGCACAACGAGATTCCATTTTAAACTTGGATGAAGTTGTGGTGTCCGATAGTAGAGTTAAGCAGTACGCTGAGGGGTATAAAGTAACTGTATTACAAGATAGTATGATACAACGTACTAACGGATCTCTTACCTCGTTACTGGCATTTAATTCTAACATTTATTTTAAAGAGAATGGATTTGGTATGGTTTCTTCCCCTGCCTTTAGAGGAACCAATGCGTCTCATACCGCAGTTATATGGAATGGTATAAATATAAACTCACAGTTAAACGGACAAGTAGATTTTAATACCATAAACCCATTTAACTACAATTCTATTAGCATTCGTAGTGGCGGTGGAAGCGTGCAGTATGGTTCAGGAGCTATAGGCGGTAGTATTCATTTAAATAGCGATTTATTATTTAAAGAGCACTTTGATAATCAAGTTTCTATTGGTTATGGAAGTTATAAAACAAAAAAAATAAATTTTAATCAGAGTTATGGTAGCCGATCAATGTCCTACAGTTTAGGGGTTAATTATAATGCATCGGATAATAACTATAAGTATTTAAACACCGGTGAGGAGAATAAGAATGGCGAGTTTAATAATCTAAATTTAAATTGGAATATAGGTTATGTTCTTTCTGAAAATCAGATACTGAAGTTATACCATCAAACTTTTATTAGTGATAGAAATTTGTCGGGAAACTTGGTGGTTTTAGGTAGAAGTAAGTATAAAGATAACCAGTATAGAACTCAGTTAGAGTGGGGGAGTTATGGACCAAAAGCGATATCTAAAATAAAACTAGCCTACTTGCAAGAAGAGTATAAATATTTTGAGAATAAAGATGCGGCTATTTACTCCTTTGGGAAGGTGTCTAATTTTTTAGCAAGATATTCTCTGAATTATAAGCTTTCCAAATTTTTTAGACTTAACTCTTTTTTGGAATATAATAACTATAAAGGCGCGGGGGATAGTTTTGGAAGTCCAGAAAGGGATGATTTTTCTGCGACGGCCCTATTAAAACATATTATTTCATCTACAATAGCCTACAATTTGAGTGTTAGGCAAGACTTTTCTTCAGATTTCTCAAGCCCTTTGGTTTTTTCGTTCGATGGTAGTTATAGTCTTACGGACAATTACCAGGTAAAGATAAATGCATCAAAAAATTTTAGGACTCCCACCTTCAATGATTTGTATTGGCAACCAGGTGGAAATTTAGAGCTTGTTCCTGAAAAATCATACCAGTTAGATTTTGGGAATGTTTTAAATATTGGGGCTGTCTCTATGCAATATAACGGGTATTATATTTCAACAAAAGACATGATTAAATGGTTGCCCAATAATGAAGGGGTTTGGTCTCCTATAAATATAGACGATGTTGAAATTTACGGAGCCGAGGCAAAAATAGAAGCAAATTATTCTTTAGGTAAGAACCAAGAGCTAGGGATTAAGACAAATTATGCCTATACCGTCTCAGAAGATAAGAGTACTAATGAACAGTTAATTTATGTGCCATTCCATACGGCAAACGGTTCATTAGAATATAGAATAGCGGACTTAAATTTGTTTTATCAGCATTTGTATAATGGTTCTGTATCTATTGTTGGAGGGGAATTGAAAGAATATCAAGTAGCAAATCTTGGGGTAACTTATACGGCGGATATATTGAAAAAAGATTTAAAATATACCATAGGAGTTACTGTTAACAATGTGTTTAATACATATTACGAAAACGTAGCATTACGTCCTATGCCCAACAGAAATATACAAACACAATTAATATTAAATTTTTAAAAATGAAATTGAAACACTTTATGTTAACAGCGGCTTTCGCCTCATTTATACTTACATCTTGTAGTGATGATGATGATATGCCAACACCGGGAACAATAGGAATAGCTACAACAGAAGATAGTTATGATGAGGGAGAAGGAACAGTAGGAATAACCATCAGTACTACAAGCGTAAATGCTATGGATGTAACCATTAATTATGAAGTAACAGGAACAGCCACTGAAGGGGAGGACTATCAATCTTTATCAGGGTCGGTGATTTTACCGGCAGGGGAAACATCAGTACAAGAAAGTTTAATTTTAATTGATGATACGGAGGTTGAATCTTCTGAAGAGGTAATTTTTACTATTACATCTACTAGTAATGAAGAGGATATTGTGGGAGCTAATAGTTCTTTAATAGTAACAATTACGGATAATGATTCTTACCCATTTGAAAATGGGATATTGGTTTCTCATGAAGGAAATTTTATGCAAGGAAATGCTTCTATTTCTTTTGTTTCGGATGATTTAGCCACTGTGGAAAACGATATTTTTAAAACAGTAAATGATGCAGATGCATTAGGGGACAATGCACAGAGTATGTCTTTTTACGAAAATATGGCTTATATAGTAATGAATGGTTCCCAGAAGATAGAAGTTGTAAATCGTTATACTTTTGAGTCTGTTGCCACAATTGGAGGGCCAAGCGAGACAGATTTTTTAAACCCTCGTTATATGGCAATAGCTAATGGTAAAGGATATGTTACAAATTGGGGAGACGGTTCTAATCCTGATGATGATTATGTTGCTGTAATCGACTTAGAAACAAATACCGTAGAATCTACTATTTCAGTTGCGGAAGGGCCAGAGAAAATTATTGTGAAGGATAATACCGTTTATGTAGCGCTCCAAGGAGGGTTTAATCAAAATAGCGGGGTTACTGTAATTGATGCTACCACCAATACGGTTACTACGACCATTACAGTAGGAGATCGCCCTAATTCAATGCAATTAGATGCTAGTGGAAATCTTTGGGTATTATCAAGTGGAAATCCATCTTGGACCGGAAATGAGACTGCCGGACAAATAGATTATATTAATACTACGGATAATACGGTTACAACAACGATGAATTATGCAGTTACGGAACATCCAGGTAATTTAGAAATTGATGGAGCTACTCTTTATTATTATTCTGGAGGGTCTGTGTATGCTATGGATACTACAGCAAGTATATTGCCAACAACTGCGGTAATTGAAGGTCTTAATTTTTATGATATGGCTGTTATTGATGGTAAACTTTATGGGGTAGATGCCAAAGATTTTGTCAGCAATGGCTCTTTAGAGGTTTATGATTTATCAGATAATACCTTATTGGCTTCTAAAACAGTTTCTATTATTCCAGGAGGTATATATTTTAACGAAACAGCAGCAAGATAAAATCTAATTAAAAAATACAATTTTCAATAGTCTAAATAACAGATTATTGTAAAATTTAATAATAAAAAAAGCTGAACAATAGTATCATTGTTCAGCTTTTTTTAAATCGTTTTTTGGCTTCAGGAAATCTTGTATTTAAAAGCGCAATATTAAAGCCAATGCTTTAAATAACGTATTGGAGTAAGTTAGAACTCCAAATCATAAACGGTATCATCCACCATCTTATCGCTCATCATACTATTTTCTTTAGAACTGCTAATAATATTGATGGGGTATTTAACCGTAAAGTCGCGTTTACCGGTAGTACCGGTAATTACCTCAATGGCTTTTGCCAATAAAGGTTCGTTTTCTTCCCCAATAATACCAAGGTTGCTATAATCTTCTTTCAACTCATAATCTGGTTGTAAACCGCTTGTAAAATCATAAAAACCATCGGCATTTTCATTCCTGCCAATTAAGGGTTGTATTGCCCATTGATTGTCTGGATTGATATTGTTGACTCTTGAAGGTGTGTATAAATATGAGTTTTCCCTATCATCTACCAATGTGGTGGAAAATTCATTTTTACCTCTGGTAACATCACCAATTTGAATAACATCTATATAAGGCTCCAAGCTATTGATCAATAATTCACTGGCAGAAGCAGAACTAGCAGACGTAATAACATATAATTTGTTAAAGCCTAAAGAATTAATGGTCTCCCCATTAATCTTATCGGCAAAATATACCTCTAACTGACTATCGTTAAATTGTTCTTGTAGTTTATCGTTGTATCTCTTTCTAAGAAAAATATCGGATGTGTTGGTGCCGTAAATCATACTGGCTAATAATCTTGTAGTATTTACAGATCCACCTGGGTTGTAGCGTAAATCCATAACTAGATTGGTAATACCGGCAGATTTCAAATCTTGAACTGCAGCGTACAGGTCGTCATCATATTCATTGGTAAATTGGTTGTACATGATATAGCCAATGTTTTCCCCGGCAATGGTAAAAGATTTGGAAAGAAAAACAGGGTTTTCAGCCAGACCTTCTTCTTTTGTTAAGGTTACCTCTTCTTCGTTGGGAACAATATTACCATTCTCAAAGTCTGCCATGTTCAAGGTATACGTATCATTATCGCCAAAAAGCAGACCAATGTAGTTGTCAATGGTCAATGTTTGGCCATCAACTCCGGTAAACAGATCTCCACGTTGAATATTGGCAGAGGTTGCATTGGAATTGGGAATAATGTAGCGAACAAATCCAAAAATTTCATCGCTATCTTGAAATTGGACAAGACCAAACTCCAGGCCGTTACTTTTAGAAATACCTGCCAACGAATTTGTAAGCTCACGATAATCTTCATTAAAAAAGCTAAATCTGTCTTCTATATATTGTAGTTTATTCTCGAAAAATGATGCAGGGTCATCTTCAGAATCTAAAAATGCGGTATAGGCAGCTCTACCTTCTTCCGTATTTTCAAAACGATCATCTGCTAAGTCATCTACGTTAGCTTGCCAGAAATACCAAAAGTTCATGGCCTTCCACATGAAATCCTGTACTTCTACATTTGCAGAGCCATCTGGGTCTACCGTATTGGGTAATGAAAGATCATCATCTTTTGAGCATGAAAATGCTAGTACGGCAGCAAACACTATTATTATCTTCTTCATACTAAGTGTAACTAAAATGTTTTGATTTTATTTCTTTTCAGATACAGGTATTTTAGCAACAGGAACGCTGTTGTTCAATAATAGTGTTGTATTTCTCGGGTTATATAGTTTTGAACTAGAAACAACATTGGCTGGTAAAATCACATCAAAATTTCTTTTAGCTCCATTACCGTTGATTTCCTGTATGGCTCTTGCCAATAGAGGTTCATTTGCATCACCCAAAACTCCTAAGTTGGTAACATCTTCTGAAAGTTCAATATCAGGAATTAATCCATCCACATAGTCCGAAAAGCCAGCACTATTTTCAACCCTACTTATTATTGGCTGTAGTCCCCACTGAACATTAGGATTAATATTGTCAACTCTTTCAGGGTCATAGACATTACCACCTTCTGGATCATCCACAAATAGTACAGAGCCTTGGTTTTTACCAACGGTAGTACCACCTATATGTACTACATCAATATAAGGTTCCAAACCAACCATCACTAATTCACTAGCAGATGCAGAAGCTTCTGTAGCTATGATATACACTTTATTTAAATTTAATGTATTCAGTGCCGCATCTGAATTACCATCAGCAGTACCGGTGGTGCTAACAAAATAATTATCCGTTAAACTACTATCAAATTCTGCTTGTAATTTCGCATTATATATTGTTTTAAATAAAAGGTCGTTGGTGTTGGTGCCTTTGATTAAACTGGCTAAAACAGCGGCAGTAGATCCTCTACCACCTGGGTTATAACGTAAATCCAATACCAGTTCATTTACACCTTGTGCTATGAAATCCGCAAAAACTGAATTAAGGTTATCTTCAGATCCAGATACGAATTGGTTGTACATTAAGTATCCAATTTTTTTGTCTCCAGATGTAATAACGGTATTTACATGGATAGGATTTTCAATTAATCCTTCAGTTTTGGTTAGGGTTACTTTTTTATCACTAGGGCTTATGCCACCATCAACAATATCAGCCATGTTAAGTGTGTAGGTGTCATTATTCCCAAAAAGTAATTCTATATAATTATCAAGGTTTAATGTTTGACCATCAACCCCTATAAATAAATCGCCTCTTTTAATGTCTTTGCCCGATGCATCAGAATCCTTTACAATGTACTCTACAAAACCAAATACGTCTTCGGTACCAGAGATAAGACCTAAACCAAATTGTAGACCGTTACTTTTAGAAATACCTGCAGAACTGTTTACCAATTCAGTATAATCATCGCTATAAAAGGTAAACCTATCTTCGGAAAACAACAATTTGTTTTCTAATAAAGCAACCGGATCATCATTTTCTGCAAGATATTCTTCGTAAGCGGTCTGTGTATCAAATCGATCATCTGCTAAATCTGGTACATCTCCTTGCCAGAAATAATAAAGGTTCAGTGTTTGCCAAAAAAAGTTTTGGACTTCAATGTCAACTTCTACCGTTTCTTCTTCCTCTTCAGGATTTTCAATTTCTTCTTCTTCAACTACGGGGTCGTTATCATCATTACTACATGACATTGTAATAAGACCTAGACAAAGGAGGGACAAGAAAAATTTTTTCATAGTTATTTTTAATATTAATTAAAGAGTACTGCTTTAGCCAATTTATAAGCCATCATAAACTATACCGAAAACAGAAGTTTAAATAAGTACGTATATAATTAGTAATAGGATGTTAAATTTACTTACAAGTCAAGGAAATAAAAATTAATTGTAACAAAAATCGTTCAGCGTCGTCTTCTTTTTGTAAACCTGTAAGAAAGGTTACAGACAGCCAAACCAAATGAAACAAACGGAGTTTTTAAATATTGTATTACCATTTAAGGATAAGTTGTTCCGTATGGCCAAAAGGTTGTTGGTGTCTACAGAAGAGGCAGAAGATGCAACTCAAGAGATACTGATAAAGCTTTGGTCAAAAAAGAATAAAATGGAAAGTTATAATAATGTAGAGGCATTTGCCATGACCATGACCAAGAACTTTTGCTTAGATCGTTTAAAATCTAAACAAGCGGGAAATTTAAAATTGGTACATAGTAATTATACCGATGCCAGTACATCTTTGCAGAGCGAATTAGAGGCAAAAGATAGTATTGATTGGGTTGAGAGAATTATGGCAGAATTACCTGAGCAGCAGAAAATGGTATTACAATTACGGGATGTAGAACAATATGAATATGAAGAAATAGAAAAATTATTGGATATGAAACCTACGGCCATACGGGTAGCTTTGTCCAGAGCAAGAAAAACCGTAAGGGAAAAATTAATGGAAAAGCATAATTATGGAATTGCATAACATAGAAAAATTAATAGAAAAGTATTTTGATGCGACCACTACGATTGCAGAAGAAGAAATACTTAGGAAGTACTTTTCAGAGGGTAACATTGCTCCGCACTTAGAGCAGCATGCACCTTTGTTCAATTACTTTACAAAAGCAAAAGAAGAGCGCTTTACAAAGCAGGTGCCATTAAAACCTAGAAAAAATTATTTGAAATGGGCATCCGTTGCTGCAATTGCAATCATTATGGTAGGGCTATATTTTTACGAACCTACACCACCTCCGGTTACTTTGGCAGATGAGTATACCCCAGAGGAAATAGCATCTGCAAAAGAGGCCTTGGCCTTATTGGCAATGAATTTTAATAAGGGTACAGAGCAACTGAACCATTTAAATGAATTTGAAAAGACAACGAATAAATTTTTAACGAAAAGTAATTAAAATGAAAAAGATACTAGTATTAACACTGTTGGTGTTAGCCCCGGTAATAATTAACGCTCAAGATATTTTTGAAAAATATGAGGATAATGATAAGGTAACCTTTGTTGCCATGCAGCCCAAAATGTTTCAAATGTTGGGTAAAATGAGTGTAAGTTCAGACGACCCGGAGGCAAAGGAATTTTTTGAGTTAGTAAATTCCATAACCAGTTTTAAGGTAATTACAACTGAAGATGCGGCAATTTCCAAAGACGTGGATAGTTGGGTAACCAATAGACTTAAGAGCTCTTCTTTTGAAGAGTTGATGAGAGTACGTGACGGTAGCTCTAATGTAAAGTTTTATGTAAAGGAAGGTAAGGACAGTGATCACGTTAAAGAACTATTGATGTTCGTAACAGGGTTAAAAGACATGGATATAGATGTAAATGGTAAGAAATTGGAAACAGTCCTGTTATCCTTGACCGGAGATATCAATTTAAGATCAGTATCAAAGTTGACCGATAAAATGGATTTGCCGGGTGGTGACCAATTGGGTAAAGCAGCTAAAAACGGAAATTAAAAATGAATTAAGCGTGTTATATTTTACAGGGCACGCTTAATTATAAGTCAATAATTCATCAATCACCAGATCCTGTAACGGGTGAAGGTATTTAAAATCAACAATCATGAAAAAAGTAGCAGTAGTATTTTTAATGGCAATTTTACCCGCGTTGGGTTTTTCACAATCCGTATTCGATAAATATGAAAATATGGATAACGTAGGGTCCGTAATAGTAAATAAAGGTATGATAGACCTTGTATCTAAATTTGGAAATCTTAGTGATGACAAAGAGGCTCAAGAGTTTATGGAAATAGCCAGCGGATTAAAAAATGTGAAGGTCTTTATGACTGAAGATGCAAGCGTATCTGCAGACATGTCATCTACGGTAAAGAAGTACCTGAAATCTTCTAAACTAGAAGAATTAATGCGAGTCAAGGATAAAGATGTAAATGTAAAGTTCTATATAAAAGACGGCAAAAAGAAAGACCATGTATCGGAATTGTTAATGTTCGTTAGTGGTTTGGAGAATGTAGATGTTGGTCATAATGGCAGAAAACTTGAAACCGTACTTGTAAGTCTCACAGGAGATATAGATTTAAATAAAATAGGAACATTGACCAGTAAAATGGACCTGCCAAAGGATTTGAACAAAGCATCTGGAAAGTAAAAGTTTAATGAAAAGGTCTTCTATATATTTAGGGGACCTTTTTCCTAAAAAAAACATAGTATGAAATATGTATATTGGATGATGGTTGTAATTTTTGGTTTAACCATGTCATCGTGTTCATCTGAACAGAGTTTACAAGAATATTATATTGCCAATGCAGAGAATCCGAATTTTATGTCTTTTGATTTGCCTTCCAGCTTATTGAATTTGGAAAAGGCAGATTTGAGTGCATCTGAAAAAGAAGCGGCTTCCTCCCTTAAGAAGTTGAATATTTTGGCATTTCAAAAAAAACCGGATAACGAAGCAGATTATCTGGTACAAAAAAAGACTATTAAATCAATACTGAAAGGTTCAGATTATAGTGAGCTGATGAAAATGAATACCCCTTTTGGTAAGGCGACTTTACAGCTAAAGGAAGATGGAGACACTATTGATGAGGTTATTATTTACGGTGATAACGATGAAAAAGGACTTGTTTTGGTTCGTGTTTTAGGAGATGACATGAATCCGGCCAGTTTTGTTCAATTAATTCAGGCAATGGAGAAATCTAATTTTGAAGGTAAAGGTTTAGAGCAACTTGGCGATTTAATAAAAGGTTAAGAGCAAGTTTTATTTTGTTTAAGAACAGCCCGTTACGTTTACGTAACGGGTTTTTATTTGCTGTAGAATTGTGCATCGGTTATTTTTAATGTGACCATTCAATAAAATTGGTGTCATAATAAATGAGAACAATTAAATAACAACCTAAACAAACATTAAAAATGGAAAAAACACAAGTATGGATTGACAAAGGGATTGAATTAGCCATGGAATACGGTCCTAAAATTATATTAGCTCTTTTAATATATATTATTGGTTCTTGGATAATCAAGAAATTGATAGGAGTTGTAAATAAAGGAATGACCAAGCAACAGTATGATGAGTCGCTTAGAAAGTTCTTACTGAATTTGGCGAAATGGGCACTTACCGTATTTTTGATAATTACCGTTATTTCAACGTTAGGAGTAGAGACAACAAGTTTTGCAGCGGTTATTGCGGCGGCTGGTCTTGCAATTGGTCTAGCGTTACAAGGGTCACTTTCTAATTTTGCGGGCGGTGTTTTGCTTATCATCTTTAAGCCTTATAAAATAGGGGATTTAATTGAAGCTCAGGGTGTATTGGGTAGTGTAAAGGAAATAGAGATTTTTACCACCAAACTAATAACCCCGGAAAATAAATTGGCAATTGTACCTAATGGTGCAATGGCAAACGGAAACATTGTAAACTATACGGCAGAAGGTAAAATTAGAGTAGATACAACAGTAGGTGTAGATTATGGTTCTGATTTACAGAAAACAAAAGAAGTGTTACAGGCAATGTTAGAAGCTAATCCAAAAGTGCTTAAAGATCCGGCTCCATCTGTAAATGTATCTGAATTGGCAGATAGTTCAGTAAACTTGGCCGTACGCCCTTTCTGTAAGCCAGAAGATTACTGGGATGTTTACTTTGCCACCATTGAAGGTACTAAGAAAGCATTAGATGGTGCAGGTATAGAAATACCTTACCCACATGAAGTTCAAATTAATAAATAATATAGTCTAGTTAGTTAATAAAAAGCCCGTTGAACTTGCTCAACGGGCTTTTTTAATTTTATTCGATAGTCTCATATAAAATACTTTGAGCCTTATTCATTTAATCTTTTGCGATTTGTAGATTATTTTTTCCAAAATCCAAGGTTCTGATCGGGAACGGAATGTTGATATCGCGTTCGTCAAAATGTTTCTTGATTATTTTAATGGCTTTGTGTCTTGCTGCATGTTCCTGTTTTACATTTACACAGTCTGCCCAAAAACGCACCATAAAATTGATGGAACTATCTCCAAATTCCGTAAAAAAGAATTCTACATCTTCACCGTCGTTTTGTTGAAAGTTGTCGCTGATAATTTTTACGGTAAGGTCTTCTACCATTTGTAAGTCGCTTTCATAGCCAACACCACAGTTTACAAATATTCTATTTCTATTGTTCATAGAATAATTGGTGAACGATCCATCTATAAATTTGGAATTTGGTATCACCACTACATTATTGTCGGGTTTTTTTAGAATAATGTTTCGCAAGCTAATTTCCGTAACAAAACCAGATACACCATCTGCCGTAATAAAGTCATTTATTTTTAGCTGTGGCATGAACGAGAGTATAAGTCCGCCAAAGGTATTGCTCAAGGTACCTTGTAGAGCTAAACCAATTGCTAAACCAACTACACCTGCACCTGCTAAAATACTTGTTAAAACCTTATCTAAGTCCAAAACCCCAAGGGCTATAAAGAAACCTATTAAAATAATGACAACAAAAACTACTTTGGCTATAATTTCTTGAATAGAAACTTGTGATATTTTTCTTAGTATGGTCTTCTTAAGTAATTTCCGTATTCCTCTTGCTAGAAAATAAAATAAGAACATTACCAAAACAGCCATGGCGAAATTTGGTAATTTTAAAATGATGGATTCTAGCCATCCATCTAATTTATCCCATAAATTACTTATGGATTCTTCAACTGAGAAATTTGTTTGCATACAATTTTAGATTTGTGTTCGTAAGGAATATATAGGATACGAATCACAATCTAAAATGCATATCGCCCAAAACGGGCGATATGAAGTCTTTGAATTAAAGAAAAATTTTAATGCATTAAAAGTGGCTTAAATACCCGTATAGTTACTAGGGGATATTTGCTTTAACTCCTCCTTAATTTCATCAGAAACTTCTAAGGTGTCAATGAAGTTTGCGATAGAACTTTTATTGATTTTTTCATTGGTACGTGTTAGACCCTTTAAGGCTTCGTACGGATTAGGGTAACTTTCACGTCTTAAAATCGTTTGAATGGCCTCAGCAACTACCGCCCAATTGTTCTCTAAATCCTGTTCAAATTTTTCCTTATTCAAAAGTAATTTGTTCAAGCCTTTTAAAGTAGATTGAAAAGCGATGATTGTATGCGCAAAAGGAACGCCTACGTTTCTTAATACGGTACTATCGGTTAAATCTCTTTGAAGTCTAGATACTGGTAGTTTAGCCGATAAATGCTCAAATAGGGCATTGGCAATACCAAGATTACCTTCGGAGTTTTCAAAATCTATAGGGTTTACTTTATGGGGCATAGCAGAGGAGCCCACTTCGCCAGCTTTAATTTTCTGTTTAAAGTAATCCATGGAGACATAGGTCCAGAAATCTCTATCTAAGTCTAAAATAATAGTATTAATGCGCTTTAGGGTATCGAACAAGGCGGCCATATGGTCATAATGTTCTATCTGTGTTGTAGGGAACGAATGCTGTAATCCTAATTTCTCTTGAACGAACTTTTGACCGAATGCTTTCCAGTCAATAGAAGGATATGCCACTAAATGTGCATTGAAATTACCGGTTGCACCTCCAAATTTGGCGGCACTAGGTATATCGTTCAATAAATTAAACTGTTCTTTTAAACGGGTTACAAAAACCATTATTTCTTTCCCTAAACGAGTAGGGGATGCTGGCTGCCCATGTGTTCTTGCAAGCATTGGTATATCTGACCATTCTTTGGTCAATTCTTCCAATTTTTCTACAAGTTGAAAGTATTGAGGAACAAAAACATTGTTCATTGCTTCTTTAATGGAAAGCGGTATTGCAGTATTGTTTATGTCTTGTGAAGTCAGTCCAAAGTGAATGAATTCTTTAAATTCCGATATTCCTAAGTTGTCAAAGGCTTTTTTGATAAAGTACTCAACCGCCTTTACATCATGGTTTGTTGTTTTCTCTATTTCTTTTATTTCCTGCGCATCGGAAGTTGTAAAATCGGTATATATTTTTCTAAGTGTTTCAAACTTTGAAGAATCAAAGGAAGATAGTTGCGGAAGTGGAATTTCACATAGAGCGATAAAATACTCTATTTCAACTCTTACCCTATATTTTATCAACGCTTCTTCTGAAAAATATGCAGATAAAGAATTGGTTTTAGAACTATAACGACCGTCAATTGGAGAAATGGCACTTAATGCGTTGAGAGACATAAACAATGGTTAAATTATTAAGGGGCAAATATACCTATTCGAATTAAAGTTTAAAACCATAAATGCTAATAGTTATAGATGTATCGGCATCATTTTTAAGGTTTGTAACTTAATCTTTGTTAGAAGACTTTTTTTTCAGAATTTTAAGTGTTTGCCTGGCCCTTGCTTTATAAGCGGCACTTCCATCTTCGTAATTCTGTTTTAAAATGGGAATTAACTCAGGGTGAATCCAATCAATTTTAAAACCAAGCCATAAAAGAATGGTGATGGAGTAAGCCTTAGGAGCAATTTTATGTTCTCCGATCAGCCAATCAAATGCAGCTTCCGTGATGGCATTTAAATGTTCATTATTTAATTTTGGATCACATATTTTATTTTTTTCTGAAAATTCGTTCAAAACTAACAGTTCACAAATTTTAGCGGCGGGTCTTATTGATGATTCCAGTGAAATACTGTTAAGTATAGTAATGAAATCATTGATGTAAATTAAAATTGGTTTTAGGTCTTTGTTGGCAACGTATTCTAAAATCCAGCTGGCTTTACAGGATACCGGGTTGATGTCATCTTTTATGATTGAAATCAGAATAGGAACTAATTTAGGGTCTGCTAGTATAATAGAAGCCATTTTACTCCGTTTTTCCCTTAAAGCGGTAACATAATTCAGTGCTTCACACAGCTCTATCTTATTCATAAAATTGTATCTTTATTACTTATTTCCCCCAAATATGAAATTACTAAAAAGAATTAGCTTACTTGTTGTGGTCGTATTTATAGCCATGCAATTTTTTAGTCCTACCAAGAATGTATCTCCAGGTAACCATACCAAAGTCTTTATAACGGAAACGAACCCAACGCCAGAACTTCAGAATATTTTTGAGAACTCTTGTTATGACTGTCATAGTAATAACACGGAATACCCTTGGTACAATAATATAGCGCCAATTTCATATTGGATGGCAAACCATGTTAATGAAGGTAAGGAACATTTAAATTTTTCTGAATGGGAAAAATATTCCTTGGATAAAAAAGATCATTTATTAGAAGAGATAGAAGAGGAAGTAGTAGAAGGTAAAATGCCGTTATTGGAATACACTTACACTCATGGCGATGCAAAACTAACCGAAGGTCAAGTCAATGATCTTGTTGAGTGGGTAAAGCAAACAAGAATTATTTATCAATTAGGGAAGCAACCAAAGTAGGAACACCATTAACAGCGGTATCCGCAATTGTCGTAACATTGTTTTTATTCGCCAATGCGGGTTTTGGGTCTATAAAAAATATAGGAGTGCTTGGTTTTACAAAGTCAATTAGACTGGCTGCAGGATAAACTTGCATTGAAGTTCCTATAATTATTAAATAATCCGCATTTTTGGTAATTTCAATAGCCTTATCTAAAAGCGGTACAGCTTCGCCAAACCAAACAATGTGTGGTCTAAGCTGATAACCATTTACACAAGTGTCTCCCAATAAAATATCATTCTTGCAATCTAAAATTTCATTTTCAGAATTTACACTTCTAGCCTTTAAAAGTTCGCCATGTAGGTGAAGTACATTTGAGCTACCTGCGCGCTCATGAAGGTCATCTACATTTTGAGTAACGATATTGACGTTAAAGTGAAACTCTAAATCAGCCAATGCTATATGCGCACTATTAGGTTCAACGATCAACAGTTGTCTTCTTCGTTGGTTATAAAATTCTAAAACCAATTCAGGATTTCTTTCAAAACCTTCTGGGGTAGCAACTTCCATAACATCATGACCTTCCCATAGACCATTGGAATCTCTAAAAGTTTTCAATCCGCTTTCTGCTGAAATTCCTGCACCTGTTAAAACAACTATATTTTTCAAGATCATTTGAAATTAAGCTTAAAAATATACTTTTCTTATCTTGGTTGCATGATAGATATGGAGCTTTTAAACTATTTAGAAGAGTTTATTTCAGAAAACAGAAAAGAAAGGTTTACAGAAATTCTGAGTCAACGTACCAATTATATCACTGTTGCTGTTGAAGATGTATATCAAATGCACAACACAAGTGCGGTGGTTAGAAGTTGTGAGTCTTTTGGTGTACAAACCGCTCATTTGATAGAAGGCAAATATGGTAAGAGATTAGATGAGGAAATTGCCATGGGGGCACAAAAATGGGTAGATGTCAAAAGATATCAGAACTCAAAAGAAGCTATTGATACATTGAAAAATAAAGGTTACAAGATTGTAGCCACTAGTCCGCATGCAGATAGCTCATTGTTACAAAACTTTAAATTAAATGGCAAAACAGCATTGTTTTTTGGAACCGAAAAAAATGGTCTTAGTGATTATGTTCTTGAAAATTCAGACGCTTCTTTAAAAATACCCATGGTTGGTTTTACTGAAAGCTTAAATATATCAGTATCGGCCGCAATTATTTTACAACATGTAACTACGCAGCTAAAATCTTCTAATATAGATTGGCAACTGACGGAAGATGAGTTGTGGGAAAGACGATTAGATTGGACAAAAAAATCAATTAAAAGTATAGATGATATTTTAGAAAGGTATAAGTCAGATAATTAAAAAATATATTAACTTGTTGGTCAACAACAATTTAAAAAGACATGTATACCGTATTAATTATTCTTGGAGTGTTAGTGGCCTTGGTTGTTCTACTAGCATTGATTGCCCCTAAAACCTATCATGTTTCTAGAAGTGTAATTTTAGACCATGATCCTGTTAAAGTTTGGCCGCACTTAAAATTTTTAAAAAAACAACAAGAATGGTCACCTTGGGCCAAAAAAGACCCAAATATGGAACTGACATTTACGGGAGTAGATGGTGAAATTGGTGCAATTAGCCATTGGAACGGTAATAAAGATGTAGGCGAAGGTGAGCAAGAGATTACAAAAATAAAGGAAGGGGAAAGAATAGAGCAGGATCTACGTTTTTTTAAACCATATAAATCACAATCTGATTGCTATATGAATTTAGATGCTGTAGATGGAACTAAAAGTAAGGTCACCTGGGGCTTTTCAGGTAAAAATAAATTTCCCATGAGTATTATGATGCTCTTCATGTCCATGGATAAAATGGTAGGTAAAGATTTTGAGCAAGGACTGCAAAATTTAAAGAACAACTTAAATAGTGATATATGATTTCTTGGTTTGAAATTCCGGTGCAGCGTATGCAGAGAGCACAAAAGTTTTACGAAGCCATATTTGGAGTTACAATTACGGTGAGCGAATTTGGCGAATTTGTAATGGGATTGTTTCCAGATAAGCAGAGTATGGGGCAATCTAGTGGTGCTTTGGTGGAACATGAACAATATGTACCTAGTATGACACACGGTGCCATGGTTTACTTTGCATGTGATGATGTAGCCGTTGTGCTCGATAAAGTTGAAAAAGCAGGCGGACAAGTATTACAGCCCAAAACCGAGATTGGTGAAGGGCATGGATTTATGGGGCTTTTAAGGGATACCGAAGGTAATAGAATAGCATTGCATTCTAATAGCTAAATTAAGCTTACTTGAGCAGCTCCAGTAATACTACATCATTTTCATTATTTAGAATTACCTTATTGTTTTCAACAACAACTTCTGTTTCAGAATAGCGATCGTACAATTTTGTTCCGTCGCCAAAAATACCTTTGACCGATATTTCTTTTTTGCCTTTAGGAGCATCTAAGGCGATCACAACCTTATCCACAAATTCGTCTTTAGCAAAGTATCTGCTAAAAACATAGGGAGATTTTGTAATTCTTTTATGAATACCTGCACCAATTGAGGGGTGGTCATTTCGGAACGTTCCTAATTTTTGCCAGTGCGCCAAAATTTCTTTGGTTTTGGGTAAACTATCTAACTCGTTCCAATTCATGAAAGAACGTAAGGTAGCGTCGCCTTCCGTGCCTTCTATGGTTAAGCTACGGGCTGTTTCATCTCCGTAATATATTTGTGAAGCGCCAGGGGTAAGTAACAACACGTTTGCCGCTCTTTTTGGGTCTTTTCTATCTTTATCAAATGGCTGACCATCATCATGAGAGGTTAAGTAGTTTAATACACTCTTTTCTTTAAACTTGGTGTGTAGTAATTTGCTGTATTTCGTAAAAATGGTTTCATAATCTTTTTCGGCATCGGTCTTTAATTCAAAATTGATAAGACTTTTGAATCCGTTATCAAAGTAATTGACTTTTTTATCGCCTAAATCAAATTCTTGTCCGCCAGAAACGCCATAGTTGTACACTTCGCCAACCATATAAAAAGGATTGTTGTCCAATACCTTATCTTGGTTTTTCTTTTTCCATAGTTCAAAAGCGGCAGCAGCTTCTTTATATAATTCTGCCCAAGAATTTTCATTGGCATGCTTAACCGTGTCTACCCTGAATCCATCTACTCCGTATTTGTTAACATAGTCCGTTAGCCATTTAATAATATAAAAACGAGGAGCTCTTGGGTAGCCTGTCCGATCAAAAAACAATTCAAGTTCATCAAGTTCTTCGCTTAATCTTCCTTCTGATTTCCATTTGGCAAGTAGGGCATCAGGTAAATTTACGGCAGCATCAGATTCCGTTCGTATGTCAGGAAGGTTTGCAACCAAGGTACAAGCGGTAGTATTCTCATAGGTAGTAAATTCGCAAGTGGGAGAGGTGCGCACCCATTCTTCTGGCCATACCGGATCTTCATTGGTAACAGGACCAGTGTGATTTAAAACAACATCCAACAAAATTCTAATTCCGTTTTCGTGGGCGGTCTTTATTAAGGTCTCTAAGTCTTTATCGGTTCCAAAGTTAGGGTCTAGCGCCGTCCAGTCTTTTGCCCAATAACCATGGTAGCCATAGGTATTACCGGTACCTTCGTCCGTAGCGCCATGAATTTGTTCCACAACAGGAGTAAACCATATAGCATTGACCCCTAGATCTGAAAAATAACCTTCATTAATTTTCTGGGTAATACCTTGTATGTCGCCACCTAGAAAACCTCTCAGTTTTCCGGTTTCCTCATCACGTTCAAAATTGATGTCGTTGTTAGGGTTCCCATTATTAAACCTATCTGTCAATAGAAAATAAACGGTGGCAGCTTCCCATTGAAAATTTGGGTTCTTTTTAGGTTGGTGTACAACATCTTGGATATTGGTACTGCTTTCTAACTTTTGTTTGTTGTTAGATTGGCAAGAAATTAAGATAAGTGTGAATAGCCCTAAAAAGAATACGTTTTTCATTTTCCTGTTATTTGCATTAAAGCTATAACAAGGATTTCGTATTAAAAAATATTATTTCTTTCTGTTAAGAACTTTATACTCCTCGTAACAGCTGCTAATGGCGTCAAGTATCTGAAGGTCATTGGCTGTGGTAATAAATGATTTGGAATAATTACAATTGTTAAGGATATCCTGAATGTCTACTTTTTCCAGTTGAAGAAATTCTGTAAGTGTTTCTCTATCAAATTTTGAAGCTAATAGATTACGTATGTCATCATCTTCACGCATTTGTCTAAGCTTTCGCATTTGCGCAGGTTTTTTTCCGAATAAATTCCGTAGAAGATCTGCAGGGTTTAGTATTGCCCCCAAAACTTTTGTAACGGCACTAGGGTTTTTGTTACCACCTTCATAACTTACTCCTAAACCAGATATGCTGTATTGGTAGGCATTATTGATAGGAAGGTTCTTAACGTCAATTTCTAAATACCCGGTAAGCTGATAGGGTCTAACAATGACCTCTTCTAATGCATAGGCCAGTTCTGTTAAGGCAATTTCTGTATTCTCAAATTTGAACATATCGTTCGTTACCCTAATTTTTTGAGATTTAAAACCAAGAAAAGAAAAATATAAAGTATCGTTTACAGCGGCAGTAATTGAAAATTCACCTTTATCATTGGTTATTGTGCCAAATACTTGATTTAGATTGACAACGTGAACACTTTCAAGAAGTTCATCTGTTTGGGCATTTTTTACGACAGCACTAAGACGTTGGCTTTCATTGGTATCTTGCGAATAACCCAAAAATGAAATGACAATAAGTGCGATCGATAAAAAATATTTCATTGTACTAAAGCGTAATTTAAGTTGCAAACAAAATAAAAAAAATACGCCGAAGCGTATTTTTAATATACAATTAACTAAAAGAAGTTACCTTTTCTTTTATTGCTTCTTCGTTTTCCGGAGTTTGGAGCACTAGATTCACTTCTGTCTCTTCTTCTTCCTTTAGACTGGGAACCACCATCTTTTCTAGCATTTCTCTTGCCTTTGAAGCCGCCACCACCGCCGCTTCTGCGTCGGCCGCCACCGCCACCGCCTGGGTTTTTGGATACCTCTACGTTAACAAAACGTCCGTCAACTTTAAAGTCTGTAAACTTGTCTAAAATTTGTTGAGTAACTTCTGCTTCAGTGTTGAAGAAAGAAAAACTCTCCTTAACATCAACCTTAAATACATCTTCTTGACCTAGGCCAACGGTATCTCTAATGAAGTCTTTTAAAGACATCCAATCGTAACCATCTCTTTCACCAACATTCACGAAATAACGAACAGAACCACTAGTTGGTATTTCTGCTTTGCCGTTATCACGATCTCTACCACTGTCAGAAGAGTTTAAATCTTTAGATTTGTTATAGTAATTGAAGAATCTTGTGAATTCTACAGATACAATTTTCTTGATCAATTCTTCACGGTCTATACCTTCAAGAACATCGTTAATTGCGGGCAAGTAGGTATCTACTTCGTCATTAACTTTAGTGTCCTTAATTTTATTTGCTAAGTGATATAGCTGAATCTCACAGATTTCCATTCCCGTAGGAATTTTTTTGGATATAAATTTCTGATTGATCTTATTTTCAATAGCACGGATCTTACGTTGCTCGCTACGTGTAACAATAACCATAGAGATACCGGATTTACCTGCTCTACCAGTTCTACCGCTACGGTGCGTATACGTTTCAATTTCGTCTGGCAATTGGTAATTGATAACATGTGTAATGTCATCAACATCTATACCACGGGCAGCAACGTCTGTAGCTACCAACATCTGAATTTGTTTCTTACGGAAAGAGTTCATTACCAAATCTCTTTGGTTTTGGCTTAGATCTCCGTGTAGTGCACCTGCATTGTAACCATCTTCGATTAATTTCTCAGCTACTTTTTGAGTATCACGTTTTGTTCTACAGAAAACAACCGAAAATATATCAGGATTCGTATCTGCCAATCTTTTAAGTGCAGGATAACGATCTCGACCGCCAACAACATAATATTCATGTTGTACCGTTGAAGCACCAGAATTTTTAGCACCTACCGTAATCTCTTGAGGAGAGTGCATAAATTTTTTGGCTATGGTTGCCACTTCTCTTGGCATTGTTGCAGAGAACAACCAAGTAGATTTGTCGTTAGGTGTACCGGAAAGAATATCTTTGATATCTTCCATAAAGCCCATGTTCAACATTTCATCTGCCTCATCAAGTACACAGTAGTCAATTTTAGATATGTCAACAAGGCGTCTGCTGATCATATCTTTCATTCTACCAGGTGTAGCTACGATAATTTGAGCACCCCTTTTTATTTGTCTTGCTTGTTCTGTAATGCTGGCACCACCATAAATGGCAACTACATTAATATTGCGCTCGTATTTAGAATACGCTTGCATTTCTTTGGTGATCTGTAAGCAAAGCTCACGAGTAGGTGAAAGTATCAAACCTTGTGTGGTTCTACTGTCACTATCTATTTTTTGAATTAATGGAAAACCAAAAGCGGCTGTTTTACCGGTACCTGTTTGCGCAAGGGCAACTAGGTCGGTTTCACTTTCCAATAAAATTGGGATTGCTTTTTCTTGTACTTCTGATGGGGTTTCAAAACCCATATCAGTAATAGCATCTAATAAGGACTTTTCTAGTCCCAGTGCTTCAAACTTTGTCATAAATATGTTATACTAAATCGCAAATATGAATGTTGCATAGAGCGATTATCGTTTATAACCTATTTAGACTCAGCGCAACACATGCTATACCAGCGGCGTTAATTAAGCGGCAAAGGTACTGCTAATATTTGGTTCAGTATAATTTAATTGAAAAGTTATGTTATGGAGCCAAAGTATACCCATAAATGGAAAGAAAAGTGCCAATTATACCGAAGATGATCATAAGTACAATTAACCCTTTTTGCAGTGCGGGGCTATCATAAATGATGATACATACGGCGCCAAGTACTATACATATTTGAAAGAATAGAAGGGCATAATCAAATTTCTTGGTAGCGTAGTCATAGGTTTGGGTCAATTGTTCCCATTCTTTTACTCCGGTTATTTTACCCATTTCACCTTCAATGTCCTGTACCCAATTTTCTTTTCCTACTTGTGATGAACCTAAAAGAATCTCAGTTTTTTCAGCGTCATACTTTTCTATTTTTTTTTCGACTTCAGAAATTTTTTGTTCAATTAAGTCGGTTTTGTCACCAGAAACAATGCCACTTTCAATTAGGGCATGCAAATAATCTAGCTCACTTTCTTTTAAACTTTCTTTGATGCTTTTAGATTGATACCAGCTAGAATAGCTAACTACATTGTTATGGGCGATCATCATTTCTTCCTCTAGCTCACCGTTCACCATTTGTGATATGGCCATTAGGGCAGCAAACAAAGCAATTAGTACACCACCAATAGCTTCTGCACGTTCAGATGCAACCGATACTTCTACTGTTTCTTTATTGTTTTTACCCTGTAACATGTGTAGTGTTTAAATAATCTATCAATTTTTTAAATGCCTTTGCTCTATGGCTTATGTTGTTCTTAATGGATAATGGCAATTCTGCAAAGGTTTTATCATATCCATTGGGTTGAAAAATGGGGTCATAGCCAAAACCGTTATGACCTCGTTTGTTTTCTGTAATTACACCTTCTATTTTGCCTTCAAATATATGGGTTTTACCATTTAGGTTTAAAGCTATTACCGTCTTGAAATGGGCGGTACGGTTTTGTTCATTTTTCAAATTATCTAGTAATTTGTTCATGTTGGCATCAGCATCATTTTGTTCGCCGGCATAGCGAGCGGAATAAACACCTGGTTCACTGTTAAGGGTCTCTACAAGTAGTCCCGTATCATCTGCAAAACAAGATAATTGGTACGTATTGGTTACAAAGTCTGCTTTGATTTTTGCATTACCTTCTAATGTATTGGCGGTTTCTGGTATGTTGGTCGTACAACCTATGGTTTCTAAATTAATGAGTTCAATATGATCGGGCACCATTTGTTGAACTTCTTTTAATTTGTTAGGGTTGTGGGTGGCAAAAACAAGCTTCATGGGAACAATTTGAAATCTAGTATGATAATTTTCAGTATCAAAAGTAGTAATTTTATAAAATGGAATTAAAAGTGCCGCCGGTAATTGTGTTTTTATGTTTTGGTTCAATAATGTATTTGTTGGATTTAGTATTGCCTATTGGCTATTTTGATTTCTTTGGTAGACTAATGTTGGCTAAGTTTTTAGTGGGTATAGGTATGGTAATTGCCCTTTTGGCACTGATACAATTTAAATTGGCAAAAACCACGGTAGACCCAACAAAACCTGATAAGGCACAAAGTTTGGTAGTTAGCGGAGTATTTAAATTTTCTAGAAACCCAATGTATTTGGCCTTGTTACTGATTTTATTGGCATTGGGTATATTTTTGGGCAATGCTTTTAATACGTTGGTTGCTGCTGGTTTTGTAGCATATATGAATCGTTTTCAAATTATTCCCGAAGAGCAAATTCTCTTGAACAAATTTGGGCGTTCCTTCAAAGATTATTGTATCTTAACAAGGCGTTGGTTTTGAGGGAGTTATTCCTGTATTTGGATTACTGAATTACCTAATAACAGCAAATATTAATTAATTAGCTTATAATTTAATATATTAGCATTTTAACTAATAATCATGATAGCTATAATTACTGGCGATATAATTAATTCTGAAAATCATCCTAGTTCTGAATGGATTGGTATGTTGAAGAATTATTTCAACCAATTTGGTGAATCGCCAATGAATTGGGAGATTTATCGCGGAGACGAATTTCAGCTAAAGGTCACTGAAAAGAATGCTTTATTTACGGCAATACGTATTAAATCTATGCTTAAAACCATAAAAGGTTTAGATGTAAGAATGGGTATAGGTATTGGCCTAGAAACATATATTGGTACAGGAGTAACGGAATCTAACGGTCCGGCATACCAAAGATCGGGAAGAAATTTTGAAACACTTAAAGAAAGTAAGGTAAACCTAAGCATAGCTACCGGTGATGCTAAAAATGATAGAACGTTAAATTTAATGTTGCGCTTGGCTTTGGACTTTATGGATGATTGGAGTGTGGTTTCCGCAGAAATTGTCACCTTAGTGCTCGATAATCCGCATTCTTCGCAAAAAGAGGTGGCACAAATGTTAGGTATAAAACAATCGGCAGTAAGTCAAAGGCTAAAAAGGGCAAGGTTAGACTTGGTTTTAGAAGTCTTGGCATATTATAAAGAATTAATTACCACTGAATAAATATGTTGATTTTTATTAAACTACTACTGGCCCACTTGGTCGGAGACTTTATTTTACAGCCTACACGATGGGTACTCCACAAACAATCCAATAAAATAACATCTAAGTTTTTGTATTTGCATGTGCTTTTACATTTTGTATTGTATATGCTGGTGTTGTGGAATTTGTCACTTTGGAAAATAGCGGCTACGGTAGCGGTACTACATTTTATGATCGACTTGTTGAAGTTATATGCCAATGACATGTTCAAGAATAAAAGTATTCCATTTTTTATAGACCAGGCATTACATCTTATAGTGCTTTACTGTTGTGCTTTTTATGCCGATCTGTATGCGCATACCTTGGCTCTTTTTGAAAATTTAGATTGGTATTTAATTACGGCAATAGTATTTGTGACATTTCCGGCTTCAATAATAATGGGAAAGATTTTAGAAGGCATGTCCAACCAAATTGAAACTGATCATAAATCTTTACCAAATGCCGGTAAGTATATTGGAATTATTGAAAGACTGTTTGTGTTGATATTTATAGTAATTGGTAGGTGGGAAGTTATAGGCTTATTAATAGCCGCTAAATCTGTTTTTAGGTTTAATGATTTAAAAGAACGAAACAATAGAAAGCTAACGGAATATATTTTAATAGGGACATTAGTAAGTTTTGGTCTAGCAATTTTAGCTGGCTTACTATACGTTTCTTAATCAAACACCGATGTTTAAAAAGCATTTAATAAGCTGTCTTCTTGTCATTGCGTTTGTGCAAAAAACAACGGCTCAAGTAAACACATTTGAATCTTTTGATGGAGTTAAAATTGCCTATACGGATGAAGGTTACGGTGAACCGATATTGCTGCTACATGGATTTTTAAATTCTAGAAAATCTTGGGATAACACTGTGCTTAAACAACAATTGATCAATACGGGGTACAGGGTGATCATTCCAGATTTAAGAGGTAACGGAGATTCTGATAAACCTAAAGATGAAGGGGCATATGGGAATGGAGCAGAGATTAAGGATTTGGTGTTATTAATGAATCGCCTAAAAGTTGAAAAATACAAGGCGGTAGGCTATTCAAGAGGAAGTATTGTTTTAGCGAAACTATTAACAGAGGATGATCGTATTGAAAAAGCGGTTTTAGGTGGCATGGGCATAGATTTTACAAATCCTGAATGGGATAGAAAAATAATGTTCGCTAACGCTTTCAAGGGTGAAGTGAACCAACTCACCAAAGGCGCGGTAGATTATGCAAAGTCCATAAATGCTGATTTTCGTTCACTCTATTTACAACAAAAATATCAACCTGTAACTTCTGTAAAAGAGCTAAATGAATTGGTCATCGAAATTTTGGTGATATCCGGCACGGACGATTTGGATAACGGAAGTGCAGAAGACTTAAAAAATAGCTTTGTTAAAGGTAAATTGGAGAAAGTCCCCGGTGATCATAATGGCACATATAAGACTGAAGCGTTTTCAAATTCCATAATTCGGTTTTTGGAATAAATAGGGGTATTTTGTTAATTTACATCATAACATATCCTTTTTGTTTTATTTACAAAATATCACATATCAGGATAAATTAAATTTTTACTTTTGCTTCTTATTTTTAGAAACTAATATTCCTATCTAACCAAAAGAAAATGATGGTAGAAGTAAGTAGAAAATATGTTTTTGATTTCGATAGTACATTAACAAGGGTAGAGGCTCTAGATGTACTTGCAGAAATGACTTTAGAGGGAAGATCCAATAAAGAGGAGGTTATTCAAGAAATTCAGAAAATCACCAATTTAGGTATAGATGGTGATATTTCATTTACTGAGTCTTTAGAGCGTCGTATTAAGTTGTTACATGCCAAAAAGGAAGACTTAGATGGTTTGGTAGAAAACCTAAGAAATAAAATTTCTAAATCTATTGCGGCCAATAAGGAGTTTTTTGAAAAATATGCAGATGATATTTATGTAATATCTTGTGGTTTTAAAGAGTTTATAGACCCTATTGTAAAAGAATATAATATACCTTCTGAGCGTGTTTATGCAAATACGTTTAAATTTGATGAAGAAGGTAATATCATCGGTTTTGATGAAAAAAATGTACTGTCTCAGCATAATGGTAAAATTGATTGCCTAAAGCAGATGAATTTGGACGGAGAAGTTCAGGTTATTGGAGATGGTTATAGTGATTATGTAATGCGCGAAGCGGGTATAGCAGATAAGTTTTTTGCTTATACCGAAAATGTGCATAGAGAAAAAGCCGCTAACAATGCGGATTATGTTACACCAAGTTTAGATGAATTTTTATTTGTGAACAAGTTGCCAAGAAATATCTCGTACCCAAAGAATAGGATTAAGGTCCTTTTATTAGAAAATGTGCACACAGCTGCATTTGATAATTTGTCAGAAGACGGTTTCTCCGTTGAGCTGATCAAGCATAGCTTGCCAGAAGAAGAGCTGATAGAAAAGATAAAGGGCGTTCACGTGCTTGGTATCCGTTCTAAGACCCAAGTAACAAAAGCTGTTTTAGACGCAGCCGATAAGTTATTGGTGGTTGGTGCTTTTTGTATCGGTACTACGCAAATAGATCTTGAAACTGCCAAGAAAAAAGGTGTTGTTGCATTTAATGCGCCTTATAGCAATACTAGATCTGTAGTAGAATTGGCTATAGGTGAAATTATCATGTTGATGAGAAGTGTTTTTGACCGTAGCAGGGAAATACATGAAGGTCAATGGCAGAAGACGGCTGCTGGTTCTCGCGAGGTTCGTGGTAAGAACTTAGGTATTGTAGGTTACGGTAACATTGGTAAGCAATTATCTGTATTGGCCGAGGCAATGGGAATGCGCGTTTATTACTATGATGTAGATGATAAGTTGGCTCTAGGTAATGCGGTTAAGTGTAATTCATTAGAGGATTTATTAAGTGTTTCTGATGTTGTTACTTTGCATATAGACGACAATAAGGCAAACAAGAACTTCATTGGTGAGCGTGAATTGAACCAAATGAAAAAAGGAGCCATGCTAATCAACCTTTCCCGTGGGTTTGTTGTTGATATTGATGCGTTGGCAGAAAGCTTAAAATCTGGTCAAGTAGGTGGTGCGGCTATAGATGTTTATCCAGACGAGCCAAGAAGTAACGGAGACTTTAAGACCAAATTACAAGGTTTTCCCAATGTAATTCTTACTCCTCATGTAGGTGGTAGTACAGAAGAAGCCCAAAGGGATATTGCGGATTTTGTACCTAATAAGATTATGGATTACATTAATTCTGGTAATACTGTAGATGCAGTAAACTTCCCTAATATTCGTTTGCCAAAGCAAAACAAATCGCACAGATTCTTGCATATTCATAAAAATGTGCCGGGTATCATGGCGAAGATTAATAAGGTTTTGGCGCAGTACGAACTGAATATCAATAGTCAATACCTTTCTACGGATAATGAGGTAGGTTACGTAATTACCGATCTGGACAAGGAGTATAATAAAGAAGTGATCAAAGAATTAAAGAAAGTAGAGAACACTATTAAATTTAGGGTGTTGTACTAGTATTCGCTAGCGAAAGCTTCATATATTTAAAAAGTATATATAAAAAAGTGCAGGTTTAACTACTTGCACTTTTTTTGTTTGTGTTATTCAAATTTTTTACAACATTTTTTACATAAAATAGTTATGGTATAGATACATGTTATTTTGTAGGAAATATCTTTAGTTATGTTTAAAAAGATTTTATCGAAACTAAAATCTGGTAAAAATTTTAATAATTATTATCTACTGGTCTTTACGGTGATAATATTAACAATATTAATACAGTCAATTATTCAATATTCTTTGTCAAGACAACGTCAAGACTCTCTTAGGATCAATGAGGCGGGTAGGCAAAGAATGTTATCGCAATCAATAATGAAACATGTTTACGAATGTAAATATGGCACATGTGATTTTAGTAAGTTGCGTTTAGCAATGAATAAATTGGCCAATGCAAATATTGCTTTGCAAATTGGGAATGAGGCTACAGGCATTCCTGAATTGAACAATGAGGAAATTCAGAAAAATTTTGATCTTCTGCAGCCGCATTTAAACTATATCATTGAAACTTTAGACGATTTCAATCAACTGCAGACTGTAGATATGGAAAAACTGTCTGCTGAAACGGATAAGTTTTTGGTTTTGATGGATACCATTGTTGGTCAATTTCAGAAAGCATCCGAAGAAGATATAAAGACGTTGATGATCATTGAATTGGAGTTGGCGGTTTTTTCTTTGATCATATTAATTATTGAAATATTTTTCTTTATCAATCCGTCCATAAAGAAAATGGCTATTCAAAATCAGAAGTTAAAAGAAATTAATTGGCACCAAACACATGCCTTTCAATCGCACATGAAGAATATCAAAAATTACAACCATGTGCTAAAAATTGAAAAGAATACGGCGCATAAAGAAGAGCTAATTTCATATTTAATGGAAGAGCTTACGGATTTAGAGGGAGTTTCAGATAATATGGTGAAATCCCTTGAAAAACAAGCTTGATTAATGGCGATTCACAATTATCTGTGATGATATGGCTCATTTTTTAGAATGGTAAACGCCCTATACACCTGCTCGGTAATGAACAGGCGAACCATTTGGTGAGAAAAGGTCATTTTTGATAGACTAATTTTACCAGATGCCTTGGCGTACACAGCATTGCTAAATCCATATGGCCCTCCAATTAAAAAGACCAACTGTTTTATACCAGAGTTCATTTTTTTCTGTAGATATTGAGAAAATTCAACAGAACTGAATTGTTTTCCTTTTTCATCAAAAAGAACAAGAACATCGGTAGGTGCTAATTTTTTCAGAATAAGCTCACCTTCTTTTTCTTTTTGTTGGTCTTCAGACAAGTTTTTGGTTTTCTTAAGATCGGGTATAATGTCTATTTCAAAGTTTACATAATGCTGTAATCGTTTTTCATATACTTCAATAAGCTCTTGTAATTGACCGCTGTCGGTCTTGCCAATGGCTAAAAGTTTTATAGTCATATGTCAAAAGTAAATCAATTTCGCAAATGGATTTGTAAATTAGCAATACAATAGATTTTAAATATATGATTTCAGAAGACCAGTTTAAAGAAGAGATAAAATTAATCATAGCAAATGCCATTCGTGAAGATGTTGGTGATGGCGACCACAGTTCACTGGCGTGTATACCGGATAGTGCAACTGGCAAAGCAAAATTGCTGGTTAAAGATGAAGGTATAATTGCTGGAGTAGATTTTGCTGAACTTGTTTTTTATTTTGTAGATCCCAATTTAAAGATAGAAGTATTGATCAAAGATGGTTCTCCAGTAAAACATGGTGATATTGTTTTTTATGTAGAAGGAAGCTCGCAAAGCATTTTAAAGGCTGAGCGCCTTGTACTTAATGCCATGCAAAGAATGAGCGCTATTGCTACCAAAACCAATATGTTCGTCAATTTATTAAAGGGTACGGGCACAAAAATTCTTGATACCAGAAAAACAACACCGGGTATACGGGCTTTAGAAAAATGGGCAGTGAAAATAGGTGGTGGTGAAAATCATAGGTTTGCTTTATATGATATGATCATGTTGAAAGATAATCATATTGATTTTGCTGGTGGCATTACAAAGGCAATAGAAAAAACTAAAAATTACTTAAAAGAAACGGGTCGCGATTTAAAAATTATTGTTGAGGCGAGAGATTTAGGGGAAATTAAAGAGATTCTACAGTCAGAAGGTGTATATCGTATTTTGATAGATAATTTTAATTATGAAGATACCCGTAAAGCGGTCCAATTGATTGGTGATACTTGTTTGACCGAGTCCTCTGGAGGTATTAATGAAAAGACCATACGTGAATATGCGGAATGTGGTGTAGATTTTATTTCGTCAGGAGCGTTAACACATTCCGTTTATAACTTAGATTTGAGCTTAAAAGCCGTGTAGATGTCTTTAGAGGTCGAAGAGAAACTGGAAAAAATACCTGTTGTAAATTGGGTGGTCAGATTTTTAAAACAAATCAGGTTACCAGGATTTGAAGGGCTTTCTATTTACGACCTTTTAGAAATGTATGTTTTGGGGGTTTTAAAAGGTACACTGTCTACAAGAGCCAGTGCAATTGCCTTTAGTTTATTTATGGCATTGTTTCCATTGATCATATTTATGGTAACATTGGTGCCGTTTTTAGTGTCGTACATTAGTATTGAGCATGGTGATTTCGATGTTCAGTTTCAATTGTTCTTAGAGTCGTTTTTACCAAGTGCAACAGGTGATTATTTTGGAGAAGTGTTTACTCAGATTAAAGATCAAAAGCGTGGAGGTCTATTGTCTTCGGCATTTTTGTTATCCATTTTTTTAATAGCAAATGGGGTGAATTCTATTTTTGGAGGATTTGAAACTTCATATCATATAGAACTTACGCGCCATTTTTTTAGACAATATCTATATGCTTTAATGGTAGGGTTAATATTGGCTATCCTAATTATTGTAGGTTTTGTAGCTTTCATTTATTTTGAATTCTACGTGCTTGGCTACCTATCTGAGTTTGCGGCAAAGCAAGGAGGCTATATTTTAGGCGAAGACGAGGTAATAGGGGTGCAGATCGCCAAAGTACTTTTCTTTATCATTCTATCATATTTTACAACGGCTATTCTGTATTATTTTGGAACCAGAGAGGGTAAGCAGGCAAAATTTTTCTCTGTAGGGGCATTAATGACCACTATATTATTTTTAATTACATCATATCTCTTTGGTATTTATGTTGAAAAATTCGCTAGATACAATGAACTGTATGGGGCATTAGGAGGATTATTGATTTTAATGGTATACATCTGGTTAAATTCTAATATATTGCTACTTGGGTTTGAGTTGAATGCATCACTCAATACATTACGTAAAATCACAAAAAAAGAATGATAGACAAAACCGTACAATTAAGCATTTTCTTTACATTATTTATTTCTATGAGTATTTCTGCACAATCTGTATTTGGAACGTGGAAAACCATAGATGATCGTACGGGTAAACCAAAAGGCCTTATTGAAATCTATGAAAAAGATGGATTAATGTATGGTAAGGTGGTTGATATTCTAGAAGAGGGAAAAGAAAATAAGGTTTGTGATAAATGTGATGGGGATTTAAAGGATAAGCCCGTAAAAGGAATGGAGATTATTACTGGTGGCGAAAAAAATAATGATGGTGAATGGAAGGGAAAAAGATTGTTTGATCCAGAACAAGCAATGACCTTTCGTTTTAAAATATGGTTGAACCCAGATAATCCAGATGAATTAAAGGTTAGGGGGTATTTGGCTTTTATCTATAGAACCCAAACATGGTTACGGGTGCAAGGATAGTGATGTTGAACTTTGTTAATGTAATATTGCCAATACCTTTAGAGCGTAGTTTTACTTATGCTATTTCTGATGAAGAAGCATTGGTTTTACAGCCAGGTATGCGTGTGGCGGTTCCCTTTGGGAAATCTAAGATTTATACCGCAATCATCTATAGCGTACACCAGAATCCGCCAGAGGCATATGAAGCAAAGGAAATTCATGAAATATTAGATGATTACCCAATAGTTACCCCTTTTCAACTAAAACATTGGGAGTGGATAGCTTCTTACTATATGTGTACGCTAGGAGAAGTAGTACGCAGTGCTCTTCCGGGAGCTTTTCTATTGGAAAGTGAGACTTTGATACTGAGGAATACCGCATATGAAATTGATGAAAATGAACTTTTAGATGATGAGTTTTTGGTTTTCGAGGCACTTCAGCATCAATCTATTTTAAAGGTTCAAGAAGTATCGGCAATCATAGAGCGTAAAAATGTATTGCCCATATTGCAAAGGTTGCTTGATAAAAACGTAATCGTACTGAAAGAAGAGGTATATGAGCAATATAAACCTAAATTGGTCAGGTACGTTAAATTAGGCGCTAAGCATACATCCGATCAAAAATTAGAAGAACTTTTAAATTCATTGACCAGGGCGCCAAAACAAAGCCAGGTAGTTTTGTCATTGTTTCAATTGCAAGGCAAAAGTCAAAAACCTATTAAGGTTTCTGAGTTAGAGAAAGCTAGCAATTCTTCAAAAGCGGTAATAAAATCATTAGTTGATAAGGGGATTTTAGAAGAGTACTTTATTAAGACCGACCGAGTAAATTATGAAGGGGAAAATGATAATTCTGAGTCTAAAGATCTAAATGAATATCAAGAAGCGGCTTTAGCTGATATCAAATCTTCTTTTGAGGCGGGTAAGGTTACGTTGTTAAAAGGTGTGACTTCCTCCGGTAAGACTGAAGTTTATGTGAAATTGATTGAAGAATGTCTGGAAAAAGGCTTGCAAGTATTGTATCTGTTACCGGAAATAGCGTTAACTACTCAGCTTATTAGTAGACTCCAAGAATATTTTGGTGAGAAAATAGCCATATATCATTCAAAATATAATGTACAGGAAAGGGTAGAGGTTTGGCAAAATGTATTACAGTCTAAACCCAAGGCTCAGCTTGTAATTGGTGCAAGATCGGCAATGTATCTGCCCTTTAGTAAGTTGGGGCTTATAATTGTTGATGAGGAGCATGAGAGTTCATTTAAGCAATTTGATCCGGCACCAAGATATCATGCAAGAGATGCGGCTATTGTTTTAGGGCATTTTCATAAAGCGAATATTTTATTGGGTTCTGCAACGCCCAGTGTAGAGAGTTATTACAATACCCAAACCGGTAAATATGGTTATGCTGAAATTACCAGGCGTTATGGCAATGTGCTAATGCCAGATATGGAATTGGTTGATATAAAAGAAGCGCAAAGGAAAAGAAAAATGAAAGGACATTTTTCCGAACGTCTTTTTTTGGAGATGGAAGAAACCCTAAAGGAGGGTTCTCAAATCATACTTTTTCAAAATAGAAGGGGGTTTGCACCATTGATGGAGTGTTTAACATGTGGTCATTCTCCCCAATGTCCAAATTGTGATGTAAGTTTAACCTACCATCAATATAGGAACCAATTACGCTGTCATTATTGCGGTCATCATACGGCATTACCAGAAGCTTGCTTTGCTTGTGGTAGTCCAGAATTGGATACCAAAGGATTTGGCACAGAACAAATAGAAAAGGAAGTTAAGGAGTTATTTCCAGAGGCTAAGGTAGGGAGAATGGATTTGGATACTACTCGTGGCAAACATGGTTATGAAAAGATAATTAATGCCTTTGAGCAACAAGAGCTGGAAATTTTGGTGGGTACCCAAATGCTGACCAAAGGCCTGGATTTTAGAAATGTGAATTTGGTTGGGGTAATGAATGCAGATTCATTATTGAATTTCCCTGATTATAGAGCGCATGAAAAAACCTATCAATTGTTAACTCAAGTATCAGGTAGGGCAGGGCGAACCAAGAAAAGGGGAAAGGTTTTAATACAAACCTATAATCCGTACCATCAAATATTAAAACAGGTGACAACGGGTGATTACGTGAATATGTATAAAGAACAGCTATATGAGCGAGAACAGTTTAAATACCCTCCCGTAAATAGAATTATAAAAGTAACGTTCAAGCATAAAAACTACAATGTGCTTAATGAGGCTGCAGATTGGTTTACAAGTGCATTGCGTACCAATTTTGGCGGTACGGTATTAGGACCGGAATACCCACCGGTAGCAAGAATTAGAAATCAGTACTTAAAGCATATAGTAGTAAAGGTTCAAAAGGCAAATTCTTTGGTACAGACAAAAGCGAATATTAGAAGAATAGAGAAGTCATTTAAATCTGTAGCTATGTATAGAAGTGTTCGGGTTATTTATAATGTAGACCATATATAAAAAAAAGACCGCTGATCAGCGGTCTTTTTTTGAGAGTAAAATTATACCATATATTATACGTTACTAAGCGCTTCGGCAAGTTCTGTTTTCTTATTTCTACTTAACGGAATTGATCTACCGCTAACTTCAACATTTTTACTGTTGAATTTTTCAACCTTTTCTAGGTTAATGATATATGATTTGTGAATTCTTAAAAACTTATCTTCTGGCAATTGCTTTTCAAAAGACTTCATTGTTGATAAGATTACAATATTAGCTTCGTCTGTTACCAACTTAATATAGTCACCAAGAGCTTCGATCCACTTAATATCATTTAAAATGACCTTTCTTTTCTTGAGGTTACTTTTTACAAAAATATGCTCTTCGTCTTCATTGACTCTATGCATTTGTTCGTAATTGGCAACGGCTCTTTTTACAGAGGCATCAAAACGTGCCATGGTAATCGGTTTATGTAAATAATCCGTTACATCATAATCAAATGCTTTAAGGGCATAATCAGGTTTACCGGTAATTAAAATTACCTGAGGACTGTTTTCTAGTGACTCGAGTAGGTCGAATCCTGTAATAATTGGCATTTCAACATCAAGGAATATAAGATCTATCTCATGGTTCTTGATTCCATTTTTAGCTTCGATAGCATTACTATATTCAGCTACCATAGTTAAATTTGGATGATTGTTTACCAACTTGGCAACGGCCATCCTTTGCATAGATGAGTCGTCAACGATGATACTTCTTAACTTCATAAGGGTTGATTTGTGGGGTTAAATCATCGACAAAGAACCGAAAAAACATGCTGAACTGCAACAAAAGATGTGAACAATGCGCTGTTGATCGTGTAATTGGTAATGATGATATATTTAAGATTTGGTTTAATTTTTAAATGTTAATACCATTCAATAACGAAGAATATTTGCATTTCTTATATTTATTTTAAAAAAATATCTATTTTTGCACTCCTTAAAAACAAATATAATATGAACCATTACGAAACTGTTTTCATTTTGAATCCCGTTCTATCTGATGTTCAGATAGAGGAAACAGTTAAGAAATTTGAAGATTTCTTAATTAACAATGGCGCCAAAATGGTAGCTAAAGAGAATTGGGGGCTAAAGAAATTAGCTTATCCTATTCAAAACAAAAAGAGTGGCTTTTACCACTTGTTTGAATTCACTAGCGATGGTGAGGTAGTATCACCTTACGAGCAGGAATTTAGAAGAGATGAACGTGTTATGCGTTTCTTGACCGTTAAATTGGACAAGCACGCAATTGCATGGGCAGAAAAAAGAAGAACAAGAAACAAAACCGCTAAAGCTTAAGTATTATGGCAACATTACAACAACAGGCAAAAGGAAAGAAAGATGGAGAGATCAGGTATCTAACTCCATTGAACATTGAGACCAACACTAAGAAAAAGTATTGTCGTTTTAAAAAATCTGGTATTAAATACGTAGATTATAAAGATGCTGATTTTTTATTGAAGTTGGTAAACGAGCAAGGTAAATTGTTACCTAGAAGACTTACAGGAACTTCATTGAAGTATCAAAGAAAAGTGGCACAAGCCGTAAAAAGAGCTCGTCATTTGGCTTTAATGCCATATGTTGCTGATTTATTAAAATAATAAGACAAAGAATCATGGAGCTTATATTAAAAGAAGACGTACAAAATTTAGGTTTTAAAGACGACGTAGTAAATGTTAAGAACGGTTACGGAAGAAATTTCCTTATACCACAAGGCTTAGCTACTATGGCTACGGTTTCAGCTAAAAAAGTTTTAGCTGAAAATTTAAAACAAAGAGCACATAAGGAGAAAAAAGTAATTGATGCAGCTAAGAAAACTGAAGAGGCATTAAAAGCTTTAGAATTAAAAATTACCGCTAAAACAGGTGCTGCCGACAAATTGTTCGGTTCCGTTACAAATGGTGATTTAGCTGGTGCTCTTGAAAAAGAAGGTCACGCAATTGACAAGAAATATATTAGCATACAAGGTGGTGCCGTTAAAAGAACCGGTCCTTATAATGCTCAAATCAGATTACACCGCGAGGTAATTGTTGATTTTGGTTTCGAAGTTGTTGCCGAGCAGAAATAATTAACTCTCTAAGTTAATAACTTTAAAGAGCTATGCGTGCATAGCTCTTTTTTTTTGGTATTTTTGTTAAAGAACTCATAAATAACTCTAAACCAAAAATTCCATGAAAAACAACTTGTTTTTTCAATTGTTGTTGTTGCTTTTTGTAAGCGCAACTTACGGTCAGGTTACCACCTCTAACATTAGAGGTTTGGTAATGGATGACCAAGATCAACCACTATTTGGAGCAAATATTGTAGCTATACATACCCCTACAGGTACTAAGTATGGTTCTATTTCTAACGAAGATGGTAGATTTAACCTACTTAACCTTCGTGTTGGTGGTCCTTACACGGTAGAAATCTCTTATGTAGGATTTAAACCTTATTTACTTACAGATGTTAATTTATCATTAGGCCAAACATTTAACGTTGATGTTAAATTGGCAAGTGAAAGTCAAGCATTGGACGAGGTCACGGTAGTATCTGATCGTTCTGGTACTTTTAGTAGTGATAGAACTGGTGCAGAAACTAGTGTGGGTAGAAGAGAGTTGACGCGTTTACCTACAATTTCACGTTCTGCTGCAGATTTTACACGTTTAGAGCCAACAGCAAGCGGAAATTCGTTTGGTGGTAGAAATGACCAATTCAATAATTTTTCTCTAGATGGAGCAATTTTCAATAACCCATTTGGGTTAGATGCAGCTACACCAGGAGGTCAGACAGATTCTCAACCAATTTCATTGGATGCTATTGAACAAATTCAAGTATCAACAGCACCTTATGATGTAACTCAGTCCGGTTTTACGGGGGCTTCAGTTAATGCCGTAACCAAGAGTGGATCTAACGAATTTCACGGTACGGTTTACGGTTTTTTCAGAAATGAAGATATGACCGGGGGAAAAATCAAAGGTGATGACATTGTAAAACCAAAATTAGACCAAAGTCAATACGGTGTGAGTATTGGTGGTCCGGTAGTGAAGAACAAACTATTCTTTTTCGCTAATTTCGAAAGAGATGAGAGAACAGATTTAGGAACTAATGGCTGGGTACCAAACACAGGTTCGGGAGCTATCAATGAATCTAGAGTATTGGAAAGTGATTTAATAGCTGTTAGGGATCAATTACTGGCAGTAGGATACGATCCAGGTGCTTATGAAGGTTTTACCCATGATGCAGAATCTACAAAAGGTCTTTTTAAATTGGACTGGAACATAAACGATAATAATCGTTTAGCGGTGATTTATAACTTTTTGAATGCATCCAAGCAAAAACCGGCACACCCTACGGCAATACAGTTTAGAGGTCCTAATGCAAATACGCTACAGTTTCAAAATTCTGGTTATGAGCAAAATAACGAGCTTAAATCTGTTCAGGTGGAATTGAATTCATCATTATCTGAGACAGCATCTAACAAGCTTCAAGTGGGGTATACTCATTTTAATGATTATAGAAATCCATTTTCGTCTCCTGCTCCATCAATCAATATTGCTAAAGATGGGTCTAATTACATTATTGCAGGTCATGAACCATTTTCTGCTCACAATAGATTGGATCAAAAGGTATTTCAAATTACGAACAACCTGAATTTTTATAAAGGAGATCATACGTATACGGTAGGGTTTTCTCTTGAGAAATTCATGTTCGATAATTCATTTAACCTTACGGCGTATGGTTTTTCAAAATTTGGAAGCGTAGATATAGCTGATTTCGATGCAACTACGTATGACTTTGCAGGACCGCAAGCAACATTTA
Source organism: Maribacter dokdonensis DSW-8 (assembly GCF_001447995.1). Lineage (NCBI taxonomy): Bacteria > Pseudomonadati > Bacteroidota > Flavobacteriia > Flavobacteriales > Flavobacteriaceae > Maribacter > Maribacter dokdonensis. Next base: position 624,485 of record NZ_LDPE01000001.1, on the reverse strand, counting down.
ATGCCAATAACGCTGTACCAGATGGCGAAGGTTGGGCATTGGCAGAAACAAATGTAGGTCAATTGGCTTTTTATGTACAAGATGAATGGAACGTAAACGAGAAATTTAAATTAACCTATGGTGTACGTTTTGATAAGCCTTTGTTTTTTGATTCCGCACAGAAAGCACAAGATGTTATTGATAGAGGTTTTGTAATTGCTGATCAACCTTATGAAAACCCTAATACAGGCGAAACGGTTTTTATTGATAATACACAAATGCCAACTAATGATTGGCTAATTTCCCCAAGAGTAGGTTTTAACTATGATGTAAATGGGGATAAGTCGCTACAGCTTCGTGGTGGATCAGGTTTGTTTACAGGACGTTTTCCATTTGTATGGTTAGGAAATCAAATTGCTAATCCAGATGTATTTTTCTTGCAGGCAGTTGATCCAGATTACAAATTTCCACAAGTATGGAGAACTAATTTAGGTGTTGATAAGCGTTTAGATGATGGTATGGTGCTTACTGCAGACCTTTCTTATACAAAAGATATCAATGGTCCACACGTTCAAAACTGGGCATTGACATCACCATCTGGTAATTTATCAGGTGTAGATACAAGAGCAACCTATACTGCTGATGATTTATTGAACAGCTTTGGTTTAGGTGCTGGTCCATATGTATTTACCAACTCAAATAAAGGAAGAATTTGGAATGCATCTTTGAAGGCCCAGAAAAACTTTAATAATGGTCTGTATACAATGTTGGCTTATAGTTATTTAGATGCCAAGGATGTAAACTCCATTGAAGCAGAAATTACTTCAGATGCTTTTGCAGGTAACCCAATTATTAATGACGCCAACGCAGATATATTAGCACCATCAAAATATGGTGATAAACATAGGTTTATTGGTGTAGCTAGCAAAAACTGGGAGTATGGTAATGGTAAATGGGCATCTACACTTTCCACATTCTTTGAATATGCACAAGGTGGTAGGTTCAATTATACGTACGGCGGTGATATCAATGGTGATGGATCTGGTATTAATGACCTTATTTATGTTCCAACCTCAGCTGAAATTGGTCAAATGCAATTTTCCGGTGCAGGTCAAGGAGCTGCTTTTGATGCCTATATTGCACAAGATGATTACTTAAGTGACCGTAGAGGTCAGTATGCAGAGCGTTACGGAGCTTTAGCACCATGGAGAGGAAGATGGGATGTAAAATTCTTGCAAGATTACAAAATCACTGTATCCGAAGGAAAAACCAATACTATACAATTTAGTGTAGATGTATTGAACATAGGTAATTTGATCAGTTCTGATTGGGGCTTGGTACAACAGCCAAATAATGTTCAACCTGTTGGTGTAACTGTTGATCCGGATACTAATGTGCCTACCTACACATTTAATCCTGAATTGACAGAGACATTTGGGTACGATGCAAGTCTGTTGTCTAGATGGCAAGCACAAGTAGGATTGAGATATATCTTTTAAGTTTATAAAATTAAGTTGTAAAAGCCCTAGCAAATATGTTAGGGCTTTTTATTTTTGCAAAATGAAATATACGCGGCTAACAAAAGAGCAACTGGAAGAATTGCATCCAGAATTTATCAATTTTCTTGCGACACAATCAATCACAGGCGATGAATGGGATGATATTAAAAAGAACAAGCCCAAGGTTGCTGAGGAAGAATTAGATGTTTTTAGCGATTTGGTATGGGAAGGTGTTTTAGCAAAAGTGACCTATTTGGAGAATATTTCCAACAATCAAATGCACCTATTTCATTTAACGGATAAAGAAATGAAATTGATTTCCGTAAAGGTGATGAATCCTGAAATTGATTTAACTACAACTGTTGGTTTCGATTGGTTCAAGAGAAACTGGCAATCGGATTTTGTAGAGTATTTAACTGCATCTAAAGCCTACACCGATGATAAAAACGTAGATAAGTTTTTATTGATAAAGCAAGGAGCGGTAATTACCAAGGGGGAATTATACCAATGGTTCGAGAAAGTTATCGTTACCAAATAGAACAATAAAAATCTAAAATCCATACTATTAAAATGTAGCCTTATTTTATGGAAGGTTATATTTGCAATACAATATAAATTTAATGGCACAGAAACCATCTATACCTAAAGGCACCAGAGATTTTAATCCTTCTGAAATAGCAAAACGTAATTACATTTTTGATACTATCAAAAAGAACTTTCAAACTTATGGATTTCAACCTATTGAAACTCCTTCTTTTGAGAATTCAGATACGTTGTTGGGTAAATATGGTGAAGAGGGTGATCGTTTGATTTTTAAAATATTGAATTCCGGTGATTTTCTTAGAAAGGTTGATGATGCTACGTATGCGGAAAAGAATTCTAACAATATAGCTCCTAAAATTACTGAGAAAGCATTACGCTACGATCTAACCGTACCTTTTGCACGTTACGTGGTAATGCATCAAAATGAGTTGGATTTTCCTTTTAAACGCTATCAAATTCAACCAGTTTGGAGAGCTGATAGACCACAAAAGGGTAGATTTAGAGAGTTTTTTCAATGTGATGCCGATGTAGTTGGTTCAGATTCATTGCTTCAAGAAGTGGAGCTGGTTCAGTTATACGATGCTGTATTTTCCGATTTAAAATTGGAAGGAGCAACTATAAAAATGAACAATAGAAAAATCTTGGCAGGTATTGCAGAAGTAATTGGAGCTAAGGATTTATTGATAGATTTTACCGTTGCATTGGATAAGCTAGATAAAATAGGGGAGGACGGAGTCAAAAAAGAAATGCTCGCTAAGGGTATTACCGAAGAAGCAATTGAAAAAGCATCACCATTATTTTTACCACAAGGCAGTAACAACGAACAATTAGAACGCTTGGATGGTCTTTTAAAAGATTCTGAAGAAGGTAAAAAAGGATTGAACGAGCTGCGTTTTATTCTAGAGACTATTTCTGCTCTAGGTCTACAATCTGCTAAATTGTCAATAGATGTCACCCTGGCACGCGGATTAAATTATTATACCGGCGCTATATTTGAAGTTGCGGCGCCTGAGGGTGTTAAAATGGGATCTATAGGTGGTGGTGGCCGCTATGATGACCTTACGGGAATTTTTGGTCTAAAGAATGTAAGTGGTGTGGGAATTTCCTTTGGTCTGGATCGTATTTATTTAGTACTAGAGGAACTTGATCTTTTTCCAGAAGCAATTGATCGCTCGCTACAAGTACTTTGTGTAAACTTTGGGGAAAAGGAAGCTATGGCGGCTTTAAAATTGGTTACTCAGTTGCGAAAAGCCGGCATAAAGGCAGATATGTATCCTTCAAGTGCCAAAATGCAAAAGCAGATGAAGTATGCCAATAATCGCAATGTACCTTATGTTATATTAATTGGGGAGCAGGAGTTAAGTAATAATTCATTTGTTGTAAAGAACATGAATGAAGGCTCTCAACTAGAATATAGCTTAAACAACGTTGGTGCTTTCATAGATTATTTGAGTTAAGTACCTTAAAATCAAATATAAGCTTACTGAGTCATTTTTGATTATATTTGGTTAACCAATTTGGTTGTGCAGTTTTCAATTGACAATCAAAATGGTTTAGAACCAAAATACAATCAAGTTTTATAATTAAAAGAATCATGACGAATAGTAACAAATTATTTGGTAAAAATGTATTGATTACCGCCGGTGCACAAGGAATAGGAGAGTCTATCACCAAACATTTCATTGATAGTGGCGCAAATGTTTCCATTCATTATTTCTCAAGTGCAGATACCGCAGATAAGCTTGTAGCCTATGCAAAGGATAAAGGTGTAAAAGCAATTGCAGTAAGTGGTGATCTCACAAAGGAAAGCGATGCAAATGCATTGGTAGAAAAGACAGTTGAAGCATTGGGCGGACTTCATATTTTAATCAATAATGCAGGTTCTTTAGTTGCCCGTAAAATGCTAAGTGAAATGGAAACTGATTTTTGGCACAAGGTGATGGATATTAATATGACTTCAATGATGTTCGTTACACGGGCAGCAGCACCATATTTGGCAAAGAATGAGAATAGTAGTATGGTCAATTTAGCATCATTGGCAGGTCGTAAAGGCGGTCACCCGGGATCATTGGTATATTCAACCAGTAAAGGAGCTATTTTAACGTATACAAGGGCACTTGCATCAGAATTGGGACCACAGGGAATAAGAGTTAATGCTGTTGCGCCAGGGCTTATCTTAGGTACTTCATTTCACAATACGCATACAACAAAGGAATCAGCTGCAGAAACTACAAAAGGTATTCCTATTCAAAGAGCAGGTAACGCTGATGATGTAGCTAGAGCTGTATTGTATCTGGCATCTGAATACGATGGCTTTATTACTGGAGCTACGCTAGACATCAATGGTGGCGTTTACAATATGTAAAAAATCGATTAAAAATAAAACACTGGTTGCCATTTGGTAGCTAGTGTTTTATTCTCATATTTCTTTTAAATATATAATTATGCTTAAGACTCCGGTTATTCATCCTACTATAATGGAGGTTCTTGCACGCTCTGGGCATTTTGCCCAAGTTGTTATTGCAGATGGTAACCTACCTGTTGGCGCAATGAACGGTCCAAATTCCACAACAGTGCATTTAAATTTTAAACCAGGGCTGTTAGATGCATTGACCGTTCTTGAAGGTATACTTGAGGTTTGTCCTATACAAGGAGCAATTGTAATGGAAAAACCACCTGAAGCAAATGCTGAAATACATTTGGCATATAAAGAATTGCTGGGAGATGTTAGTTGGAGTGAAATGGAAAGGTGGGCATTTTACGACCAAATTCGTGATAAGACCACTACACTAATTTTACAGACAGGTGAACAACGACGTTTTGCCAATTTGATTTTAACGGTTGGGGTAGTTAAAATGGCTGAGGAAAGCAGTTTTTAAACTATAAGAGGTAACATTGAAATCCTGGCTTTTAATTGCTTGTTGCCAAACATTTAGAAATTTCCTTGGTGATGGTATTATAGTACGATATTTCATGTGGCACGTATTTAAACTTTGAAATATCACCTAATTCTTTAGTGAATTGATCCATTGGAATCAATTTTAAGTTTTCTACTTCACTTTCTTGCTTTCGTAAATCATGTAATGATAAATGTAAGGGAGCCAAAAATGTATGATGAAACTCATAGTCCATCAAATTTTTGGAATGATTGTGTACAGATTTAAAAACTCCAATTTTTTGCAATTTTTCAGGTTGAATGGTTAAACCGATTTCTTCTTCTATTTCACGTAGTGCAGAGGTAATTATATTTTCGCCAGCACCAATATGACCTGCAACGCTTACATCCCAAAGTAGGGGGTAAACATCTTTGTTCTTACCTCGTTGCTGTAAAAGAACTTTGCCATCTAAGGTGTAAAACCAAATATGAACCGTTTGGTGAAACCATCCGTTTTTATGGGCTTCACTTTTCATTGCCGTTCTATTGGTCATTCTTCCATCGGCATCTAAAATATCAATTAGTTCATCCATAGCGTAAAAAAAAATCCCTCCAAATTGGTGGAGGGATTAAATAAGATTATTCGAAATAGCTAAAAGTTTCGCCATCCTTTATCGTTAACAATGTTTCGTAGATCAGACGAATTACATTTTCAACATCATCTTTATGAACCGTTTCTACGGTAGTGTGCATGTAACGTAACGGTAAAGAAATTAAAGCAGAAGCAACACCGCCATTACTGTAGGCAAATGCATCTGTATCTGTACCGGTAGATCTAGATGCAGCCATTCGTTGAAATGGTATGTTTTTCTTTTCGGCGGTCTCAATGATACGTTCACGTAATTTGTTCTGTACCGCTGGAGCATAAGAAATTACAGGTCCGGCTCCAATTTCGGTATGTCCCTGAACCTCTTTTTTGATCATTGGAGTTGTCGTATCGTGACAAACATCTGTAACAATAGCAATGTTTGGCTGAATAGTTTGTGTAATCATTTCCGCACCGCGCAATCCAATCTCTTCTTGAACAGAGTTTGTAATGTAAAGTCCAAAAGGTAATTCTACTTTATTCTCATGCAATAGACGTGCAACTTCGGCAATCATAAAACCACCAGCTCTATTGTCTATAGCTCTACAAACATATTTGTTCTTATTAAGAATTTGAAATTCGTCTGGGTATGTAATTACACAACCTACATGTACACCAAGTTTTTCAACTTCTTCTTTGGTGGTTGCACCAACATCAACGGTAATATTCTCAATTTTTGGAGTTTCCTCTTTATCCCCTTTACGGGTATGAATAGCTGGCCAGCCAAAAATACCTTTTACAATTCCGTTTTTAGTATGTATGTTTACCCATTTAGAAGGAGCAATTAGGTGATCGCTTCCACCATTTCTTATAACATGAATAAGTCCGTTATCCGTAATATAATTAACGTACCATGAGATTTCGTCTGAATGCCCTTCAATGACCACTTTATATTTAGCATCAGGATTTATAACTCCTACCGCAGTACCATAAGTATCTGTTATAAATGTATCTACATAAGGCTTTAGGTAGTCCATCCAAATTTTTTGCCCTTCCCACTCATAACCTGTAGGAGCGGCATTGTTCAAGTATTTTTCAAAAAAGTCTTCAGACTTTTTGGTAATTATTTTTTTCTCAGCCATCAATGTTAATTTAAGATACAAACTTAAGAATATTAGCGTTGTATTAATAATAACCTTCTTTAATATTCGTTAATTTTGGCAGGACTTTTGTTAAGCCTATGGTAATGAAATATAACTTTTTAATACTTTATCTACTGGTCTCCGGTGTTTTTATCTGTACAGCTCAGGTTGAGGAACAAGAGCTTGATTCTGTTGCGGAAAAAATGATTATCGTAACAGGGGACTCATTGCTGCAAAGTTCTATAGCATTAGAGGAAGCGTATGTTTTTGGTAAACTTAAGTTCTCGTCTTATGATGAAAAATTACGCTACTATATTTTAAGGAGAAAAACGCAAAAAGTATATCCATACGCTAAAATGGCTGCGGAGCGTTTGGTTGAGCTAAACGATAGTTTGGCGAATATGAAGAACAACCGTAAACGCAAAAAGTATACTAAAAAAGTACAGAAATTTATTGAAGAAGAATTTTCTGAAGAGTTGAAAAAATTAACTAGAACCGAAGGTCAAATTTTGGTGAAACTAATTTATAGGCAAACGGGTACAACCGCTTTTGATTTGGTCAAGGATCTTAGAAATGGCTGGAGAGCTTTTTGGTATAATACCACGGCTAAATTGTTTAATATAAGCATTAAGGAAGAGTTTCATCCAGACCTTGTAGAAGAAGACTACTTGATAGAAGATATTTTGCAACGCGCTTTTTCAAAAGGTAAATTAGAACGGCAAGAAACGGTTTTAGACTACGATTACGATAAGCTTTATAATAAGTGGAAGAAAACGACCAAAATACCAAAAGGCTAAAGTTTTTATTTTTTACCGAACATTGAATCCATTATTGTCATAATGCCCTTAAACCCCATATAAACGGCATATGCGGCAAGAATCAATCCTAAAATACAAACCGGCCAGAACATAGAGTGGTCTTGGTTCTTGAAAGCCTGCCATAGTACAAAGGGGGCAGTGAACATTAATAAAACGGTGAATGCCAATCTTTTTAAACCTGTTACAAGTAAATCTTTATCAGTTCTCCTCATTGTTTGTAATTGTTATGCTATCTGTATATTCTTCTACAATGGCGAAATAACCCAATGCAAAATTATCTGAACGTTCAACATTGTCAACAACCTCGTCGTTATCAATTCCGGTAACATTTATTATATTACCACGAACAGTAGCTGCCGGGGTTTGAAACGGACCTTGATCGCCACCGGACTGAACAATGATTTGGTTCATGTAATTGTAAAATTGTTCATCTACACCAAGTAAACTTATATTTACTACAGAGCTTGTATTTATTGCTAATTCATTATCGTAAAAATATGAGAATACAAAAGTCTGTCCTTGATAAAATTCATCTTCTGTTACTAAAAACTCTCCAAAATCCAAGTCGAGCAAATAAAAATCGTTGCTTTCCCCCGGGTCTGTAAATGTAACTATTACTTCTGTTTCATCACCTGAAAATAGGGTTTCGTCACCTTGCTCTAAGGAATCTATAGGCACAGATTTCACATAGGTAGTCGTAGCAAAAAATTGCTCATTTTCTGTTTCTAGAATAAGTTGAAAAACATCTCCTTCTTCAATACTGCTAACTCTAATTCTTTGATCACTATCAAAACTAGGGTCAGGTACCCAAATACCGCTACCTGGTTCTACTTCGGCTAAATTGGAAATACCACCTCCTTCTAAAATTTCCGGGGCATCGGCGTTAGGGGTACCATAATAGATAATGGCACTTTTTAATGATGCTACCGTGTTTTCGTCAAAAAAAGAGCTGCTTTCGGAAACAGCTATTTCAATAGGTAGAAATTCTTGATTTTCATCTACGCGTATTACACCGTTAACAACTAGTCTGGTGTCATTTTCCGGTAATTCAACCTCTATGACATCTTCACATGAGATAAAAAGAATAAAGCCTAATATGATTAATATAAAGCGTTTCATTTCCTAAAGATTAAAATTGTAAGTTACTGCCGGCACTATGCCAAATATAGAGGTTCTTACAGCCTCGTTTACTCCGGTGTCATCATTCTGTCTAAAATTAATAGAAGCTGCATTTCGTCTATTATAAACATTATATAAGCTAAAGACCCATTCACCTTTTAATTTTCGGTTCTTATTTTTTTTAGGTTTCAAAGTAGCCGATAGGTCAAGGCGATTGTATGCCGGTAATCGTTGAGAATTTCTTAAACCGTAATAAGGCACGGTTAAATCTTGAAATTCAAATTGACCGACGGGGTAATTGGTAGGTTGTCCGGTTTGGTATGTGAAATTTCCACTAAAACTCCATTTATCTGTTAGATCATAACTTAAGAACAATGAAATGTCATGCGTTTTATCGTAAGGCGTATTGTACCAATTCCCAAAATTAATTCCGGTTTCAACATTGCTACGACCATTGTCTATAACAGACGCTCTACCAGGTGTGCGTTGTTCAGATTTGGACAGGGTATAGGCTAGCCAACCCTGTAGTTTTCCCTCATTTTTCCGCAAAAGATACTCCAGCCCATAAGCACGCGCTTCGCCATTTAGAATTACTTGTTCAATGGCATTATTGGCAATAAGATTAGCACCGTCTATATAATCTATTCTATTTTGGACATTTTTATAGAAGACTTCAGTTTCTAAGGAGAAATCTCCATCATTAATATTTTTAAAGTAACCAAAAGCATATTGATTTAATAGCTGTGGCTTTGTAAATGGTCCACTTGGTGTCCAAACATCTAAAGGGGTAGGTGAGCTGGTATTTGAAAGAAGGTGTAGGTATTGAGCTAATCTAGTGTAACTCGCTTTAATAGAGCTAGATTGATTTAAGGTATATGAAAGGGAAACTCTTGGTTCAAAATTGCTAAAATGAGACAGCGTAGTTCCTCTACCGGGATTTATAACATCTATAGGGTCTGCTTCTTGATAGATGAGTAAAAAGGGATCATAAGTAACCGGATTGTTATTGGCATAGACATTTAATTCATCTTGCCCTAGTCTCATAAAGTGACTAAAACGCAGCCCGTAACCTACACTCAAATTTTCGCTTAATCTGTGTTCAAAATCAACATAAGCGGCAAATTCATTAGCATATTTTTCAATTAGTTGTTCTTCAATAATGCCAGACTCTGAATTGCTTGGTTCAATTTTACCTGGGTTAAACTGGTAGTAGACGTTGTTAATGCCGTAATTGATCTGCAATTTGTCTGTGGCGTAATGTTTAAGGTCATATTTAAGATTAAAGTTTCTTATGCCTGAGTTCCAATTAAACCCTACAAAATCTAGTTTTAACCCGTAATAGTAATCAGAGTAAATTAAAGATAGGTTGGAGAAAAGTTTGTCGGAGAATAAATGGTTCCATCTAAAATTACCCACAGCATTACCATAGGTGTTTACAAAACTATCGTTGATACCAAAGACATCTCTACCAAAATATCCAGAAAGAAAAATGTTATTTTTCTCATTTAATCTATAGTTGAATTTGGTGTTTAGGTCATAGAAATATGCTGTGTTATCAACATCGAACAACGGAAGGAACAAATGGGCGTAAGAAGCTCTACCGCCAATTAAAAAAGCTGCTTTATCTTTTTTAATGGGACCTTCTAGCAACAATCTACTGGCAACTGCACCAATACCGCCATTCATTTTAAACTCTTTGCTATTGCCTTCTTTTTGAAATATATCTAGCACAGATGAAACTCGACCGCCATAGCGGGCAGGTATGCCACCTTTATATAGTTTTACATCTTTAATGGCATCTGGATTAAATACAGAGAAGAATCCAAAAAGGTGAGAAGAGTTAAAGATGATGGCTTCATCTAATAGAATAAGGTTTTGATCAGCTGCTCCACCTCTCACGTTAAAACCTGAGGCACCTTCACCGGCATTGGTTACACCCGGTAATAGTAATATGGATTTTATGACATCTACTTCACCTAAAATCACCGGTATTTTTTTAATAGTACCTACTGAAAGGGTGTTAACGCTCATTTGTGGCTTTCTGATATCCATTTTTTCCACATTTTCCGTAACCACTACTTCCTCTAATTGTTCAGCTTCTTCGCTTAACAAAAAATCTTTACGTCTATTTTCTGTCAATGTTATTTGTTGAGTGATATCCTCAAAACCTAAATAACTTATAAGTACCGTATAGGTGCCTTCTGGAAGGGTGATGGAATAAAAACCGTATTCATTGGTGGTGACACCGGTTTTTAATTCTGGTATTGCCACTGTAACACCAATTAATGTTTCGTTACTGCTTACTTCAGATATAGTACCGCTTAGTGTATATTTTTGTTGGCCCTGAATAGTATGGGGTAAGCTTAAAAATAAGATGATAAGAATCGGTAAAAGTACTTTCATCAATTTTTTAGTGTAAAAATACTTAGAATAGATCTATACTCCTAAAAGTAATTAAAGGTCAAAAAAAATACCCTTAAATTTAATTAAGGGTATTCATAGAAGTTAAAGTTGAATTAAATGGATTCTAATATTCCATTTAAAGTAGAACTTGGTCTCATTGCTTTTTGAACCAAAGCGGTTTCTGGCTTATAATAACCACCCACATCTTGTGTTGATCCTTGTGCATCTATCAATTCTGAAAGGATATCATTTTCCTTGTTATTGATTTCTGAACTTACTTTAGAGAAAATAGCTTTTAATTCAGCGTTATCATCTTGTAGCGCCAATGCTTCTGCCCAGTATTTTGCCAAGAAAAAATGACTACCCCTTGTATCCAGTTCTTTTACTTTTCTTGAAGGAGACTTGTCGTTCAATAAAAATTTCTCGGTAGCACTATCCAAGGTATCACCAAGAACCTTTGCTGCTGCATTTCCATTCTTTTCTCCATAGAACTCCAAAGAAACGCCTAATGCTAAGAATTCACCCAAAGAATCCCATCTTAAATGACCTTCCTCTAGGAATTGTTCTACGTGCTTTGGTGCTGAGCCACCTGCTCCTGTTTCAAAAAGTCCACCGCCGTTCATTAAAGGAACAATCGATAACATTTTGGCACTTGTTCCTACTTCCAAAATAGGGAAGAGGTCAGTAAGGTAATCTCTTAATACATTTCCGGAAACAGATATAGTATCCTTGCCATCTTTCATTCTTTTTAATGTGAAAGCTGTGGCTTTAATTGGAGACATAATTTGGATGTCCAAACCATTAGTGTCCTCTTGTGCTAAATATGTATTTACCTTCTTAATTAACTCGGCATCATGTGATCTGTTCTCGTCTAACCAGAATACAGCAGGTACATCGGTAGCTCTTGCTCTAGATACTGCCAATTTTACCCAGTCTTGAATAGGAGCGTCTTTAACCTGGCACATACGCCAAATATCGCCACTGCTTACGGTATGCTCAAGTAATACTTTACCACTAGTGGTGTCAACTACCTGTACAGTTCCGCTTTGGCTAATTTCAAAAGTTTTGTCATGTGAGCCATACTCCTCTGCCTTTTGTGCCATTAGACCAACATTTGGTACGGTACCCATAGTAGTAGGGTCAAACGCACCATGTTCTTTACAGAAATCAATGGTAGCCGTATAAATACCTGCATAGCTACTATCTGGTATTACAGCTTTGGTGTCTTGAGATTTACCTTCCGCATTCCACATTTGACCGGAGTTTCTGATCATAGCTGGCATAGATGCATCAATAATAATATCACTTGGAACGTGTAGGTTGGTAATTCCTTTGTCTGAATTTACCATTGCTAGATCTGGTCCATTAGCCAAAGCTTCATCTAAATCTTTAGTAATGGCATCTTTTTCATTAGTGGTTAATTTTTCAATCTTCTGGTATAAACTGGCAAGTCCATCATTAGGACTAATACCTAATTTATCGAAAGTGTCTGCATATTTTACAAATACGGGTTTAAAGAAAGTTTCAACAACATGACCAAAAATAATAGGGTCGGAAACTTTCATCATTGTAGCCTTTAAATGCACTGAAAAAAGGATGCCTTTATCTTTTGCATCTTTAATTTCTGCTTGAAGAAAATCTAGCAAGGCTGTTTTGTTCATTACCGTTGCATCGATAATTTCACCCTTAAGCAGGCTTAAATTATCTTTTAGAATAGTTTCTGAGCCTTCGGAAACCAATTTTATCTGTACCGTAGTGGCATTGGCTAATGTTGTTGATTTCTCATTGGCTTGAAAATCGCCATCACCCATTGTTGCTACATGAGTTTTAGAGCTAGAGCTCCATGCACCCATGCTATGAGGATTTTGCTTTGCGTAATTCTTTACAGCTCTAGGAGCTCTACGGTCAGAGTTACCTTCCCTTAAAACAGGGTTTACGGCACTACCTTTAATTTTATCGTACTTCGCCTTTATTTGCTTTTCCTCATCAGTTTTAGGCTCGTCTGGGTAGTTTGGTATGTTGTAACCCTTAGCTTGCAATTCTGCGATAGCCTCGTTCAATTGAGGAACCGATGCACTTATGTTAGGTAATTTTATAATGTTTGCTTCTGGCTGTTTTGCCATGTTGCCCAATTCTTCCAAATCATTGGACACCTGTTGTTCTTTCGATAAAAACTCTGGAAAGGTAGCAGCAATTCTGCCGGCTAAAGAAATATCTTTAGTTTCGATTTCAATTCCTGATGATTTTGTGAAAGCTTTTACAATAGGTAAAAAAGACTCTGTAGCCAATGCAGGCGCCTCGTCTGTTTTGGTATAAAAAATTTTGGACATTTGCAGTTTGTTTTAATTTAAGCGGAACAAATATACAATTTTCTAAAGGTATGAAAGTGTTGAAAATGGCTTAATATTTCAGGCAGGAGGGAAGTTTTGTTAAATAACAAAAGCCATATCAATGTACGCATACAATGATATGGCTTTTTAGAAAAAGTTTACGGACAGTTTGTTTTGATTTTTCATCAAAACGGCAACCCTTGATTGCATCCGTTTTACTGATTCAACGTTTAAAATGTTTTTCGATTCCCAGGTTAGGCAACCCGGCATCTACACAGCATTTCTTTTTCATTGTCATCATTGAATAATAAAAACCTAATATATAGTCTCTTTACTATTCAACTAATCTCAAATTCAATTAGCGACAGCCAACAAATTTAAAATTTACCCCATTTAATAATCATTAAATGCTTTGGTCAAACAATAATACGATAGAACGCAAACTTCGTAATGATTTTAAAATAGACATTTTTCTAAATCTCTATTTCGTAACCATGTTCTAATTTACAAAAAATAATAATACAAAGATTAAAAATGTAATCTTTTATTAATCAACATGTTATAAACAGGTGTTATTCACTATTGTTCATAAAAAAAGCACTGTTCTATTTTAGAACAGTGCTTTATATTTATTTGGATATAAAATTTATCCTCTTACTTCTTTAATTCTAGCTTTCTTACCAGTTAATTCACGGAAGTAGTAAATTCTAGATCTACGTACTTTACCACGTTTGTTAACTTCAATTTTTTGAAGTGCAGGTAAGTTAATTGGGAAGATACGCTCAACACCAACTGTTCCAGACATTTTACGAATAGTAAATGTTTCTGTAGAACCGGTACCTCTACGTTGTATTACAACACCTTTAAAGAACTGTGTTCTTGTTTTTTCACCTTCCTTAATTTCGTAGTAAACAGTGATTGTATCACCAGCAGAAAATTTTGGAAATTCTTTTTTAGTTACGAATTCGTCTTGTACAAATTTTATTAATGATTCCATTGTATAGTTAAAATTGGAATTAAATCAGAGCAACGTTCACGATTATCGTCAGAGGTTGTTCTAACAGGCTGCAAAATTAATATTTAAATTTAATCACGCAAGTATTTATTTGCTTTTTCTTTAATTCTCAAAATTATGTTACTCTAGCAAATCTGGACGTAATTTTTCGGTACGTTCGTAAGCTTTGTTTTCTCTCCATTCTTCAATCTTGCCAAAGTTACCGCTTAATAGTACGTCTGGCACTGTCATTCCTTTATACTCCGCAGGTCTAGTGTATACGGGTGGCGCAAGCAGACCATCTTGAAAGGTATCAGTTAGTGCTGATGTTTCATCATTAAGTACGCCTGGCAATAATCTAATGACTGCATCGCATAAAACTGCGGCGCCCAATTCTCCACCTGAAAGTACATAGTCGCCAATGGATATTTCTTTGGTTATAAAAAGATCGCGTACACGTTGGTCAACGCCTTTATAATGACCGCAAAGAATTATTATATTTTTTGCCAATGAAAGTGTGTTGGCGGTTTTTTGATTTAGGGTTGCACCATCTGGAGTCATATAAATGACTTCATCGTATGTTCTTTCGGACTTTAAGCTGGAGATACATTTGTCAATGGGCTCTATCATAAGTACCATACCGGCTCCTCCTCCAAATTGATAATCATCTACATTTCTATATTTTGTATCGGTATAATCCCTGAGGTTATGAAAATGGACTTCAACCAAATCTTTTTCTATTGCTCTTTTTAAAATGGAAGCTTCAAATGGGCTAGTGAGTAGTTCGGGCAATACTGTAATTATGTCTATTCTCATTTTTTGATGTGCATCTTCATTTAACCTGCCAAAAGTAATGAAAACAGTGGGAATCTTTCTCCCAGCCAAGCTTTTCATATAATTTTTGAGCTGGGTTGTCAATAGCGGTCTCCAGGGCAAGGCCTTTATAACCATTTATTTTACAGAATTCTTGAGATTTTAGTAGTAATTGTTGTCCTACGGATTTACCTCTATGTTCGGCTGCAACATACAAATCGTTTAATATAATCGATTTCTCTAAGCTTACCGAGGAAAAGGTGAAATAGAGCTGAACAAAGCCAATGGCGTTTTTTCCTTCATAAGCAGTGAATATTACGGATTCGTTATTTGTCACTCTATCTTGCAGAAATATTCTTGCGGCATCTAAATCAGATTTCATTTTATAAAAAACTCTATATCCATCAAAAAGAGGTATAATGTCGTTAATTTCTGATGTCGTTACTTGTTCTATATTGACCATATCAAAAAAAAAGCTCCAAAATGGAGCTTTAAAAATTTACTTAGTTTTTTTCTGTTTGTTAATCTCGTCTTGTAGCTGTCTACTTATTTTTTGTTCACGCTCTAATGCCCTTCTTCTGTGATCTTCGTATTCAACTTCTAATTCAGATAAGTTTTGTTTGGCTTCTTGAGTCAGTATATTACTATTTCTAAATTTATAAATAAATAAACCAAGGGTAAGAAACAATGCGCCTATAATAGTCCATAGTACAAAATTATATGTTCCCTTGGAAACTGGTAAGCCAAGAAAAGACATACTATCTTTTTCTTCGGTAACCAGACCTAAATTAGTGGTGGTCTCCTCCAATTTTTTATTTAAAGATGTAATTGTAGTTTCATGTTCTGCAATTGTAGCCTTTAACTCACCCGTTTTTTTATTCATGGCGGCAATAGAGTCAAGAACATTTTTTCTAATCTTAAATAAATTAGATTCTTTTACCACTTCATATCTAACACCATCTGCTCTATAGTTTCCTGATCGCTTGGCTATATAATCGAATTGATTACTGATCGGTCCTTCATCTAATGATAATTTATCTTCCTCTTCTTCGGCATTTTGTGCAAATTGTACATTACTAGCTAATAATAAGGCTAGTAATAATAGTATTCTATAGAAATTCATGTAATAGATTCTTAGGTTAATTTGAATAATTTAGAGTTGACTAAAGTACTTTATAAATATCGAATTATGAAAAAAATATAAAGCTTAAACATTCTTTATTTACCTACGTTCTTAATTAACAAATAGATCTTTTCTTTTTAAAAATTAATAATAGGTAAAACGTCTTACTTTGGCAATGTATTTGGCTAAACGAATTACTTGATGAGAATAACCATACTCATTGTCATACCATATATATAATATAACACTCTTTCCTGTACCGGAAACTATTGTAGCCATGCTATCGTAAATAGATGGGGCAGAGGTTCCTATAATATCGGAAGAAACCAATTCTTTATCAAGTGAGTATTTTATTTGTTCAACTAAATCTCCTTCTAATGCATATTTCTTGATCATGGAGTTTACACCTTCTAGTGATGTTTTTTGATTAATTTCCAAATTAAGAATAGCTAGTGATCCGTTGGGTACAGGAACTCTAATGGCATTAGAGGTAAGTTTGCCTTCCAAAGAAGGTAAGGCTTTTGTTACTGCTTTGCCTGCACCGGTTTCAGTAATAACCATGTTGAGTGCCGCAGCACGGCCCCTTCTGTATTTACCATGCATATTGTCTACCAAATTTTGATCATTGGTATAGGCATGTATGGTTTCTAAATGTCCTTTCTCAATGCCAAAAGTTTCTTCTATTGCCTTTAAAATAGGAGTTATGGCGTTTGTGGTACATGATGCTGCAGAAAATATATCTGTGTCATCAGGTGAATATTCTAAATGGTTTACACCATGTACTATATTGGCAACTTCTTTGCCTGGAGCGGTTAATAAAACTTTGGCGGCTCCGTTGGCTTGTAAATGCCTTTCTAATTGTTCTTTAGTTCTAAAAGCTCCTGTATTGTCTATCACCAAAGCTTCGTTTATACCGTACTCCGTATAGTCGATTTCTTCTGGCATATTGGCATATATTACATGTACAGTTGTGCCATTGATGATCAATTTTAGGTTTGAGTAGTCTACTTTTACGGTGCCATTAAAAATACCGTGTACAGAATCTGTTCTAAGTAGGCTGGCTCTTTTTTCAAGATTTTCAATACTAGGCTTGCCTCTTACTACAATAGCTCTAAGTCTTAATTGATTGCCTTTTCCTGTTTTGGACATAAGTTCTCTTGCAACTAATCTACCTATTCTTCCAAAACCATATAGTACTACATCTTTAGGTTCTATACTTTTGAAGTCTTGAGCAGATTGTAATTTATCTATTACAAAAGATTTTACATTGTTAAGAATGTTGGTGTCAGAATGGTATTCATAAGTTAATTTACCAATATCTAACTTAGAAGGTGGCAACGCCATGTCTGAAATTGACCTTAGTATTTCTACAGAATCAAAAATAGAAATGGGTTTTTGTACGAATTCACCAGCATACTCATGCAAGTGCATTATATCGCTAACATTTTTGTCAATAACCTGATTTTTAAAAAGGACAATTTCAATGGATTTGTCATACCAAAGATCACTTACGATTTTGATAAATTCCGTTGTAGCTTTTCTACGATCCGCTTGAAATGCCAGCTCTTTTTCAAAAGTGGTTTGTGGAGCCATAATTAGTTGATTAATTTTATAATTCGCACAAAACTAGAAAAATTAAGCACTTTAAATAAATATTTTTCAAAAAAAAGCCTTCGTTTTTGCGAAGGCTGTATTTTATTGGGTTTTGTTATTGAAATATGAGGCGGTCTCTTTGGCCATTGGATCCTAACATGGTAATCACGGTTTTTCCATATTTTGAAATGCCGCCAAACGCTGTATATGCATCGTCAATATTTCCTATTTCTTGATCATCGATTTTGACGATTACTTTTTCTGATAGGCCGTAACCTCTATAACGTTCCGGTACTCCAATAATTTTTACACCCGTTTTGGTTTTGTATACCTTCTTATCTTGTTCGGTTAGGTTTTTAACTTCTAAGCCCATCTCCGGAACCACTAAGGTTTGTCTCTCCTTTAGGGTTAATGGTAATATTAGCTGCTCATCTTTTCTGTCGATTACAATTTCTAAAGTGTCACCGGGTCTTTTTGTGGATAAGTATCCTGTTAGATCAGGGTATTTGTGCACATCGATTTCATCAACTTTTTTGATGATATCACCGACTACGATTCCGGCCTCCTGCGCTGCAGATTCTTCTTCAATAAATTCAATGTACACTCCATCAATATTGTTTATGCCTTTTTCTATAGCATCTCTTGTGTTTACAGGTGCAGGTCTAATGCCCATAAATCCCTTTTGAACATTACCGTATTCTAAAATATCCTGAATTACTTTTTTTGCAATATTGCTGGGTACCGCAAATGAATAACCTACATAAGATCCGGTTTGCGAGGTTATTGCTGTATTGATACCTACGAGGTCCCCATTAGTGTTTACCAATGCGCCACCTGAGTTTCCGGGGTTTACGGCGGCATCTGTCTGAATGAAAGATTGGTTTTTCCCAAGGTTTCTAGCTTTTGCACTGACAATACCCGCTGTAACGGTAGAAGTCAGGTTAAAAGGATTTCCAACAGCCAATACCCATTCGCCAATTTTGGTTTGATCGGAATCACCAAATGCCAAGTATGGTAATTTTTCATTTGGGTCTATTTTTATAAGGGCAATATCAGAATTTGGATCCGTACCTATCAACTCGGCATTGTATGTTCTATTGTTGTTCAAAGTAACCTGTAGTTGATTTGCTCTACTGATTACATGATTATTGGTAACAATATATCCATCAGAAGAAATTATTACTCCAGATCCCGTACCTACTTGTGGTACTACTTTTCCACTGGTACCGTAAAAAAAGTCGAATATATTGGTAGGGGCCTTATTAATGGTTATGTTCTTTACGTGGACAACGGCATTCACGGTATTCTCGGCGGCATTAGTGAAATCAACCTCATTGATGCCCGCACCTCTAGCGGAAGTAGGTGTATAACTTGCGTTTACTATTCCGTTATTATTATCTTGGGTAATAATGGTAAAATTTTCCTTTTCGAAAAATAGTTTATAAGCACCCAATGTAATCGCACCTGCAAAAACGGATACAAATAGGAGACTAGCTATTCTTTTCATATTCATTAATATTTTAACGTATTCTACACAAAATTACTTGATTTTATGCTATTATATAAGCGTTTAACTACTTTTTAACTACACTTTAAAAAGTAATAATGTACTATCTTTGGAGCTTTGTTAAAGCATGGAAAATACATTTTATAAATATCAAGGTACGGGTAATGATTTTGTAATGGTAGATAATCGTAATGGACAGTTTCCAAAGGACGATTATCCATTGATTGCAAAAATCTGTAATAGACGATTTGGCGTAGGTGCAGACGGTTTAATTTTATTGGAAAATGATGCCGAAACCGATTTTAGAATGGTTTATTTCAATGCGGATGGCAAAGAAGGGAGTATGTGTGGTAATGGTGGTAGATGTATTGTTGCTTTTGCACATTTTTTAAAGGTTATTGAAAAGGAAACTGTATTTATAGCAGTTGATGGTTTACATGAAGCTACAATAACAGATGATGTGGTAAGTCTTAAAATGTTGGACGTTAAGGAAATAAAGGAAAAAACCAATGCTCTTTTTATGGATACGGGATCACCGCACCATGTACAATTGGTCAATGGGTTAAAATCGTTTAATGTTGTAAAGGAAGGTGCACGCATGCGCTATGGCGTGTATGGTGAAAAGGGCAGTAATATTAATTTTGTTGAAAAGAATGATGAAGGTGGTTTTGATATTAGGACATATGAACGTGGTGTGGAAGATGAAACCTTGTCTTGTGGAACTGGAGTAACTGCGGTGGCTCTTGGAATGTATCACCTAGGGAATACAAAAGAGAATACGATCGGTATCAAAGCCCTTGGTGGTAATTTGGAAGTTTCATTCAAAGAACAGAACGGTTCTTATTCGGATATTTACCTAAAAGGGGAGGCTAAACAGGTTTTTAAAGGTGAACTAACGTGGTGACATTGAAAGGAAAACAGATTTATCTAAGGGCTTTGGAAAAAAAAGACCTTGATTTTCTGTATCTATTGGAGAATGATACCAGCGTATGGGAAGTTAGTGGAACGGTAACTCCGTATTCAAAAGACGTACTTAGATTTTATTTGGAGAATGCGCATAGGGATATCTTTGATGTTAAACAGTTACGTCTGGTCATTTGTACACATGAGCATAACACATTGGGGTTGATAGATGTCTTTGATTTTGAGCCAAATCACAAAAGAGCTGGTATTGGTATTGTGATATTGAACCAGGCAGAAAGAAATAAGGGGATTGGGGCAGAAGCAATTACCTTACTTACGGAGTATTTGTTCGAAGCCTTAGGATTACGACAGGTATATGCCAATATATTAGAAGATAATTTGGCTAGCCTTCATTTGTTCCAAAAGTTAGGATTTCAACAAGTTGGGGTCAAGAAAGATTGGGTGCGCTTTAAAAATACCTTTAAGAACGAAATATTATTACAAAAAATAAATAGTTAATGTATATCAAACGTATTTTATTGGGTGTGGTGCTTATAGGGTTGATAGGTGGTGGAATTTTTGCCTTTATGGTTTATGGTACATTTTTTACTCCAAATACCAGCTTTAACAATGATGAGGCTATTGTATTTGTACCGACCGATGCTACTTTGATGGATTTGGAAGAGCGTCTTTCTCCTGTTTTAGAAGACTTTGGTTCATTTGAATCTGCGGCCGATCGAAAAGGTTACTTAGGTAATATAAAGGCCGGTCGATTTAAGATAAAGAAGGGTATGAATAATAATGAGATTGTAAACTCATTAAGAAGTGGCAATTTGCCTGTAAAGGTATCTTTCAATAATCAAGAAAATATTAATGATTTGGCAGGAAGAATTGCAGGGCAAATTGAGGCTGATAGCGTTTCTTTAGTTGCGGCATTTAGCGATAAAGAGTTTTTAAAGGCGAACGGATTTGATGATGCCAATAAAATATCATTTTACATTCCTAATAGCTATGAATTTTTCTGGAATACATCGGCTGAAGGGTTTAGGAGTAGAATGTTAAAGGAGTATAATAGATTTTGGACGGATACACGTAAGGATAAAGCTAAAGCACTTGGCTTGAAACCGAATGAAGTTATTGCTTTGGCATCCATAGTACATAAGGAAACAGCAAAAGTTGATGAGCGTCCTACGGTTGCCGGGGTGTATTTGAATAGGTTGAGAAAAAGGATGTTGCTTCAAGCTGATCCTACCGTTATATATGCGATAAAGAAAGAAACGGGTAACTTTGATACCATTATTAAAAGGGTCTTGTATAAGGATTTGGAATTGGCTTCGCCTTATAATACCTATAAGTATGCAGGATTGCCGCCAGGGCCAATTGCAATGCCTGATATAACGGCGATTGATGCGGTTTTAAATCCTAAAAAACACAATTATTACTATTTTGTAGCCAACGTTGAAAAGTTCGGTTATCATATGTTTGCAGAGAATTTAACGCAACACAACCGAAATAAAGAGCAGTACATCCGATGGATTAACGCTCAGAAAATCAACAGGTAAGCTTTCATCCGATTTTTAGAACTTGTTAACTAATTCTGTATTCTTTTAACAGAACCTTCTAAAACTCTTAAAATTTCAGACCTACCTTTGCCTCAGAAATTTAAGCAGGCAAATAGTAGTCGCCATAAGTCTTAAGAAACTATATGTATGAGAAGATGGATATTAGCAAGTTGTCCTCTAATTGTTACGTTTATAATTTCTGGTTATGGGTTTAAACCCTTTAAGGTAGATGTGCCTAATCAGTTAAAAGTAAACAAGCCAGAGCTGGTTTCTTTTCCGGAAGATGAAGCTCTATTGTCAAATTATCAAATAGCCCCCCCTTTTCTTGGTCGCCAATTTATAGGTTTCAAAGAAGCTTTAGCTTTTAAGGAGTCTCAAGGAAATTATTTTGTAACCAATACTTTTGGTTACTTAGGTAAGTATCAATTTGGGTTGGGCACTTTAGAGTTGGTCGGTGTTTACAATGGAAATGAATTCTTGAATAATCCTGAATTACAGGAAAAAGTTTTTCATGTTAACACGTCACGTAACAAGTGGATTTTAAGAAGGGATATTAAACGCTATGTAGGTGTTCGCATGAACGGTGTTGAAATTACCGAGTCGGGTATTTTGGCAGCAGCGCACCTTGCAGGACCGGGTAATGTGAAATTATATTTAAGGTCTCATGGCCGTATGGAAATCACCGACGGTTACGGTACAAGTATTTCTAATTATATGAAAAAGTTTGCGGGTTATGATGTCTCAATGATTGAAGCAAAACGTAACCCAAGAATCTAAGAATTTAAGTAGATATGAAAATGTGAAACCTTGGCGCTAGTTTGTCAAGGTTTTTTTATGCTTGGATTATAAATATAGCCGGTCTTTTGTGTAGATCTACATTTTCTTTTTTCCAGTTAATTGCTGTTTTGGTCTTAATGTATTCGGTAGGTAATGTAATATCGGCAGCAACACATATACTTGTGCTTGGTGCAAGGGTTTTAATCAACTCTTCAAGCATTTTATTGTTTCTGTAAGGTGTCTCTATAAAAACTTGAGATTGGTTTTCTTCTTTTGATCTACGCTCTAAATTTTTAATATATTTTTTTCGGTCAGAACTATCAATAGGGAGGTACCCGTTGAATGCAAAATTTTGACCGTTCATGCCACTTGCCATTAAAGCTAATAAAATGGAAGAGGGACCTACTAATGGAATAACTTGAATGTTTTTGCTGTGGGCTATTTTTACCACGGCGGCACCAGGATCGGCTATACCTGGGCAACCAGCTTCAGATAGTATGCCTACATCGTTACCTTCCAAGCAAGGGTTTAAAAAAGTGGGAATTTCTTCTGGTTCAGTGAACTTGTTAAGAACAAAAAGTTTTAAGCCAGGTTGGGATTTTCTGGGACTTATTTTTTTTATAAAATGTCGAGCGGTTTTTTCGTTCTCCACCACATAATGATCAAGTCTCTCTATGGTTTGTTTTATAGAAATGGGTAATACTTCTAACGGTGGCATATCGCCAAGCGTAGAAGGAATCAAATAAACTTTTCCAATTTTACCGTTTTGTGTGCTCATTTATTAATGGTCTAATCTGGCTGCAATTATATTACAAGCTTTATCTATCATTTGAAAAACGGTTTCAAATCCGTCGTCTGCATCATAATAGGGGTCTGGCACTTCTTGGTCCGTGGGGTCAATTTCATTCAACAAAAGCTTTACCTTTTCGGCATCTGCTCTATTTCTGGCCATACCAATTATATTGCCATAATTGCTTTTGTCCATGGCATATATCACATCAAAAGTGTCAAAATCAGATACCAAAAATTTTCTACAGACTTGTGAGCTAATGTCGATGTTATGGTCTTGTGCTACTTTTATAGATCTTGGGTCAGGTGCATTTCCAATGTGGTATCCTGCTGTACCTGCTGAATCTACGTGTACTTTTGTTGTGTCAACTTTACTTTTAAGAATACCCTCTGCCAATGGAGACCTGCAAATATTACCTAGGCAAACCATTAACACCTTCATTTAGTATAGAATTTAAGAGAATTTCTTAGTTAGGTCATCAATATACTTGCGAAACTGCTTGTCTGTTTCGGCTAAGTTATCCACTGTTTTGCATGCATGAAGTACCGTAGCGTGATCACGCTTTCCAATTTGTGAACCAATACTCGCCAATGAGGCTTTAGTGAACTTCTTAGCAAAGAACATCGCTAATTGTCTAGCTTGTACAATATGTCTCTTTCTTGTTTTGGACTGTAATGTTGCAACATCCATCTCAAAGTAATCGGAAACAACTTTTTGTATGTAGTCAATAGAAACTTCACGTTTAGTGTTCTTTACAAATTTTTCAACTACTTGTTGTGCAAGCTCAATGGTAACCTCTCTTTTGTTTAGGGTTGATTGTGCAATAAGTGAAATTATGGCACCTTCAAGTTCTCTAATATTGGTTTTAATATGTTTAGCAACATATTCAATAATATCTTCTGGTATCTCTACACCATCTCTATATAACTTGTTTTTTAAGATAGAGATTCTTGTTTCGTAATCCGGACTTTGCAATTCTGCGGATAATCCCCATTTAAAACGAGATAACAATCGTTGCTCAATATCCTGCATATCTACAGGAGCTTTGTCAGATGTAAGAATTACTTGTTTTCCGTTTTGATGTAAGTGGTTGAAAATATGGAAGAAAACATCTTGCGTACCAGATTTACCTGATAAGAATTGTACATCATCAATAATCAGAACATCTATTAACTGGTAGAAATGGATAAAATCATTTCTAGTGTTTTTCTTTACGGATTCAATATACTGTTGGGTAAATTTTTCTGCAGAAATATAAAGCACTGTACGCTCAGGGTACTTGTCTTTTATTTCAACACCAATGGCGTGTGCCAAGTGCGTTTTTCCTAATCCGACACCACCAAAAACCAATAAAGGGTTGAAAGAAGTTCCACCAGGTTTGTTGGCTACAGCCATACCGGCAGAACGTGCCAAACGGTTAGAGTCTCCTTCAAGGAAATTATCAAAATTATAATTAGGATTTAATTGAGATTCTATCTTTATGTTTCTAATACCTGGAATAACAAACGGATTGCGTAGTTCAGGGTTTTTAGATTTAATGGGTACATCCATTTCCTGGGCGGCCATTGCACCTCTATTTGAACTAGGAATTTTTTCTGTAAAAGGCTCTTTGTTGCCATACGTATTTTCCATACGTATGATATATACTAATTTCGCAGTCTCTCCTAATTCTTTAGTTAATGCAACCTTTAGCAGTTTAACGTAATGCTCTTCTAGCCACTCGTAAAAGAATTTACTTGGTACTTGAATGCTTAAGGCATTTTCTGTAAGCTTTATAGGTTTAATGGGTTCAAACCATGTTTTGAATGCCTGCGGTTGGATATTATCCTTAATAAACACCAAACAGTTTTTCCATACGGAATTAGCAGTAACATTCATAATAATCTATACTCTTTTAATGGTTAGCTTTTAGCTAAAAGAGATTGAATTTTTTCAATCTAAGTTCTCGTTCAACTTGGGCAAATATGTGAACAAATTATTTAAAAAAAAAATTGATTGTCATTGATTTTGACCTTTTTTTTTCTCATGTTCGTTTACCGCTTAGGGGAGCTTTTAAATATATACTTTTTACTTGAAATAAATGCGAACAAATGAAATTTCTTTTAGAATAAGATACAGTGAGACGGATCAAATGGGAGTTGTCTATCATGGAAACTATGCTCAGTATTTAGAATTAGCAAGAGTTGAATGGTTAAGGTCGTTAGGAATTTCTTACAAAAGTATGGAGGAGGGCGGAATTATGCTTCCGGTGATTAGTTTGTCCATTAAATATTTGAAATCTGCGAAGTATGATGATTTGGTAACCGTAAAGGTAATTTTGACGAAAAAACCTGCGGTTAGAATTGAATTTGATTATGAAATGACAAATGAAGCGGGAGAATTATTGGCGACCGCAAATACGGTTTTGGTATTTATGGATATGAAAAGAAATAGACCCACTAAATGTCCGCAGATATTATTGGACAAATTGGAATATTAAAGATTAGACGTTTGCCTTGATTTCTAATTTGTGATGTGCTTTAAAAAGTTTCATTGTTTTTTTTAAATCACTTTTATTTACAGCTAAAATCATTTTGCATTTCAAATGCAAATCTTGTGATACAATGGTTAGTTGGTGTTTTTTGACCAAACGCATTACGATGTCCATTTCTGAATATTCAAAAGTAACGGTTAGTTCTTCTTGTAATACTTTGGTAATTATTGCCGCATTTTCCAATGCTAGCTTTGCAGTTTCCTTGTAAGCACTGATCAATCCACCAACACCTAGTTTGGTGCCGCCAAATATTCGTACCACGGCAACTAGAATGTTGGTTACATCAAAAGATTGTATTTGCCCATAAATTGGCATACCGGCAGAATTGTTGGGTTCTCCATCGTCATTGGCACGATAAGACTTGGATTCAACACCCATTTGCCATGCGTAGCACACATGGTTGGCGGTTGGGTATTCTTTTCTTAGTGCCTCTATGTGTTCTTTAATACTGTCTTCATCGGAAACCGGAAAGCAATACCCGTAAAATTTACTTTTTCGCTCTTTGAACAATAGGGGGTCAGAAGGTTTTGAAATGGTTTTATAGGTGTCCATATACGTTGTGCCAAGCAGAATTTAAAGGTATGTCATTATTTCAGGGCCAAAAGCCACTAGAATAATACTGAAAATTGCCAAACCTATACCAAACCAGTTTTTAATGCTTAATCTTTCTTTAAACAATAGTATGCCTAAAAGCGTGGAGAACATTACAATGGCCACATTGTTAATAGTAAACACAGATGCGCTGTTCCAAGTTGGGTGCTGTAGGGCTTTTAATAAGAAATATATGGAGAAGTAATTGGGGACACCTAAACAAATTCCACCAATAATATTTTTGAAATTTATTTTTAATCGTTGTTGGGTGGATTTATATCCGATAAAAAATAAGCCGAATATCCCTGCGGATGCAAATACCGTTGCGGAGAACAGTGCGTACTCTTCTTCGGGCATATGTGCATCTTGAAAGTATTTTATGCTTGTGTCTATTATGCCTGATCCTAGAAAAACTAAGACCGGTAGGGCAAATGCCCATTTTTCAGCTTTTATTTTGTTTTCCTTTAAAGAAGTGAAGTAAACGGCCAACAATGCGAGAATTATTCCTAAAATTTCTAATATGCTTAAAACTTCCCTGTAGAAGAACACACCAAACAATACCGGAATGGTGAGTGACATTTTAGTGGCAACAGAAGCTACGGATACACCTAGCTTTTGTGAAGTGGCTGCCATTAAATTAAATATTAGTATGAATAATAGACCAAGAAGTAGGCTTCCCCAAAACCAGCTCTTTTGTGGTATGTCATATACATTGATCGGTTCTTTATAATATAGTAAACCGACAATGCAAGCAATAAAGTAGTTAGTGATAATGGCATAAATTGTTTGTACCTGATACTTGGCATATAATTTAAAAACTACAAAGATTAAGCTGGAGAAAAGAATACTGAGCGCTAAATACATTTATACTATGCGGCTTAAAATTTCTAAAACCTCTTCTTTTCCTACTTGAAGATTCCAACACTGTATTCCTAGTTTAGACGCGCTATCTGTGTTTTCTTTGGTATCATCAATGAAAAAAGTTTCTGATGCGTTCAAATTATTATCGCTAAGCACCTTTTCATATATATTGGCATTGGGTTTTCGCATTTTCATTTCTTGTGATAGGTAGAACACCTCAAAACAATTTTTAAACCTTAAAAATCGCTCCATTCCCATAGACTCCTTAACCTTGTCAATGTGAAGATCGTTAGTATTGCTCAACAAGAACAGTCGGTATTGTTTGTTGGCTTTCAACTTTTCAATAAACTTTAGGCGTTCTTCAGGAAAGTCCTGTATAATGGAGTTCCAGGCATCTATAATCTGGGGTTTAGAAGCGTTGGTGAAAATGCCTCGTAGTTTTTCAACGAATACAACAGATGTTATTAAGCCCATTTCATATGACTTGAAAATGGCATCTAAATCCGGAGTCAATTCGGTAAATCCAAATTTTGCCATTTCTATTAACGGCGCTTGTTTGTCAAGATTGATAAATATATCACCAAAATCGAAAATTATATTTTTAATCATTTCTAAGTATGGTTAGTTGGTCGGTCAAAATTTCCATTTGTTTTATTATTCGTCCTGTTGGTTTTGGAGCTTTTATTCCTTTTTGAAATTCGGCTGCTCCTCTGAAGATTCGAGCTTCGTCCCATAAGTCAGCATCAATAAAACTTTGTAATGTTTGTGATCCGCCTTCAATAATGACACTTTGTAGCTGCTCTTCAAACATCAGATAACATAATTGCTGCGGTAATTGAGATTCAAAATTCAAAATTTTATAGCTAACACCTTCAACGTACTTTGTAGTATCTACTATTTGTGTACAAACTATCGTTTTTTGCTGTCCATCTAAAACATGAAAATCTTTAGAAATCCTTAGATTTCTATCAAGAACAATTCGTGTAGGTGCTTTTCCTGTCCACTGTCTAATATTCAATTGTGGGTTGTCAGCTAACACAGTGTTGGTGCCCACTAGTATACCTGGTTCTTCACTACGCCATTTATGTACCAATTGACGAGATTTGGTGTTTGTAATCCAATAGGGTTTCTTTTCTTCTTCTCGTTTTAAAGACTCTGGAGCAATAAATCCGTCAGATGTTTCCGCCCATTTTAAAATGATGTAGGGTCTCTTTTTGGTAAAAAAAGTTAAGAATCGTTTATGGTGTTCCGTGCATTCTTGTTCTAAAACACCAACATTCACTTCGCAACCCGCCGCTTTCAATTTTTTTATACCATTACCGGCTACTTTTTCATGAGGGTCCTTTAACCCAATGACAACCTTAGGTATTCCCATTCTTACGATTAAATCCGCACAAGGTGGAGTTTTGCCATAATGAGAGCAAGGTTCTAAGGTTACATAAATAGTAGCATTTTTGAGTAGCGTACTGTCTTTTACCGAGTTTATAGCATTCACCTCGGCATGTGAACCACCATAAGCACTGGTAAACCCTTCACCAATAATTGTGTCATTATACACAATTACTGCACCTACCATGGGGTTGGGCGCTGTAGTACCCAATCCGTTTTTTGCAATTTCAATACACCGTTGCATATATTTCTCATCTGCAGAAAGTGCGTTTGATTGAGATGGTATTGAATTTGTAGAATCAAGATTATTAATGGACATCAAACTTTACCTTTATATGCATATCACGTATCTTCACACCTCAAAAATAGTACTTTAAAACCTATTGCATAGTTCATATGGAAAATGTCGTGATACGTGAAATTAAAAAGGAAGATAACCCGCAAGTTGCTAGGGTAATACGGCAGGTGTTGGAAGATTTGGGAGTGCCAAAAGTGGGCACGGCCTATGAAGACCCTTCATTGGATAACATGTATGAACATTATAATAAACCCAAGGCCACTTATTTTGTGATCGAAGAAAATGGTTCAATTTTAGGCTGTGCCGGTGTTGCACAACTAGATAATTACAACGGTAATGTTTGTGAGCTTCAGAAAATGTACTTTTTGCAAGAAGCCAGAGGCAAAGGGGCGGGTCATAAAATGATCAATGTATGTTTGGATAAAGCCAAGGAATACGGTTTTGATGCCTGTTATTTGGAGACAATGCCCTATATGGAAGCTGCCCAAAAATTGTATAAGAAAATGGGCTTTGAATATATAGATGCCCGTATGGGGGATACCGGTCATTATTCCTGTCCTGTATTTATGCTTAAAACGTTGTAATTGTGCTGTTAAAAGAGGTAAAGAGTATTTTTCATGCAGAATTGGACGCTATCTATGGTAAAGATGAAGTAAACAGCTTTTTTTATCTACTTATTGAGCACTATTTTGAATTAGAACGTTTTGTATTGGCGTTACAACCTAATCTTAATATAGAAAAAGAACAAGAGACTATCTTGTTTAAGGCGTTATCTGATTTGAAGTTACATAAACCTATTCAACATATTACAGGTACGGCATATTTTATGGATTTGGACTTTACTGTAAATGAACACGTATTAATACCTAGACCAGAAACCGAAGAATTGGTTCGTTGGGTGTTGAATGATGTCAAAGAAGTAAAACATCCCTTAAATATCTTAGATATGGGTACAGGCAGTGGTTGTATTCCTATTTCGTTAGATAAAAATCTGGTCGATGCTAAAGTGTATGCGTTGGATGTTTCGCCCCAAGCCTTAGTGGTTGCTGAAGAAAACAATAGAACGCTTGGTGCAAATGTTACGTTTGTTAAGGCGGATATGTTGTCCTTACATTCTAAAACCTCAGCAAAAGAATTAGATCAAAAATTTGATATTATTATTTCCAATCCGCCTTATGTGCGAGAATTGGAAAAAGCAGAAATGCAAAATAATGTAATAGACCATGAGCCAAGTTTGGCACTTTTTGTTCCAGATGAAGACCCGTTAAAGTTTTACAAGGCAGTAGTAAATTTTGCATCTGAACACTTGAATAAAAATGGTTGTCTGTATTTGGAAATCAATCAGTATTTAGGAGAAGAAACCAAGCAAATATTACAACAATCTAACTTTAAGACTATTGATTTAAGACTAGATATGTTTGGTAATGACCGTATGATAAAAGGAATAAGAAAATGAAAAGTATTGTAGTGTTTTGCGGTAGTAGTGAAGGTATTGTTTCTGATTATGGAGTAAAAGCATATGAACTGGGAGAGACTTTTGCAAAGAAAGATATACAGCTTGTATATGGTGGAGCCAAAATTGGCATTATGGGTAAAGTTGCCGAAGGTGTTTTAAATAATAAAGGAAAGGTAATAGGGGTAATTCCTGTATTTTTAAAGAAAAAAGAAGTAGTTCATGAGGGGTTGACAGAATTGATTGTCACCCAAAATATGCATGAGCGCAAATTAAAAATGCATGAACTATCTGACGGGATTTTAATGCTCCCTGGAGGATTTGGTACTTTAGAAGAGTTTTTTGAAATGTTGACTTGGTCGCAGCTTGGGTTGCATCAATACCCCATAGGAATTTTGAATACCAATGGTTTTTACGATTCCCTATTACAAATGATGCATGACATGGTCCAGAACGGATTTGTTAAAAAAGAACATTTAAATACTATTTTGGTAGATGATACTATAGAAACATTATTGCATAAAATGGAAAACTATATACCATTGCCTACACCAAAATGGATCAATAAAGAACAGCTTTAATAATTATGAAGGCAAAGATTGAAGAACTAAGAAAAGAGTTGCGAGAGCATAATCACAATTACTATGTGTTGGATAACCCGACCATTTCAGATTATGAATTCGATATGAAATTGAAAGAATTACAGGATTTGGAAGCTAAACATCCTGAATTTTATGATGCCAGTTCGCCATCATTACGTGTAGGTGGTATGATCACCAAGAATTTTGCAACCGTAGTTCATGAGCATAGAATGTACTCTTTAGACAATTCATACTCTAAAGAAGATCTAGAGGATTGGGAGAAACGTATTCAGCGTAATTTGGGAGACGTACCTGTTGAATTTACTTGTGAATTAAAATATGATGGCGCATCTATTAGTATAACTTATGAACAAGGTAAACTGGTAAGAGCGGTTACCCGTGGTGACGGAATTCAAGGAGATGATGTTACCAATAATATAAAAACGATTAAATCGGTTCCGCTCCAGTTAAAAGGAGATTATCCAGATAAGTTTGATATACGAGGAGAAATAGTATTACCGTTCGACGGATTTCAGAAAATGAACGAAGAACGCATTGCCAATGGAGAAGAGCCGTATATGAATCCGCGAAATACGGCATCGGGTAGTTTAAAACTTCAAGATAGCAGTGTTGTAGCACAGAGACCATTAGATTGTTTGCTGTACAGTATTGTAGGTAGAAACCTGAATATTGACTCTCAATTTCATATGTTGGAGAAAGCACGAGAATGGGGCTTTAAAGTACCAACTGTTGCCAAACTTTGTAAAACTACAGATGAGGTAATGGCATTTGTTGAGGAGTGGGATGTAAAACGCCATGAGTTGCCTTATGAAACCGATGGTGTGGTCATTAAAGTAAATAGCCTTCAAAACCAAGAAGAGCTCGGTTTTACCTCAAAAGCTCCGCGATGGGCAATGGCGTATAAATTTAAGGCAGAACAGGTTTTTACCACTTTAAATGAAATAACCTATCAGGTAGGGCGTACTGGAGCGATAACTCCGGTAGCCAATCTAGAACCGGTTTTATTGGCAGGTACAACGGTAAAAAGAGCATCGTTACATAATGCCGACCAAATAGAAAAATTGGATATTAGGGTAGGCGATACCGTATTTGTAGAAAAAGGCGGAGAAATTATTCCCAAGATTATAGCGGTTGATCTTTCGAAAAGACCAGCAGATTCCAAACCAACGGAATATATTCATGAATGTCCAGAATGTGGTACTGAGCTTACTCGTACAGCGGGTGATGCGAAACATTATTGCCCAAATGAATACGGTTGTCCGCCACAAATAACCGGTAGAATTCAGCATTTCATTTCTAGAAAGGCAATGGATATTGAAGGTTTGGGTGGCGAGACGGTAGAATTACTGTTTAAAGAAGGGTTGATTGACGATTACGCCGATTTATATAAACTCACCAAAGAAGATGTTTTACCCTTAGAACGAATGGCGGAGAAGTCTGCCGAGAATTTAGTAAACGGAGTAGCGGAATCCGTAAAAGTACCTTTTGAACGTGTGTTGTTTGCTTTAGGTATTCGTTTTGTAGGCGAGACCGTGGCTAAGAAGTTGGCAAAAGCATATAAAAACATAGATGCTTTAAAAGAAGCTACGTTAGAGCATTTAACTTCTGTAGATGAGATAGGGGAGCGCATAGCGCAAAGTGTTATTGACTTTTTTGTGAACGAGAAGAATATAGATGCCATAGAAAGACTACGAAGTTTTGGCGTACAATTATCAATATCTGAAGAAAAGTTACAAAACCAGACCGATACCTTGGCGGGTAATACCTTTGTGGTTTCCGGGGTATTTGAGATTTTAAGTAGAGATGAGCTTAAAAAGAAAATAGAGGATAATGGTGGTAAAGTTGGGTCATCTATATCTTCTAAAACTAGTTATTTGGTTGCGGGAGATAAAATGGGACCTAGTAAGCTTGCAAAGGCGGAAAAACTGGGTATACCCATTATCAGTGAGCAAGATTTTATAAACATGTTAGCATAGATCATTATGGATATTTTTACAATAATTTCAGTACTTGTTTTTCTTTCGGCAATTTTTGGATATATAAATGCCCGCTTTTTAAAACTACCCAATAGTATTGGCTTAATGTTGATTACAATTGTGTTTACTTTAGCTGTATTTGCCATAGGCTATATAGACGATACGTTAATAAACGCAGAGCGTTACATCATTACACAGATAGATTTCAAGTCTGTTCTGCTAGATATAATGTTGAGTTTCTTGTTATTTGCAGGGGCGCTGCATACCAATTTTGAACAGCTGAAAGTACAACGTTGGCCTATATTGGTGTTTTCTACACTAGGTGTTTTGGTGTCTACCTTTTTAGTGGGGACCAGTATGTATTATTTGTTGCAGTTGTTGGGTATGCAGATCAATTTCATTTACTGTTTGTTATTTGGATCTCTTATATCACCAACGGATCCTATTGCCGTTTTGGGAATTTTAAAAAAGGCTGGTGCACCAAAAAAGTTGGAAACCAAAATTGTGGGAGAATCATTGTTCAATGACGGAGTAGGAGTCGTTGTATTCTTAACGATATTTCAACTGGCATCTGCAACCGAGGTAGCTGTATCTCCATTAGATATTATAGAACTATTTGGGGTTGAGGTAATTGGCGGGTTGGCATTGGGTCTGGCCCTAGGTTGGGGAACGTATAAGTTAATGCGATCTATTGACGATTATGATATAGAGGTGATCATTACATTGGCAACGGTAATGGTAGGTACATTGATAGCACAGAAATTCCATTTATCGGCACCTTTGGCAATGGTAGCTGCAGGTTTGGTGGTTGGTAACGACACCGTTCGTAATTCTGCCATGTCAGAGACCACGGAGACCTATGTAGATAAATTTTGGGAGCTTTTGGATATTCTGTTGAATACCTTGTTATTTGTATTGATAGGGATGGAAATGCTGGTACTGACATTTAAAACAGAATATATTATTGCAGGTTTATTGGCAATTCCGCTAGTATTGCTTTGTCGCTATCTTTCATTAATGCTTCCTATTAAATTCTTTGAAAAGAAGTTGGATTTTGTGCCAAGAACCAATTTGGTCATGACATGGGGAGGATTACGCGGTGGTATATCTATAGCATTGGCATTAGGTCTTTCAGATGACATGCATAGAGACGCTTTTTTAGTGATAACCTACATAGTTGTGGTGTTCTCGATAATAGGGCAAGGCTTAACCGTTGAAAAATTGATTAAAAGCGTAGTGAAATGATACCTAAGACCTATCTTGAATTTGAAAAGAGTTTGGAATTCACCAATGTGCCAAAAGACTGGTCAAACGGACTAAAAGCTGCTTGGTACGATGCCAAAGGCGATTGGGAAGCTTCTCATAATATTGCACAAGATATGCACAATGAACTTGGTAGTTGGTTGCATGCCTATTTGCACAGAAAAGAAGGTGATCGGTTTAATGCGGGATACTGGTATAGATTAGCGAATAAAGAATATCCCACAATTACCTTAGACGAAGAGCTTAAGGTAATTGTGGAGTTTATTATTGAAAATTAAGTTTAGTACTAATTTGTTTCCTCCAGTTCTATTGCATGTGTTACCTCACCACTTCCTCTAGAGTCTTTAGCTTTTACTTTGAAAACGGCATTGCCATTAAAGTCTGAATTAAATCTTATAGTAGCAATAGATTTAGAAGTAGAACCGGTTGCACTTTCTTCGATATTAATAATTTCCATACTCCCAGACTCAATAGTCCATGTGAAAAGGGCAACTCGAGCGTTATATTCTGCGGCGAACGTTATGGTTTCGTTTGGCAAAGCATAGTCTGCACCATTCAAACAAACCTTAACTCCTGTAGGTGAAAAGTCTCCTAAATCACATGTGGTAACACTTTTTGGGTTTAAACTTGAATCATCATTGTCATCATTTGAACATGAAAATTGAAATGTAGTTATGACGATTAGAAATAATAGTGTAATCGACTTTTTCATTGGTGCAGTTTTAAATTGGTTATAGTAGGAAATAATAACTCTAAAATAGGAAAAATAGTACATAGAATTATCTGTTTAATATTTTTTTATGTTAAAATTCCTTTGTAGTTGTAGTTGTAGTTGTAGTTGTAGTTGTAGTTGTAGTTGTAGTTGAAAGTTTCCATTTTGGTCTATCATTTTAGAAAATCGGCAAAGTTCCTTGAACGAAGATGCAAGAACTTTGTAGTATGAAAAAAATATCAAACTTCGGAATATTTACACTGCTGTTCGTTAGTAGTTTAACAATAATGGTAGGTACGGTGATAGCACCTTCATTATCAGGAATAATGCAACATAAAGACCTAAGCTTTTCACCAAGTTGGTTAATTACCTTACCATCATTGGGTGTTGTGGTTTTTGCTCCGATTATAGGACGAACCTTGAATAAACTGGGAGCATTAAAACTGTTGTGTTTTGGTTTAGTGCCTTATGCGTTTTTAGGAGTTATTGGCGCGTTTATAGATAATGATTATGTTTTAATTGTTGATCGGTTTTTATTGGGTGGGGCAACGGTTGCAGTTCAGGTTTCCGTAACAGCTTACATTGCGGAAAAATTTAGCGGTGAACATCGAATGAAAATGATAGCTTGGCAAGGAATGGCAATTGAGTTAGGTGGTGTCGTTTTCTTGGCAATTGGGGGTATTCTGGGTGAACTTAATTGGCAGTATCCTTTCTATATCTATCTGGTTGCATTGATCTGTTTAATCTTAGTCTTAAAGGCATTGCCTAAGGTAAATAAACGTGTAGTTGATGAGTCATTGAAAACGATAGTAACCAAAAAAGATAAGCAAGGAGTCAAAGTAATATTTATTGCGGCTCTTTTAGCAATGATGTTGTTTTTTATAGGATTTGTAACCCTACCATTATATTTGCCATCTGCTTTTAATTTTAGTGAGTCGGAAACCGGCTATTTAATGTCCTTTATATCGCTGATTGCCATTATTACTGCGAGCCAAATGCCTAAAATGGTAAAATGGTTTGGAGACGGAAGAACGGTAGCGCTTGGTTTCTTATTCTTTATGCTTGGTTATTTGGTTCTGGCAACTACCATGAGTATAACGTTTTTAGGGTTGACAGCACTATTTATAGGAATTGGTTTTGGGTTTACGATCCCATTATTAAATCACATGATGATAGAGGTGAGCAATGCTCAAAATCAAGGTAAAAACTTAGGGTTGTTTTCAATGGGCGTTTTTGGAGGTCAATTTCTATCTACGTTTGTGGAATATATTTCTAACAACTACATGGCAATTTACGGGGTTTCAGCGGTATTAGCGTTGTGTATAGGTGTTGTTATATTTTTTAGTTTTAGAAAATTGAGAAAAGATTAGGGTTACTTGAATTCTTGTTACTTTTATAGACTTCTATGAAAGTTTATGAATTTGAATACCTGGAAAACTAAAATTAAGATTGATTTAAATTTCGATACAAAGACGGTGTTGTTATCAGGTAATTCTATGGGTATTTACTTTGAGTTTTATTCGGTAAATAACATTATTGTACATTTTAAGCCTTTAAATGAATTATTTAAAAATAGTGTTTACACCGGTAATAGCGGTGTACTTTTAAATTTTGAGCGCGATTTAATAGATGAAGATGATGTAGAGTATGCATTAGATGTTATGTCGCTTTTCAATAAATACCCTCAATTAAATATCAGATCTGAAAAAGAAGTAGCTCAGGTAAAGAAGTTGATTGAGATGTTGAAAGATGAGTATTTTGGGGAGAACGTATCTTACATAATGCTTAAAACATTATTGAAAGTACTCTTGTTACATTTAATTCGGTTTCAGAACAATGAATTGTTGCCACAAGACATTCATCAAAAAAGAGTGTTTCAGTTTTTAGAATTGATGGAAATTAATTTTTTGAATGAAACCAATGCAGAATATTATGCAAATCAATTAGGGATAAGTACAAAGCGATTAAATCAGGTGCTTCAAGAAAAGTTGAACCTTACCGCAAAACAAGTGATACAGCAAAGACAAATAACAGAGGCAAAACGCAAACTTATAAGAAGCGAGATCACTACAAAGGAATTGGCTTTTGACCTAGGGTTTGAGTCTATAAGCAGTTTTTCCCGCTTTTTTAAAAAGAATGTGGGTGTTAGTCCAACCGCTTTCAAGGCTCAGCAAAATTCTTAAAATTTAAATTTGGAGCAAAAAAAATCGGAATTACTTAGTAATTCCGATTCTTATAATGCTATAAAAGCAACTAGATCATTTTAAAATCCAGAAGAATTTCTCCTTCTATGGAAGCCTGTAAATGGTCTCCTTTAAAAGTTTCACCTGCACCAACAGCTGGCGTTCCGGTAAAAATCATGTCGCCCGGATTTAAGGTCATAAAAGTAGAAACAAAACTGATGATTTCGGCAAAGTTATAAATGATGTAACCGGTGTTGCCAACTTGCTTCTTTTCACCATTGATGACCAAATCAAAGTTAATATTATCCAATTCGGGAAAATCGGAAATAGGTTTAAAACCAGAAACAGGTGAGGCACCGTCAAAACCTTTGGCTAAAGCCCAAGGACCTTTCTTTTCTCTGCTGGCAGTAAGTACATCCTTTGCAGTATAGTCTATTCCAATACCTATTTCAGAAATGTATGAGTTTGCTTCCTCTACAGAAACGTTTTTTGCGGTTTTACCGATTTTCACGACCAATTCTACCTCATAGATCAATTGATTGGTAATCGCAGGGAATTCAACATCCTTGCTATCCATTACCAATGATGAATCTGGTTTGGTGAATATTAGTTGTACATCATTTTTTAAATCATCAATTTCAGATTTATCTAAAACATAGTTTTTGCCAATGCCTATAATTTTCATTACTGTGGTGTTAGTGTATTATTAATTTTGAAGTGAAATTAAACAATCTGGCGAGTAATATTTATTGTTTTAATTGAAATCACAATAACATCATTTTTTGTTTATGATATAGCATTGATTGTTTTAAGCGCCGATATGGTAACTTCTTTTCTAATAGCATTAAATTCTTGTATATCGATTGTGGCACTCTTTGGTTCTAGATTAGTAGCAAAGAAATAAACATCGTTGCCTACTTCTATATACCCAACGAACCAGCCATTATAATGATTGTTGGCAATAGATAATCCGGTTTTTCCGCTAAGTGTATAAGCGCTATTTTCATCAATGAGCAAAATGGTCTTAACAATCTTTGTAGTTCTTTTGGATATGGGAAGCTTATTGGTATAAAATCGTTTTAAGAAATCTATTTGTTGCATTTGATTTATTCTAGATTCGCCTTCTAACCAAAAATCGGTAATGTTGGAATCATCAATTTTTAAATTGCCATATTGCAATTTATTTACATACTGGTTCATTTGTTGAGGTCCAATTTTTGACGCCACTGACTGATAACAAGGAACGC
Source organism: Maribacter dokdonensis DSW-8 (assembly GCF_001447995.1). NCBI lineage: Bacteria > Pseudomonadati > Bacteroidota > Flavobacteriia > Flavobacteriales > Flavobacteriaceae > Maribacter > Maribacter dokdonensis. Next base: position 586,021 of record NZ_LDPE01000001.1, on the reverse strand, counting down.
AAGAAAACTGAAATGCATCACGTAAAACTAAATCTTGCTCCCAGAGATCTAACCATTTTTGTTCTCCATCCCATTTAAATATTGTTGAATCGCTTTCAATAACTCCCGTTTCCAATCCAATAATAGTATTTGTGATTTTAAAGGTTGATGCTGGCAGTTTACCTTGTAATGCCCAATCAAAATTATTGGAATAGTAGGTGTCTTTAGTGAGGTTGTAAATTATAATAGAACCGTTAGCATCTGCCTTGTCAATGATAGTTTGAATTTCAGACTTTTTAATTTTGTTTATATTCCTCTCAACGGTTGCCTGTTCTTCAGTCTTCTTTTGTTGTTTACAAGAGGTAAAACAGATGAATAAAAATAAGAGTAAATGTAATTTCATGAGGTAAATGATTGGATAGAATAGCGATGATTTAAATATAATTAATCGGTGTTTAATCATTTGCGGAAAATACTTTTGAATTAAATGTAAAGCAATAAAAAAGCGACAGTGAATGAACACTGTCGCCAAATGATTTAAAATCTAGTGAAGTAAATAAGAATGTGGTTAGTAAAGACTACCCATTGCATCTATTTTCTTTTCAAGATATTCTTCTTTACTATTTTTCAATTGATTTTGCTTTGCTAAAGCTGTCAACTTGAGATTTTTTTTAATGGAGAATTTAAGCTTCATATATTTCTCTTGTAAAACACCAAGATGATCTTCAAGCCCTTCAGAATAGATGTTTAATTGCATAATTTTTAAATTTAGATATAATTCTAAGATAAAAATTAGTTGACTGATAATCATTTAATTATAGTGAAATTGAATCTATATAGGTGAGAAATATGAATTTGATTTTATATGGGTAACTTAATTACTGAACTCGTTTTTTAAAGGAGTTTTTTTTTATGTATTCGTAAAATAGGTATATGCCTGAATAATTGATTTGGATTGGACTTAGGAAAATTTCAAATATTTCTTAAAACAAACACTATTCTCCATTTCCTCGTAGGGCGGATAGTTTTCAATAATTTCGTAATTGTTCTTCTTATAAAGTGCAATGGCTTCCGGTTGGCGTAATCCGGTTTCCAAAACAGCGTAGGAGTAATTTAATTCTTTTGCCCATTCTTCTAGTACCATTAGTGCTTTTGAGGCAATGCCTTTTCCTCGAAAATCTGGTTGAACAAACATTCGCTTAATCTCGACCGTGTCTTCATTAAATTCTTTGAATGCGCCACAGGCCACAAGTGTTTTGTCCGAATAAAAAACAACACAGTTTTTCAACGCATCAATACCGTTGAATTGTGCGTAGAAAGCATTTTCATCACCATCACGTAATGCCAAATCAGCATCGAGCAAAGCAACTAATTCTTTAAAGTTTTTATTATCACTAGAACAACGTTTATAGTAAAGCATAAGAGGTCTCTTTTTTAGACTTTAATGGAATATCCATCCGCATTAACCGTGCTATTGTCAAAATAAAAATCAATTCTACCTAGATTTACTCCAAAACACCCAACTTGATTTACAAGAATATCACGCTCTACGGCATTACTAACTACAGTAGGTTGATCTAGAAAGGTGTGAGTGTGCCCACCAATAATCAAATCTGTATATTTCGTTTTTTTAGCGAGCTTTAAATCATCTGGTTTTTGACTTTTATACTCATACCCTAAATGAGAAAGGCATATGACCAAATCGCACTTTTCTTCTTCCTTAAGTTTAGTTTCCATATCTATCGCAAGTTCATAAGGGTCAAGAAATACGGTCTCTTTGTAAAGTTGTTTGGTTACCAATCCGTCCAATTTAATTCCTAATCCGTAAACACCTACCTTAATTCCGTCTTTTTCATAAATTTTATAAGGCTGTGTTAATCCGTCTAAAACGGTATTGGAAAAATCGTAATTGGCACTGATAAAATTAAACTTGGCATATGGCATTTGAGCCAATAGACCGTCAATACCATTATCAAAATCATGGTTTCCAATGGTAGTTGCGTCATAATTGAGCATACTCATTAGTTTAAATTCTAACTCACCACCATAAAAGTTGAAGTATGGAGTACCTTGAAAAATATCACCGGCATCAAAAAGAAAAGTATTCGGATTCTCTTTTCTGATACTATCTACCAAACCAGCTCTACGCGCCAAACCGCCTAAGCCTGGAAAATCTGCATGATCGTTAGGGAAAGCGTCTACGTGACTGTGTACGTCATTGGTGTGTAAAATGGTAATGTGTTTTTTTGTGGCAACGTTGCAAGAGTTTAAGCTAAGTCCGCCCAAAGTCAATAAACCAGAGGTTGCAGCCGTATTTTTTATAAATTTTCTTCTTTCCATTTTACTGTAATTGATAATATCTTAAATCTACTTTTGGGGCTAGGGTATCCACTTTGGAAAAGAAATCTATTATGGCATTTCTTATTTTGTAATCGGTTTCCGTTTTTGAAATGGCATCTTTGAAAAATCCCATATTGTCGCCACCAGTTACCAAATAATCTGATGTAGCCACATAATAGGATTTATTTTTGTCAATAGGTTTACCGTCCACAGTAAAGGCTTTGACAGTGTTATTTTTATTCAATATAAGCTGTGCGCCTGCAATGGGGTGCGCTCGTTTAGAATGTATAAGGTAGTCTACCATTTTCATTAACGATTCACCTTTTAATTCTACGACGACAACGGAATTTTCAAAAGGCATTACCTCATAAGCGGTTCTGGAAGTAACGTTGCCTTTGGAGATAATAGAACGTATACCGCCATGGTTCAATAAAACCATATCTATATTGTGGCCAGTTCGTTTCTTGAATATAGGATTGGTTTCACTTAGAACAATATCCGCCATTAAATTACCCGCTGTAGTGTTGAATTTTCCATCGGTTTTAGATATAACGAACGGAGCATAGGCCAACGTACTATCTAAAATACTTTCTACACGATCATGAAAAGGTTGAATAAATTTTTGAATACTGTCAACAGTGGTAAAACTGCTATCAATTGCTATTTGCTTGCCAGTCAGTTCGGTAAGGTGTTCCGGGGCATTTTTGCAAGACGCTAAAACCATAAATGTTATAAATATAACATAATGTTTTATATTTAAAATATCAAAGTGTTTTAACTTCGCCATATAGTTGCAGGGATATTATTTACATTTGTCTAAATGTAAAAATACATGTTTTTAAAAGGAATTAAGGACAAGTTTAAACGGAAATCTGGCCGTAAAATATTAAAACAGTTGGTGGCAACACCAATTGCTGTAACGCGTGAAAGTAAAGGAATACGTTCTGTAGGTTGTATTGTGGATCTAGATAAGTTTGAGAAATCTGAGGTGTTTTTTCAGTTTCAAGAAGAGTTATCATTACATCCAAATGCGGTGAAAATTATTGGTTATAAACGTTTTTATGATAAAAACTCGCCATATGCCACTCCAGTTTTTTCAGATAAAGATCTTGGGTGGAACGGCGATATAGAGAACAGTTATGCCCTTGAATTTTTAGGACGTGAATATGACTTATTGGTGAATTATTATAATGAGGACAGCTTACTGTTAAATTTAATGTCAGTAAAGACCAAGGCTCGTTTAAAGGTAGGTTTTAAAGAAGTTGGGCCTACTTATAATGATTTAATGTTAGATACGCCGTTAAAGGACTTTCAGATATTTAAAAAAGAATTGAAAAAGTACTTGGGCATTTTTAAGGAGATTTAGTTATGAAAGAATTAAGAGGAGCAGGGGTAGCGTTAATAACGCCATTTAAGGAGGATGGATCTGTAGATGTTGAGGCTCTTAGAAAAGTTGTAGCCTTCAATATTGAAGGTAACATAGATTATTTAGTAGTGTTAGGTACAACGGCCGAGTCAGTAACGTTATCAAAAGCGGAAAAACTATTGGTAATGCGTACGGTAGAAGAGGCAAATGCTGGTGCATTACCATTGGTGATAGGTATTGGTGGTAATAATACCGCTGCCTTGGTAGAAGAATTACAATCTGCGGATTTATCTGCATATGATGCCATACTTTCTGTTTCTCCTTATTATAACCGCCCAACCCAAGAGGGAATTTATCAACACTTTGCTGCACTTTCACAAGCATCTCCCTTACCTATAATTTTATACAACGTACCAGGTAGAACCGGAAGTAATATGTTGCCGGAAACCGTTGTTCGTTTAGCAAAGAAATTTGATAACATTGTTGCGGTTAAAGAAGCTTGTGGAGATATGACCCAAGTACAAGAATTGATTTCAAAACGACCAGAAGGCTTTTTAGTACTTTCAGGTGATGATATTACTGCATTGCCTACAATTGTTGCTGGAGGTGATGGTGTAATTTCGGTTATTGGTCAGGGGCTGCCAGAAGAATTTTCTAAAATGGTTCATGAGGGCTTAAATGGAAATACCGAAGTGGCTTATAGCTACCATTATAAAATGCAAGAAGGTATGAAGTTGATCTTTGAAGAAGGCAATCCGGCAGGCATTAAGGTAATTTTTGAATATTTAGGTTTGGCTAACCCCTTTGTGAGACTGCCTTTAATTGTTGCATCGGATGCTTTAAAGCATAGAATTGTTTCGTTTATGGAATCTATGATACGTATACCTGCATAAATATTCGTTAAATCTTCATTGAGTAGGGCATTCTTGTGGTTTAAAGCCTGTATTTTTATTGGATTATTTTGTTTTTTAAATCCATTGATAATCACTAATTTTGCAAAATGTTTTTTAAAATGAGGAGAGTTTTTCCAATAGTATTGATTGCCATTGCTTTACAATCTTGTAGCGAGTACCAAAAGGTACTTAAGCATGATGATATAAAAGCCAAATATGATATGGCAGAAACATTCTACGAAGAAGGAGATTTTAGAAGAGCAAATAGATTGCTTGAACAAATTGCCCCTAAATACGTAGGTAAGCCACAAGGGGAACGTGTTATGTTCTTTTTGTCCAACAGCTATTTTCAGCGTGGAGATTATAATATGGCTGGCTACCAGTTTGAGCGTTTTGTAAAGTCATATCCAAAAAGTGATAAGGTGGTAGAGGCTACTTTTTTAGGCGCCAAAAGTTACTACAAACTATCTCCGGAATATTCGTTGGATCAAACAGATACCGATAAAGCCTTGTTGAAATTGCAAAACTTCATCAATACCTATGCTGAGTCGGAATATTTTGCAGAAGCAAATGCGATGGCGCAAGAATTGACTACGAAGAAAGAGCAAAAGGCTTTTGAAATTTTAAAGCAATATAATAAACTAGGCGAGTTCAATTACGATATGCTGAAATCTGCAGTTGCGGCAAGCGATAACTTTGTAGCGGACAATCCGGGTTCTCCTTTTAGGGAAGAGGCCATGTTCGTAAAGGTAGAGGCTTTAACGCATATGGCGGTCAATAGTTTTGAACAGTTGAAGGAAGAGCGACTAAAGAATGCTAAAGCGGCACATGCAGCTTTGATGAAACAGTTTCCTGAATCAAAATTTGATAAAGAGGCTACAGATTTAATTGAAAAGATTGATAAAGAATTACAACGCATGCAACAAGCGCAGGTAGTTGGGTCAAAATAAATAATGTAATTATGAATATGAACGATTTAAAAAACTCTAAAGCATCAGTATCTACGGTAACTATTAATCGTAATGAGTTTGATCAGCCTACGGAAAATATCTATGAGGCTATTTCAATTACTGCAAAACGTGCTATTCAGATCAACTCTGAAATTAAAAAAGAGCTTTTAGAAAAGTTAGAAGAGTTTGCTACTTACAGCGATAGTCTAGAAGAGGTTTTTGAGAATAAAGAGCAAATAGAGGTTTCTAAATTTTACGAGAAATTACCTAAGCCACACGCTATGGCGGTAGAAGAGTGGTTAATGGATAAAATTTACCACAGAAATACAGAAAAAGACGCTTAAGAAATATGTTGAACGGCAAAAATGTTCTTTTAGGAATCACTGGAGGCATTGCTGCTTATAAGACAACATTCTTAGTTCGTTTATTTATAAAAGCTGGTGCTAACGTTAAGGTTATCCTTACTGATAGTGCCAGTTCTTTTGTTTCTCCACTTACCTTGGCCACTTTGGCTAAAAACCCAGTTGTTCTAGATTTTGTAAAGACCGATGAAAATACGGTACACTGGAACAATCATGTAGCATTGGGTTTGTGGGCAGACTTAATGGTCATTGCACCTGCAACTGCCAATACCATGTCTAAAATGGCAAATGGAAATTGCGACAATGTGTTAATGGCTACATACTTGTCAGCTAAATGTCCGGTTTATATTGCACCTGCCATGGATCTGGATATGTACAAGCATCCAAGTACAAAAAAATCTTTACAGCAACTTGCATCCTTCGGCAATTTGGTAATACCGGCAACAAGTGGTGAATTGGCCAGTGGTTTGCATGGTGAAGGAAGAATGGCGGAACCAGAAGAAATCGTTGATTTTATAAAAAATCAATTGTCCAAAGGTTTACCCTTAACAGGTAAGAAAGTTTTAATAACGGCAGGACCAACCTATGAGGCTATAGATCCCGTTCGTTTTATTGGAAATCACTCTTCCGGTCTAATGGGTTTTGAGCTTGCTAAAACAGCGGCTAATTTGGGTGCCGAAGTGTATTTGGTTACAGGGCCCACAAGGTTATCCGTTTCTCATGATAATATACATGTTGTTGATGTAGTTTCTGGAGATGACATGTATCACAGTGCTCAAATGTACTATGATACTGCGGATATTGTTATATGTGCAGCAGCTGTGGCAGATTATAGACCCAAAACCGTTGCGGAACAAAAAATTAAAAAATCCGAAGAAAACCTCACTATTGATTTAGTGAAGAATAAGGATATCCTAAAAACTTTCGGTGATCATAAAACGCATCAATTTTTAGTAGGCTTTGCCTTGGAAACCGAGAATGAGGTAGAAAATGCCAAGGGGAAATTAAAACGTAAAAATCTAGATGCCATTGTGCTTAACTCAATGAGGGACAAAGGAGCAGGCTTTGGAGGTAATACCAATAAAATTTCATTTATAGATACCAATTCGAACATTACTACGTTTGAACTAAAGACCAAGGCAGAAGTTGCCGTGGATATCTTCAATGAAATTATTAAAAGACGGTATGCGTAAAGCGGTATTTTTATTTTTTTTCAACCTTTTTTGTTTTGTTTCTATTGCACAAGAATTAAACTGTGTTGTTACGGTTAATTCGGATCAATTGACTCAAGGAGATCTTCAGGTTTTTAAAACTTTGGAGCGTTCATTGAACGATTTTATCAATAAATCAAAATGGACTAACCGTGTCTACAAAGAAAATGAGCGTGTAAATGCACAAATGTTCATTACCATTACTTCTTATGAGTCTAACGTATTTAGCGGTAATATTCAAGTACAGTCGTCAAGACCTGTTTATAATACTTCCTATTCAACACCGGTATTCAATTATAAGGATAATGCTTTTAATTTTCAATATATTGAATTTCAACCGTTGATATTCAACGAAAATCAGTTCGAGTCCAATTTGGTCAGCGTAATGGCATATTACGCATATGTGATTTTGGGCTTGGATGCCGATACTTTTTCTTTGGAAGGAGGTACTGATTTCTACAGAAGGGCGCAGAATATTGTAACTCAGGCTCAAGGTAGTAATTCTGCCGGATGGAGTCAATCTGCCGATTCTAATCGAAGTAGATTTGAGTTGATAGATAATTTATTGTCCAATACCTACAGGGAGTATCGCATCGCCATGTATAATTATCATAGAAAAGGATTGGATATTTTGCCCGATAATAATAGTACGGGCAAGCAGGTCATTGCGGGGACCATGAATTTATTTCAAACGATGATCAATAGACGACCAAATGCATTTCTGATTTCTACATTTTTTGATGCTAAATCTGAAGAGATAAAGAATATTTTTTCTGACGGACCAAAGGTAGATATTGTAAAGCTTAAGGAAACCTTGAATAAAATAGCGCCATTGTACGCTACTACTTGGAACGATATTAAATATTGAACCGTTTTACAAAACCGAATTATAGATTACCTTTGTGTATCTAAAATTCTAACGCGTGCTTTCAACCCTTACCATTTCCAATTACGCATTAATAGACAGTCTAGAAGTGGACTTTAATAAAGGTTTTACCGTTATAACAGGTGAAACAGGTGCCGGTAAATCAATTTTATTGGGTGGTTTGTCCTTGGTATTGGGCAAACGTGCAGATTTAAGTTCTTTAAGGGTCAAAGATCAAAAATGTATCATTGAAGGGACTTTTAAAATTGATACCTACGGTCTTCAAAGTTTCTTTGAGGAAAATGATTTGGATTATGAGGATAGTACTGTCATTAGACGTGAGATTTTGCCAAGTGGAAAGTCTAGGGCGTTTGTGAACGATACTCCGGTTACTTTGGGGGTGTTGTCTACATTGGGAGAAAACTTAATAGATATTCATTCTCAGCATCAAACCATGCAACTTACTGAAAATGATTTTCAGTTAAAATTGGTGGATGCTCTGGCTAATAATCAAAAACGGTTAACCGATTACAGAAAAGATTTAAAGATCTATCGTAAGGCTCAAAAAGAACTTCAAAATCTTATTGAAGTTCAAAGTACGGCTATTAAGGAGCAAGACTATAATACTTTTATGTTAGAGGAGCTTGAAAAAGCACCGTTGAAAGAAGGTATTATTGAGTTGTTAGAAGAGGAGTATGAGCAATTGAACAATGTTGAATTGATCATGGAACAGCTTTCTAAAGGAGATCAATTGTTCAATGATGAGCAAATAGGGGTATTACCTTTGGTTACGGAAATGCGTCAATCACTTTCTAAATTGGTGGATTTTGGAGCGAATTATAAAGATTTGTACGAGCGTGTTCAATCGGTTTTGATAGAATTGGATGATGTAAATTCTGAATTGCAACGCTTGCAAGACGGTGTAGAGGCGAACCCAGATCAATTGGAACAGGTTAACGGCAAGCTACAGCTACTATATGATCTTCTTAAAAAACATAACGCAAGTGATGTATTAGAATTGATCGAGATTAAAAATGTACTTGCGGATAAGGTATTTGAAACAGCCAATTTAGACGAGAAAATTACATTGAAGACCAAAGAGATTCAAGAAATGGAATCTGTTTTGGGTAAACAAGCTTTGGTTATTCGTGAAAAACGAAAATCTGTTATTCCACAATTAAAGAAAAAGTTGGAATCAGATTTAAATTTACTGGGTATGCCAAGCGCATCATTTCAAATAGGTCTTACCGATACCAGCACTTTCTTGGCAACTGGTATGGACGAACTATCGTTTCTATTTACCGCGAATAGAGGTGGTAACTACGGCGAATTAAAAAAAGTAGCATCAGGCGGTGAGCTATCAAGAATTATGCTGGTTATAAAAGCATTGCTTGCCAAATATGAAAAGTTGCCTACCATTATGTTCGATGAAATAGATACTGGGGTGTCTGGCGAAATATCTAATAGAATGGCAGATATTATGAAAGATATGAGTGCGGACCTTCAGGTATTTTCCATTACCCATTTACCTCAAGTGGCATCTAAAGGAAATCATCACTTTAAGGTTTTTAAAACTGAAGGCGCTAAACGTACCATGACAAATTTAAAAGAGCTTACCAATGAGGAAAGAGTTGTGGAACTAGCACATATGCTAGGTGGTAAAGATTTGTCAGATTCGGCACTGGCACATGCAAAACAACTTTTAAATTAAGGGTTTTTACTGGTCACTTCAATTTTGTTTTAACATATTTTAGATATCTTTGAATATTAAATCAAACTATACAATTTACCATCATGGGATATAACTTATTAAAAGGAAAAAGGGGAATTATTTTTGGAGCATTGGATGAAAATTCTATTGCGTGGAAAACAGCACAAACTGTACATGATGAAGGTGGTACTTTTGTTTTGACAAATGCCCCAATTGCCATGAGAATGGGTCAAATAGACGAGTTGGCAAAGAAAACCGGTTCAGAAATTATTCCTGCAGATGCTACTAGTGTGGAAGATTTGGATAATTTAGTTGCTAAATCTGTTGAGATTTTAGGAGGAAAAATTGACTTTGTGTTACACTCTATTGGTATGTCGGTAAATGTACGTAAAGGTAGAGCGTATACAGATGAGAAATATGATTTTACCCAAAAAGGTTGGGATGTTTCGGCATTATCATTTCATAAGGTAATGCAATCGTTATATAAAGCAGATGCAATGAATGAGTGGGGTAGTATTGTGGCCTTGACTTATATGGCGGCTCAAAGAACTTTTCCGGATTACAATGACATGGCAGATAATAAGGCGTATTTAGAATCTGTTGCTCGTAGTTTTGGATACTTCTTTGGTAAAGAGAAAAAAGTTCGTGTAAATACCATTTCACAATCACCTACGGCCACTACTGCTGGACAAGGGGTAAAAGGTTTTGACGGATTCATTAGTTATGCGGAAAAAATGTCTCCTTTGGGTAATGCATCGGCTCAGGATTGTGCTGATTATACCATAACCTTATTTTCAGATCTTACAAGAAAAGTGACCATGCAGAACTTGTTTCATGATGGTGGTTTCTCTAACACAGGAGTTAGTCAAGAGGTTATAGAGAAATTTTAATCAATATTTTAGTTTTCCAATTTCATTGGAGCCTATTCATAAAAGGAGAGTTATAATGAACTTATCGTTTTCTTTTATCATTCCTGTATACAATAGACCCAATGAAATTAAAGAGTTATTGGATAGTCTACGTTTACAGACCTATGATCAATCTTTTGAAGTAGTAATCGTTGAAGATGGTTCAACTATTTCATCAGAAGAAGTTATAGGTGAGTACGTAGACTATTTGTCCATTTCATATTATAAAAAAGCAAATTCTGGTCCAGGTGATTCCCGTAATTACGGTATGGCTAAGGCAAAGGGCAATTATTTTATTGTGTTGGACTCTGATTGTATATTACCTCCACAATATTTAAAAGAAGCGGATAAAAGTCTAAAGGATGATTTTGTGCATTGTTATGGAGGTCCAGATGCTGCTCATGAATCATTTTCTACGGTGCAAAAGGCAATTAATCATGCCATGACTTCATTTTTAACTACTGGTGGCATACGTGGAGGTAAGAGGGCGGTAGACAAATTTCAGCCCAGAAGTTTTAATATGGGTATATCTAAAGAAGCCTTTGAAAATGTTGGTGGTTACGGTAATATACACCCAGGTGAAGATCCGGATCTTACTATTCGTATTTGGAACAAAGGCTATAGAACAAAATTGATTTCAGAAGCTTTTGTGTATCATAAAAGAAGAATAGACTGGAACAAGTTTTATATTCAGGTCAACAAATTTGGAATGGTTAGGCCCATTTTAAATAAATGGCACCCGGAAACAAAAAAGGTTACATATTGGTTTCCAACCGTTTTTTGTTTAGGATTTATAATAGCATTGATTTTGTTGTTTTTAGGTTTTAAGGTGTTATGGTTTATGTATTGCACATACTTTTTGGTTTTGTTTATTGATGCGCTTTTGAAAACACGAAATATAAAAGTTTCGTTTTTGGCATTATTGGCAACTGCGATACAATTTTTTGGATATGGATACGGATTTTTAAAATCAACCCTGTATATTAATTTTTCTAATAAAGAACCAGAGGAGATTTTTCCTAAATTATTTTTTAGAGTGAAGTAATGGAGCGTTTGCTAGAATGGATCAAAACAGGATTAAAAAAAAGAAAGGTGAAAATCTTTCTAATATTCTTGTTATGTGCTTCACTTGCTTGGTTGATCAATAAACTGTCTTTAACATATACAAGTAACACCAGTTTTAAAGTTGAATATATTAATATACCAGATGATTTTTTACTGGCAACTAGCCCTAAAGATGAAATAGCTGTAAGACTAAAAGCTGTCGGATTTCAATTTTTAGGCTATGAATTAAAGCCTAAACACATTCAATTAGATGTAAGTAAGGTAATGTATGACAATGATAGATATTACCTCACCTCTGATCAAATAAGAATACAATTAGAAGCTCAATTGAGTAATTCAAGTGCTTTGGTAGATTTTGAAAGTGATGCCATTTATTTTGATTTTACTTCTTTGGAGACTAAGAAAATACCGGTTGAGGCTGTATTGCAACTAGATTTTTCTGCAAACCATATACTTGAAGGAGACATTAAAGTATATCCAGATTCCATACAAGTTTCTGGTCCAAAAAGCCAGATTGATTCCGTAAGAGTTGTAAGGTCAATGAAAGTTATAAAAGACAATTTAAATAATTCCTTTGTTGAAGAGGTGGATCTAAACTTGCCAAAAAACTTGAATGGTACTTCGTTTTCTGACCACAAAGTACAAATCTCAGGTAAAGTGGTGAAGTTTTCTGAAAAGGTGTTAGCGGTTCCTGTACAAGTAATTAATTTACCTGATAATGTTCAAGTGCGTACGTTTCCAGAGGTAGTGGAAGTGCGCTGTCAAGGTACTCTAGATCATTTAAAAGAATTGGAAGAAGAGGATTTTGTTGTTGAGGCAGATTACGCTAAAACAAATAAAGAAACAGGTAATAGATTGTCAATTCAACTGGTGCAATATCCTAGAACATTGCATAATGTTGTTCTAAGTGTTAATGAGGTAGAATTTATTTTGCGAAGAGAATGAAAGTGGTAGGTCTAACCGGTGGTATAGGCAGTGGTAAATCTACTGTGTCCAAAATGTTTTTAGAGTTGGGTGTTCCCGTGTACAATTCAGACGAGCGAGCAAAAAAATTAATGAATACATCTGCGGAGATAAAAAATCAAATTATTTCTTTTTTGGGTAAAGAATCTTACCATGAAGAAAAGTTAAACAGAGCATATATCGCAAAAAAGGTATTCAATGATACCACATTGTTGGCGCAGCTTAATGCTATTGTGCATCCGGTAGTTAGAGAAGATTTTCTTAAATGGACAGGTGAGCAAGAGTATTGTTATGTAATTCAAGAAACGGCCTTGTTGTTCGAAAATAATGCGCAGCATTTATACGATAGTATTATTTTGGTAACCGCGCCAAAAGAAGAACGTATCTCACGGGTAGTAAGTAGGGATAATGGCACAAGGGAACAAGTAATTGCCAGAATGAACAATCAAATGGACGATGAAGAGAAATTGAACTTAAGTGATTTCGTTATAGAAAATATTGACATAGAAAGAACTAGGTCAATTGTCCTTCAAGTACACGCTGCAATCATAACTGATTGCTAGTAATTTAGCAATTTTAACATTTTTGTTAAGGTTAGGTTAAACGTACTATCGTCTAACTGTTAAATCTTTAATTTTATCCCCCAATGAACAAAAAGTTATTTGTGCTCTTAGTAGTTTTAATGAGCCTTTCACTTATTGGTCTGATTTTCGTTCAAAGTTTTTGGATAAGCAAATCCATTGATAGTAGTGAAGAACAGTTTTCAAGCAGTGTTTCAGAAGCGTTAAACAGTGTTACCAATAAGATTACGGAAAGAGAATCAAAAAATTACTTCGATAGATATTTACATGCGAAGGATAGTGCAGGTGGTGAACTAAAAGGGGCACAGCTTACAAATTTTTTCTTTATTGATCGAGATATCAATTCTAACGAAATCTTACTGTATGAGCACGGTATTTTAGAAGAGGATTACGGAATCTCGTCTACGTTCTTTGATAGTAGTGATGGTGCGGATACCACCATCATTAAAAATTATACCAGTAAACGAACTACTTCTATTTTTAAAGAAGATTTTGATTTAGAAGGAAATACACCACGTTTAAATCCTATTCAACGAATTGAGAAAATTGGAGGTCTTAATAAAATGGAAAAGGCCGCAATGGAAGAAATGTTTATGGTTCATGCCAAACGCGTTCCAATTCATAAACGTGTATCAAAACAAGAAATAGAATTGTTATTGCAGCGTGAACTTGAGAATAGAGGTGTAGATATCGCTTTTGAATATGGTGTGTACAGCAATGGCTTACCTACCAAAGTAAAGTCATCTAAGTTTAAATATGCCGAAGCAAATATCTATAAATCTCCTATGTTCGTAGATTTTGAAGGGGTTTCAAATTTCGATTTGTTAGTTTCGTTTCCTAAGAAAAAACGTTTCTTGGTGCAGTCTATTTTAGGTCTGGCAATGCTTTCATTATTGTTTACCATTATTATTGTGGTAGCTTATGCAGGGGCAATATACCAGTTGATCCGTCAGAAACAGATATCTGAAATTAAAACTGACTTTATTAATAACATGACGCATGAGTTCAAAACTCCCATTGCGACCATTAATTTAGCTGTTGAGGCAATCAGGAATCCTAAGATAATTGTTGATAAAGAAAAGGTTTTAAGGTACTTGCAGATGATACGTGATGAGAACAAACGTATGCATGCCCAAGTAGAAAACGTTCTAAGAATATCTAAGTTGGAAAAAAATCAGCTGGATATTAGTAAGGATAGGGTTAATGTGCACGACATTATAGAAGATGCAATTACCCACGTAGAATTGATCGTAGATGATCGGGGCGGTTATATTCACACTCATTTAGATGCGGAACGTTCAGAAGTATTGGCGAATGAAATGCATTTTACGAATGTAATTGTGAATATGTTGGATAATGCCATTAAGTACTCTGAAGATGCACCAAAAATAGATGTTTTCACGGAACGAGCTAAGAACTATATCATAATTAAAGTTCAAGATCAAGGAGCTGGTATGAGTAAAGGTGTAGTCAAGAAAGTATTTGAAAAATTCTATCGGGAACACACTGGAGATATACATAACGTTAAAGGTCACGGATTAGGACTGGCCTACGTAAAGAAAATAGTAGAAGACCACCAAGGCGAAGTTTATGCCGAAAGTGAAAAAGGAAAAGGAAGTACATTTTACATCAAATTGCCGTTAATATAAAAAAATATGGAAACAATAAACAAGAAGATACTTTTAGTTGAGGACGATCCAAATTTTGGAATTGTGTTGAAAGATTATTTGTCAATGAACGATTTCGATGTCACCTTGGCTAAGAATGGAATGGAAGGTTTTGAGAAGTTTAAAAAAGATAATTATGACATCTGTATATTGGATGTTATGATGCCTTATAAAGATGGTTTTACCTTGGCGAAAGAGATTCGTGAAAAGAATGAGAACGTGCCAATTGTTTTCTTGACGGCGAAAACAATGAAAGAAGATGTTCTTAAAGGGTATAAGGCAGGTGCAGATGATTATTTGAATAAACCATTTGATTCTGAGGTATTGTTAATGAAGCTAAAAGCTATTCTTCAAAGAAAGGCTTCTAACGGATTGGCGGACAGTAAGAAATTTGAATTTACTATTGGTGGTTTCCATTTGAATTCTAAATTAAGATTCTTGAAGTACAAAGATGAAGAATCAATAAAATTATCTCCAAAAGAGAATGAATTGTTACGTTTGTTGGCCTTACATGAAAACGATCTTATGCCAAGAGAATTGGCGTTAACAAAGATTTGGAGAGATGATAACTATTTTACTTCTCGTAGTATGGATGTTTACATAGCCAAATTACGTAAGTATTTAAAAGTGGATGATACTGTTGAGATTTTGAATATTCACGGTGAAGGATTCCGTTTGGTCGTAAAGACAGAAGGTGAATAATTCACTATTCCAGATACTAAAAAAGCATCCAATTTATTGGATGCTTTTTTGTTTTAGAGCTTTCTCATAATGTCCTTGACAATATCATTGGGTTCTTGGTCAATTGATACGGTTATTGCCTCTAAAGGTACTTCAAGAATATCAAATTGAGATTGTAGCAGTCCCGCGGGCATATAATGATTTTTTCTTGCACTCAACCTTTTGTCTATAAGGTCAAAACTTCCTTCTAAATAAACGAACTTATGCTTGTCCTCTAAATTCTTACTAAGAATAGTTCTATATTTTTTTTTAAGGGAAGAACATACAATTACGGCACCAGTAGCTAAATTTTCTATTGCTACCTCATTTAATTTTTCTAACCAGCCTTGGCGGTCATCATCATTTAAGGGGTGACCTGCTTTCATTTTCTTTACGTTCGCTACTGGATGAAAATCATCACCATCAAAAAACGGAAACTGAAGTTTATTGGCCAATAATTTCCCAATAGTAGACTTTCCGCTGCCCGAAACACCCATTACATATAGAATCTGTTTTTTAACCATGCTTTAGTTTTTTAATTTCATCGTCAATTTCATTTAAAAGTTTTTTAGGCTCATAATCATAATTGACCCAAATGGTATTTTTATTGCGTAAGAACCAAGTAAGTTGCCTCTTTGCAAATCTTCTGGTATTTTTTTTAATTTCTGAAACGGCAAAGTCTAAAGTCCAATCTCCTTCAAAATACTTGAATAATTCTTTATATCCAACGGTTTGTAGAGCATTCAAGTTTTTAAAAGCTAGTGTATTCTTTGCCTCTTCCAATAACCCGTTATCGATCATTAAATCAACTCGTTTATTGATACGGTCGTAAATCATTGGTCTTTCCGCCTTTAGCCCAATAGTTAAAACATTGAAATTTCTTTTTTCCTTAGGTTGATTTACAAAAGAAGAGTAAGGTGTACCGCTGCCAATAGTAACTTCAAGCGCCCTAATGACACGTTGCGGATTGTTGATATCCACTTTGCCGTAATAGGTTGGGTCCAATTCCTTGAGTTTTGTCTGTAAAGCGGCTATCCCGGAATTTTCTAATTCGGCATTCAATTGTTTACGAATGATTGGGTCTACTGTGGGGAAATTATTTAATCCTTCTGTTATTGCATTTACATAAAGACCACTGCCGCCAACCATAATTACTACTTTGTGTTTTTCAAAGAGGTGAGATAATTTTTGTAAAGCCTCTCTTTCAAAATCGCCTACCGTATATGTTTCTAAAACACTTTTATGTTGTATAAAATGGTGTTTGGCTTGTGCCAGTTCTTCTTTGTCAGGAACAGCGGTGCCAATATTCATTTCTTTAAAGAACTGTCTAGAATCCGCAGATATAATTTCGGTCTTGAAATGATTTGCTAATAGAATACCTAATTTGGTTTTGCCAATGGCAGTTGGCCCCACAACAGAAATTAAAATATTATTCATTCAATAAAGATCCACAATTATAACAATGGGTAGCATCATCTCTATGACCCTCTTTGGTGCATGTTGGGCAACACTGTGTGTTAACATGTACATAGCTGCCAGAATTCTTTAAAGTAGAGGTGTCTTTACCTTGTTTTGCAAACTCAGCGGTTACCATACCTGTAGGTACGGCAATAATGCCATAACCCAATAACATAATAATGGTAGCAATAGCTTGGCCTTGTGGTGTTATAGGGGCAATGTCTCCATAACCAACAGTAGTAAGTGTAACAATAGTCCAATATATGCTAGTAGGTATGCTTGTAAACCCAGCTTCGTCACCTTCAACCAAGTACATTAAAGTACCCATCATAACAGATGCAATAAGAACGGCAAATAGAAATACCGTGATTTTTGCCCTACTTGCTTTTAATGCTCTTTTCAGTTGCGATGCTTCACCAAGAAAACGTGCTAATTTTAATATTCTGAAAACACGTAGTAACCTAAATGCTCTAACCGCTAAAAGCACCTGAGAACCCGCAAAAATATAGGAGATATATAATGGTATAGTGGATAGAAAATCAATAATACCATAAAAACTGAATATATAATTACTTGGTTTTTTAATGCATATAATTCTTGCGATATATTCAATAGTAAAGAAAATAGTTACCAGCCATTCTAATATAAATAGTATTTCATGATATTCTGCATCTATAGCTTTTACGCTTTCCAGCATTATAAGTATAACACTGAAAATGATGATGATGAACAAAATAATATCGAACAATTTACCCATAGGGGTATCTGCTTCATAAATGATTTCATGAAGTTTTTGTTTCCATGGAGATAATTTTTGGTCTTCTTTCAAACTAATCGTTTAATTCCAATATTTTAAGTACTCGTTTTTTTCTTAAGTAAGATTCAATTAGATAATTGGCATCTCGTGTACCGTTCATAGGGGTAATTATACTTTCTAAGATATGAATATTATTTATTTGATGGTTCAAATCATAGAAACCTAAACCTACCAAAGATCCGTTTTTAAGTAAAATAGCACTTTGTTCGCCTATTTCCCTGCCTTTGTCTATTACCAAAACCTTGTTGCCCTTAATACTGTTTTTGGTTATTGCCGCAGTTACCCTTTTGTTATACTCGGCTACATCTTCTTTATTGATACATGCTCCTTGGCACGTGCCTTCATCATAACCTGAGCAATTATTTCTAGCTTCGCTAATGCCATTTAGTTTCTCGCACAGACCAAACTCCTTAGTAATCTTATAACGATAGTTTTTTGCACTAAATACACCGTTAAAAAGACCTAGAGGTTCTTTACATTCTCTATAAGGCTCTATTTTTAACTTATAATACCCATATTCATCAATAGTTGTGCAAATTGCATGACTGTACATTCGTTTTTTAGGAATAGTACTGTATTTAGGCCTTATTTTAAGCAGTTCTTGATGTTCTTTTAAAATTGCTACCAAGTCATTCCCAGTGAGTTCATAAGTTACTTTCTTGGTTTCTTTGGCGAGCTTTTTAAATTTTTGGTTGGACTTGGTAAAGATTTGATTCACCTTTTTCTTTAGATCACTGGTTTTACTTAGGTGAATAATGTCCCCGTCCTTATTGTGCATATAGAATACTCCGGTTTCATTGGGTAGGTCTCTTACGATATCCAATTGCTTTTCAGACAGTTCCCCTTGGGTTTCTTTTCTAATAGCGTCTTTGATGATAATCTTTTCAGAATCTTTGGCCAATAAGAGCTTAAAAAGTTTGACCGTAGCCAAAGCATCGCCATTTGCCCGGTGCCTGTCACTAACAGGTATGCCCAAGGATCTAACCAATTTTCCTAAACTATAGGATTCTGCATCTGGCAGTAATAATTTTGAAAGATCTACGGTACAAAGCGTTTTGCGTTCAAAATTGTACCCTAGGCGCCTAAACTCAGTCCTTAAGATTCTGTAGTCGAACTGTGCATTATGGGCTACAATAACGGTATCTTCCGTAATTTCTATTATCCGTTTGGCTACTTCGTAAAACTTAGGTGCAGTTCTCAACATTTTACTGTTAATCCCAGTAAGTTTTACTACAAAAGGCTGAATCTCTTTCTCGGGGTTTACTAGGCTTATGAACTTGTCTACTACTTTTTGACCATCAAATTTGTGAATAGCAATTTCAGTAATTCCTTCCTCATTAAATTTTCCTCCCGTGGTTTCAATATCTAAAATTGCGTACATGTATAATTATCTGTTTTGGACGGCGGTAGTTTTTAGCGTTAATTTCTGGAGCCAAAGATACTACTTCCTATACGTACCATAGTGCTACCTTCTTCAATTGCAATTTGGTAGTCACCGCTCATGCCCATTGAAAGCGTTGTAAAATCTGCATATTCACTTTTAAGTTTTAAGTATAGCGATTGTAAGCTTTTGAACTCACGCCTTACTTGATCCATATTTTCGGTAAAAGTAGCCATACCCATTAATCCCACTATTTTTACATTTTTATGCGATTTGAAATTTTCGTTACGTACTAAGTCTAGCAATTCTTCTTCGTTAAATCCGAATTTGGTGTCTTCCTCAGCAATGTGAACTTGTAAAAGACATGGTATGGTTCTATTATGTTTTTCAGCTTGTTTGTTGATTTCGGCTAAAAGTCTTGGACTATCTACACCATGAACCAAGCTAACATATTCAGCCATGTACTTTACCTTATTTCGTTGAAGGTGACCAATCATATGCCATTCAATATCCTTTGGCATTTTTTCCCATTTTTCGGTCATTTCTTGCACCCTGTTCTCTCCAAAAATACGCTGGCCTTGGTCATACGCTTCTTGAATATCAGAAATCGGTTTTGTTTTAGATACGGCAACCAATGTTACGGAATTGGGTATGGTTTGTTTAACAGCTAAAAGATTTTCTTTTATGGACATACACTTGATTTCAACTACTACTTAGTTTTTAAATTGACTTGACACCACCTCGGCTTTTTTGCTTTCGGCATAATCATAAAATCCTTCACCGGATTTTATACCTTTCTTTCCGGCCATAACCATATTTATCAATAATGGAGAAGGAGCATATTTTGGGTTTTTGAATCCATCGTACATAACGTTCAAAATAGAAAGGCATACATCTAAACCAATAAAATCTGCTAATTGAAGAGGTCCCATGGGGTGTGCCATTCCAAGTTTCATAACCGTGTCAATTTCTTCTACGCCTGCAACACCATGATGTAATGTTTCTATGGCCTCATTGATCATTGGCATTAAAATTCTGTTTGCTACAAAACCAGGATAGTCATTGACCTCGGTAGGTATTTTTCCTAATTTTTTAGAAAGTTCCATAATAATGTTAGTCGTCTCGTTAGAAGTACTATAACCACGAATGATTTCAACTAGCTTCATAATTGGAACAGGATTCATGAAGTGCATACCTATTACCTTGTCAGCTCTATTGGTTACAGCTGCTATTTGCGTAATGGAAATTGATGATGTATTTGAGGCTAAAATTGTATTGTTGTTACAAACAGCGTCTAGCTCCTTAAAAATGTTCAGTTTTATAGTTACATTTTCTGTGGCTGCCTCTATGGCAAGGTCTACATTTTTTACCCCTGTTTTTAATTCAGTAAACAGTGTAATGTTGGCCAATGTATTTGTCTTTTCGTCATTGGTTATTTTTTCTTTTGCCACCATACGATCTAAATTGTTGGCAATAGTACTTAAACCTTTGTCAAGTGCTTCTTGCGAAACATCTATTAGGTGAACTTGAAATCCGCTTTGCGCAAATACATGAGCTATTCCGTTACCCATAGTACCAGCACCTATAACTGCTATTTTATTCATATTTTTTTTGGATTGAATGCTGCGATAATTTGTAAAGCTACTTTTAATGCTTGTGTGCCCTGTTTTAAACTAACAACTGGTGTTGAATTGTTTTCAATGGCTTCGGCAAAAGATTCTAATTCGTCTAAAATGGCGTTGTTGGTTTCAATGGACGGATTTTCAAAATATATCTGCTTCTTTATTCCTTCAGCATTTTGAAGGATCATATCAAAATCACCAGGTTCTTTTGGAGCGTCTTTCATTTTGACCACTTCAACTTTCTTTTCCAAAAAATCTACTGAGATATAGGCATCCTTTTGAAAGAAACGCGACTTGCGCATATTTTTTAATGAAATTCTACTTGCCGTTAAATTGGCTACACAACCATTTTCGAATTCCAATCTAGCGTTTGCAATATCTGGGGACTGGCTTATTACAGATACCCCGCTCGCATTAACCTGCACAACTTCAGAATTAACGACACTTAAAATAGCATCTATATCGTGTATCATTAAATCTAAAACAACTGGTACATCTGTACCTCTTGGGTTAAATTCTGCCAATCTATGGGACTCAATGAACATTGGGTCCTTTATAGCGTGTTTTACAGCTGTAAATGCAGGGTTAAAACGCTCAACATGGCCAACTTGACCTTTAACGTTATATTCTTGTTCTAAGGCCAATAGAGAGTTTGCTTCTTCTAATGTATGTGTAATGGGTTTTTCTATAAAAATATGCTTGCCCTTTTCTATGGCCTGTTTGGCACATTCATAATGAGAAAGGGTAGGGGTAACAATGTCCACCACATCTACGGCATTCATTAAATCTTCAAGCTTTGCAAAATAGGTATATCCGAATTCCTTGCTAACTTTTTCGCCATTTGTACTATCGGCATCGTAGAAACCGATAAGTTCATATTTTTTAGAATCATTTAGGAGTCTAAGGTGAATCTTACCTAGATGCCCCGCTCCTAAAACACCAACTTTTAACATTTGTATCGTTTTCCCCAAAAATACGCATAGTTAGGTACTTTTAGGTTATCGGTTATTTCAATTTTATCAAAAAATGGATATTAGTTTTAATAGGTTCTTCCATCGTTAAAAGAACTTTGTTAACTTTGAAGAACAAACCGACTACCATTGAAAGATACCTTAAAACACAGGGGAATGCGCAACCACCTAGCGCAAGTATTGATTGACAAAGGAATAGCAGATAAAAAGGTCCTGGACGCCGTAAGGCAAATACCAAGACATTTGTTTATGGATAGTAGTTTTGAAGGTCATGCCTATCAAAACAAGGCATTTCCCATTGCTGCAAACCAAACTATTTCACACCCTTATACCGTAGCTTTCCAAACAGAGTTATTACAAGTAGAGCCTGGTCAAAAAATATTGGAAATCGGTACAGGTAGTGGTTACCAAACAGCGGTTCTATTAAAACTTAAGGTGAAGGTGTATACCATTGAACGACAATTGGAACTTTTTAAAAAAACCAATATTTTTTTCAAGAAAATGGGATATAGACCAAAGCAGGTGATTTTTGGTGATGGTTATAAAGGCTTGCCAAAAGAAGCTCCGTTTGATCGTATCATTGTTACGGCAGGTGCCCCAGAGGTACCCAAAGCATTGTTGTCACAATTAAAAGTGGGGGGTAGGTTAGTAATCCCTATTGGTTTTGAAGAACAAATAATGACCCTTTTCGTCAGAACTACGGAAAAAGAATTTTCAAAGACAGAGTACGGGTCTTTTAGATTTGTACCCTTATTGGAAAATAAGAATTAATTATTAAAGTTCTTTTTAATTCGGTCAAGATCTCTTTTGTTATCTCGATCCTTAATGGTTTCTCTTTTGTCGTAGAGTTTTTTACCCTTTGCTAGTGCTATCTGCATTTTTGCTAGTCCGCGGTCATTTATAAATACTCTAAGTGGAACTATGGTAAGACCAGATGTTTTTACTTCTTTGCTAAGCTTTTTAAGTTCTCTTTTCTGAAGAAGTAATTTACGTTCCGCTTTAGGTTTATGATTAAAATGCGATGCATGTGAATACTCGTCTATTTGCATATTGATTACAAATAGTTCTTCATTGTCGTTAAATTCACAAAAACTTTCAGAAATTGATGCACGACCTTCTCTAATGGCTTTGATCTCGGTACCGGCCAAAACGATACCTGCCGTGAACTTGTCCTGTAGCTCATATTCAAAACGAGCTCTTTTGTTCTTAATGTTTATTGTATTCTGCATTAACTACAAAAGTAAGAACTATTCATTTAATGATTTGATCTTTTGTAACTAATTAAACGTATTAATCGGATAAAATAGTATTATTTTGGACAGTTACAGTTAAATATGAGTTTATCCACAGATGGTGTGCCATTAGTGATTTTAACTATAAATAAAGTACCGTTTTCACTGTCGTCAATGGTATAGAATTTTTGTTCGTCAATTAACTTGTTTACAAATTCAGGTGTTGTATTACTATGTCCTACAATTAAAACGTTCTTATTTAAATTTTCGCTTTTAAATTGGGCAATATCAATTAAGGTTGGGTCGTAATATTGAACATCTATATTCTGTTTTACCGAAGTTGGAGCAGCGGTCATAGACGTTCTATTATAATCAGTGGAATATATGGCATCTAATTCTACGTCTGCCAATATTTCTGCCCAGTGCATGGCTCTTCCCAAACCTTGCTGTGTTAATTCTGGGTCTGCATCATCAGGATTGCTTCTATCTTTTTCCGCATGCCTTATCAAGTAAAAAGTAGAAATGGAAGTTTCTTCTTGAGATTTATCAATGGTGGGTTCATCTTTGCAAGAAAGATTGATAGCCAGCAAAATAAAAAGGATATATTTGAATGCTTTCATGAAAATATGTTTGGTGTATTAATTTAATAACTAAAATTACTTCAAAATAGTACTATAAATAGTCTAATTTTTGTTTTTTTGCATATGAAAAAATTTTGTGGGACACTTCTTATTGGTTTTGTAGTTCTTGGTCTTAAGGCTCAGGAAGTAGTACTTCCTACCGATTTTAGGCAACAAAACTTAACTGAATACAACGGGAGTATAGTAAACCCTGCATATAGTTTAGACCGTAATAATCCATCTTCTATTGCATTTTGGTCTAGATGGCAGTGGCAAACTTATGACGGTGATCCAACTTCTCTCTTCTTAAATTATTCAGCTAGATTAAATGATGTTTCGGCTGCTGGTATTGGCTTTTTTCAACACAATACGGGTATTTTTTTAAATACAGGGGCAAACTTAAATTATGCGTATAATATTGCACTTGGTGAAGATATCTTCTTAGGGGTTGGGTTAAATGTTTTTGCCTTTCAACAAAAATTAGCTGACGATCGTTTTTTTGTTCCTAATCCTATACAAACCTCCGCTGAAAATGATTTTATACTACAAATGGCTCCTGGTATAAATTTAAGTATCGATAGATTTAATATTGGGTTAACTTCTGAAAATTTGTTCGATTATAATTTTACCACTAACGAACGTAACACTAGTCCTGATGATAGGATGTTTCAGGCATTGGTAAGTTACGATTTTCCTGTAAGTGTGTTAAGTAGTGACGATAGTTCAGTATTTAGACCAATGCTGTATTATAAAACAATTCCAGGATTGGACAATCAAATCGGATTAATCACCTTATTGACAACTAATAAATATTGGGCGCAAGCTGGGTATAATAGTTTTTATGGATTTTCAGGTGGTATTGGTGGTCGTTTCTTTAAGAGATTATCTTTTGGTGCATTGGTTGAAGTGGGTACAAGTTCAGATTTAAAGGGTCAAGATCCTACATTTGAGTTGGTCACTTCTTATAAATTAGGAAAACAACAGACACCGGCAGAAGAGCTTGAGGAGCAATTAATTGCTGAGGAGAAAAAGAAGGAAGAATCACTTGTTCAGCAAGAGGAAATTGAAGTGGCTTCTACTGAATTGACCAAAGCGGAAAAATTGGCTCTAAAACGTGAGTCTAAAAAACAAGAACGTTTAGCGCTTATAGAAAGTAAAAGGTTAAAAGATTCTATTCAAAATGCATCTAGACAATCAGATTTGACAGTTAAACAATCTAAAAGGGATATTAAAAGAAAGCGTGACTCGCTAGAGAATGCCAAAGCAGAGCAAGCTTTGGCAGAAGCAAAGGCTTTGCAGCAACAAAGGCAAAAAGACTCCATAGCGGCCGTAATGAAGAGAGAGGCAGAAGCGGTTGCACTGGCACAGCAAAGAAGACAAGATTCTATAGCTGAAAGTAAGGCTTTGGCAATGAGAAATGAGGTCGTGGAAGTAAAAGCTGGCGAAAAATATGAAGAAGTTACCAAAGAGGGTGCTTTGGAACCGGGGTATTATTTGATTGCCAACGTTTTCGGAACTAAAAAATACTTGGATGCTTTCTTGGCAGACATGAAAAAAAGAGGGATAAATGCCAAATCTTTCTTTAGGGAAAAGAATAAATATAATTATGTATACTTAGCTAAGTTTGATTTTATCAAAGATGCGAGACAAGCAAGAGACTCTAAATTGAATGGTAAGTACACCGATAAAATCTGGATATTCAGGGTTACAGGTGAGTAAAGAACTTTATCTCTTACAAAATACACCCTTGGTTAGAACTGAAATAGGCTTTTGCTTATTTCAGTTCTCTTTTTATAAGTACTTCTAAATAGCTAACCGTATTTAATAGATATTTACGGTCTTTGGTTAAAGTCGCCATTGCAATGGATCCTTGTATTATAGTGAACAATTGCTTTGAAAACTGTAATGGTGTAACCGGTAATTTGAATTCACCACCATTTATTCCATTTTCAAAAACCAAGGCAATTTTACCTTCAATTTCCTTAATGGTTTCTTTAGCGGCAGCGGCAAGTAATCTGTTGTTATGTTGAGCGTCTATACCAACATTTAAAATAGGACAACCTCCCATATTTAAAGTGAATACGTCATATTTTTTATAGAATTCTATTAAATTCTTGATCTTTCCCATAGCATTTCCATCAATTGACAGATGTTCATCTATAGCCGTGAGAAGTAGATTTCTATTAAACTCAAATGCAGCTAAGGCTAAAGCTTCTTTATTTTCAAAATTCCCATACAAAGCACCTTTAGTAAGATTGGTGGCCTCTGTTAAGTCGCTCATACTGGTACCTACGTAACCATGTTTGTTAAAAACAGGTGCGACAGTCTCAATAATATAAGCGGTGGTTCTTTCGGCTTTTGTGGACATATAAGACTGTTTTATGCGAATATAAAAAAATCTATACTGTATGGTATATAATGTTCATAAAAAAAGCGTCCATATAAAAATATGAACGCCATTTATCCTAATTGTTTAAATTAAACGGTAATATCCTCTTGATTTCTAAATACTAAACTGTTATCAAAAGCATCTAACAACACAACACTGTCAGATTTGATTTCTCCACTTAAAAGGGATTTGGACATATTGTTCAGTACCTCTTTCTGAATGGTTCTTTTAACCGGTCTTGCACCAAATTGTGGGTCAAAACCTTTTTCTGCCAAGTAATCGATAGCTTCTTCTGTAGCGTCAAGAGTTATCTGCTGCTTATCAAGCATTTTCTTCAAATGCTCTAATTGAAGTCTAACAATTTCTTTAATGTTATCCTTAGTTAAAGGTGTGAACATTACAATGTCATCAATTCTGTTAATGAACTCGGGCCTAACCGTTTTCTTTAAAAGTCCAAGAACTTCAATTCTTGCGGTTTCAGATGCGCTATAAACATCATCAGTATTTTCAAAGGTTTCCTGTATAATATCGCTCCCCATGTTACTGGTCATGATAATAATAGTATTCTTGAAATCTGCTACACGACCTTTATTATCCGTTAATCTGCCTTCATCCAATACTTGCAATAAAATATTGAAAGTATCTGGGTGTGCTTTTTCAATTTCATCCAATAATACAACGGAATAAGGTCTTCTTCGCACGGCTTCCGTCAATTGTCCGCCTTCGTCATACCCCACATATCCTGGAGGTGCACCAACTAATCTACTAACCGAGTGTCTTTCTTGATATTCGCTCATATCAATTCTAGTCATGGCATTTTCATCATCAAATAAATATGAGGCAAGGGTTTTGGCAAGCTCGGTTTTACCGACGCCAGTAGTACCTAAGAAAAGGAATGATCCAATTGGTTTCTTTGCATCTTGTAAACCAGCTCTACTTCTTCTAATTGCATCGGATACGGCTTCAATGGCTTCTTCTTGTCCTACAACCCTTTTATGAAGTACACTTTCTAGCTTCAACAGTTTTTCACGCTCACTTTGCAGCATTTTGGTCACAGGTATACCTGTCCATTTAGCTACAACTTCGGCAATATCATCACTGGTAACTTCCTCTTTAATCAATGTTCCCGAGTGTTGTTGATTGCTAAGGTCATCTTGTAATTGTGTAAGCTTCTCTTGCGCTTCCTTTATTTTACCGTATCTGATTTCCGCAACTTGACCATAATCTCCATTACGTTCCGCACGTTCTGCTTCAGCTTTGAAATTTTCAATATCCTGTTTTGTCTGTTGTATATTATCAACTACAGATTTTTCACTTTCCCATTGTGCAAAAATTTCATTTCGTTCTTCCTTAATGTTTGCAAGCTCTAGGTTTAAAACCTGTAGCTTTTGTTTATCATTTTCTCTTTTTATGGCTTCGATCTCAATTTCAATTTGCATGATCTTGCGATCAAGCACATCTAATTCCTCTGGTTTAGAATTGATTTCCATTCTTAATTTAGAGGCAGCTTCATCCATTAGGTCAATTGCTTTATCTGGCAAAAACCTATTGGTAATATAACGTTGAGAAAGCTCAACGGCAGAAATTACGGCTTCATCCTTAATACGTACTTTATGATGTGCTTCATATTTTTCTTTAATACCTCTAAGAATTGATATGGCACTCTCTGTATCTGGTTGATCTACCATGACTTTTTGAAATCTTCGTTCTAGGGCTTTATCCTTTTCAAAATACTTTTGGTATTCATCTAAAGTTGTTGCACCAATTGAGCGAAGCTCTCCTCTGGCAAGAGCAGGTTTAAGAATATTTGCGGCATCCATAGCTCCTTGGCCACCACCAGCTCCAATTAGTGTATGGATTTCGTCAATGAAAAGGATGATATTGCCATCTGCACTAACAACTTCTTTAATAACGGCCTTAAGGCGCTCTTCAAACTCACCTTTATATTTTGCACCTGCAATTAAGGCACCCATGTCTAGAGAATAAATTACCTTATCTTTTAAGTTTTCTGGAATATCTCCTTGAATAATTCTATGGGCCAAGCCTTCTACAATTGCTGTTTTACCTACACCTGGTTCACCCACCAAAATAGGGTTGTTTTTGGTACGTCTAGATAGTATTTGTAGGATTCTGCGAATTTCTTCATCACGCCCGATCACCGGATCTAATTTACCGCTATCAGCTAATTCATTTAAGTTTTTGGCATATTTCTTTAAAGAGTTATAACTGTCTTCGGCGCTTTGGGAAGTAACCTTTTCACCATTTCGCAATTCATTAATTGCTGAAACCAAATGCTTTTCGGTGGCACCTTGATCTTTTAAAATCTGTGCTATTTTACTTTTGGATTTTAAAATAGCTAAAAAGAGATGTTCAATGGATACGTATTCATCATCCATATTTTTGGCAATAATACTGGCTTCATTTAAAGTTTTACCACCTTCTCTAGAAAATTGCAACTCACCACCTTGTACTTTAGGAAAACTGGATAACTCCTTATCAAGAATTTGTTGAACCAAAGAAAAATTGATACCTAATTTTTTAATTAAAAAAGGCATTACATTTTCCTCTACGCCTAAAAGAGCTTTGAATAGATGTTCGTTTTCAATTTGCTGATGTCCGTAATTTTGGACAATCAGCTGGGCTTGTTGAATAGCCTCTTGTGATTTTATTGTGAAATTATTTATGTTCATTATCTTTAATTTTAGTTTATTGTAATACTTTTGAACATGGTATTTCAACAATCTTACCATTTAAGATTGCAAGACAAAATGGCGTATTTTTTGCTTAAATAAACGACATTTAGTCAGTTTTACTGTAATTGGAAAACAATATTAAATTAAGGATTTTATGGGATTATTTGGTGGATTATTTGGAGGTTCAAAGAGTGGGGAAGGTGATAATTCATCTAATATACCTTGGATATCTTTGACATCTATAGATCAGTTAAAGGATATTAAAGAAGCTTCAAATAGTAAGCCCCAACTCATATTTAAGCATTCTACCACGTGTGGAATAAGCAGAATGGTTTTAAATATGTTTAAAAGCAGTTATAGTTTGGAAGAAGGACAAATGAATTTGTATTTTCTAGATCTACTAGCTCATAGAGATGTCTCTAATGGTGTTGCGTCAGAATTTGGGGTAACCCATCAATCTCCACAACTTTTGATCATAAAAAATGGGGAAGTAGTGGTACATGATTCACATGGGTCAATTTCAGAAATAAATATACATCAATATGTATAAAAAAGCCCCGTAATTACGGGGCTTTTTTTAATTAAAGCGTTGATTGTTCAGTATGTTTTTAAGATTGTTCTTTAAATCTTCACCGGCATCATAAACCATTTGTTCATTACTGGGAAATGGTACTCTGGCCAATTGTAATAAAGAAACCAAGTCATTATCCAAAGCCCTTTTATCCCCATCGTAATTGGCATAAACATGCTCAAATACAAATTGACTAGATAAAGGATATTGATTAATTTTTTGTTGTTTTTTTAAGTCGATAAAGCTTACGACACCTGTAACTTGTGCGCTTTTAAATTGCGTAAATTGGTAAAAATCACATCTAACAGTTTTAAACTTATCCACTTTAATACTATTGCCAAGACTGTCAGCAACAACATTGCCATTTTGATCTTCAACAAAAGTATAACCATCCTTAATTTGTTTTTCTTTACTTATTTGTTTTTCCCTGATCTGTTCAGGAGAAATATTTATGTCTTGAAAAGACACCTCCATTTGGTAATCATACAACTGGTTTTGAATTCTGTTGGTATGATATTCTGTCCAGTTTGTATTTAATCCGTACGTATTTAAATTTAAAAGTTCATCTTCCAATCTTTTTGGAATTATCTGGTCAGTATTATTGGTCATGTTCACAATAACATAATCTAGCCCTTTTAGGTATGCTTCATCAATTTTAGAGACCACATCTTTATAGTTAGGGTTTATTTCATTTAAATAATTAAGGTCGCTATAAGCATTTCTATAATCGGATTTATAATTAGCATTTGACAATAAGGTAGTTGCTTTGTTATATAGAAATTCAGATAAAGCTGTTTTTGAGGCTATGATATCGTCATCATAATTTTTAAAATTGAACTGAGCTTTTCTACCTTCATCTTGAATATGCAATGGTAGTAAAGGACGAATTCTCTCTTGTATAGACTTTAATCTATTGTATGTATTGAATATCTCCTCATAGTTCGCGGCATTACCATCCTTTTTTAAGAACTTAATGTGCTGTAGTTCCCTTTCGGTATTCTTTTTAAACCCTTCCTCTAAAAGAACAATATATTGTTGATTGCTTTTTTTGGTCTTGTTTTCGGCAATATTGATT
The DNA here is from genome assembly GCF_001447995.1 of Maribacter dokdonensis DSW-8. NCBI lineage: Bacteria > Pseudomonadati > Bacteroidota > Flavobacteriia > Flavobacteriales > Flavobacteriaceae > Maribacter > Maribacter dokdonensis. The sequence continues at coordinate 555,611 of NZ_LDPE01000001.1, read as the reverse complement.
ACTGCTTTGTTAATGGCAGTCTCATAATTTCCCGAATTTAGAGCCTCCTGCGTTTTCTTTACTCCACTACAAGCTAGTAGTAGTCCAATAAAACTAAATAGTAGAAATTTTTTCATATCTAATATTTTTAAAATTTATAGATGTTATTCAACAGCCGTGCCATAATTCATTTTATAGTTAACGTTTTAAGACGCTTAATAGTATATTTTAGATAAACGACATATGGTTGTCATTATATAAGCCTTTGATAGAGGTGTAGTTATTAACTTATTTTAATAAAAAAGTTATGTGATTGTGTCATTTTTTATATTTCTTTAAGTGTGCTATTTGTATTTTTGCCACTTATTTAAAAGATATAGCACATGCAACGCGATACCACAATTTTTAATCTTATTGAAGAAGAGAAACAACGCCAAATCAACGGCATTGAGTTAATTGCCTCTGAAAATTTTACAAGTCCTCAAGTAATGGAGGCTCAAGGTTCTGTACTTACCAATAAATATGCCGAAGGATACCCTGGTAAAAGGTATTATGGTGGTTGTGAAGTAGTAGATAAAGTAGAGCAATTGGCCATAGATAGGGCAAAAGAGTTATTTGGTGCAGCATATGCGAATGTACAACCACACTCTGGGTCGCAAGCAAATGCAGCTGTATATCATGCATGTTTAAAGCCAGGAGATAAAATTTTAGGTTTTGATTTATCACATGGAGGTCATTTAACGCATGGTTCTCCCGTAAATTTTTCTGGAAGATTGTATACCCCTGTTTTTTATGGAGTAGACAAGGAAACCGGAAGGTTGGATTATGATAAAATTCAGGAAATAGCAACAAAAGAACAACCAAAATTGATAATTGCTGGTGCATCTGCATATTCAAGGGATATGGACTTTGAACGTTTTCGTAAAATTGCCGATAGTGTAAATGCTATTTTACTTGCAGATATTTCTCACCCTGCAGGTTTAATTGCTAAAGGGCTTTTAAGTGATCCAATTCCGCATTGTCACATTGTTACGACAACAACTCACAAAACGTTAAGAGGACCAAGGGGAGGTTTAATATTGATGGGCAAGGATTTTGAAAATCCGTTTGGTATAAAACTTAAGAATGGAAACTTAAGAAAAATGTCGGCATTATTGGACTTAGCGGTTTTTCCAGGAAATCAAGGTGGACCGTTAGAGCATGTTATTGCCGGTAAAGCAATTGCCTTTGGTGAGGCTTTGACAGATTCATATGCTACTTATATTTCTCAAGTAAAGAAAAATGCCGATGCCATGGCTAAGGCCTTTGTAAAACTTGATTACAATATTATTTCTGATGGTACCGATAACCATATGATGCTTATTGATTTAAGAAACAAAGATATTTCTGGTAAAGATGCGGAGAAAGCCTTAGTGTTGGCTGATATCACTGCAAATAAGAATATGGTGCCATTTGATGACAAATCTCCGTTTGTAACATCTGGTATTAGATTTGGGACTGCAGCAATTACTACTAGAGGTCTAGTGGAATCTGATATGGAAAAGGTTGTTGAATTTATTGATCAGGTAATTATGAATCCTGAGAATGAATCAATAATAAAAGAGGTTAGAGGTAAGGTCAACGAAATGATGAAAACAAGACCAATTTTTAATGCCTAAGTAAGTTTAGTAATGATTTGGGGTTTTTATTCAGATAAAAACTCCAAATCACCACTTACATATGTATTTTTATTTACATCATAGATAGAGGCCTCATCATCTTTATCTAGATATATGCCCCAAAATTCAGAGTACGATTTAGGAGCAATATTCATTTCATCTTCGTTATTGTCCGGGTTTTCAAGCGTGTCTTCAAAAATGGGGACAAAAATTTCATATGGTTTTTGCGTTAATCCTCTTGTTAGAAACACATAATTAAACGCAATCTGTTTTAATATGTCATTCAGCTGGGTGGGTATGCTTTTGTCATAAATACGTTTTATAACAACACTTGTGTCGTTTAAAAAGAATGTTAGTTCTTCAATATCAATATGGTACTTGTTTTTTAAGTCAAGAATTTCTAATTCTTGTTGTAGTGGAGATTTTTCTTTACCGTTATGCCCCCATCTATCCGTATTAAAATGGGCTAGTAGTTCTAATAAATCCAAATTGCAGGAAATTTCCAAAACTAAGCTAATTGAGTTAAATGTAATATGCTTGTTATTTAGCTTAACACTAGAGAAATAATGGAAGTCTAACGATTTTAAAAACTCATCTATACCAATGATTTCCTTGGTATATTCGGATTTAGAATTATTAATAAAATTTTCGTAATTAAATGGCATACGAGTAGAAATTTATAGCATTCTTTATCATAAAGATACTTTTCTAACTTCAAAATCTGATATAGGAAAACCTTAGAATTTCAGAGGATATTATTATAAAATGAATTAATTTTTTATAAAACCCTGTAAATCAATATTTTGAAAATATGCTAATTCTATAGAAATCCTCTTGTTTTAGCCTCGTTAATTAAGGCAAGGTCATTTCCGTTCTTAACGTCAAAAAGTGCTTTTAGTTGCCTTTTTCTAGCTTCAACAGTTGTATTTGCAGATCCAATTAATGGGGCTATGTCTCTAGTGTGTATTCCTTGAGATAAATGATATAATATTTTCTGATCTTGCTCATCAATAACAATGTCTGTTGACATTCTTCGTCTAATTGCAGATAATGCACTAGCGGTATAGTAAGGTGAATCGTTTGCTATTGTTTCAACCATGGTTTTAAGAGACATTTCATCAATCTCGGATTTAACCATGTAACCATCAGGATTAACCGTTTTAAAAATGTTATTAATTCTGTAGTTATCACTGTAAGATGACATGAAAACAACTTTTGATTTAGGGACTTCATTTCTTGCAACTATACCTAAATCTATACCAGTTCTTGGGTCTTTGGATTCTGGAGAGAACAACTGAATATCCAATAAAATAATGTCATAAGGTACTGCTCTTTTTGACATTTCAATTTTGCTCTTTCCTTTTTCGAAGTTCGTGGCTATTTCAACTTTAACATTAAAGTTGTCAAATTCAGAATCTTCTAAGATATATTTATATCCAAGAGCAGTCATTTCATGATCATCTACCGCTAAAATTCGTACAGTGTTCATAAGTTGTGATTCTAATCTAATTTACTAAACGTATTAATATAAACTATTATTATTTGTAAAATTATTACTTTCTATTTTAAATGGGGATATTTAAAGATATGGTAGTGCCCTGGCCTTCTGTTGAGTCTATATGAAATGAACCATTTAATTTTTCAATTCTAGAAGTAATATTTCTAATTCCTATTCCTTTTTTACCCTTATTTACATTGTAGCCTATACCATTATCACTCATAATGACATTAAACTGTTCATCATCTCTGTAAAACGTAACTTCAAAGAATGAGCATTTTGAATGCTTAATTGCATTTTGAAAAGTTTCTTGTATAATTCGGTATACGTTAATTTTAATTTCACCAGCTAGGCTATCCCAGTTTTCATCTTCATTAAAGTGGAAAATGGTTTTGATTTTAGTATTGCGATTATTGGCAAGCAGTGTTTCTACAGAATCTGTAAAGTTGCTAATTTTTTGATAAGCGCTATGGCTCAATTCATGTGAAATTGCTCGTATCTCATTTTCAATTTCTTGTAATGATCCCAGGGCTTTTGATTTTTCTTGAATAGCTTCATCCGTGGCACGTTTATTTAAACCTGTTAGTATCATTCTTGCACCCAGCATTTTACCTAAAACCCCATCATGTAGTTCTTCTGAAATTCGTTTTTGCTCTAGCCTTTTTACTTCATCTACTTTTTGCTTTTGCATTAACATCAAATTAAAAATCTCTTGGTTGTTGGCTTGCTGTTGCTGGTCAAACCTTAATTTTTGATTTTTTGCACGTTGGTTGATAATGATGTAGACAGATAGCCCCAGTAAAAAGAAACCGGTAGCAATACCGATCCAAATTTGCTTTTGCTTGGACAGAACCTGTTTTTCACTTTCTAACTCAATATTTTCTGCAATAAATTCGTCAGTTTCAAAGCGTATTCGAGCAAATTTATTCTGTTGTTTGCGTTCTTCAAATAGTAGACTATCATTTAGTTTAGTAAATTTTTTGAAATAATCTGAAGCGTTATTTTTATCTAAAATGGCTAAGTACTGCCAAGTTTTTAATAACTGTTCGTTTGAACTAGATTCCCGTGCTAAATTTTCTGATTTCTTTAATTTTTCAATAGCATTTATAGTGTCTTTTGCATATGCTTTATATTCAGCATAGTTGAAATAACTTGAAGATAAACTGGCAAGTTCATTTTCTTCTTTTTTTATTTCAATTGATTTTTTGAACAGATTCTCTACATTCAAAGTGTCCTGTGCATATAATTTAGAAGTGGCTAAATTACTAATCGCTTTGGCAAATAAACTGGGGTGTTTTATGTGTAAATTATTTATTTTCAGTACATTTTCAAAGTTGTGAATTGCTTTATCGTAAAGTTTAAGATGCCTATAATTTACACCTATGTTATTAGAAACACTTGCCTTTTCAATAGTACTATTTGGTGTCTTTTCTAAATAAAATAATGCTTCGTTGTAATACGCTAAAGATTTGTCAAATTCTTTCAAATCCCCCAGTACAATTCCTAATAGATTGTAGCATCTATAGAGTTTTTCATTATCTTCTATAATTTTAAAATTCTCTATTGCCTTTATGGTATTGGCTTCGCTACCTACATAATCTTTAATTTTCATTTGAATGCCGGCCATATTTAAATACATTCGTCCAATAATTGCTCTGTCTCCAATACCGGTAAAAATGTTGAGTGCCTCTGTGTAAAAATAAAAAGAACTATCTTTTACAATATGGTTATCAAAAAAATATGCTAGGTCCCAATAGGCATATCCTAAAGCGGTAGAATCTTTAATTTGCTTATTTATTAAGATGGCTTCTTTATTTATTTTCCGAAATAATAAGCTATCTGAAAGAAACTGCTGGTTAAATGAAAGATTAGAAAAATACTTTGATTTTAAGGTGTCATTAGATGTATTCTTTGCTAGTTGAAAGGCTTTATTTTGTAATTCTAATTTTCTTTCTGAATTTGCGTTGTAACTTTCATCTATCCATATAGATATGCTGTCATTTTCCTGCTTTTCTACTATAGTTGGTTTTGCGGATTCTGTTTTAGAACAGCTAAAGCTAAGCAGTAAGCAAGATAATATTAATGATAAATAGTACTTATTCAAAAATGGGTTTTAATATGATAATAAAACCAAGGTATAAAAAAAGCCTTTAACGTTCGCGTTAAAGGCTTTTTTTGTATTAATATTTTTTATCTCTATGCAATTTTTTTCGGTGGAATTCTGTCTCCTAAAGGAGCGTCGCAATCATTACATGTAAGAGCTTTTGAGATGTCGTTTAGAAAGTCAAATTCGTTATTTGTGTTTTGAATAGCCGTTGAAACTAGTCCTAAAGTCATTACTGCTACTGCTAAAATACTTGTTACTTTTTTCATACTGTGTGTTTTAAGGGGTTTTTGGTTTATTATACTACCAAAGTAATATGATAAAGTCAGTAACAAATGATAAAATCACAGCTATGAGTGGATGGTTAGGTTCTGTGAGTATATGACCTAATTTTGAGAGAATTCATTAATTTAAGGCGGAAAGTGTGTTTTTGTTGAGTATACTTTTTAAATTGTCCATATTCTCACGGTAAGATTTAGAGAATGGGATATTTTCGTTTACCTTTTTTATGGCGCATATAGATTTACCAAAGTTTATACGAGAGACATAATTGGTGTTTACAATATAGCTTTGGTGAATACGCATAAAGTTCTTGGGCAAGGTATTCTCAAAAGTCTTTAACGTCTTATAGGCGTTAATAATTGTGCCGTCTTTCATGAAAAACTCCGTTGTATTATTATCGGCTTTTAGATATAAAATATCATTGGTGTCCAAATATTGAAAATCGTTATATGATTTTAAGCATAGGGTAGCCGGTGCTTTTTCCTTTGGCATGCGCTTTTGAAGCTTCATCAATGATTTACGAATATCAAATTCATTGAATGGTTGCAACCAGTAATCAAAAAAACCGTTTTTGATTGCATCATATGCGTAATTCTTGGTTGTAGCAATACCGATCAAAATAGGAAGCTGATTCATATATTGATGAATCTCGGTAATCATTAAAAAAACAGAGGCATAGTCATTATTTAGGTTTATGAAAACAATATCCGGGGAATATTTAAGAATATCGTTTAAACCATCAGAAGGGTTGTTCGTTGTATTTATACACTCAAAATCGCCATACTCATCTAAGAAAGCATGTAGCTGTAAATTTGAAACAGCATCAGAGTCTATTATGGTGTAAGTATAATTCAAATGATATAGCGTATACCACGAAATTAAACATAGGTTATAAAAGGTTGACCTAGAATGTCCTTATAAAAACAGAGGATATATTTATAAAATCAATGTTTATGGGGTTTGTGAGCGAAAAATCTTGCAGTTAAATAAGAATTATAACTAAAATTCCTCTTCAATTGCTTGATAGGCTCCTAAATCTGGAGAAGATATTCTTGAAATTCCTAAAATATCATAGGGTACGGTGTTTGCTGTATTTACATCCCCTTTGTTAATGGCTTCACTTTCAAATCCTATTCTAAAATCGTTATCAATGGGTGAAAAATAATCTAGTTCTCCGGACATAATGATATTGCTAAAAAATGCCGTGTTATCGGGGTAATTTGAAGCATTACTTTCATTGATTTTGATAAAACAATTTTCAAAGGAATAATTAAATGTATCTTGCCCGTTAGGGTTCAATGAAATTTCAATTTGACTATTGCCATCAATAATTGAATTTTTGAATTCTGCTTTTTGCAAGTCGTATGTTAATTCAGGATTGGTTCTAGTATCGTTTCTAATTTCCAAAGCGGCATTGAACCTAAAACCTTTGTTCCAATAATTGGATATAGTTGAATGTGTAAAGCTATAATATCCACCATTTTCTATAAGTAAAGACGAATTGCCAGCACTGCCTATTACTAAATTTTCCCCAGTAATATTTGCATTTCTTGCCCAAAGATTAGTGGTAGAACTGTTGAAAATCTTGGTATTTTTTATGGTTAGGGTAGATTCAGGATTGTTTTCCCTTCCTTCAACAAACAAACCAATTTGTGCATTCTTAATGGTTAAATAATTAATGGTATTGTTCTGACTTCCAGAGCTTATCCAGATGGCGCCCCATTGCCCTGTGACGTTGTCAAAATCCGGTTCAAGCCTATCACCTTCAAATAGTACTTCCCCTTCTAAGAGTTCCTGGTTGTCACTGAGCTCTCCATTTATTGAAATAGAACCTCCATTTTTTACCAAAATACCAGAATTTTGATGGAAGTGTATTCTAGATCCAGCCTCAATATTTAATTTTTTGTTCTCCTCAACTATAACGTAGCCATAAACTACGTAGGGTTTATCGTTTTTAAAGGTTAAATAGTCGTCTGTTAGCACAAATCCTTCTAATTCTATAGGTTCCGTTGATTCGTCAACTTGAACATCTATTATTTCAGATTGACTCTTTAATTCGTCGTTTGGGTAAAGGAATATGGCATCTTTTGCTAAGGTTACTAATTGCACAGATTGTTGATATGACCCACTATCGAACTGAATAGCGTCTGTATAAAGTAATTCATTAGCCGTGGGTTCTACAATATCAATGTTTGTTTCAATTAGAATAAAAAGGCTGTCCTTTGCATAAATAGGTATATTATTAAATTCTTTACCGGCGACACCATCAACATTAAGTCTGTAGAAACTCGCGGTGCCATTTTCAAGAGCTATATTAGGTATTACCAAATCGTCCTTCGTGTCATTAAAAACCTTTAGCGTGTACGTGCTACTACCAATATTTGAAAATACCGTATCTAGATAGACAGTATCCTTGGAAAAAGAAAGATGACCATTACTGGGTGCATATTCAAAATCTTTTCTACATGCTGCGGACCATAAAATGGCAAATAGTAGCGGTAAGATGATAAATATTTTGGTACGCACGTGATTCTAATTTTACAACACCTAAGTTATATGAAAATTTCCTTTATTTCGTCTGGAATTCTCATGGGTTTGTAAGATTTGCTTTCTAGAAGACACCACTCTGTGCTTGATTTTACAAGTAGCTTGTTGGTAACAGCGTGTTTCATCTCAACCACTCTAATTGACTTTGCACCTGAACTGGAGTCTATATAGGTAGTTATTTTAATTCGGTCGTTCAAAACCGCCGCACGTTTATATTCAATATGATGACTTAATACTACCCAGATAACTTCATCTTGCATTATGGGAGATGCTTTTGTTTGCCAATGCTCTTTAGAAATGTCTTGAATCCATTGAACGTATCTTACGTTATTAACATGGTTTAAATCATCTAAGTCATCTACAGAAACTGTAATTTCCTTTTGAAATGAATTCATTCTATTTTTTCTGTATTTGAACTTCAAACATTTTATCCCAAAATTTGCCGGTAACAAAAAATGTCTTTCGTTCTGGATGGTAGGCAATACCGTTGAGAACATAATTTACTTTGTCCCAATTATCTGTTTTGGTTATTTTATCGCTTAAGCCGCTAAAATTAATAACCCCTTCAATTGCACCGGTTTTGCTGTCAATGATCATAACGCTGGGTTTTTGGTATACGTTGGCATATATCTTGCCATCTACATATTCCAGTTCATTGGCAGAATTAAAAATAGAGGAATTGGTCACTGTTTCTATATGACCTTCTTCTGTCATGGTGTTGGGGTTTATGAACCAAATTTTTTCCGTACCATCACTTTTAAAAATTTTTGTGCCATCATTGGTTAATCCCCAACCTTCTCGACTTTTTCCATATTGAAAATTATCAAGTTTTTTAAAAGTATTTAGGTCGTAAATAAAGCCCAAGCCACTTTGCCAAGTAAGTTGGTAGATTTTGTCATTGAGAATTGTAATGCCTTCACCAAAATACGCGGCGTCTAAATCTATTTGCTTGTATACTTCCCCAGTTTTAAAGTTCAATTTTCTTAAAAAAGATTGACCCTTTTTACCTGTTGATTCGTAAAGAGTGTCGTTGTAAAATTCTAAACCTTGGGTGTAGGCTTTGGTATCGTGGGGAAATTCATTTATGATATTATATGTATATATCTCCGGAGCCTCTTCTGATAGTAATTTGAGATTCTTGTTTATTTCAACAGTTTCACCATCAAAAGTAATTTTAGCAGTTAAAACTTTATGCCCTAGTGTAGGCAGATTGACTTTAATTTTACCATTATTCACAGATAAAATAGTGTTGTCAATACTATATTCCACACTTTCTATCTGTTTTTCTTTCTTGTTGTTGATGGAAACACCTATTTCTTGATTTTGATTTATTTGTTTTAAATTATTCTCTAATTTAATTTCAAATAATGAAGAGGCTTTTTGGTTGCCACTGCCGCAAGAAGTGAAAATGCTGGTAATAAGAATAATACAGATTATTTTGAAGATATTCATTAAGTAAATCGGTGTTTTAGAATTAGTGGTAATCCACTAAAAGCATGAGTGATTGTTAATAAAAGGCAATTTAATTCATTAAAATTAGAAACTAAAAGGATTGTCAAAGTTTTAAAAGATTGTATATTTGCACCCGGCAAGTCCTACACGACCAGCTCCTGTAGAATCCCCCAGGGTGGGAACGCAGCAAGGGTATACGGTCGTAGCGGTGCGATGTAGGTAGCTTGCCTTTTTTTGTACCCAAAAGTGAAAGAACTTAAACTTGGGTAATATATTCAAAATCAACTCTATATAAAATTTAGCATCACTTATTTTCTTTAAAATGAAAACAAAAGTAGTACTAATAACAGGTGGGTCTTCAGGAATTGGAAAAGCAATAGGCATACATTTAAAGAGTAAAGGGTACATCGTATACGGTACAACTCGTGATGTAAGTAGATATCCTTCATTTACGGATTTTCCTCTTTTGGAAATGAATGTCAGAAATGTAGAAACCATTAAACAATGTATCAATACACTTTTAGGGAAAGAAAATAAGATTGATGTATTGATCAATAATGCAGGTATAGGTATTACCGGTCCTATGGAAGAAACACCGCATGAAGAAGTACTTAATGCTTTTGCAACAAATTTTAATGGTCCATTAAACGTAATGAACAACATTTTGCCCATCATGCGCAGTCAAAAAAATGGTCTTATTATTAATATTACTTCAATTGCCGGTTATATGGGGCTGCCCTATAGAGGTATTTACTCGGCATCTAAAGGGGCTTTAGAAATTGTTACCGAAAGCTATAGAATGGAAACCAAGCAATTTGGGGTTAAGCTTACCACATTGGCTCCGGGAGATTTTGCAACAAATATTGCTTCTGGTAGGTACCATACTCCTGTGTATGATAATTCTCCGTATAAAAGTGCTTACAAGAATACTCTTGAGGCTATTGATGCTGATGTTGATAGTGGGGGGGACCCGGCAGATGTAGGTAGAAAAATTGCAAAAATTATTGAAACAAAAAATCCAAAACCTCACTATAAAGTTGGTTCCTTCATTCAAAAATTTTCATTGACACTTAAAAATATATTACCAGGACTTTGGTTTGAGAAATTGTTGGAAAGCCATAGCTCTCATTAATTTTTGTAAATATTTGAAAAACCGTCAACAATTACAGAGTTGTCCGTTATGATAGCTTTATTGATGGGATATAACACCAATTTTTCGGTAAGTTCCTTAAAATCGTTACTATGATATTGTAATGTTGGGTCTACACCAAGTGTGGTTAGTATGTTCTTCCACTGGTCATAGTCGGTTTTAATATTAATACCTATAAGTTCGTGATCAGGCTTGTTTTCTTTCAGAACAGCAATTCTCTTGAAGATATCTAAATACTGTTTTCTATTGGTGCCAGACCAAAAATAGAATAATACCTTTTTGTTTGCGGCAATCTCCGTTAGAGTTTTTGATTCGTTTTCAAAAGTAAGAACAGAAAGATTGGGAATCATTTTGGTGGGTTGAAGATTTGCAATTCCCTGATAAAGATTCTCAATTTCCGCTAAGTGCATATTGTTCTTTGAGACCTTCTTAAATTCTTTGATGAAAATTTCAGTGTTTTCCGGAGCATCTTTTTTCTTTAATAGGTAGTCAAATGCAACATTTCTAAATAAGTTGTCCCTTAATTCCTTCTCAACGACAAGGCTATCTATTAAATGGAGCTTGTGTTTTTTGTAATGTAATTGTTTGCTTACGTTTTCATGAATATCACCACAGTTATCCATACAGGTCATGTAAGATAAATTTCCTAAATGAGCTTTCATGAAGTCATAATAGGGTCTAAGGTAAGTTAGTGTATGGTCATCGTAATTTATGTCGCTTCTATAGGTATAGAAGTCTTTTGGTAAATCATGAAAATTTTCCTCTGCTGTTTTTCTTTTATGTCTAAAAGGATATATTTCTTTGTATCTGTTGTAGGTATAGTCAATGCTCCCCGTTAGTAATTTAATAGCTTGATTGGAAATTAAATTTTCAGCATTCAGTTCATTTAGTTTATTGACTTTTTGTTGCTTTAGAGATTTGATTTTCTCTAAAAATTCCAAGGGTTCCAATTCGTAGTATTCAGAATACATGTCAGAATCTTCTACTTCTGTTGCCAAGAAAAGATCTAAGAGAAAATTATTTGTTTCTTCATTACTGCCAGAAAAAACTAAAGATTCATCAAAATATATTGTATTGAGCCTAACCATAAGGCTATCACCTTTTTCTAAATACACATATTGGTGTTCTGGAGCTATATTAAAATGGTAAAGACCATTTTCAATTGAAGATAATTTAAACTTGAACCTGTTATTTTCATCAAGTTTTGCTGAATCTACTTTTGATCCACCTTTAAGTAAAATTACTTGATCACTTGTTGGGTTTACAATTTCACCAGCAAAAAGTACGGTGTCAGAATCTTTTTTTGTGGAGGAACAACCCACTAATAAGGCTACGCAAGTAGAGAGTAAAATTCTTATCATATAGTATATGGGACTGGTGATAGTCAAAAATAATAAACAAGATCACCAGATGTTGTTAATAGCTAGTTAAATGTTATGAAGTGCTAACTTAAGCATCTTTTAGAGAATTAGATCAAAATCTAAGCCGTGTAAGCCTATAAATTCTGTATTTTTGCACGGATTTTTAAAATTTAGTTTCTATGTTATCTGTTTCTAATCTTTCTGTACAATTTGGGAAAAGAGTTTTATTTGATGAAGTAAACGTTGCCTTTACGCAAGGTAATTGTTATGGTATTATTGGTGCTAACGGAGCTGGTAAGTCTACATTTTTAAAGATATTGGCAGGACAGATCGATCCAACTTCTGGTCATGTACATTTGGAGCCTGGTAAAAGAATGTCTATACTGGAGCAAAATCACAACTCTGCAGATGAATATACGGTTTTAGAAGCTGTGGTTATGGGTAATAAACCACTGTATGAAATCAAAAAAGAAATAGACGCTCTTTATGCTGATTATGATGATAAGAATGCAGATAGAATAGGGGAGTTACAAGTGAAGTTTGAGGAAATGAACGGTTGGAATGCAGATAGTAATGCGGCCGCCCTACTTTCTAACCTTGGTATTAATGCCGATATGCATTATACCCTAATGTCAGAGTTAGATTCTAAACTAAAAGTACGAGTGTTGTTGGCACAGGCGTTATTTGGTAATCCAGATGTGCTGATTATGGATGAGCCTACCAACGACTTGGATTATGAAACAATTAGTTGGTTAGAGAATTTCTTGGCAGATTATGAGAATACGGTAATAGTAGTGAGTCATGACCGTCACTTTTTAGATACGGTATGTACAGACATAGGAGATATAGATTTTGGTAAACTAAACCTATACTCAGGTAATTATACTTTTTGGTATGAAAGTAGTCAGTTAGCTGCTCGCCAACGTGCACAGCAAAACAAGAAGGCTGAAGAAAAAGCAAAAGAATTACAGGAGTTTATTTCTCGATTTAGTGCAAACGTTGCAAAAAGTAAACAAGCAACTTCACGTAAAAAAATGCTTTCCAAGTTAAAGGTTGATGATATTAAACCGTCTAGCCGTAGATATCCGGCAATTATATTTGATAGGGAAAGAGAAGCAGGTGATCAAATTTTGAACGTTGAAGGTCTTTCCGCTTCTACGGAAGAAGGAGAGGTGTTGTTCAATAATATTAATATAAACCTGGCTAAGGGAGATAAAGTTGCTATTATATCTAGGGATTCTAGAGCAACATCTGCATTCTATGAAATTATAAACGGTAATAAAAAGGCTGATAAAGGATCTTACCAGTGGGGTGTTACTACCACTCAATCATACTTGCCAGCAGATAATTCTGATTTCTTTACAGATAACATTAACCTTGTAGACTGGTTGCGCCAGTATGCCAAAACCGAGGAGGAAAGAGAAGAGGTTTATATTAGAGGTTTTTTAGGTAAAATGTTGTTTAGTGGAGAAGAGGCACTTAAAAAATGTACGGTACTTTCAGGAGGTGAAAAAGTTCGTTGTATGTTAAGTAGAATGATGTTAATGCGTGCTAATGTATTAATGTTGGATGAGCCAACAAACCACTTGGATCTTGAAAGTATTACAGCTTTTAACAACTCTTTGAAGAACTTTAAAGGAACGGTGCTTTTTACAACACATGATCACGAATTTGCTCAAACTGTGGCAAATAGAATTATAGAATTGACTCCAAAAGGCAACATTGATAGATATTCTACGTTTGATGAATATATGTCTGACAAGGCATTAAAAGACCAGCGTAATAAAATGTACGCTGTTTAAGCATAGAATAATAGATTAACCCAAATCAATGTTTTATGAAAACCTACAATTTTGTGGCCTGCTTTGTGCTGGCCTTAAGTTTCGTTGCCTGCGATAAATCTACCAATGAGCAACAAGAAGAAACATCAACTAATATAGCTGTAGACTATACGGTCTTTTTAAAAACGAACGATAACGTGAATGCCGTTATTGTGCGCGATAATGAGGGTAATTTGGCTACGGAAAGTGAAGTAGTCTCTTTAGGCAATATACCTACAAGTGCTATAAAAATAAAATCTGTAAATGGCTTAGGGTATTTTTATACAGCCAATTGCGAAGCTGCTTTACAATGGTATAATTCAGAAAATCAGACTTCTGGTTCAGTTCGGCTGTTCAATGATTTAAATGCCTGTGATGTTAGCGTAGCTTCTGTAACTTATAATGAAGATAATGTGTTTGCTGCATATGAAGTAGATTTGGCGGGTAAGGACAAACATTATGTAGTAAGGGTAAGTTCTTTGGACAATCCTTCAGCTTTCTCAGAGGTTATCATTGATAATAAACCTGTAGATATTGTGGAATCCTCGGGCAAACTTTTTGTTTTAACTTTAAATGAATTTGTGTCCAATGAATATCATTTATTGGTAATAGACTTAAGTACCTTAGATGAAATGGTCAATGTAGATTTAGGTTATGACGCGTTAAGGTTGTTTAAGAATGATTCTGGTGAAATAATAGTGAGTTATCCTGAATTGCATACGATAATTGATCCAATGACCTTAGATAAGGTCTATACTACCTATTGGGAAGATACAGCACCGGGATTTATTTCTACTCAGGATTATCATATTGGTAATGATGGTAAATTTTATTTTCAAAAATACATGCCAAATGCAGCTATTAAAGAAGTGCCAGCTACCTATGATTTTAATAGGAACGGAACTGTAGTTTATTTGTTTGAGAACTTTTTATCGGATTCTGAATTAAATGTAAAATATAATATAGCTGGTACAACGGCTATTGCATATGATGATAAGAACAATTACATGCTAATTGGTTATCAAAAAAGGGGAGCGAACAATGAAGGAGGTGTACTAAGAATAACACCTTCGCCCGATTTTAAATTGATAGATAATATAGACGTCTCCGGTATACCTCAAACCATATTTGTCAATTAAAATTTAACTGGTTTAACTGTTATAATATTTGCTGTTCCATATAGCAGGACTAAAGTTTTTACCTAATGCAAAGCCATAAAAAATAACTACAGAGGCTATACATTTAAACATGAAGAAATAAAGAATCCAAAATTGAGCGTTTGTACTTGATTTGGAAAATAGACCGTTTGGGATCATTAAAGTAACTAGGAAACTAATTAGTAATACTAGTATGATAAGGTTCGCCATGTTTTTAAAAGGCCACATTAATAATTTTCTAAAAGGATGAAGGTCATTGCCCCATTGGTGTATTAAATAGTAATAGCCATTTCCAATAGGGGCAAACAATAGTGGATCATCTTTATCCTCTAACTTAAATAGCTTAGAAGGAGCAATAATTTTAAAACCCTTGATTTCCGTATCGTGTTCTTTTTCAAGGGCTTTAATTTTTGAAAGCCCTTCAGCTGGTATAGTGCCTTTAAAATACTTGGTATCAAGAAAACGTAATCGATAATCTATACATATCTGTTTAATTTCTTTGATGTGATAAATCTTGTCACTGTTCAATAAATCAATATTGAATTTATTGTTCGCAACGCCATTACCAATAATTACATTGTTCTCTATTCTATCTAATTCATTATCAAGATTGGATAATATGGAATACACTTGTTTAAGGTCTATGTCTTCAGCTAAAATTCGTTTCTTTTTAATAGAAGATAGCTTCTGTTCAATATTTGTTTTAGGCAGTAACATATATTCTTTTTTAAGCAATACACTCAAAATTAAGTAATTAGTGTTTTCATGTAAATTCTGTTCAACTTAATTAAAAGTTAATAAAATGTTAAAATTTGTTTTTTCGATAATTTGAACTAGGTGCAAATGGGTTCAAATTGTATATTGACGATGAAATTGACCCGTTCGTCGATTTTTAGAACATTTGCCCCTTAAGAACCAGCTATTATGAAAAAATGGACATCCCTCGTGTCCCTGTGTGCCCTATTTTTTGGGTTTAGTATGCATGCGCAGGACAATGCAATTGAATTTAAGTTCGATAATTTAATTTCAAAATTACCTTCGGAAAAATCTATTTTAGAACGAACGGAAAGCTTTGAAAACCATTCTAGTTTGTTAAATGCATTAAGAGCGGTTAATTTGGATAAAGTCTTAAATTATAATGGGGAATTTACTGTCTTTGCGCCCTCTAATCTCGCATTTGAAAAACTTTCAAAATCAACATTGGATAAATTGTTTGATCCGGAAAATAAAAGGACCTTAAAGGCAATGCTTTCTTATCATATCATTGCAGATAAATTATCGGCATCTAGTATACTTAAAGCAATGTGTAGAGGAAATGGCATAGCTAAATTTACGACCATACAAGGCGATGAAATTACGGCTTCAATGCAAGGTATTGATATTGTCTTAACCGATAAATTTGGTAATCATGCTATGATTACTACGGCAGACTCAAATCAATCAAACGGCATCATTCATGAGATTGATACCGTTTTTGTTCCTGAAAAAATGTTGTAGTTACCTTAGGCTGGCTCCTAAATTACGTTCGTAGCTATTTTGTAGCTTTGACATAATTTTTTCTATTTGCTTTTCGGTCAAAGTACTCTTGTCATCTTGCAAGGTAAAGCTTACGGCATAGGATTTTTTCCCTTCCGGTAAATTTTTTCCTTCGTACACATCAAACAAGGTCATATCCTTTAAATATTTTCTTTCTGCACTGAAAGCAAGTTCATGCAGTTCACGATATGTAGCTTTTTGATCAAGTAGAAGGGCAAAATCCCTTTTTACTTCAGGATGTTTAGGGATTTCCTTGTACTTTACGGGCGTGGTATTAATTTGCTTTAAAATAGTGCCCCAGTCAAAGTCCGCAAATAATACATCTTGCTTAATGTCAAAATGTTTTAATATGGACTTTTTAACCAATCCAAATGATACCAACGAGTTCTTCTTAAAGGTAAATGTTAGCCCCTCTGAAAAGATAGGGGAAGATGTAGGTTCACTTTTTAAATTGTCTAACCCCAATCTTAATAGTACTGATTGGACAATTGATTTTAATTCGAAAAAATTAGTTGCCATTGTTTTACTTGTCCAGCTATCCGGTGCAGTATTCCCGGTTAATAAGATGCTAAGGTATTTAGGCTCAATTCTTTTATCACCTTTTGCATAATATGTTTTTCCGAACTCGAATAATTTAAGACTGGCTCGTCTACGGTTTATGTTGTAGCTAGCAGCTTCCAATGCTGAAAATAAAGATGTTCTTCTTAAAATTGATAGGTCACCGCTTAAAGGGTTAATGATTTCAATTGACCTATGTTCATCTTCATCAGATTCAATTAATGTAGTATATTCAGGGTTGGTCAAGCTATTGGTTAAAATTTCATTATAACCTTTAGATGCCAGTGAATTACCAATGGTGCTTTGTATTTTATGGTCTGCAGCAGCGGTAGTGGTTGCAATAGAGGCGTTTAGTTTTTGGCTAAATGCAACGTTGTTGTAACCATATACCCTTAAAATTTCTTCAATAACATCAACTTGTCTTTGTACGTCTACTCTGTAAGAAGGTACTTCAAGACCCATGCCGGCTTCAGTTACGTTCTTTACCTTAATGTCCAAAGAAGCCAAGATAGATTTTATGGTATCTTGAGGAATTTCTTGTCCAATTAACTTATTGATTTTTTCAAAAGCAAGAAACACTTCAAAATTAGGGTGTTTCTTAGGGTAGAGGTCATAAATGTCAGAGGTAATTTCTCCTCCTGCAATTTCTTTGATTAAAAGTGCTGCACGTTTTAAGCTGTACTCCACATTTTCAATGTCAATACCACGCTCAAACCTAAACGAAGCATCAGTGTTAAGGCCGTGTCTTTTTGCTGATTTTCTAATAGATACGGGGTTAAAATAGGCGCTCTCTAAGAAAATAGACGTTGTTTCTTCAGTTACACCAGAACCCAAACCGCCAAAAACGCCTGCCAAGCACAATGGCTTTTCGGTGTCACAAATCATTAAATCGTCTTCATGTAGTGTTCTTTCAACTCCGTCCAAAGTGGTAAACTTAGTGCCTTTAGCTAAGGTTTGAACAATGATCTTATTGCCTTTTATTTTAGCTGCATCAAAAGCGTGCAAAGGTTGCCCAAGCTCGTGTAGTACGTAATTGGTAGCATCTACTACATTGTTTTTAGGAGTTAATCCTATGGCTTTTAATCTATTCTGTAACCAAGTAGGAGAGGGCTGTATGATTAGATTGCTAATCGTAATTCCGCAATAACGAGGAGCTAATTCGGTTTTAACTACATCTACATCAATTTTTAATGATCGGTCATTAATATTAAAATGACTAGTAGAAGGGGTGATCAGTTCTTTAGTGATTTCTTTTTGTTTTAAGCCTGCTTTAAGGTCTCTTGCAACACCAAAATGGCTCATGGCGTCTGCACGGTTAGGTGTTAAGCCAATTTCGAATACTTCGTCTTCTTCAATAGCAAAGATATCGGCACAAGGTGTACCAGGTTTTAGGTCCTTTTCTAAAACCATAATTCCATCATGGCTATCACCAAGACCTAGTTCGTCTTCGGCGCATATCATACCAAAACTTTCTTCGCCCCTTATTTTACCTTTTTTAATGGTCCATGCTTCACCCTCCGAAGTATAAAGTGTAGTGCCTATAGTAGCTACAGGTACTTTTTGCCCGGCAGCTACGTTTTTAGCTCCGCAAACAATTTGTACAGGGGCATCTAGACCTATGTCAACCTTGGTCACCTTAAGTTTATCGGCGTTTGTATGCTTTTCACAACTTAAAACGTGTCCTACAACAATACCTTTTAATCCGCCTTTTACAGATTCAAATTTTTCAATTCCTTCGACCTCTAAACCCAAATCCGTTAAAAGTTCACCGGTTTTTTGTGATTCCCAATCTATTTGTATGAACTGTTTAAGCCAGTTATATGATATTTTCATTCAAAACATTTATAGGCCGCAAAGATAAAACAATGCCCTAATACATTCAATAAGCTATGAAGTCTTTATTTTAATTTTTAATTCTGCCTTTTTAATTGTTTATTAGAAGTTCTTTAAATAATAAAATATGAGAATAAGTATTGCAGTACTTTTTGTGTTCATGGTATTAGTAGGTTGTAAAGAAGAAAAGGTGGTTAAAAACTTAGCTGAGGGCAATTGGTTAGTTGAGCTAGAAGTAATGGATAACCAAGTGTTACCTTTTAACTTAAAAGTTGAAAAGAACATAAATGGTGATTATGAAATGAATATTATAAATGCCGATGAAGTTATACGAATAGATGAAGTGGAAGTTAAGGGAGATTCTATTTTTATGTATACACCGGTTTTTGAAGGATATTTGGCGGGCACTTTTACAGATAGTACCATTGAGGGGCAATTTATTAAAGAAAGTCTAGATAGAATAGTTCCTTTTAAGGCAATTCATGGTGTTAATGAAAGGTTTAAGGTTGCAAATAAGAAAGGTAAGGAGAACGTAACCGGCATATGGGAAACTTATTTTAGTCCTAATTTGGAAGAAGAATACGTAGGTAAAGGTATTTTTTTACAGGAAGGACATAAGGTAACCGGAACGTTTAGAACTACTACGGGAGACTATAGGTTTTTAGATGGTGTAATGGATGGCGATTCTCTTAAATTATCTGCATTTGATGGTGCCCATGCTTTTCTGTTTACCGCAAAAGTTACGGACTCTAGTATGAATGGTGTTTTCTATTCTGGAAATCATTTTAAAGAGCCATTTGTGGCTACTAGAAATGATGATTTTGAACTTCCGGATCCAGATTCACTTACATTTTTGAACGAAGGTTATGATAAATTGGCATTTACCTTTCCGGATAGTAATGGCGATAAGGTTTCATTGTCAGATGATAGATTTCATAACAAGGTCGTTATTGTGCAATTAATGGGAACCTGGTGCCCAAATTGTCTAGATGAAACAAAGTTTCTAGTGGAATATATGGCTGAAAATAAAGATATAGAAGTCATAGGGCTAGCTTTTGAGTCGGCAAAAACAGAAGATAAAGCCTTTAAAGGCATTCAGCGTCTAAAAGATAGAATAGGGGTGGGTTACCCAATTTTACTTGCGCAATACGGTACTTACGATAAATTTAAAGCTCAAGAAAAACTACCTATGCTTAATCATGTGCTGTCGTATCCCACAACCATTTTTATCGACAAAAAAGGTAATATTAGGAAAATTCATACCGGTTTCAACGGACCGGCAACAGGGGAGAAGTATATTGAATTTAAAAAGGAGTTCAATGAATTGGTGACCCAATTAAATAATGAGTAGCTTAAATAATGGTAGATTTACCTAAGCCTATGTTTTCATCGTTAATATTAAAACTACCATCTAATTCCATAATGTTATCAGCAATAAAGTCACCAACATAATTGGTCCCATATTTAGAGCTTCCTAATATATCTGGTGTTACTATTTTTTTAGAAAAAGATTTTAAGACCGCTGCTACTACTGCATCAGATTCCTCGTTCATTTTAAAATGTTGCAATAGCATTGCGACGCTTAAAATAGAGGCTACTGGATTTGCAATGTTTTTACCGGCTGCATCAGGGTAAGATCCATGAATAGGTTCAAACATGGCATGCTCTAGCCCAACTGAAGCAGAAGGCAGTAACCCAATAGATCCGGCAATAACGCTTCCTTGGTCAGATAGTATATCGCCAAACATATTGTCGGTCAAAATAACATCGAACTGTGATGGGTTTAAAATCATCTGAACCGCAGCATTATCAATAAATAGGCAATTCAATTCCACATCTGGATAACTTTCTGAAATAGCACGAACTACGCGTCTCCATAAACGAGATGTTTCAAGAACATTAGCCTTGTCTACCAATGTTACCTTCTTCTTTCTAGACCTGGCAGATTTGAAGGCTAGGTGGGCTATCCTACTGATTTCAGACTCAGTGTAGGTACAAGTGTCCGTTGCTGAATTTTTATCCTCATCATTGGATTTGTTACCATAATAGATTCCGCCTGATAATTCCCTGAAAATAATTAGGTCGGTATTTTGAACTTGTGTCTTTGAAAGTGGTGATTGCCTTACCAATGAAGGGAACACCTTTACGGGTCTAATATTGGCAAACAGCCCTAATTTTTTCCGTAATTTCAAAAGACCTTGTTCTGGCCATACTTTGGCTTTAGGATTGTCATCAAATTCAGGAAGGCCCAAAGCACCAAAAAGAGTAGCATCTGTACTTTTGCAAAGTTTTAAAGTTTCTTTAGGTAAAGGGCTGCCTGTCTGCTTAATGGCTGATGCACCAATTAGACCGTTCTTAAATGTAAAACTATGCCCAAAAGTTTCTTCAACAGAACGCAGGCACTTTATAGATTGTGCAACAACCTCTGGTCCAATACCATCTCCCTCTAAAACAGCAATATCTAAATGCATAATTAGCTTATACTTTGTAAATCTATTTTTGAGGTCTCAATTATTTGATGAATGTCATCGTCTTTCACCTCTTTTTTAACGTCGGCATATTTCAAGAACTCTTGGTATACTTGGTCTAGTTGTGTTTTGGTTAATTCGTAACCCACAATTTTTGCTCTATAGGCCAAGGCTGCTCTACCACTTCTGGCGGTCAACACAATTGAAGATTCTGTGACACCTACATCTGCAGGGTCTATAATTTCATAGGTCTCCCTATTTTTAATTACTCCATCTTGGTGAATTCCAGAACTGTGGGCAAAGGCATTGGCTCCAACAATTGCTTTGTTCGGTTGAACCATCATTCCCATTTTATTGGAAACCATTAAGCTAGTGTCGTATAACAATTTGCTGTTTATACTGGTGTCTAAATTTAAATCCGGGTGCTGACGCATAATCATGACCACTTCTTCTAAAGAAGTATTACCAGCTCTTTCTCCAATTCCGTTTATGGTGCATTCTATTTGTCTGGCACCATTGATGACACCTGCAATTGAATTGGCGGTCGCTAAACCTAAATCGTTGTGGCAATGGCAAGAAAGTGTTGCTTTCTCAATTCCTTTTACGTTTTCACGAAGGTATTTCATTTTTGCTCCGTATTCATCGGGCAAACAATAACCAGTGGTATCAGGTATATTCAATACAGTGGCTCCTGCCTTTATTACGGCTTCACATACACGTGCTAAAAACTCATTGTCCGTTCTACCGGCATCTTCAGCATAGAATTCAACATCTTCTACAAAAGTTTTGGCATAACTGACCGCAGCCACTGCACGTTCTATTATAGCGTCCCTATTTGAGTTGAACTTGAATTTTATATGAGAATCAGATGTGCCTATACCTGTATGTATTCTGGGCATTTTGGCATACTTAAGTGCTTCCGCGGCTACTTCAATGTCATTTTTTACCGCTCTTGTTAAGCCACAAACAGTTGCATTTTTTACAAGTTTGGATATAGCTTCCACAGATTGGAAATCTCCTGGACTAGATACGGGAAAACCGGCCTCAATCACATTTACACCCAAAATATCTAGGCGTTCAGCGATGACCAATTTTTGTTCCCTGTCTAGTTTGCAGCCAGGTACTTGTTCTCCATCTCTTAAAGTAGTGTCAAATATTTGTACGATATCTTTACTCATATAATTTACGTAGTTTTACTCGTCAAACGAATATATAACCTAAAACACAAAACATACTAATTTTGTGAACATGTTTACAACGTTAAGTCAGTTTTTTAGGTATATAAAACATTGAATTACAATTCTTTAAACTATTATTTTTACGATGACAAATGCGCATAAAGATGCTTTGTTCGTTCTGGTTAAATCACTTTCTAAATCTGAGAAGCGTCAATTTAAGCTTTACGTGGGTAGATTAGGAGTGAATACCGATGCCAAATTTTTAGCTCTGTTCAATTTATTGGATAAAATTAAACAATATGATGAGAAAACAATACTAGAAAGTGGGATTGTTAAAAAAGCTCAGCTTTCTAACCTAAAAGCTCATCTATATAAACAGATTTTGGTGAGCCTTAGATTAAATCCGGTTAACCAGAATATAAGGGTTCAAATAAGGGAACAATTGGATTTTGCTACAATTCTATATCAGAAAGGTCTTTATAAACAAAGCCTAAAAATATTGGATAAGGTAAAAGCAATAGCTATTGAAAATGAAGAGAAGAATATTGCCTATGAAATAGTTGAGTTGGAAAAAATCATTGAAACGCAATATATAACCCGTAGTATTCCTGACCGTGCAGATGAACTTGCAATACAGGCAAAAGAATTGTCTGGGCATAATGTTATGACCAGTAAGCTATCTAACCTTTCATTACAACTTTATGGGATGATGTTAAAGGTTGGCTACGTTAGAAGTAATGAGGATTTTCAAAAGGTAAAAACCTATTTTAACGACCATTTGCCGCTGTATAACATAGAAGACTTAGGTTTTAGGGAAAAATTATGGTTGTACAAGGCCCACTTATGGTACAGTTTTTTAACGCAAGACTTCTTATCTTGTTTTAAATATGCGAGCAAATGGGTAGATCTTTTTTATGATCATAAAGATATGATCTATTTAAACCCGGTATTCTTTTTAAAAGGCAATCATTATTTACTGGAATCTCTTTTTTACGTACAATATAGTTCTCAATTCAAAGAAGTGCTTGAGCGTTTAGAAACTACCATCAAGGAAAAGAACTTTCCAGATAACGACAATATCAATTCATTAGCGTTTATGTATTTAAATGCCAACAAATTGAATTTGCATTTTTTGGAAGGCAACTTTGAAAAAGGATTGTATTTGGTAAAAATTATTGAATACGGAATTAACAAGCACAGAGATAGAATAGATGTGCATCATGTAATGGTACTGTATTATAAAATAGCATGTCTGTATTTTGGAATTGGTGACAATAAAACGTGTATTCAATACTTGAAAAAAATCATTGATAACAAGAATTTAAAAATGCGCGAAGATTTAATGTGCTTTGCTAGAGTTTTAAGTTTAGTTGCCCATTATGAGGCAGGTATGGACTATCATTTGGAAATTCAATTAAAGAGTACATATAAGTTTCTTTTAAAAATGAACGATATGCATGCCGTACAAAAGGAGATGATAAAGTTCTTAAGAAGTCTTGGTGGTATTTATCCAAACCAATTGAGGGCAGAGTTTCAGAAATTGTATACGGAGCTTAAAAAATATGAGCATCATCCATATGAGAAAAGAGCATTTTTATATTTAGATATCCTGTCTTGGTTAGAAAGTCACCTACAGAATAAGTCAGTTTCAGAAATTATACGTGAAAAAGCCTTGGCAAGAACACGATAGGGAAGTGATGAGTAAATGAAAAATAACCATTTTCAGCATTTATTGGAAATCAATTTGGCCATGCTGTTTATTTCCACATCGGGGGCATTGGGTAGATATGTACAATTACCGGTGCCAGTGGCAATAGGTGCACGGGCAATTTTGGCATTTATTGCATTGTTTTTGTATTGTAAATGGAAGGGGTTTGGTTTAAAAATATATAAAAAAGATACAGGGGTTATCTTATTAAGTGGGTTATTAATGGGCACTCATTGGATTGCCTATTTCTATGCTTTAAAATTATCCAACGTAGCCATTGGCATGCTGTCTATTTTCACTTATCCTGTAATTACGGCTTTGCTAGAACCATTTCTCTTAAAAACCAAATTTCAGCTGGTACATATTTTACTTGCTGTTCTGGTATTAACCGGAATGTATTTTCTTAGTCCAACTTTAAATTTTGAAGATTCATATACAATAGCTATAGGCTTTGGTGTGTTTTCTGCTTTGGCCTATGCGTTAAGAAACATTCTTTTAAAAAAGAAAGTTTCAAAGTATAATGGGTCAATGTTAATGACCTACCAAACAGCAATAGTTGGGGTGATATTATTTCCATTTTTATTTACGGTCACTTCAGAGGCCATTGTGGCTCAGTGGCACGTGCTTGTGGCCTTAGCTATATTGACTACAGCTATTGGGCATACCTTATTTTTAATGACATTTAAACATTTTAATATTACTACGGTAAGTATTTTGAGTAGTATTCAACCTGTTTACGGGATTATAATAGGAGCAATTTTTCTTTCTGAAATACCAAGGGGCACAACTATTATTGGAGGTATACTAATATTAAGTTCTGTGGTTATAGAAAGTATACGTTCAAAAAAAGCTACTTAAGTAACTTATTTGTTCTGGGAGTTGATGCCAGGTGTACTTGCTCCAAATTGATTAATGATATTATCTCCAAATTTGGTGAATTGCTCGTTTTTTGCCATTTCCCTAACCTTTGCAGGATCAAAATCTCCATTGAAATATAAAAAGGACCCGGTTTGGTTGTTGTTATTGTAAATCAGTATTTCCTTGACTAAATTTTTTCTTTCACGAACAGATACTACATTTCGTTTAAGTTCATCGTTCTTACGAAATATCTCTATGAATGAATTTCCGGTAATACCATTCATCTGCTGATTTAAAAATTGAGTGCGACTAGTAGTTGTACTAGGGAATTGCATATATCTTAAATCTTTAGTGTTACCTACCATAGCTTTCATTTCTGGTGAAATTTCACTGATCATGGTAAGCATAAATTGTGGTACTCTAATCGCTGTAACCTGATTATCGTTTTTGTGCGCGTTGTAGAATGAATCAATTGAATTATAGCTGCTGCAAGACGTAATTAGTAAGAAAACGCTTAAAATCGATAATTTCTTTATCATGGTCATAGTGTTTTCCTTAAAAATAGTGAAATTAAAGACATGCATTCCAAATAGGGTCATTTGGTGGTGGGGCAATGATCTCTAAAGGTTTTTTTTTTACAGGATGTGTTAAACGTAATTTTCTGGCGTGTAAATGTATACTGCCATCATCATTACTTCTATTGAAACCATATTTTAAATCGCCCTTAATTGGCGAGCCAATAGCGCTTAATTGTGATCTAATTTGGTGGTGTCTACCTGTTTCCAAATCAATCTGCAAAAGAAAGTAATGGTTAAGCTTTTTTATGGTTCTGTAGGTAAGCATCGCTTTTTTACTATCGGGAACCTCTTTATTGTTTGCGTAAGATTTATTTTGCTTTGTATTTCTTTTCATCCAGTGAACCAGCCTTTTTTCCGGTTCTTTAGGGTTATTTTTAACAATTGCCCAGTATGTTTTCTTTGCATCTTTTTCAGCAAACATCTTATTTAATCTTGGTAGCGCTTTTGATGTCTTTGCGAACACCACAATACCAGATGTAGGTCTATCTAAACGATGAACTACACCTAAATATACATTACCAGGTTTATTGTATTTAATTTTTAAATATGCCTTAACGGTATCGCTAAGAGGTTGGTCTCCGGTTTTGTCGCCCTGTACAATATCACCAGGTCGCTTATTAATGATGATAAGGTGATTGTCTTCAAAAAGTACTTGAAGATTGTCTACGGTAGAATGTGTTTTTTTTGACAAAGAATATGATGATAATAATTAGTATTGCTCGTCATCATTAGGGAAATCTTGACTTTTTACATCACTGACATAATTGGAGATGGCATTTCCCATTTCTTCATAAAGATTCATATATCTACGTAAAAAACGTGGGTTGAATTCATGTGTCATTCCTAAAAGATCATGAACAACCAATACCTGACCATCTGCATATTTACCACCACCGATACCTATGGTAGGTATGGTCAAATTTTCAGAGACTTGCTTTGTGAGCATTGCAGGTATTTTTTCTAGAACTATACCAAAGCAACCCAGTTTTTGAAGTAGTTTGGCATCTTCCATTAATTTCTCTGCTTCTTCCTCTTCTTTGGCACGAACGGTATATGTTCCAAACTTATAGATGGATTGTGGTGTAAGGCCCAAATGGCCCATTACCGGAATACCGGCTGCAAGTATTCTTTTAACGGATTCCTTAATTTCTGCACCACCCTCAAGCTTTACAGCATGTGCACCACTTTCTTTCATAATTCTAATTGCCGATCGCAAAGCTTCTTTAGGGTCGCTTTGGTAGCTTCCAAAAGGTAAATCTACAACCACTAACGCACGGTCAATAGCCCTAATAACAGAAGAAGCATGATAAATCATTTGATCTAAAGTGATAGGTAAAGTAGTTTCATGACCCGCCATGACATTACTGGCAGAATCACCAACCAAAATAACATCGACTTTGGCAGCATCTACAATTTTGGCCATTGAATAGTCATATGCTGTAAGCATGGAGATTTTTTCTCCGTTCTTCTTCATATCCACTAAAGATTTGACCGTAACTCTTTTGTATTCTTTTTTAGCTGTTGACATAACTTAATTTTGGTTTTGCGCCATAAAAGTAAGGAGTTTTAATGAGACTAAGCACTCGCTAATTAGAATCCATTTGAAAAGTCATCATTCATATTTTACCTATTTTTACCGTAAATAACTTTTCAAAAGAATCCCAATGAAATATTTCTCTTTGCTATTGATGCTTTTTATGATAAATGTAGTAAATGCGCAAATAGACGAAGAGGTAAAGGTTAAGTATGCCGTTGAGACTTTTTTTTATGCTTTTAATGGCAAAAATGAATTTGCCATGAAAGGCGTTGTTGACCCCGATCTTAAAATGCAAACTGTAAATTTAAATGTGCTGGGTAGAATGAGTATTCGGGATAATAACTTTAATGACATAATTAATTTTATGATTACCACGCCTGATTCCATTACCTTTCACGAAAAAGTACTAGACTACAAAATTCAAATAGATGGCGGCATGGCCCATGTTTGGGCTCCGTACGAATTTTGGTACAAAGGTGAATTCAGTCATTGTGGTGTTAATTCATTTCAGTTGTTTAAAGAGAAAGATGCCTGGAAAATAATCTACCTAATAGATTCCAGAAGAAGAGAGGACTGTGATCCGGTTTCAGAATAAATAATTATATGTTATTTCCAAGGTCTAGAATTTGAGGCATCGGCTGAAGGGAAATCTTTAGGGATTTCCTGTGTTACTACTCCCGTTGCCGCCCATTCAGATCCTCGTTGAAGCGTAGTTATAAAGCCTGTACATTCCATAGAATAATCAAAGTGTCCTAGTGTGGAGTGAAAAACACGACCCTTGCCATAATTAATAGCCATTAATTGTGGTACGTGTTGTCCTAAGCCGGGAACATTGGGGTCCCAGGGTGGAGCATTCTTTTCAACATCGGCATATGCCGTGGCTAGTATAGTAGCATTTTCAAATGGTCCTCTCATACGTTCGTACATTTCATCTGGTGTGTGCAACCATTTTTCAGGTAAACCTTTCATGATAGGATGTTCCGCTGCCCTTGTAGTAATTTGAAATTCGTATTCTGGTCCATGAGAACCGCAAACACCAACTACGGTATCTTTTATAATTTCTCCTTGTTCATTATAGTATACGTAAGGTCCTGATTTTTCATCACGGCCACCCCATGCACCTAATCCGATCATTTTATTATATTCTTCCCATTCTCCCCATGCATTATCTGCAGCATGTATAACCACAAGTCCTCCGCCATTTTTCATATAACTTTCAAAAGCTACCCTAGTTTTAACGGGCCATAAAGGAGAATCGGCACCAAGGTTGGAAATGATAACGTCATAATTGTCAAAATTGAATGAAAAGTCCGATGTTTTAATAGGGCTGTGAGAAGTTTGATATGTTTTATCTTTCAAAGGGTAGGTCTCAATAAAAGATTCATAAGCTTCGGGGCGTGTTTTATTATATTTTATTCCTAACCATATAGAGTCCATTCTTTCAATATCTACTGCAAATAAATTGGTCTGTTCTAAATAGTCCTTTATCATCATCGTTGTTTTTGGCCACACGTAATGGTTGTTCTGTCCGTCAATAACAAGGGCTTTTATTTTTTTAGGTGACTGTATATGTTCGGCTATTTCTTTCTTTTTTTCTCCGCAAGAAATAAATAGAAAACTAAAAAAGGCAATTGCCATTATATTTTTCATGTTGATGGATTAAGGTTGTGTACAAATATTGTCACTAAATGTACATGAAGTAGACTAGATAACAAAAAATCAATATTGACTTCATTGGTTGTAAAAAGTAAGTTCTTATTTGCTGATCATCAAAACTGATCTTAAATTAGCGATGCATAAAAGTTGAAAACAATGAAAATATTAGGAATAGGCTCTAGAATATCACATACGGAATTTGGTAATGGTGTAATTACAAACGTATCCAGTAGTATGTATTGGGTGACATTTATGGATAGTGGTTTAGAAGCTATTGATATAGATTCTGACTACGAGGTAATCGAGGCAATTGAAAATGAAGTGGATACTGTAAGTTTTTTTGACGTGGAAAGTTCATTGGTCTCCATTTTACAAAAATGGAGCGACGCTACCCAGCGTGTTGCCATAGCCGATAAATGGAAAGGTGGTAATTTAATATTAGAACCAGGTGAGGCTGGTTTAAGTAATAAAGAGATACCTATAAATACTTTTTTTCATAAAATAGTGATGGTTCGTGATCGTATACGGGTTATGGAGCAAAAAATAAATTCCAGTAAAAATTTAGATGATCAAGAGAAGATAGATCTTCAACAATACATTACCCGTATCTATGGCAGTTTAACAACCTTTAATGTGTTGTTTAAAGCTAAAAGCGATCATTTTGTGGGTGATAAGGGGAGCAAATAAGCTGCTCAATGGAAATATGTTATTTCTGGATATAAAGTGATTTTAAGATTTCATATTGTTTTTTAACAATAGCTTCGTTTAAACCATGGGCTGCATTGGAGACTAAAACATATTCTTTTTTTGGAGCCCTGATTTTTTCAAAATAAGATTGATTTAATTTTTTTGAACAAAGAATATCACCTTCACCTTGTATTAAGATGACAGGTAGGTGAAAAGATTGTGCCGTTTTGTTGAAATTAATGTCCTGAACCATTGATTTTATACCAAGATCCACATCGCCAACAAGGTTTAAAAATGAATAATCATCTCCGTTGTAGCGGTCTTTACTGTCTTGGTTGTTTTCATATGCAGGGTCTATTTTGAACCATGAAGTTGGAGCAGGGGCAGCGTTTTCTTTTTCATACTGTTTGGTTATACGTAATAGTTGACCATAGGTTTTGGCTTTTGAATAAGGAGGTTGTCCTAAATCTTTAAGTTTTAAAATTATGGATTCATCTTTTTTTGTTTGTGCTATTTGGTACACTTCTGAATAGGCGTTTTTAATGTTTTCTGAAAAGTGGACAAATTGTGCATGGCCAATATACGCATGAAATAAATTAGGATTCTTTTGAGCCATTAAGGTACCAAGGATTGATCCCCAAGAGGTACCTATTAGTATGATTTTATTTTTGTTAAAGCGCTCAAGTAAGTATGTAGAGACCGCAATACCATCCTCGGTCATTTCTGCAATGGAAAGCGGGTTGTTCTGATAAAATGTTTCATTGACTTCTTCAGGAGCATTTTTTCCAAATGTTTTGCCGGCCCCGCGTTGGTCCCAATGTACAAGGGTGAACTCTTTTTCCCAATTGGTAAATGGCTCGTCTTTGTAATGGCTCATTGTACTACCCGGTCCACCGTGTACAAATAAAATAATTGGATTGGTGATGTCATTGCCGTTAATGGTAATCCATTGTTCAATACCACCAATGGTTATAAATTGTTCTTCTGATATTTTGGTTTGACCAGCAACCATATTAAATAATAAAAGTATAACACTAAGTGGAAATGGTTTTACAGGCATTTTAAGGATGGATTGATGATGAATACTTTAAGATACAAAGATGTGAGCAATTTTTTAATTATGTTGTGTGCATTTTTAAGTTTAATAAAAATTTGATATTTACTACTTTCTGTTGAGATTTAAGGTTCGGTTGTAAACCGTAATACTGTTTTTAGCTTACTTTCAGGCGTTTTCCTGAAATCGGACAAGTAGATTTCTTTGTGAATTTTAGATTTTCTCTTAAGCCCTTTATTCTTGGCATATGTTTCCATTATTTTAAATGTTTCGTCTTCCTTGTCAAAACTGCCCATGTGCAACATTTGAATACAATCACCTTCATCAATTGTCTTGAATTTTACCTTGTCAAGCACTTTTTGAGGCTTTTTATTCTTTACAAGTTCAAGCATTTCATAAAAGAAATTACTTGTAATGAAAGCGGGTTGCCGTATCATTAACTCAAAAACCAATTCATCTTTATTGATTTCTCCGGTGAAATTTAATTTTGCTTTTTCAGAGATGTCCCAAAAACCTTCTAAAGGGTAAACTGTCCAATCCATATAATTGTTTGGTAATAGTTCCATTTGTTTTAGGTTCATTTTAATTGTGTAAGCCGTACTGTATAAAGCTTGTATGTGTTCTTGAAAAAGTTTGCTGTTAGGGTTACCAGAACCCTTAATCGTGATATATTGAAATTGCGGAATGGTAATAAGTACAGGTTCCTTTTTGGGAAGGTAAATATTCTTTTCTTTTTTTCGCCATTCGTGTTTAAGGGAGTGCGCCATATAAACAAAGTAAATAAATATGTACAAAGGTTGCATTTAAAAATATCTAAATGAATTATAAAAGTAACCGCAGTGTTTATGCAAACAGGAAGTTATGTCTCATTTCAGCCTAGTTTTGATATATTTTTTTGGAACTATAGTTTTTTGATAATCATTGGTTATTTTAGGATTAAAATTATTTTATGGGACAGATAATAACATTTGGCGAAGTTTTAATGCGAATATCACCACGCGGCAATAAGAAATTTGTGCAATCTAATATTGTGGAATTTTATTTTGGAGGAACAGAACTGAACGTTGGTATATCCATTTCTAATTTTGGAGGAAAAGTAAAGCATATTAGTGCCGTTTCAGATGATTTTATTGGTGATACGGCAATGACCTATATTCAAAAATTTGGTGTTGATACTTCCGCTATCGTAAAATCAAAAAGACCTCTTGGCGTTTACTTTTTAGAAGTAGGTGCGGTAATTAGACCTAGTATGATCTCTTATAACCGTTCACATTCGGCATTCTCAGAAATTGAACCATCTAAGGTAAATTGGCAAACGGCTTTAGAGAATGGTGAATGGATGCATTGGACCGGTATAACACCTGCGCTGTCAAAAGGTGCTTATGACTTGCTAAAAGACGGTTTAAAACTGGCAAGAGAAAAAGGGATGGCGGTTTCTGCAGATCCAACTTACCGTAGTGGACTTTGGAAATATGGACAAGATCCTAAAGAAGCTTTGATCAATCTTTTAAATTACTCAACCATTTTTATAGGCGGAGTAAATGAAATTAATGAAGTTTTAGGAACAAACTTTGGTTATGATAATGAAGATTTCATTAAAGCAAGTAAACAGTTGATTCTTGAATTTCCGAGTATTGAAAAAGTTTTTGATAAAATTAGAACTTCTTTAAATTCATCATGGCACAAAATAAGAGCTAGAATGTGGAACGGTCAAGAATTTAGGGAAACTGAAGATATTGATATTACACATGTTGTAGATCGTATTGGGACTGGAGATGCATTTGCTGCAGGCTTAATTTACGGACTTCAGCAATATGATGATTATAAGGCTATGGAATTTGCAAGCGCAGCATGTGCTTTAAAACATACGTATGAAGGGGATGTTAATTTTGCGACGGTGAGCGAGGTGAATAATATTATTGCCGGAAATGTAACGGGTAGGTTGGTTCGGTAAATGCTATTTTGCCAACATTGATTAAATTGGTTTTATCAAATAAAATACTATCGTTTACACGTTAGCTAGTCGCGGTTATTTTAATGCTGCCGGTTATAGTACATGATTGTTTTAAGGTATTATAAATGGTACCATACTTCTCAATATTCTTTTTCAAAAGCGATTTGTTTATTGCGTCATCATCACTATAAATGGTTAAAGAGTACTCAATATCATTCATTCTTGAGGGATTTTCTAGTCTTACCGCAGATACTTCTAAAGATGTTTTCTGGTAATCAAATTTCATCATCATAGAAAAACGTTCCACATTTTTGAGCATACAGGCAGCAAAGGAACTCAAAAATAGTTCCGCTGGGTTAGGGAGTGTATTTGTTGTTTTAGCGGTTGTCCCAAAATCAATAACGGATTCTTTTACATGGATGGTGGCATCGTTCTTTGATTGGGAAGTGGCAAGTATGCTGTAATTCATCTTGAAATAATTTAAAGTAAAGTATTTGGTATATCTTTCTTTTAACTCATTCAAAATTATACCTGTAGAAGCAAATAATTACTGACAAATATCATCTTCATCTATCTACTTCAAGTACTAGTTTTTGTTTACGTTAATTAACGTTCAAAAAATCTAGGATAAGCTTAGCAATTTCCCTTGTTTTTTCTTCAGCGGCAAAATGTCCGGCATCTAGTAAGTGTATTTCTGCGTTTGGTAGGTCCTGTAAATAGGCTTCGGCTCCTTTGTAGTTAAATTTGACATCTTTTTTACCCCAGGCAATTAATGTTTTCGGTTGTTTTTTCTTTAGCATTTGTTGCCATTTTGGATATCTCAATAAGTTCGTGTAGTAATCTTGAAAAAGTTGTACTTGAATTTTGCGATCTTTTTCAGATGATAAAAAAGCCAAATCATGTACCCAAGCATCTGGACTTTGGGTGTTTATATTGGAGCTGTCTAGGTCAAACAAGTATTGTTTGTTGATTATGGCATCTCTACCGGTTAAACTATATAAAAAATCAACATTCTTTTGTGAGCTGTCTATCTGTGCGGATTTAAAAAATTCTTGTCGTTGTATAGTTAGCCCATCTAAATATGCATTGGCATTTTGAACTATTAGGGCTTCAATTCTGTCAGGATTATTCATCACTAATCTATATCCAACAGGTGCTCCAAAATCTTGCATATACATAACGTATGTGTCAATATTTAATTTATTAAGTAATCTTTCAGTGTAATCTGCTAATAAATCAAACGTATATGTAATATGATCAGGATCTAAATGTGTACTAAAACCTGAACCTAAATTATCGGGAGCGATAACATGATATTGTGTTGCCAACATAGGAATCAAATTTCTATATGTATGTGAAGAAGACGGGTAGCCATGCAAAAGTACAATGGTAGGTTTGTTTTTGAAACCCGCTTCCCTGTAGAACAACTTTACACTATCAATGTTCATATAGTTGTAAGTTGTGGCAGGTGGAAAAAAGTAATTTGTGCTTTTAGTTTTAACGTAAAGCTCGGTCAGGTCGTTACAAGCGAATATGAACAAGGTCATAATTACCATTGCAAGTTTATATTTCATTACTTCAGTTTAAAAATTAGATATGTTAAATTGTTTAAAACCCACTAACTAAGTCAATGGTTGGGACAAAATGCAATGAGTATGGTAACTTAATATAAAACCATAACCCTTGTAACTTAGGGTTATGGTTAAATTTTAAATGTAATATTAGTTTCTACCAGCCATTACTCCACCATCGGTATCCCATATGGCACCAGTAACCCAAGAGGCTTTATCTGATAATAGGAAAACAATACTATTGGCAATATCTTCTGATTCACCAAAACGTCCAATGGGATGAAAACCGTTAAAACCCACTAAAGCTTCCTTTGCAGCGGTCTCGCTACCAAAAACTCCATGATATACCGGTGTGTTGACTAAAGCAGGGGATACAGCATTTACACGAATGTTATCATCTGCCAACTCCATTGCTAAGTGTTGGGTAAGAGAGTGTAAACCTGCCTTTTGCATTGAGTATGCCGAAGAGGGTGTTGCTTTTACCGCTTGTTTAGCCCACATAGAGCCCACATTAACTATAGAGCCACCATTGGTGTCTTTCATTTTCTTGGCAGCACTTTGTGTAATAAAAAAGAATCCTCTATTAAGGTCTAAATAAGAGTTGTAATCTTCCATAGTGTGGTCTAAAAATGGTTTAGGACCAAATATACCGGATGCATTCACTAAATAGTCCAAGTTTTCCAGAGCATCAATCTCAGCTATTAAAGCATCTACATCGGCTATGTTAGATATGTTTGCCGTATGTTTTATCAAATTTGGTGCGTCGTCAATTTTATCGGTATTTCTTCCAACGACATGTACAGTGGCACCACCAGCCAATAAAGCTTTCGAGGTTGCATATCCAATTCCACTTGTTCCCCCAATTACTAGGGCTACTTTGTTTTCTAAATTTTCCATAATAGTTTTTATTTATAAATAATGATTAATTCTAATTCCAGTGTTTTGTTAAACACACACTGTATAGGTTTTTGTTATTATTTGATTTTTACGCTTAAACTTTAATATTGAAAGAGGATTGTGTTTATAAATCATGTTGTTAATGCTAGTTAAAGAAATGAAAAGTGGTCAAAAACAGACAGACAAGTCTGTCTGTAAACGGGTAAATTTTTTTACTCCAATATTTTTATGCACAAATTTTTAGATTCGGTAATTGGCCAATCTTTTTGATGCAAATGACTTTCACCTACCGCGCTTTCATAAAGTAAGTAAATTTGCCTTGCAAGGGTAGGCGCTTCATTACTAGTTAGATAATTCAAATTATTGACAATTAATTTTTCAATTTCCTCAATAAATTCTTTTTTTTGAGATTGAATTTCATTTCTAATGAGTTCGTTTTCTTTAGGAATTTCAGATACGGTTTTTATACACCAACAGCCATTAAAATCTTTTTCTTGGTAAAACATTTGTAAGAAATCAAATATGGCTAATATTTGATCTTTGCCTTTAGGTTTAGATGTGGTAAAAGACTCAAAATCTTTTAGAAAATTATGATTCTTGTATTGAAGATATGCTAAACAAATTTCTTCTTTTGATTTAAAATGATTGTATAAGGTAGCTTTTGCTATACCAGCTTCTGAAATAATTTCATTGATACCAGTTGAATTGTAACCGTTCTTATAAAATAGATAAGAAGCAGTTTCTGTAATTCTTTTTTTAACCTCGGCATGTTTCATATTGCAAATATATACAAATATATTAAAACAGACAGACTTGTCTGTTTTTTTTGGATTTTGAATATTCAGACTTGATTGTACATTATAAGTAAAAGCTGATATTAGCGTAGCATATATAGCGATTATTTACCTGTTAAGATTGCCGGTTTAGAATAGAAAATTAATAATGAAGTACCTCTAAACTAACACGATATAATAATACAATATGAGTTTAAGCTATGATACTTTCTTTTCCGATAAGTATTTCCAATAACGCTTAGGTACATGTTGCACATGTAGTTTTGTATTAATACGAGATTTAATGGTGGTACTTTTAAAATAATTGTTCCAAAGGTCCTGATATTCAAATTCTTCATCGATAAACACAGAACTTTTTTCAATTGTATTTGAATGTATATCGGTTAAATCAAGCGAAATGATTTCAACAGTATGTAAATCATAGAAGATTCCGTATTTACGTTTTACATCATAAATGATCCACTGTTGGTCTGCGTATCTATTTCTAAAATGTTTGGAGATTAAAGGTATAACATCAAAATCTGGTTCTATGTTTGCAAAATAGACATCATCTTTTGTTAGTTGAAAACGTACAAAAGCTTCCATACGGTGTTTTTCTCTCCCTACTTTATGTGCAAGTTGATTGATTTTTAAAACTCCGTCATCGCTAAAATCTGTAGAACCGTAATATTTACTGCCCATAAGTTTTTGAATATAATGATAGAGTAGGGCTTCAATATTATTGTGCTCGCTTAGAAAGGAAAAATAGATGTTCTTTATTGCTGTATTACTCTTTTTTTGAACACCGTTCCATACTCGTTGTGCTTTTTCAACATTGGTGAAAGTGGTTTCATTTTCTGCAAAAAGTCCGCTTTGTAGCTGATTGTTCTTCTGAATATCTGCATGCGTTAATTTCTGCTCAAATCCGGTGAATACAGCAGTTAAAAATCCGTTGAAACTGCCATCGTAAATTAAGGTTTTAGAAGTGTTCATACCTATAGTTTTAAAAGTTGAAGAAAAAGATTCTAGAAATTATTTTAAGTCTTTTTTTAATTTTACTTTTTATAAATACCAAATGGTATCCAGTGCATAATATTTTACTTTGAACACGAGCAATTATGGTATTCAGAATTGAAATTTGAGAAGTGGTTAAGGTGTTGTCAAGGGTTTCCATAATGTGTTAATTTATTAAATGGTTACTTTAATTAAATAGGGATAGTTGATTGTTATGTATATTTTTATACTTGCTATTTTGTGATTGTAAAATCATACCTTTTATTTTATTGGCATCAAGATCTCTACGTTCCCAATCACTAGAATTGCATATGATAAAATACTGAGCACGATTTAGGGCTACTCCCATTTTTTTAAGATGTTCCCAGTTGAGATTTCTATATTTCCTGCCACTTATTATTTTATGTACAGAACCCATTCCTATGCCTGGTATACGTGCTAACATTCGGGCATCTGCTTTATTGATATCAATAGGAAAATGATTAAGATTACGTAGTGCCCACATTAATTTAGGATCAATATCCATATCAAGATTGGGGTTGTTGACATCTAAAATTTCATTTACACTGAATCCATAAAATCGAAGTAACCAATCTGTTTGGTACAATCTATTTTCTCTTAACATTGGTACTTCAGAACCCAAAGAGGGCAATCTGCTATCACTGGATATAGGTACGTAGCCAGAATAATACACACGCTTCATATTAAAATTTTTGTAAAAGTGGGTGGCAGAATACATGATGTCCTTATCGCTTTCGCCGGTAGCACCAATAATCATTTGAGTACTTTGACCGGCGGGTACATATTTAGAGGTGCTTTTAATAATCTTCTTCTCCTCTTTGTAGCGTATAATTTCATCCTTTACCTTTTGCATAGGTTTAATGAAATCTTCATGTTTTTTGTCTGGAGCCAAAAGTTTAAGGCCGGAAATAGTGGGGATTTCAATGTTGACCGATAAACGATCAGCATATAAACCGGCCTCATACATTAATTCATCGCTTGCACCTGGTATGGATTTTAAATGAATGTATCCATTAAAATTTTCTTCTTCACGTAGTTTTTTAGCTACTGCAATTAAACGCTCCATGGTATGGTCTGCGCTTTTGAAAATACCGGAGCTTAAAAATAGGCCTTCAATGTAGTTTCTTCTATAGAAGTTGATGGTAAGGTCTACAACCTCTTGAATTTTAAAAGCAGCTCTTTTAATATCATTACTTTTTCGCGTAACGCAATACGCGCAGTCAAAAATGCAATGATTGGTCAATAAGATTTTTAACAATGAAACGCATCGCCCATCTTCTGTATAGGTATGGCAAATACCATTACCGGTATCGCCTAGACCATTATTCTTGTTTTTTCGGTTACTTCCACTGCTAGAACAAGAAACGTCGTATTTAGCGGCATCTGCTAATATGTTCAGTTTTTCTTTTATTCGGTTAAAATCCATATTTCGATTTGTAATTAATCCAAAATTATGGAAATATTCCTAATTATGGAAATAATCCAAATAATTAATTGGATATAATCCATAATTAGTATATTTGAGGTGTCAGGAAAGATAATGTCTTGATAGAAAATGACTTACTATGGAAAATGAATTGACGTTAAAACGATTTACAGATTTACGTAGGGAATTGGGTTATACCCAAGCGGAGTTTGCCTCACTAATCGGCGTATCGAACACCACAGCAGATATAGAACGTGGAAGAACAAAACTTTCAGGTAAAGTAGTATTAGAGTTATTAAAACAATTTAAGATCAATCCTCTTTGGTTGTTTGGGGAAAGTGAAGAGCAGTATTTGGAAACATCAAAAACCAGTGTCATACCAAAAGTAGTTACGGTTGATTCTGCCAACCGGGATAATATGGTTTTGGTAAACGCCAAGGCAGCAGCAGGGTATCCGCAAAATATTTCAGATACCAGTTGGTATAAACAATTGCCAGCATTTGATTTGCCTATTCCAGAATTTAGAAATGCAACCTATAGAGGGTTTCAGGTAGAAGGAGATAGTATGTTGCCTAATTTACATCCGGGAGAATGGGTGTTGGCTAGAGCTATTGAACACATAGATTATGTAAGTGCTAATAAAATGTATGTCGTTGTTTTGCAAGATTCCATTATGGTAAAGAAAATAGAGAAACGACCTAACTCAAATAATATCACGCTGGTTTCTTTAAATGAAACTTATCCTCCTTATGATATTAAGCCTTTTCAAATACAAGAAATTTGGGAAGTTAGTAGTAAGATAACTTTTAATGTTGATGCAAATACCGATAGTGGATTGTTACGACAACTACAAGAGTCTATGAAAGAGTTAAAAGATCAATTACAGCATGTTAAGAAAGTTAACTAAAGAATTGGTTTAACGTATAAACCGCTTTCTTTTAGTTTAAATCCTAAGCTTTTGTAGAGTGAAATGGCGGCTGTTCTATGGTGTCCGCTAAACAATAGTACCGTACTAAGCTTTTCTTGTTTTGCGTGTTCAAGCAGTTTTTTCATTAGTTTTCTCCCTATACCCTGTCCTCTATATTGCGAAGAAACTACAACATCTTCAATCATGCCTTTATGGCCAGAGACTACTTTATATTTTGCCATCATGGCTATGCCAACCAGTTTTTCCTTGTCCAAACAAACGACAACATCTGTAGTGTTGTAATCCGATAGAGCGGATGCTAAGTCCAATTGAGTTATTTCGGCATTGAGCTCTTTATATAATTCCGTAAGTTGAGATTGTAAATCTGCTGTAACTTCGTTAAATGTGATTAGTTTAATGATTAGATCCATAGTTTAAAATATAATTATTTACCCACAACCTCTCCCATAGATATAGATAAAGGACCAAGTTTATGGAGGGTAGGTAAAAATACTCCGCTTTCTGTTTTTGTCCAATCTTGCCACGTAGCTTCAACTCCGCCAATGGGAATGATCTTGGTCCAAAGTTTAAAGCTTTTTGGTTTTCCGCTAGGTTCTATAATCCACATATAAGAATCACCAGGTGTATCTCCACCTTGGGTATAGGTTACCAATAATGCTTCAGAACCATCTTTTAGATCCACTAAATAACGTTCTGTTCCATGGTCAAAAACTTTGAAAGGGGCTACTAACCAAAAAGAATCATTGTTGAAATAGCTTTGGGCTTTTTCTATTAAATCCTTAGTTTTCTCATAAGAGGTACTTGAATTGTTGATTGTAGCTTTACTGGAAGAAGGGGTGATCAGGTCTAAATGTACCGTGATATCATCCCATGAAACGGAGACAATTTCTTTTCTTCGATCCCATTTATAATGATGGTCACCACGAAATGACCATTCCAAGACATTGGTGTTATTATAATTTTTGTAATTAAGGGCATCTAACATTCTATAGGCTAAAGCATCTGCTTCCGGACCAGATTCTCCTGTAGGTAGGGGTTCATTATATAAATAATATAATACACCATAACCCATGGCAAGCACTAGTGCAAGTATTCCAATAAACTTAAATAGTTTCTTTATCATATGTATTATAAGATATTGATTTAAAATTTATTATAATAATATTTAATTCCTAAAATTATAATTTTTAGATACATCTAAAACCCAACTGCAGCGTCATCACCGCGTTTGTCTGCACCACCTTCAAGCTTGCCGTTGTCCAAAACACGTATAGCATCTACTTTACCTATAATGGGTGTTCTTTCCTCGTTGATAATATACCCTTTTGTTTTAAGCTCATCTGTAAGAGTGGTAGAAAAACCGTCTGGTTCAAAAATTACCATATCAGGAAGCCATTGATGGTGAAATCTTGGTGCGTTGACAGCATCTTGCATGCTCATTTTAAATTCATAACTATTTAAAATAGTCTGGGCTACGGCGGTTATAATGGTTGAACCTCCAGGTGTGCCAACAACCATCCAAAGCTTACCATTACGTTCAACAATGGTGGGGGTCATACTGCTCAACATCCTCTTTTCAGCAGCAATACTGTTTGCTTCCGCACCTACCAGTCCAAACATATTTGGTACGCCTGCTTTTGCGCTAAAATCATCCATTTCATTATTTAAAAAGAAGCCTAGCTCATCTGAATAAAGTTTAGAGCCGTAAGCACCATTGAGAGTCGTTGTAACAGATACCGCATTACCTTCTTGGTCTATGATGGAGTAGTGCGTGGTTTCCATGCTCTCAACAATTTCAATATTGCCATGTTGTACTTCGGAAGATTTGGTGGCTTGATCAAAAGAAAAATTAGCCATTCTTTCGTTTAGGTAATCCTCGCTTAATAATCGGTCAAAAGGTATATCTACAAAATCGGGATCACCCAAAAAGTAATTTCTATCCGCATAAGCTCTTCTAGATGCTTCGGTAAATAGTTGTACCATTTTAGGACTGTTGTGTCCAAATTCCTCAACATCATATTTCTCCATCATCTTAAAAATTTGATTTATGGTAACCCCGCCGCTACTAGGTGGACTCATGGAAATAATATGTAAATCCTTATAGTCAAACGTAATTGGATCTCTCCATACTGCTTGGTATTTTTCTAGGTCTTGTTCTGTAATATATCCACCTTTTTCTTGAATGAACGCTGCTAATTTTTGAGCGACTTCACCTTTGTAAAAACCATCTCTGCCGTTTTTGGCGATACTTCTAAACG
Organism: Maribacter dokdonensis DSW-8; assembly: GCF_001447995.1. NCBI lineage: Bacteria > Pseudomonadati > Bacteroidota > Flavobacteriia > Flavobacteriales > Flavobacteriaceae > Maribacter > Maribacter dokdonensis. Next base: position 514,110 of record NZ_LDPE01000001.1, on the reverse strand, counting down.
TTTTTGCCAATGCAGGATATTTAATGGTATCGTTTTCTTTGAATTCAGTAGCAAATTTGGTGCTGTCACTATTTACTTCTATAAACTTATCTCTTTGACTGGCAAGTCTTTTTTCTTGATTTGCAGTAACCACTACACCACGTTCTGCCAGGGCAATTACTGGGGCCATAATCTCTTCAAGAGGTAATGAACCAAATTTTTTGTGTACTTCTATAATACCGGCAACTGTACCGGGTACCCCAATCGCGGTTGCTCCTAAAGTACTTTTGTTTGGTATTACGTTGCCCAGGGAATCCAAATACATGTCTCTATGGGCAGATAGTGGAGCTTTTTCACGGTAATCTAGTGCACCTGTTTCTCCGTTTGCTTTTCTATAGACCATAAAGCCTCCACCACCTAGATTTCCGGCAAAAGGATAAGCAACTACCAAAGCCATTTCCGTAGCAACCATGGCATCAAATGCATTACCTCCTTTTTGCATAATGTCACTTCCTATCTTTGAAGCTTCTTCACGTGCGGAAACAACCATTGCCTTGCTGGTAACTGTTCCGGTTGGTGCGGGTGGATTCTCTTTGCAGCTGCCAAAAATCACGAAAGCTATCAGTGTAATGGCTAATTTTAGATGGTTCATAGTTGGTTAAATATTTAGGTTAATTAAATGTATTTAATATTTTGATAATTAGATTTATAGGGTGTTATTTACTTAATAATGATATGTACTTATGTTTTGAAAATGTAATTAACTCTTCAAAAAATTCGGTGAATTCTTTTTCAAAAGAATAATAATGTTCTTCTAGGTCTATAATGGCAAAATTCATTTTAGATTTGTTTTTCGTTCTTCGGTTCATACCATTCAGTACATTGCCAATGCCTTCCATTTTAGAATAGTTGTAAAGCCAATTGTCAGAAATCATATACGGCATCATGCGTTTTACACCTTCAGGTAAAATTTCATAATTATCTTCCAAGAGGTCGTAAAAATCTTCTACAAATATGTCTAAAGGTGTGTCAGAATATTTGGACCAATTTTTAGCTAAAAAATGGTCGTAATAGATGTCTACGATAACTCTGCTATAGTGACTATAATTGGCATGCAATCTTCTACTGCTAATCTTTGGGATACTATGGGCATCTGTATAGGTGTCAATATGTCTGTGTAGTTTTATGCCCTTTTGAACTTTTGTAGGTAAGTGTTGAAATTTATTAGCCCGAATACTATCGGCAATAAAGTTGCCAATGGTGATTTCTTTGTCTCCGAATGATAGAAAGATATGTGCTAAAAAATTCACGCTATTATTTTTATGCTTATAAAGTCGAATTTACAAAGAAGCGCAATAGTGGTAAAAACTAACCGTTTATATTTGCAAAAACTTATTAAGAAATATGACACTTATAAAATCCATATCAGGAATACGAGGAACAATAGGAGGTAAGCCAGGAGACAACCTTACACCGATCGATGCAGTAAAATTTGCTGCTTCTTATGGGGTTTGGTTAAAAGAATACTCTAAAAAAGAAAAGTTAAAAGTGGTAATTGGTCGTGATGCTCGTTTGTCTGGTGAAATGATCCAAAATCTTGTTGTATCTACTTTGGTAGGTTTAGGTATAGATGTGGTTGATCTTGATTTGTCAACAACGCCAACAGTAGAAATAGCGGTACCTATGGAAAAGGCGGACGGCGGAATTATTCTAACCGCTAGTCATAACCCTAAGCAATGGAATGCTTTGAAATTACTCAATGAAAGAGGGGAGTTTTTGGATGCCGCCCAAGGTGCTAAAATTTTAGAAATTGCGGAAAAAGAAGATTTTGATTTCTCTGATGTTGATGATTTAGGGCAGATAAACAAGAATGATAGTTATATAGATATCCATATCGATGAAGTGTTGAATCTTTCTTTGATTGATGCAGAAGTCGTTAAAAAAGCAAAGTTTAAAGTTGTTGTGGATGGTGTGAATTCTACAGGAGGTATTGCCATTCCAAAATTATTAAAGGAATTTGGAGTAGAAGTAGTTGAGCTATATTGCAAGCCAACGGGTCATTTTCCACATAACCCAGAACCGTTAAAGGAGCATTTAAAAGATATTTGTGACCTAGTCGTGAAGGAAAATGCGGATTTTGGTATTGTTGTAGATCCAGATGTTGATCGTTTGGCCTTTATTAGCAATGATGGTGAAATGTTTGGCGAAGAATATACTTTGGTTGCTTGTGCAGATTACGTGCTTGGTAAGACCAAGGGGAATACGGTTTCTAATTTGTCATCTTCAAGAGCATTACGTGATATCACTCAAAAACACGGAGGTACCTATGAAGCTGCGGCAGTTGGTGAAGTGAACGTGGTAACAAAAATGAAGAGCAATAATGCTATCATTGGTGGTGAGGGTAACGGAGGTATTATCTACCCAGAGAGTCACTATGGTCGAGATTCTTTGGTGGGTACCGCATTGTTTTTAATGTTAATGGCTGAGAAAGGCGGTACTGTTGCAGAATTAAGGGCAAGCTATCCTAGCTATTTTATGAGCAAAAAGAAGATTGAGCTTACACCAGGTTTAGATGTAGACGGAATTTTAAAGTCAATGGCGGAAAAATATGCCGATGAAGAATTATCTACCATTGACGGTGTTAAAATTGATTTTGCAGAGAACTGGGTACACCTTAGAAAATCCAATACAGAACCTATTATAAGAATTTATACGGAAGCTAAAAGCCAAACCGAAGCCAATGATTTGGCAGATAGAATTATTGGTGAAATAAAATCTATTGCAGGTTTATAGCTTTAATTATACCTATTTAAAAACCCGAAAGTAAACAATCTACTTTCGGGTTTATTTTTGTTGCATGTTAATTTACGTCTGCAAAAGCCGCCGCTTTTTTATCTCTATGTTTCCAACGTTTATGGGTCCATAGATAATATTCCGGTTTTTCTCTTATCTGTTTTTCTGTTAGTCTAAGAAAAGTGTTGGTTATCTCGTGTTCCTTGGTTTCTTTGCTGTTTAGGGCAATAGGTATGAATTCGGCTTTGTAATGACCTCGTTTCACCTTGCTTACTTTTAAGAAGACCGTGGCCAATCCTGTTTTGCGCGCTAAAATTTCACCTCCGTTGAATATGGGTACGGTAATTCCCATAAAATCGGTCCAATAATGAGCTCTATGAGCTTGTGGAGATTGGTCGCTTACCATACCGTAAGTTGCCCTTACGTTATTTCTGAAATTTTTAATTACCGTTTTAGCGGTTTGTGCTTGGGTAATTAATGTGGTGTTCCATCTGGCTCTTACTTTTCTAATAAAATTGTCAAAATAAGAATTGTTTACTTTTTGGTAAACGGCATAGCCTTTGGAATGTACATAATTATTTATGCTAACGTTCCACTCCCAATTGGCGTAATGTGCGCATAATATAATGATGCTACGTTCTTTTTCAATTTCAAGCAAAACTTCCGGATTAACTATTTGATATTTTTTAGCAACGGACTCTTTACTGAGGTTCATGGTTTTGACCATTTCAAGAAAGGTGTCGCACAAATGTTTGTAGAAGTCTTTTTCAATACGATTTATTTCATTTTTGGATTTCTCGGGAAAGACCAAGTTTAAATTCTCTTGAACAACCTTTCTTCTGTAACCAAAAACGCGGTAAATGAAAAAGCAGGCAAAATCAGATAATCCATAAAACAAACGATGCGGCAAAATAGAAACAACCCATAAAAAAGGATAGATCAAAACAAAGGCCAATAGTTGCATGCTGAAAAAAATTATGGGCAAATATAACTATATTTGAAGCCAAATAAACAGTAGATAATGTACAACCTAGATTTAGCGACAATAGCAATAATTGCGGCAAATGTATTGGTTTCAATGAAAGGGTTTAATGATACCACCTTTTTTGAAAGATATAAATTTAGTATAGGGGCTATTAAAGCGGGACAGAAAGATCGTATGGCAACTTCTGGTTTTTTACATGTGGATATTTCGCATCTGTTGTTTAATATGTTGACGTTGTACTTTTTTGCTGGTGTTGTGATCAATTGGTTTGGTCAAACCCAGTTTTTAATAATTTATGCTGTTAGTCTTTTGGCTGGTAGTCTTTTGGCATTAAATTTTCATAAAGATGAGCCGTATTATTCTGCTGTTGGTGCTAGTGGTGCGGTAACCGGTATTTTATATGCTGCAATATTATTACAACCAAATATGCAATTGGGTATTATGTTCATACCAATTCCTGTTCCGGCATATGTTGTTGGTATTGGTTATTTATTATATTCTATATATGGTATGAAAAAACGATTGGGAAATATAGGTCATACGGCCCATTTTGGTGGCGCTATTGGTGGTTATGCCTGTACATTGTTGTTTATGCCTAGCTTATTACAGACCGATACTTTAATGGTGGGGTTATTGGCATTGCCAATTATTTTGCTTTTTGTTTTAGGCAAAATGGGAAAAATTTAAGTTTTTCTTAAGTTTTGTAATATTATTCTGTAAGATGGTCTAATATATAGTGCATTTCATCGGATTTCTCTGTGAATAGACAACAATACGGCAATTCGGGTCGTTAATGCAAAAACCCGAATTTAAAATGAAATCAAACCTATCTATCAGAAAATCATGGCTACTAGCTATTTCGGCAGTATTTTTTATTACAAGTTGTAGTGATGAAACCACGGTTTTTGAAAACCCCGAAGATAATTTAGTAAATGAAACAGATCAGTCAAAGCTTTTAAATAGTGTAAGTTTTGATGAAGCAGGTGTTCTTGATATTTATGAAGACCCATCTGCTAGCGCTAAAAGGTATAATACTACTGGCAAGGCAGAACCTGCTGGTGACTATCCGTTGACCTTGGTAGCTCAAATTGATCCTCCAACATTTACCAATGGAGAAAATTTAGCAGCAACACATGTCGCATTAGACGGTGATTATGGTTATGTCTCTTATAACACTGTAGGGCAAGACTATGTTGGAGCCATTGATGTCGTAGATATTAGTGACCCTAACAATCCTAGAGTTACATCTAGAGTGTATTACACCAATGCAGATTTGAATTCCATTGCTTATGATAATGGATATATATATGTAGCCGGTGGTGTAGACTCAGAACAATCTGTAACCGCCACGGCAAACTCGTTGGTTGCTAAAATAGCTGTTAGTGGTGGTAGAATAAATACATCTAACATAAGCTATGGGTTCCAAGAAGGTTTTAATGCAACAGATGTTCGTATTGTAAATAATGATGTTGTGGTAACTAGTGGACAAGACGGCTTTGTAGTTATTTATGATAAAAACGATTTAAGCGTAAAAAATGAAGCTGCTTTTTCAGATTTGCGCTCTGTAGCGTATAACGGTAGCGAGTTGGCGGTATTAGATGCTGCGGAAGGCGTTAGTTTTTTAGATACCAATTTAAATACTGTTAGAAGCATAGTTATACAATCAGATTTTGGAATAGATGCTAAGCGAACATTGGATTTTTTAGGCAATAATATTATTGTTTCTGAAGGCACAAAAGGAGCTGGAGTGTATAATAGTGCATCTGGAAGCTTTGTTGAGTATTTACCTATTTTAACTAATCCTGATAATGCAGAGCCTGGAGAAATTGTAACCAATGGTGTTGCAGTAAATGATGATGTTCTTTTAATGGCAAATGGAGCTGGCGGATTAAGTCTTTCAGAAACTAAAGCTGATAATACTGTTGGTGTAGGCGTTATTGAGCTTACGGGCTCCATAAATTATGTGGCATCAAAAGATGATTATATTTTTGCTGCCTCTGGTAAATCGGGCTTTCAGATTATTAAACTGAATAGACCAAGTGAGAGTTTAGAAGAAAGATGTTCAGAGCTTTCAAATTATTCTGGTAGCGCTAATCTGAACGTGAATAGCGGAGAAGAGCTGGCTTACAGTGGGTCAAAGAGGTTTAATAACGTAAATGTTAATGGTTCCTTATTACTTTGTGGATCATGGACAGTTAAAGAAGGTGTGGTTATTAATGCTAATGGCTTGTTCGAAATGAACGGTACCTTGGTTGTGGGTAGAAATAACCGTCAAAGAAATATAACCATCAATTCTGGTGCAACCTTAATTGTAGAAGGTGATTTAGTTATCTATGGTAATTTGGTACTAAATGATGGAGCTTCCATAGCATTTTTAGGTGATGATTCTGTAATTGCCGTAACTGGTGAGGTAATTAAAAATGGTGATGTTACCGTTACGGGTAATTTTAATGACTACTACAACAAGTTTTAAGACTAAAATCAAGTTATAAAAAAATCCCCTAGGCAACACCTAGGGGATTTTTTTATAAATGAACTCAAAAACTAGTTCAGTAATTCTGCAACCTTAGCCTCTAAGGCAGGTCCTCTTAAATTTTTAGCAATGATAACACCGTTTTCATCTAAAAGAAAAGCAGCTGGTATGGCATCAACATTATATAATTTTGCAATCTTATCATCAAAGTAAGCGATGTTGGAGATATGATTCCATTCCAAACCATCTTCGGCTATCGCTTTTTTCCAGGCTTCTTCGGTACGGTCTAAAGAGACGCCCAAGATATTTAGCCCTTTATCGTGGTACTTGTTGTAAACAGCAACAATATTGGGGTTTTCAGCTCTACATGGTCTGCACCATCCTGCCCAAAAATCTATTAATGTAACTTTTCCCATTACATCTTTTAATGCAAGAACGCTACCATCTAAACTAGGTCCTGAAAATTCTGGAGCCTTAGCGCCAATACTTGAATTTTTTCCGGCCTCTTCAGAAGCTTTTAATTTTTCTATGCCTTCTTGAATTTGTTTTCCTGTCTTGCTGTTTTTGATCTCTTCGGACAACGTTTTGTAAATTTCCTCGACTTCTTCCAATCCTACCGCTTTTGTTGCAATGGCTCTATCTAACACTAATGCGGAGATAAGTGCTTTTGGGTGGCTTTTAACGTAGTCCAATTCAAAGGTTTTGTACTCTTCTTGAAGTTCTTTCATTTCATCCTGCAGGGCAATAGCGGCCTCACCAGAAGCTGATTTCATATCTTGCTGTATAGATTGGGCTTGAAGGGAGATTTCTCTTGACTGTTTCATGTAATCGGCAAAAGCATCATTTTGAAATGTTCCGCTTATTTCAGCAAACCCCATACTGTCTCTTTGGGCGCTAAAATCAATTTCTCCATTTTCTAGTATTACCGCGGTATATCCTGGTAGTTGTTCTACAAAAATATAATGCAGTTCTGGTATATCGGCTTTACCGGTAAATGTAAACTCACCATTGGTAGTGGTTGCGGTATCTATATCCATTGGTTGGTTGTTCTCGCCAATGGTTTTGAGAAAAACACGGGTTCCATCCGTCAATTCCCCTCTTAGTTTGCCGTTAAGGGTAAAGCTTTCCGGTTTAGAATTACAACTGAACAATAAAATTCCGGCAAGCAGTATTACAATACTATTTTTCATATATCTCACTTAGGTTAAGCTACAAATGTACTTATATATGAGATATAAAAAAAGACCCTTAACGCAAGGTTAAAGGTCTTTTTTCTAATACTATTATTGTAGTTAGAACTGGTATCTAATTCCTAGTCCTATATCAAAATCAAAATTGTCCGAGAACCCATCATATCCTATGACGCCAAGTTCTGGTCTAAAGTCTAGAGATAGAATTAGGGGTATGTCAAAATTGTATTCAATACCTATATCTCCGGCCGCAAATATAAAAAGACCGCCATCATTGTCGTTATTGGGGTTGTTTGGGAAGTCTACGCTTCCTAAACCGCCACCAACACCGTAATACCAATTGAAATCTCCTTCAATAGGTCTTACCCATTGGTAAAGACCGGCTAACTTAAAAGCGTCAAAGTTTCTGCTATCTCTCCATCCTAGGTCAAATTCTGCTCTAGTGTATCTAGTTAGTGATTTTTGATAACTGATCTCTGCGCCAAAGCCATCGCTATCTCCTAATCTTAATCCAAGTGCGTGATCGGCAATATCTTGAGCGGAAATTGTACATGTTGCCAGTAAGGACAACGCTATAATACTTTTAAAAATCTTCATATAGTTATAGGTTTTTGTGATGAAAAATGAGCTAATTTATAATGTGGCTCACACAATAAAACTTAATTTAGCAATCAAAATTGTGTTACGTTGGATAATAATTTGCTTTCAAAGTTACGAGAAGATTTAGAGGGAGATGTACAATTTGATAATCTTACCAAAACACTTTATGCTACCGATGCATCGGTGTATCGTAAAATACCATTAGGTGCGGCTTTTCCAAAATCTGTTGAGGATATAAAGAAAATAGTGCGTTTTGCCAATGATGAAAACATTAGTCTTATACCTAGAACTGCAGGTACTTCATTAGCGGGCCAATGTGTTGGCGATGGTTTGGTTGTAGATGTGTCAAAACATTTAACCGGCATTATTCGTGTGGATGAGGCTAAAAAACAGGTTACTGTTCAACCGGGAGTCATTAGGGATGAACTGAACGAATATCTAAAGCCATACGGATTGTTTTTTGGTCCTAATACATCAACATCTAATAGGTGTATGATCGGTGGTATGGTAGGTAATAATTCCTCTGGTACCACATCTATTCAGTATGGAGTTACCAGAGATAAAGTTATCTCGATGAAAACTGTATTGTCCGATGGTAGCGAAGCAGAGTTCGGAAGGATTTCTACAGAAGAATTTAAACAAAAACTACAGGAAAATACATTTGAAGCTTCACTTTATAAAAAGGTATATAATGAGCTATCAAATAAGGAAATAGCTTCGGAAATTAAGGAGAATTTTCCAAAACCAGAAATTCATAGGAGAAGTACTGGGTACGCTGTTGATGAGCTATTGAAAACAGATATTTTTGGGGGTGATTTGTCTTATTTTAATATGGCGGAACTACTATGTGGAAGCGAAGGTACATTAGCTTTTACAACAGAAATAACCGTGCAATTAGACTCTTTACCGCCTGCACTTTCTGCTATGGTAATCACCCATTATACCACCTTGGAAGATTGTTTGATGGATGTTGTTCCGGTGATGGAGCATCCATTACAACTATGTGAAATGATGGATAAGGTTATTCTGGATTGTACTAAGAATAACCGCGCTCAATTGGCGAATAGGTTTTTTGTTGAAGGTGATCCAGCGGCCTTGTTGATGCTGCAAGTATCTGCGCATACAAAGAAGGAATTGGAAGATGCGGTTGCGGCATTGCAAAAAACAATTGCAAATTCAGGTTTAAGTTATGCCAATCCTGTATTGTACGGTGATCAAATTGCCAAGGCTATTGAGCTGCGCAAGGCAGGTTTAGGGCTCTTAGGTAATATTGTGGGAGATATGAAGGCGGTAGCATGTATAGAAGATACGGCTGTAGCATTGCCAGATTTAAAAGATTTTATTGCTGAGTTTTCCTTGATTATGAAGGGTTATGGTCAAAGTGCGGTTTATTATGCCCATGCAGGGGCGGGTGAGCTCCATTTAAGACCAATTCTCAACCTGAAAAAATCTGCCGATGTGGGCTTGTTCAGGGCAATAACAACCGATGTTGCCAAGTTGACCAAGAAATATAAAGGTTCTTTTAGTGGGGAGCACGGAGACGGTATTGTGCGTGCCGAGTTCATACCCTTAATGATTGGGCAAAAAAACTATGAATTGTTAAGAAGGATAAAATCATATTTTGACCCTAAAGGAATTTTCAATCCCGGTAAAATTGTTGATGCCTACCCAATGGACCAGTCTTTTAGGTACGAAGTTGACCGTAAAGAGCCAGAGGTTGATACGTTGATGGATTTCTCTGATAGTCAAGGTATTTTGAAAGCTGCTGAAAAATGTAATGGAAGCGGCGACTGTAGAAAAACAGACAAAGCAAAAGGCGGAATGTGTCCGAGCTACCATGCTACAAAAAATGAAAAAGATACCACAAGGGGTAGAGCCAATACCTTACGGGAATTTTTGACCAACCCAAATAGTTCTGCCAAAAATAGATTTGACAGCCCTGAAATTAAAGAGGCTTTTGATCTCTGTTTAAGTTGTAAGGCGTGTGCAAGTGAGTGTCCCAGCAATGTAGATGTGTCTACTTTAAAAGCAGAGTTTTTGTATCAATATCAAGAAGCGAACGGATATTCTTTACGCGGTAAATTGTTTGCCTATAATACTAAATTAAATGGTTTGGGCAGTAAGGTCTCTGGCTTGACCAATGCGGTATACGATTCTAAATTTCTTGGAGGATTATTGAAGAAAACCAGCGGTGTGGCAAAAGAAAGAAGCTTGCCAAAGGTTTATAGCTTTAATTTTGATAAACATCTTCAAAAATTTGATAATAAGAAAGTTATAAAAAGTAAGAAGGTTGTACTGTTTATAGATGAATTTACTCGCTATTTGGATATTGAAGTTGGTAAAGATGCTATTGAATTGATGACAAAACTTGGTTATGATGTTTCATTGTACTATGCTGAAAGCGGAAGAACATTCCTTTCAAAAGGGTTTTTGAAACAGGCTCAAAAATTAGCTATCAAGAATTCTGAACAATTACAGAAATTCGCAGATGCCGGGTTGCCGGTTTTAGGTTTGGAGCCTTCGGCAATTTTGTCATTTAGGGATGAATATAAGCGAATGACCGGTGATAGAGAAGTTGCACAGAAAATTGCTGATAATTCATTTTTAATTGAGGAGTTTTTAGCAAAGGAGGTAAGCGATGGCAATTTAGATGCGACCAGTTTTACAACTAATGCCAAAGACATTAAGATTCATAATCATTGTCATCAAAAAGCGCTGAGTAACCAGAAAGTTACCTTTGATATTTTGAATCTCCCCAGCAATTATAAAGTGACTATTATACCTTCTGGGTGTTGTGGTATGGCAGGTTCTTTTGGTTATGAGGAAGAACATTACGAGACTAGTATGAAAATTGGTAGTTTAAAACTTTTTCCTGCAGTAAATAAATCTTCGGTAGAAACCATTATAGCTGCAAATGGAACAAGTTGTAGGCACCAAATTTTTGACGGGACCAAGAGAATCGCGAAACATCCGGTGAGTGTTTTAAAAGAAGCTTTAATTGCTTAGTTATCGGTAAAACCGTCTTTTGCTTTTTTAGACTCCCGTTCTTTTCTTTGGGTAATGGTAGCAATTAGCTCGTTCATGTTCATAGATTTGAGTTCTTCATCCATATAGAAAGATGCTAGTTTGTCATTTTCATATCGGTATAGTTTCCAACGTTTAAAAGAATATTCCAGGGCGGTCATATGTTTTACCCAATCGCCAGAATTTAAGTATAGACATTCGCCCTTTTTGGTTTCAAAAAGCTGTTTGTTGGGAGAATGGCTATGGCCACAGACCACATGGTCATAATGATGGTTTACCGCCATTTTTACAACGTTATTTTCAAATAGGGAGATTTGGCTTGGATCTCTTTCACCATAATCTAATTCAGGATTGGAGAACGGCTTGTTTTTCTTACCGAACAGTCCTAAAACCTTGGTCTTTAATTTTGCTAGTTTTAACAAGGTATCAAAACCCGCTTCACCAAAATTCAATAACCAATGGGAATGTCTAAATGAAAAGTCAAAAATATCGCCATGAAAAAAAAGTGTGTTTTTGCCATTTAGCTTTAGAGAAAGTCTATTTGACACTTGAATGGTACCCATATAGATGTCATCTATTTTTCTAAAAGGTTCGTCCTTGTTGCCTGTTATGTAGTGTACCACAGTTCCCTTTGCCGCTAATGAGAATATTTTCTTGACCACCTTTAAATGTGCTGGAGGAAAGTAATTATTGCGCATTCTTTTTGCGTCAATAATGTCACCGTTAAGAATTAGTATTTTAGGATCAATACTAGATAGGTATGTTAGTAATTCTTCCGCGTGACAAGCGTATGAGCCTAAGTGAATATCAGATAGAACCGCTATTTCAAGACGACGTTTTTTCAATGAGGGTAATTTTTAGGACAAAATTAAACCTAATGGTATACATGCCAGTCATTTGGAGGGTCAACAATCTATAATGATTAGGTTAATTAATCATTATCACAAAACAGTTAGGTTAAGGTAATATTAAGCACTTTATAAATTTTTCTTTCATGCATTTAACATTTACCTTTGAAGCTTGTGAAATGGTAAGTAGTGATAACTTACGTACATAAAAAGAACGTACTTAATTATGGCAGGTAATAGCTTTGGAAATATATTTAGGGTAAGCACATTTGGAGAATCTCATGGTAGGGCAATTGGTGGAGTGATAGATGGTTGTCCTTCTGAAATTGAATTGGATTTTGAAGCCATACAAAGAGATTTAGATCGTCGTAAACCTGGGCAGTCTGCTATAGTTACCCAGCGTAAAGAGCCGGATGAAGTAGAATTCTATTCCGGTATTTTTGAAGGTAAGACCACAGGTACTCCAATTGGTTTTGCTATACGTAATACCAACCAGAAGTCTAAGGATTATGGTCATATTAAAGATTCTTACAGACCGTCTCATGCAGATTATGTATATGATCAAAAGTATGGTTTTAGAGATTATCGTGGTGGAGGAAGAAGTTCAGCAAGGGAAACAGCTAGTAGGGTAGTGGCAGGTGCCATTGCAAAACAGTTCTTAAAAGGAATTGAGATACAAGCCTTTGTTTCACAAGTGGGTAATTTGGGCTTAGGTAAGCACTATACGGAATTAGATCTTTCTCTAACGGAATCCAATGTGGTGAGATGTCCTGATTCGGAAATGGCCGCTAAGATGGAAGAGTATATAAAATCCATTAAAAAGGAAGGTGATACCATAGGTGGAATAATTACCTGTGTCGCCAAAAATGTACCGATTGGTTTGGGTGAACCTGTATTTGATAAGTTACACGCTGAATTGGGCAAGGCAATGCTATCGATCAATGCTGTTAAAGGCTTTGAATATGGAAGTGGTTTTGAAGGTGTAAAGATGAAAGGTAGTGCACATAACGATCAATTTAATAGTGACGGATCTACAAAGACTAATTTCAGTGGTGGTATTCAAGGGGGAATAAGTAACGGAATGGATGTTTACTTCAATGTTGCATTTAAACCAGTGGCTACAGTAATACAAGGCTATGAAACTATTGATAAAGAGGGTAATATGGTGAAAACACAGGGTAAGGGAAGACACGATCCATGTGTAGTACCAAGAGCGGTACCCATTGTTGAAGCTATGACGGCATTGGTATTAGCGGACTATACACTTATGAATAGAACTATTAAATTATAGGTTCGTTTTTAGCACTTTTCCTTGCAAAATACTATCTTACTTCCCTAAACTAAATTATTTATGAGGAAGCTTGAGTTGCATTGGCAAATTCTATTGGGAATGTTGGCAGGGGTTTTATTTGCTTTAGCAATGGTTCAATTGGAATGGGGTCCAAAATTTATTTCAGATTGGATCAAACCATTTGGTAACATTTTTATCAACTCATTAAAATTAATAGCGGTACCACTTATTTTGGGCTCGTTAATAAAAGGAGTATCGGATTTGAAGGATATTTCTAAGCTTTCACAGATGGGAGGGCGCACAATAGCTATATACATTGCCACTACCGTTATTGCCGTTACCATAGGTTTAGGGGTAGTAAATATTGTGAAACCTGGAGGCTCAATTACCGAACAGACAAGAACTGAACTGGTTGAAAACTACAAAGGTGATGCCGATGCCATAAAGTCTAAAGCGGAAAAGCAAAAAGAGGCGGGCCCGTTACAAGCTCTAGAAGATTTGGTGCCTAGTAATATATTTAATGCAGCTTCTGATAATGGAAACATGCTGCAAGTGATATTTTTTGCCATTTTCTTTGGTATAGGATTGATACTCATACCTGAAGAACAAGCAACACCTGTAAAAAAGTTCTTTGATGGTTTTAATGAAGTAATTCTAAAGCTTATAGATTTAATTATGCTGGCGGCACCATATGGTGTATTTGCTTTATTGGCTGCCTTAATCGTGGAATCTCCAAGTATGGACCTCTTTAAAGCCTTGGCTTGGTATGCTTTCTGTGTTGTTCTTGGGCTTTCGCTAATGTTAGGTGTATATCTACTTTTGGTTTGGATTTTTACTAAAACTTCTCCAAGTAAGTTCATGAAAGGTATGTCACCGGCACAACTTCTAGCTTTTTCAACAAGTTCTAGTGCTGCTACGCTGCCGGTCACCATGGAAAGGGTAGAGGAGCATTTGGGGGTAGATGAAGAAGTAACAAGTTTTGTATTGCCAATTGGTGCAACTATAAATATGGATGGTACTAGTTTATACCAAGCTATTGCAGCGGTTTTTATTGCTCAAGCTTTTGGTATGGAGCTTAGTCTTTCCGCGCAATTGGGTATTATTGTAACGGCTACCCTTGCATCAATAGGAAGCGCTGCGGTACCGGGAGCTGGTATGGTAATGCTGGTTATTGTTCTTGCGCAAGCAGGAATACCTGAAGCTGGATTAGCGCTCATATTTGCTGTAGATAGACCATTGGATATGTGTAGAACGGTAATAAACGTCTCTGGTGACGCTTCCGTTTCTATGATGGTAGCGAAGTCAGTTGATAAGTTGCACGAACCAAAGGTTAAGAATTGGGACGATAATTATAAAAAATAACTTTTTCAATCATTGTACTTGCGGTAGGCTGCGGTACTGAACATGAACAACCCGTAGCAAACCAAACCGGCAGCAACAAAACCTAATAAATATTTTCCATAAGCTTGATCTTGTATAAATGAAAAAGCTTCCGCAGTACCTTTGACTTGTTTAGAAGAGGCATTTAAATCAATTCCTGTTGACAGAAAAAAATAGGAAATAATACTGGTGACAATGCCTCTGGATAGTAAACCGGCATAACCCATTCTTTTAATATATTTTCGTGTGTTCAGTGATGTGACGGATTGTATGGCAAAGTTGTTAATGAAATTACCTTTATAGATTTTAACAAATTGATATACCGCTTTTATGCCAAGGGCACCTCCAGTGATAATAAAAATCAGGGAGCGGGTGGATGTATTTAATATAGGTTCTTTGCTGTTTTCACCTGTACTATAAATAGAAAATAAACCGAACGCTTCGGCAATGGCAATTAAGCCTAGTGAGAAATAAATGATTCCGCTTATGGAAAAACTAATTCGTTTTACCAAACCTTTAAAATCGGTTCCAATGCCTTCAGGGTCGTTTACCCCTTGTATCAATCTCCAAATGCCATAGCAAATAAGTCCTACACCTAGTAAAACTATAATTACAGAGCCTAGGGTTTGTTGTTCCAAATAGCTAATAATTGAAATTTTTCCAGCTTTTCTTCCTCCCATATTAAATGCCGATAAGAAAGCTAGAATTCCTGTAATGGAAAATACGATGCCTTTGGAAATGTAACCGCTAAGGGCAATTTTTTTTATAGTATCGTTCATTATTGTTTGGATGAATAAGTTTTCCTGGGATTGGGTAGCAATTGGATATTTTAATTTAATTCTTTTTTGATTTCTCATTTAACTTATCGGCTCCATCGGCGGCATCCTTAAAATTTAAATCATCATCTGTAATATCCTTATAAGCCTGTATCCATGCATTTCTGAAAATTCGCGTAACTGTGGGCCAGATTTTTGTTTTGACGCTGTTAAGGTCTCCTTCAACCGGAATTTTAGTGGCGAGCGTATCTTGCTTATGATTTTTAAGAATGAATTTAAAAAAGCCAACAAAGCCTTCCCATAAGGTTTTCAAGAAGCCGTCATCTTTTCCAATGAGTTTGGCATTTTTTAAAATAGGTTTAAACGAACCCTTTAAATATCCATCGGCAATGGCAAGTTCTCCGAACAAATCAAATGAACCTTCATCAAAATCAATTCCGGCGTAGTGGTTGGTAAAGTCGTTAAGAGCCGTTGCATTGGCATTTTCCAAGCTAAAAGTAATATCCATATCCGGTATTTCTTTTACCAAATTCATATCACCTTCTAATATTACATCACCATTACCGATAGAAGTGGCAGTAGCCTTAATGTTAGATGGTAACGTTCTTGATTTTTCAACTACATTTCTTAAGTTGGTTGCGGAGAGTTCTACATGAGACAAGTGCAGATCTATGTTGGGGTCAGCTTGCAGCTGTAAAAATGCAAGTTTTCCTTTTTTAACTGTAAATCGGTTAATATCAATAGGAACTAGGTCGGTTAAAGCTTTTGTCCAATCTTCAGCATCAGCCTGTGTAGTGGAGTCTTGTTGGTCTTCAAAAATATAAATGACCGTAGGTTCTCTCATTTCGATTTCACTAACGATTCTTCCATTAAATAGGGCATTCCACTCAATGGAAATATCCGTTTCTTTAAAATCTAAAAACGGCACTTCCGTATTGCCGTTAACTGTATTGAGGTACATACCGTGTATGGTGTAGGCACCCCGAATAATAGATAGATCAATGTCTTCAACTTGACCATAATATCCAGGAATGTCCGCAAGAACATTATTTACGTAATTTTTTACGATGTAGGGTAGGGAGAGCCGTATAGCAATTAGAAAAACTATTAGTGTGATAGGTATTACATATCTTTTTTTCTTATACCGTTTCCTATTTAAATCGCTCATTAAATTCAATGTTTA
Organism: Maribacter dokdonensis DSW-8; assembly: GCF_001447995.1. Classification (NCBI taxonomy): domain Bacteria; kingdom Pseudomonadati; phylum Bacteroidota; class Flavobacteriia; order Flavobacteriales; family Flavobacteriaceae; genus Maribacter; species Maribacter dokdonensis. Next base: position 497,588 of record NZ_LDPE01000001.1, on the reverse strand, counting down.
TATCAATGTTGATAATATAAGTCATTGATAATAAATGTATGAGCTTAAATGTTAATTGGAGTAAAACTATACTTATTAGAATTAAAATTTAAATTTAGGAGGGGAATTCAAGAGATTAGATGAATTTGCTTTTTAATTCTTCACTCGGAATCATACAATTATCTTTTTTACCATACCATTTGTATCTATTTCTGGCAATAAAATCGTATACGATATTTCTTAAAGACTCGGGTAGCCACAGTAAAATGGAAGATATTGCCTTAAGTCCTTTTAAATGTTTTCCAATTTCAAGAGCTGCTGTGGATTTTGTGTAATAGGCAATATTGGGTTCTATAAGAATTATAGAGTCAACTTCTTGGGTGTCAATATTTCGTTCTGTTAATAGCCTTTTTCCTGTTTCACTTTGTAACGCGGCAAATTGGAATACATCGTTAACATCTCGCTTAATTACAAATTGCACACTATTGTTGCATAAGTTGCAAACGCCATCAAAGAGAATTATTTTTTTAGATTGTTCCACATTGTAAAGATACATTAGAGTAAGTGTACCTAATTAAATTTTATGATCTATTTAAGGAAATGAAAGTAAGTTTAAATAAGTCCGCTAAGAGGATAAAGCAAAAATTTTAAGTTCGATTATAAAGAAATTCAAGTTGGAGCGAGAATAGGGGTATGGTTTAAATAAAAAAACACTTACAAAAAATCATATACGATTTTTTGTAAGTGTTTGATTGTCAATTGATATAAATTCTAATCAAACCATTATGGTCTAATTTGAATTCATCTTTTTTAGTAATGATCAGTTACAACTTTTCTTAGGGTAACTTGTGCGGTTTGCTCGTAGTCATCATGCCAGCCAAAGTAGTTTCCGGTTTTAAAATAATTTTGATAAGCATATCCATTACCAACATAATCATACATTAGGGTGTAGTCAATAGAAATATCTTTTGCTTCACATTCTAATGCGTAGTAACACTTACCATCTTCTATTTTTAATTTAAAAGTAAATATTTCGTTATCAACGTCGGCCACATCTATCTTGTTGTCGTATGTACTGGTCCATGGCTCGTTATCATTAGGTACGGTGTAGTAATCTAATTGAATGGTTCCGCTGTTCCATCTTATCTTAACAGTTGCTGGTGACCCCTCTAAACCTTCAGTTTCTTTTCCGTGAATCTGTGCAATTATTGTTCTACCGTTACCTTCAACAAAATCAACGTTCAAGGTAGTTTCCAATATATGAGTTCCTTCATCCATATACCAGTTATCATCCGTGCTTTGATTGCCTTGCCAGAATTCTCTTAATTCCGTTCTGCAATATTTATCGCCCAATTCAGAAGTACCAGAAGTGGTGAATCCTGTAAATCTCGTGAACATGGTATACGTACCATCATCATTTTTATAAAAATACTCGGACTCCTCATTAGTTAATTGCTCATTTACAATATCCTCGTAAAAAATAGAGGTGGCCTTACCATCGCCATTGTCAATAGGAACAGATAAGTACCAATTTTCCCAAACAATGAGACTTTCTTCATTTTCAATTTCTGGTTCTTCTTCTGGTTCTTCCTCTTCATTAATCTCGGTCTCTTCTACTAAAACTTCGGTCGTTTCTTCTTGTTCAATAACCGTATTGTCAGATGAAGAACATGATAATACATTAAGAACAATGCCTAATGATAATAGACTACAAAAATGTTTTTTCATATCGTTTACTTAACTTTTGGGGGATTATATTGTTTTAATAGAACGTATATATCATTGAATTCTTATGAGTACCGAATAAGCTATTTTTTCTTTTCAACCATTTCTAATTGGTCAACACTGACATTGGTGGTGAAAATGCCATAATTAACAATTGCTTTCCCTTTTTCTAGAGAATCTATGCTCCCAACAGCTTTACCATCTTGCATACGTACCCGATCACCAACCTTAAAAACTGGTCTTGGTTTATTCCTTTCTTTAATAATCGCCTTTTTCTTCTCTACCTTCTTTTTCTCGCGAATTACCTTTACTTCTTTTTGTACTTCCTGTGCAACTTGAGCTTTTTTGGCTCTTTCCAATTTGGCCTGGTGCGCCGTTTTCTTTTTTCTTTTACTGTTTTCTGTTTCTACAATTCGCAAAAGTTCAGAAACCAAAGGTCGTTTCTTATTGTCTTGAAAATATTTGTCTGCAGCAACGTTTACTTTGTTCCCCAATTGGATCATTCGCTGATCATGATCGTAGAGCTCTTGATAGTTTTCAAGTTTAGATTTTATTTTTGCATTTAGTTTTTCCAAACGCTGACTTTCTTCTCTGGCCTTGTCTTCTTCCTCTTTTAATCTAGACCCTGTTTGCGCCATTTTATTGCGTTCTTTCTGCAATTTTGCAATGGTGGCATCAAACCTTACTTTACCTCGTTCAATTTTCTTTTTCGCCTTGTTGATCAATGAATAGGGGATACCATTTTTTTGGGCTACTTCAAAAGTAAATGAACTACCGGCTTGTCCTAAAATTAATTGAAAGGTAGGTTCCAATGTTTTGCCGTCAAAAAGCATATTGGCATTGGTTACGTGCGGTAATTCATTGGCAAGAGCCTTTAAATTGGCATAGTGTGTAGTTATGACTCCGTAAGACCCGCGTTCATAAAACACTTCTAAAAACGCTTCGGCAAGCGCACCGCCCAATTCAGGGTCACTACCTGTTCCAAATTCATCTATTAAAAACAGGGTGTTATCATCGCACCGCTTTAAAAACTGGTTCATGTTCTTTAAACGATAACTATATGTACTTAAGTGGTTTTCAATACTTTGGTTGTCTCCTATATCAGTTAAAATCTTTTTAAAGAAGCAAACTTCACTTCTCTCGTGAACAGGTATCAACATTCCGCTTTGAAGCATTACTTGAAGCAAGCCAATGGTTTTTAATGTAATACTCTTACCACCAGCATTGGGACCGGAAATAACAATGATCCTGTTTTCTTGATGAAGTTCTATAGTCTGTGGAAAAGTCTTTTCCCCTTTGCGCTTATTGTTTAAAAATAACAACGGATGATATGCTTCCCTCAGGTACAACCTATTGTCTGCATTGATTTCAGGCATTAAAGCGTTGATATCTTCAGCGTACTTAGCTTTTGCTGCTATGACATCTATTTGTGTTAGAAATTCTTGATATGCGCTTAAAAGAGCTCTAAATGGTCTAATTTGGGAAGTTAACAGCTTAAGGATACGCTGTACTTCTTTCTTCTCTTCAAATTCTAGGTTGTTTAGCTCTCTGCTGTACTTTAAGGCCGCTTCCGGTTCTATGTAAACTATACTTCCTGTCTTTGATGTACCCATGACGGCACCTTTGATTTTTTTACGGTACATGGCCTTGACCGCCAACACGCGTCTATTTTCTACGACCGATTCCCTTATTTCATCAAGGTAATCCGAGGCTTGGTAGGTGTTAAGGGCAGCACCAAAACTTTGGCTGATTTTTCCCCTTACGGCATTAATTTGCCGTCTTATGGCAAATAACTGATCGGAGGCATTGTCTTTAACCTCTCCAAATCGATCAATTACGCCATTGATTAGATTGGGTATTTCAGTATTGGGTTCAAGTTTAACGGCAAAATCATTTAATAATGGATAGTAATCCTTGAATTTTTTAAAAAATTTTTGATGTTGTGCAACCGTTAAGCAAATACTGGCTATACGTTTAAAACCTTGGAGTTCTAAAGTGGTGTTTTCAATTTTCAATAGCTTTAGATCGGCATTGATACTATCAAAACCATGATTTGGAATACGATTTTCACTTACTAATGAAGATAGGTATTCAGCAGTTTTGCCCAGTTCAATTTTGATAACCTCTTCCGTAATGAAAGGGGCAATTTGTAAAGCGGTTTCTTTACCTAGTTCAGTATGGCACCTAAGGGATACTTGTTGTAATACCGATGGAAATTCTAGGTCTTGTAATGTTTTGGAATGTATGTTGGCCACGTTATCTTAATAATAAGTGGCAAAGGTACACATTGACAATGAAATTTAATAGATGGAGCAATTATCGGCTGATCCGATGAAATGTGTTCTGGGTCTAATTAATGGAATTATGTTTAGTATTTAATTGTTATGACATGAGTTGACTTGTGATAATCATAATATTACATTTGAAAAAGATGAATGATCTATTGAATACCTTACAAAATAAACTAGTTCCAAGTTGGCGACATCAACTCAAGGGTGAATTTGAAAAGCCTTATTTTAAAGATCTTATACAATTTGTGTACAATGAGTATAGTGAGCACACTTGCTACCCCGGTAAAAATGACATCTTTGCGGCATTTGATTATTGTGATTTTAATGATGTAAAAGTTGTAATTATAGGGCAGGATCCCTACCATGGTCCTAATCAAGCTAATGGATTATGTTTTTCGGTAAAGGATGGTGTAAAACATCCGCCATCATTAGTGAATATATTTAAGGAACTGGAAAATGATATAGGCAAAACATACCCACAGAGTGGAAATCTTGAAGATTGGGCTAAACAGGGTGTTTTATTATTAAATGCTACGCTTACCGTACGGGAACATGAAGCCGGAAGTCATCAGAAAAAGGGGTGGGAAACATTTACCGATGCTGTTATAAGATCGCTTTCAGAAAACAGAGAGCAATTGATTTTTCTATTATGGGGTGGCTTTGCCAAAAAAAAAGCGAAACTGATCAATGCAAAGAAGCATTCGATTTTAACATCGGGTCACCCATCGCCATTAAGTGCTAATCGTGGGTACTGGTTTGATAATGGACATTTTTCTGCCAGTAATAAAATTTTGAATGATTTAGGCAATAAAATGATAACGTGGTAAGTTAGATAATAAATAAATGCTTTAAATTTAGTAGGTATCAAAAGGTACACCACTCAATCAAACAAACTAAAACTACTTAAATGAATAACTTAGACAGGCTGAATACCATTTTACTGGTCGATGATGATGATGCAAGCAACTTCTTGCATTCTATTTTTATCAATAAGCTGGATATGGACGTCAATATTAATTCTGCATTAAACGGTCAAGAAGCTTTAGATTTTATTCTAGGTAAAGGTCAAGAGCAGTTAGAATTACCTTGTATGGTCATGTTAGACCTTAGAATGCCGGTGATGGACGGTTGGCAGTTCATGAAAGCTTATGAGGATATGGTTCCTAAAAAGCTTAAAGATCAAATAACCATTGTTCTAGTTACAATTAGTGATAATAAAGACGATAAAGAGAGAGCTAATACAAACAAATATGTTGCCGATTATGCGCAAAAGCCTTTGTCAGATGATACCTTTAAAGCATTAATTCAAAAGCATTTTAGTTTAGCGACAATCTAAAACTATTTTAAAATATCTGTTACGGGAATTGAATCTACTATAAGATTTAGTTCCCGTAATGTGTTTTGTACATGGGTCAAAGTCTCTGCGGGTAGCTGTTTTTGACTCCAATCGGTTATTTGCAACCACTCTTGAATGTCTTCCAATTGTTGATGATACCTATTTGCTAGCGTAGTATCTATTTTAGGTATTTGTTTAAATTCTCTAGTATAGGTATTGATTATCTCAAGTATATGATCTAGAATTCCGTTATTTTCTTCAAGAAAGGTGTTGGTACCTACAAGAACAAAACAAGGCCATGGTGTAGGGCAATTTCCTAAATGTCTAAAAGTTCCTTTATCTACCAATGGCTTTGTGGTAAAACGCTCCCACATAAAATAATCGGCATCACCAGAAGCTAAACCATTAATTGCACCTTCAAGATTGTTTATAATGTTGAATTTTAAATTATGGGTGTCCCATCCCATTTGCTTAGCTTGAACGTAAGCCATTAAATGGCTGCCACTACCAAAGCGACTAATGGCTGCAGTGGTATTTTCTAACTCATTTAATGATTGGAACGAACTTTTGGCGTCTACATGTATACCCCAAAGCAGGGGAGATGCAATATATTCTTGAATAATTTTTACGGGGTTACCTTCGGTGATGCTCTTAACAATACCTTCTGTCAAAATGATTGCCAGATCTGTTTCGCCATCTTTTAGCATTTGGCTCATTTTACCTGTTCCTTCAGGTATATCTGTCCATTCAAGTTGAATACCACGCTCCTCAAAAGCACCTTCTTCAATGGCTAGATGCCAAGGAAGGTTAAAATGTTCTGGAACTCCAATTATCTTAACCGTTTTCATTCAATTTACTTTTTAGATAGTCATAGATGGCGTATTGTGATCGTATTGGGGCGTCACCATCTGCCATATCAACTTTTTTGTTGGTGTTGTTTACATCAAGTATACGTGCTTTTTGATTGTCATCAAGCTGCAATGACAGAATATGCTTCAATTCGTTAAAGATGTCCTCGTCTAAAATAGGTGTTAATACCTCAATTCTTCTATCAAGGTTACGGGTCATCCAATCAGCTGAGCCAATGTACATTAGTTCGTCTCCGCCATTTTCAAATAAATAGATACGCCCATGTTCCAAATACCGATCTACAATACTAGTAATGTACACGTTATCTTTCATGCCGTCACTAGGGTTTTCGTTAGATGTTAAATAGCAACAGAACCCTCTTACGATTAATCTAACATGGACACCTGCATTAGCAGCTCTGTACAATGCCTTGATCATGTTAGAATCTTCAAGGCTGTTCATTTTCGCAGTAATACCAGCTTTCTTTCCGTTTAATGCCGCCGTAATCTCATTTTGAATAAGGTTCATAAACGTAATTCTGGTTGTAAACGGCGAAACCATTAAACGCTTCAATTTAGGTACGATCAATTTACGTTCCAGCACCTGAAACACCTGGCTTAAATCTTTGGTTATTTTCTTATGAGCAGTAAATAAACCGTGATCACAATAAATTTTGGATGTTTTGGCATTAAAATTACCAGTGCCAATATAGGCATAGCGCTTTTCAATTTCACCCTCCGTTCTATATACCATGGCAATTTTTGAATGCACCTTTACTTGTGGTATGCTGAAAATTACTTTAGCGCCTTTCTCCTCAAAAATACGTCCCCATTTAATGTTATTGGCTTCATCGAACCTTGCTTGTGCCTCTACGAATAAAGTGACCTCTTTATTATTATCCAATGCGGTCAATATGGCATCTGCTAGAGATGATGACTTGGCAATACGGTAAATGGTCATTTTTATAGCTTTTACCTGTGGGTCTGTGGCTGCTGCTGTCAAAAAATCTTCAACCACCTTAAAATCTTGGTACGGAAAATGTACCAATTGGTCTTTTGTGGCGATACTATTAAATATATCCGTTGTAAATGATAATTCTGGGTGAGGCAATGCCGGTTTCTCTTGGTATTGTAAATGTGCAGTTCCTTCTGGAGCGGGAAAAGAGAAAAAATCGGATAAATTATGGTAAGTGCCGCCTGGTGAAAGATCAACGTCTCCCAGTTTAAAATCACGTTTCAATGAATCTATTAGCCAATTTGGCATTGACTCATCATAAAGTAGTCTGGTGGCCTGACCGGATAGGCGTTTGTCCAAAGAATTGTAAATTTTCTCAACAAGTTCTACATCAGAGTAATCGTCATCCAAATATAATTCCGCATCTCTAGATAGTTTAATAGAATAACAACCAAGGACCTCTTTTGACGGAAGAAATTTATCAATGTTAAGCCTTATGGCATCATCTATATAGCAAAATTGATGGCCACCTCCTGGAATAGGAATAAAACGTTCTTGTCCATCTGTTGGTATTTTAACAAGGCTATATTCATCTCCAGGGTGTGCTACTACTAAATAAAGCGCACCATCGGTTAAAAATGCATTTTCCTCATGAATCTCACATGCATCTTTTATGTCATTCAAAAACAGCTCTTCTAAAAATTGCTTCTGATTTTCACTAATGTTTTTGGAATTCTTAATGAATATGTCATGTTCTTCCAATTGAGCTAGGGTAGAAGCTATGACTTTGCCAAATTGTACTTGTTGTTCGTTTACGGTTTGTAAAATATGCTGTAAGGTAGAATTTGCCTTGAAAATTAATTTTTTACGAAACTTTTTATCAAGATTTTTAATTTGACGAAGCTGAGAGACACGAACCTTAAAATATTCATCTAGATTAGATGAGAATATCGCCAAAAACTTTAATCGTTCTAACAACGGTGTGTCATCACTTTTAGCTTCAAGTAGAACACGCTCGTTAAAATAGAGCCAATTAATATCCCTATGCTTTAAATTGTCTTTTTTCATTGTAAGATTTGCGTAAAAATAAGTAGTGCAATTTTAAGATTATTGTAAATCTATGTTAAGCCAATCTTTCCAAACAGAACTCAATAAGTTTATCTACCGAAGCGGTTGGGGTAGTAGAGAACTCCCCGGTTGACCTGTTGGCTAAAATACAATTTAGTGATACGGCCTCGTGATCTAGTAGCTGTGAAAGGGCATAAATACCCGAAGTTTCCATCTCAAGGTTGGTCAACCGAAGAGCATTATAGGAAAAAGATGATAGTTTCTCCATTAATTCCATTTGACTTGGCTTAATTCTTAATTGTCGCTGTTGAGGACCGTAGAACCCTGTATTTGTTGCTGTGAATCCTAATCGTATACGATTATCCGTAAACAGTTCACCTAGTTTTTTTGAGTAGGATAGCACGTATGGCCTTGCTTTGGTCTTATGCCAAGAGGTGTGTGCTATGAATGATTCTTCTATTTCTGGATAATTAATGTTACTGTGCTCATAGAAATGCAGAAGCCCATCAAATCCTATAGCATATTCACTTATTAAAAACGAATCAATGGGTATGTTGGGTTGTATGGCGCCACTGGTCCCTATTCTAATAATATTTAAAGAAGTGTGCTCTTTTTTTAATGTTCTTGTCTTAAAATCAATGTTAACCAATGCATCCAACTCGTTTAAGACAATATCAATATTATCCGTACCTATGCCGGTAGAAATAACAGAAATTCGTTTGCCGTTCAAATGCCCGGTATGGGTATGGAATTCCCGTTTTCCTTTTCTGACCTCAATGGTATCAAAAAAACGGGAAACCTGACCAACCCTATCTGGGTCGCCAACCGTGATAACTGTGGTTGCAATATCTTCTGGTAATAAATTCAGATGATAAATACTGCCATCTTCATTGATGACAAGCTCAGCAGGCTTTAGTTGCATGCTATAATTTTAAGATTCGGTTCGTAGTGGTGTTATAGAGGAAATTGTACTTTAAAGCACCTCCTAAATACACATCGTTGTCTTGAATACAAGAATAATAGCTTGTTTTGCCTTCTAGGATTTCCTTTCCTTTTTTGGAAATACGGACAGGATTTAAGCTGGTGATCAAAGGTTTTAATCGTGTTATGGCACGATCATATTGAGTATTGGAAAAACCAAGATTTCCCTGATTTTTAAGCAGCACATCCATGTATTCTGTTTTGGACTTTGGTTTTTTGTCAATGGCCAATTTTAAAATGGTATTTTCCATATCATTAAGTCCGTTATTAATGCTTGGAAAACGTTTTAAGTGGGATTTTACGGCATCACCTAAATAATCAAACTGATAATCCTTAAAGTCGGTCAGGTTTTCTAATCGTATAGGGTTATTGCTACAGTAAAGTTGCCAAACATAATCGGCATATTCGGTATCATCTTGTGTTAATACCTTTTTGTTTTTGTAAAGACCCAATAATTGTTCGTCAGATAGCTCGTTAAGGCTATACATCTTATCTGATTCATCTTCCTTACCACTACATACCAAAGATATTTGGGCATATTTTCTATGGGTGAGAAGCCAGCTAATGACCGCTAGCATATTCACTTGACAAAAAAGATCATATTCGAACCAAAGTACGATATGATCTTGTTGTTTATGACTACAGAGCGATCTGTATTCTTTAAGTGTCTTTTCTATAAACCACGATTTTGAAACTTTATAATTTTTATGGAGAAACTCAAAACGTGCTTTCCAAAATGTTTCCGTACCTACGTTGGGCAGTGTTTGGCCTTCACAAAGCATTTCGCGCCATGTAATGACGTCACCGTCTAAATTTAATTTCTGAAGGCGTTCGGTAAAAACATCTCCATTGGTAATGTGTAAGAGAGAACTCATACCAGGTTTGATTTAGTTAGAATGATTAAAAATAATACTTATAACAACGTTATAAAATTATTTAACAGAAAACAAATGATAGTTTTAAAGACTGAAATAATGTTAAATTAACCGCCTACACGCTTCACTGCAAAGCCTTTATCTTTAAGTATTGACATGATTTTATCGCGATAATCTCCTTGAATTATAATTTTATCGTCCTTAAAACTGCCACCAACACTCAATTTCGTCTTTAGTTCTTTGGCTAATTTCTTAAAATCTTCGTCTGCACCGGTATAACCTTCCAATATTGTTATGGGTTTACCTTTGCGTTTTTCGTACTTACAGATTATTGGGTCGTCTTGAAGCCAAATAGGGTTGTCCGCCTTATTTTCTACCTCATTTTCTTCGGGTTTGTGGTCTGGAAAAAGATTTTTTAACTGGTCTTTTAGATCCATGGTTATTATTTTTTAATTAACCCTAACTCAATTAATCTTTCATGTAAAAATTCTCCAGCGGTAATATCTTCATATAGTTTAGGATGTTCATCATCAATACAGTTCTCTAAACAGTTTAACGGCATTTCGCTAACAGGATGCATAAAGAACGGAACAGAATATCTAGAAGTGCCCCAAAGTTCCTTAGGAGGGTTAACCACCTGATGGATTGTGGAAAGCAATTTATTATTTGTTAATCGTGACAGCATATCGCCAACGTTGATCATTAACTCATCTGGTTTTGCAATGGCATCTACCCATTCGCCTTCGTGGTTTTGCACTTGTAAACCTTTACCATGTGCACCCATTAAAAGGGTAATCAAATTTATATCGCCATGTGCAGCAGCTCTAACGGCATTCTTTGGCTCTGTCTTTATAGGAGGGTAGTGGATTGGACGTAAAATTGAATTTCCGTTTTTGATGAAGTTATCAAAATAAAACTCATCTAAGTTTAAGTGAAGGGCCAATGCACGTAAAACGTATTTTGCCGTTTTTTCCAACATTTTATACGTTTCCTTACCTACTTTGTTAAACTCAGGTAATTCTTTTACAATGACATTTGCAGGATATTCCTTTTCTAACTTATCATTATCCTCAACATACTGTCCAAAATGCCAAAACTCTTTTAAATCACCTTCTTTTCTACCTTTGGCATGTTCTTTACCAAAAGAAGTATAACCACGTTGCCCGCCTATGCCTTCAATTTGGTACCCGTCTTTTACATCATCAGGTAAATCAAAAAAAGCTTTTATCTCTGCATAAAGCGAATCTACCAGCTCATCGGACAGGAAATGTCCGCCCAACGCAACAAAGCCAATCTCTTCAAAGGCTTTTCCAATTTCATTTATAAATTTCTGTTTTCTTTTTGGATCTTCCGAAAGAAAGTCAGTCAAGTCTACACTAGGTACCAAACTCATATTTTAAAGATTTTACGTAAAATTAATAATTATTGCTGATTTAATAGCGTTGTTATAATCGATACTTGCTATATCCATTTTTGTTACATTTATAGTTTAATAGTCTAAATTGACCTTATCAATGAATTACACCGATTTTAAAGTAACGGAAGACGTTAAGTTAAAACTTTATAAATCAATGCTTAAACCTCGTATGGTAGAGGAGAAAATGTTGATATTACTGAGACAGGGCAAAATTTCCAAATGGTTTAGCGGTATTGGTCAAGAGGCTATTTCTGTTGGGGTAACTACAGCTTTAAAGGAAGATGAATATATATTGCCCATGCATAGAAACTTGGGTGTTTTTACAACCAGGGAAATTCCATTATATAGATTATTTGCCCAATGGCAAGGTAAAGCTAGCGGATTTACACAGGGTAGGGACCGTAGCTTTCATTTTGGCACACAAGATTTCAAGATTATCGGTATGATCTCTCATTTAGGTCCGCAGTTAGGTGTTGCGGATGGTATCGCTTTGGCTCATAAACTCAAAAAGGAGAAAAAAGTAACTGCTGTATTCACAGGGGAAGGAGCAACTAGTGAAGGAGATTTTCATGAAGCGTTAAATGTCGCCGCTGTTTGGGAACTTCCTGTACTTTTTTGTGTTGAAAACAATGGGTATGGATTGTCTACTCCCACAAACGAGCAGTTTAAGTGTGATAATATTGCCGATAAAGGTGTGGGTTATGGTATGGAATCGCATATTATTGACGGGAACAATATTTTAGAAGTTTATTTTAAAGTTGCTCATTTGGTAAGGGATATGCGTATAAATCCAAGACCAATTTTGTTGGAATTTAAGACGTTTCGCATGCGCGGACATGAAGAGGCCAGTGGAACAAAATATGTGCCTCAAGAGCTTCTAGATACCTGGGCGGCTAAAGATCCGCTAGAAAATTTTACGACTTATTTAATCGGCGAAAATTTGTTGACCCCAGAAAGTATAGCGGCTTACAAAACTGAAATACAGGTAGAAATTGATGAACATTTGAGAATTGCTTTTGCTGAGGATACTATTAAACCTAATGAAACTATAGAGTTAGGTGATGTGTATCAAAAATTTGATTATAAAGAAGTTAGACCTAGTAAATTTATTACAAAAATCCGTTTGGTAGATGCCATATCAGAAGGTTTGAGACAGGCTATGAAGAAGTTTGATAACCTGGTGATAATGGGACAAGATGTCGCTGAATACGGTGGGGTATTTAAAATTACCGACGGGTTCGTTAACGATTTTGGTAAAGAGAGAGTACGCAATACACCTATTTGCGAATCGGCAATTGTTTCGGCTTCTATGGGTTTGTCCATAAACGGTATGAAGGCGGTTATGGAAATGCAATTTGCGGATTTTGCCAGTAGCGGATTTAATCCTATTGTAAATTATTTGGCAAAGAGCTATTACAGATGGGGAGAAAACGCAGATGTAGTTATACGAATGCCCTGTGGTGGTGGGGTAGCGGCAGGTCCTTTTCACTCCCAGACCAATGAAGCATGGTTTACCAAAACACCCGGTTTAAAAGTTGTGTACCCCGCGTTTCCATATGATGCAAAAGGATTGCTTGCTACGTCAATTGAAGATCCGAATCCGGTATTGTTTTTTGAACATAAAGGGTTGTACAGAAGTGTATACCAAGAAGTACCTGTTGATTACTATACCCTTCCCTTGGGGGAAGCCAGTCTTTTAAGGCAGGGAGATCAAATAACTATTATTACCTATGGTGCAGGAGTGCACTGGGCATTGGAAACTTTAGATGATCATACGGAAATTAGGGCAGATGTATTGGATTTAAGAACCTTGCAACCCCTAGATACAAAAGCTATTTATGATTCGGTTATAAGAACAGGAAAAGTTATAATACTACAGGAAGATAGCCTTTTCGGCGGAATTGCAAGTGATATTTCTGCAATGGTCATGGAGAATTGTTTTGAGTACCTGGATGGTCCAATAAAAAGAGTTGGTAGCTTAGAAACGCCAATACCTTTTAATGCCGAACTGGAAGCACAGTATCTTGCAAAATCTAGGTTTGAAAAAGATTTGTTAGAGCTCATAGCTTATTAAAGGAAACAGGTCAACAAAAATGTTAAAAGAGGTAATAAGTATGATTGTTTAAGAGCATCTTTGCAGTGTCAATTGGTCGAAAATATAAAAAGTTTCCGTCCAAATAATGACAAACGACGTATATAGATCAAACCTAAATAATTTACTTATGAAAAAAATGATTTTGCTTTTTAGTGTGGTACTCTTAATATCCTCATGCTCAATTTCGAAGGATGCTAGGGGCAAGCGCAATCTACTAAGCGGTACTTGGACCTTGAACAATGTTTCTTTTGAGGGTAATACGGGCAATGTTAAGGCTGTTTTGTTCAATGATGTTGAAGATATTTGTTTAGAGGGCAGCGAATGGTTCTTTAGAGATAATAACAGCACTGGTAGATATACCATTGACCAATCCACTTTTTGTACAGGGGGCGATCGTTATATTAGATGGTCTGTTGTAGAACGTGAAGAAAATTATACAAGCCAACTACAGTTCAAATTCATTAACGAGAAAAACCAAGATATTTCCGGAGGTGCGGGTTACCGTTTAAATATTGAAAACCTTACGGAGTATGCAATGACCCTAAAGTCTAACGTTATGGTAGAAGGATCACCCGTGAACGTAGTTTATGAATTCAGTAAAAAATAATTACCTACTTATAAATTAAATAAAGTATATGAAAACAATGATATTACGCAAAACTAGTTACATAATCGCTCTTGCCATGGTAATGAGCTGTAGTACAGTAAAAAATGCAAATAAAACCCAAAAAGGTGCGGTAATAGGCGCAACGGGTGGAGCCGTAATCGGTGGTGTTTTAGGAAATAACGTAGGTAGTGGAAATAATACCGCTCTGGGTGCAATTTTAGGTGCTGCCATAGGTGGCGCTGCCGGTGGATACATAGGAAATAGAATGGACCGCCAAGCTGAGCGTATAGAAGAGGAAATTCCAGGAGCAGAAGTGAAAAGAGTAGGTGAAGGTATCAATGTTACGTTTAACGAAGATGCCGGAGTTTATTTTGACACCAATAAATCAAATGTACAAGGTACATCTGCAACTACATTGAACAAATTGGTTGGTATTTTCAAAGAATACCCAAAATCAAATATTTTGGTAGAGGGCCACACTGATAGTGCAGGTGCAGAAGAGTATAACCTTAATCTTTCTAAGCAAAGAGCGGAGTCGGTAACCAATTATTTAATAAGCCAAGGGATAGACGCTAGTCGTTTTGATACCAAATGGTATGGAGAAACACAGCCAGTTGGTGATAACAGTACCGCTGCGGGAAAAGCAAAGAACAGACGTGTGGAGTTGGCAATTGTTGCCAGTGAGTCTCTAAAACAAGAAGCTAAAACCCAGACGAACTAAGATTTTCAAGTTTGGTATTGAGTTAAAAATAAAAGCCCTGCATTTGCAGGGCTTTTTTGTTTTTGGTGTAACTTCCATGCAATGAAGGAGCATAGCATACTGATAATTGGAGGTGGTCTAGCGGGACTTTGCGCCGCGGTTCATTTGGCTATGGAAGGATTGGATGTTGCCATATTGGAGAAACAGACTTATCCACATCATAAAGTATGCGGTGAATATGTGTCTAAAGAAGTTGAGCCATATTTACAACGTTTGGGTATAGACTTAAGAGCTAAAGGAGCTATAGAAATTACCCGGTTTAGTATGAGTGCCATTGATGGTTATAGTATAGAAACCGAACTGCCTTTGGGCGGATTTGGTATTAGTAGATATGCATTTGATAATTACCTATATCTACGGGCAAAAGAACTTGGGGTCATTTTTTATTTTGAAAAAGTAATTTCTACGGCGTTTAAAGATGATCAATTTACCGTGGTAACAAATGTAAAGAACTATACGGCAAAAATAGTCATTGGTGCATATGGTAAGCGTTCTGTACTAGATAAGAAACTTGATAGAAACTTCAGTAGAAAGAAGCATTCTTGGTTGGCGGTAAAGGCACATTATAAGGTTTCTGATTTTCCAAAGGGTATAGTAGCATTACACAATTTTAAAGGAGGTTATGGTGGCTTGTCCCAAACGGAAAGTGGAGCAATAAATTTCTGTTATTTAGCACACTACAACAGTTTTAAAGCTTGTAAAGATGTGGATAGCTACACACAGGAAATTGTTGGGGAAAATCCGTCTTTGAGAAAATTTCTAGAAAATTCCGAACCTGTTTTTGATAATCCCATGACCATAGCACAAATATCCTTTGATAAAAAAGACAGTGTAGTAGACCATATGCTGATGTGTGGAGATACTGCGGGACTTATACATCCACTCTGTGGCAATGGTATGGCTATGGCAATACACAGTGCTAAAATTGCTTCAGAACTGATTGTTCAATTTTACGGTCAAGGTAAATATAGTCGTGTTGCTTTAGAGCAAGATTACCGGAAAGCTTGGTCTAAAAATTTTGCTAGAAGATTATGGTTTGGCAGAATATTACAAGGCATATTATTAAATGAAAAATGGGTTTCAATAGGCTTAAAAACCATTGGAAGATCAATAACAGTATTAAGATATATTATTTCAAAAACACATGGTAAGCCTATAGTTTAATGATAGATTTTAAGTATAGAAGTGAAGAAGTGGAGATTATGGATACCTACAAAGGTACCATCTCCGAGCTTGAGTTAATATTAAATGATATTAATAGGGTCAATAATTTGCTAGGTGGTTACCGTATTACTTTAAATGCTGTTTTTGAATTACTTAGGTTTAAAAATAAAAAATCGTATACGATTTTAGATATGGGTTGTTCCGATGGAACCATGCTGAAAAAGCTTGCGTCTGCAGCCAGAAAGAAGAATATTGACCTTAAATTAATAGGAATAGACTTAAATGCAAAAGCACTGGAGTTGGCAAAGCGGAATACCATAGATTATCCAGAAATTAGCTATATACAGGCTGATATTCTTTTACACGATTTCTCCGATTTAAAAATAGATATTGTGATGTCTACATTGACCCTTCACCACTTTACGGATGATGGTGTTTTAAAGTTTGTAAATCGGTTTGTACAATTAGCTTCAATTGGGGTGGTCATCAATGATTTGGAGCGTAGTCCGGTTGCCTATTACTTGTTTAAAATATTTAGTTGGTTTTTTATAAAAACTGAAATTGGCAAAAAAGATGGCTTATTATCTATTCGAAGAGCAATTAAAATAAATGAATTGCGACAAATAGCTCATAAGGTTTCTAATGTAACGCATCATATACAATGGAAATGGGCATTTAGATATGTATGGGTTTTAAAAAAGAAGTAGTAGATTGAAGATTAAGAAAGCTATGAATTACACAAGAATTGTAACTGTCACCAAAGAATTACCACCGTATTATAGAAATACCGAGGATATTATTCCCCTTGTTGAATATTGGTTAAGTGGGCAAGAGGAACGGTTTACCAGAAAAGTGGTTAAAATATTTGAAGGCGCTGCGGTAGATAAACGTTATTCAATTATGCCACCGGAAGATGTGTTTCAAACAACTTCTTTTGAAGATAAGAACAAGATTTATAGCAGAGAAGCCAAACGTATGGGGGGCAATGTTTTAAAGAAAGCCTTGGGCAAAAGTAATTGGGCGGCTTCATCAATAGATTACATTATTACGGTTAGTTGTACAGGTATAATGATTCCATCGTTAGATGCATATTTGATCAATGAATTGGGTATGCGACAAGATGTAGTTAGACTTCCCGTAACAGAAATGGGTTGTGCAGCTGGCGTTTCCGGGCTCATATATGCACACAATTTTTTGAAATCCAATCCGGGTAAGCGCATTGCCTTGGTATCGGTAGAAAGTCCCACCGCAACCTTTCAGCTTCAAGACTATTCCATGGCAAATATGGTCAGTGCGGCAATTTTTGGTGATGGGGCGGCATGTGTGTTATTATCATCCGAAGAAAATGCAATTGGACCTAAAATAATTGGAGAGGAAATGTACCATTTTCATAATGCTACCCAAATGATGGGGTTTGACCTTACCAACCACGGATTGAAAATGATACTTGATCCCGCAGTACCCGAAACCATTGCTGATCATTTTGCAGAAATAGTACATCCTTTTTTAGAAAAGTACGGTAGTTCCATTCAGAAAGTAGACCACTTGGTATTTCATCCTGGTGGAAGAAAAATTGTGCAGACCGTAGAAGCTTTATTTGGCGCTTTAGGGAAAAACATTGATGACACTAGAGAGGTATTGCGTCTTTATGGAAATATGAGTAGTGCTACGGTGCTTTACGTTTTAGAGCGCTTCATGGATAAGAAAATTCCGGAAGGAGAGCAAGGGCTCATTCTAAGTTTTGGGCCAGGATTTTCGGCACAACGGGTATTAATAGAATGGTAGTATATTTTAGGTATGGAAAATAGGTATTGGGCATTAATTTTAGGCGGTAGTAGCGGGTTAGGGTTGGCAACGGCAAAGAAATTGGCTTTACATGGCTACCATATAATCATAATTCATAGGGATAGACGGGCAGATATGGATATCATCGAAGAACATTTCAATGAAATTGAAGCATTAGGCAATCAATTACTGGCAATGAATGTAGATGCCTTAAATGCTGAGAAAAGAAAAGGAATTATTGATGATATAAGGCAGAAGTTGCCTTTAGGGCATAAGATTAAGGTAATGGTACATAGCGTGGCAAAAGGCACATTAAAGCCTATGTACTCCAAAACAGCACCTACTTTAGTAGATGTAGATTTCAGAATAACTTTTGACGCAATGGCATTAAGCTTGTTCGATTGGACAAAAGCCTTGGAAACAGCAGGGTTGTTTGCTGATGATACTAGGGTTATATCGTTTACCAGTGAAGGTAATACCAAGGCCTTACCTAATTATAGCGCTGTTTCAGTGGCTAAGGTGGCATTAGAGGCATTGACAAGAAGTATTGCACTGGAGTTCGCTTCCGTAGGTATAAAGGCAAATTGTATACAAGCGGGTATTACAATAACCAAATCATTATCAATGATTCCCGGTTTTGAACAAATTAAAGAAAATGCCCTGAGTAGAAACCCTAATAATCGTTTAACCACTCCAGAAGACATTGCCAATGCAGTGTATTTACTTACCACTGATGAGGCAAAATGGATAACGGGTACCGTAATCAAGGTAGATGGTGGTGAAAGTTTATTGTAAATGTAAAACCTATGAAAAAATCATATTCTTATATATTGGACCAATTGCCTTATGCGCATCCTTTTTTATTTGTAGATAAAATTTTAAATGCGCATGATACTGGTGTTGATGGCTCATATACGTTTAAGGCTGATGCTGATTTTTATAGTGGTCATTTTAAGAATAACCCTGTAACGCCTGGAGTCATATTGACGGAGTGTTGTGCCCAAATAGGTTTGGTTTGTTTGGGCATATATTTAATGGGGAAAGATGAGGCAGAGAAAACGGTTGGTATAAGTATGAGCAGTTCGGAAATGGATTTTTTATTACCTGTTTTTCCTGGAGAACGGGTAAAAGTAATTTCAGAACTGAAGTATTTTAGATTCCAGAAATTAAAGTGCCATGTAAAAATGTATAATGAACAAGATAAACTGGTCTGTAAAGGTATATTGGCAGGCATGATGAGATAGCTAATGGGTAGACGTGTTGTAATTACAGGTTTAGGAGTTTGTGCGCCAAATGGTGTAGGTCTTACTGATTTTACCCAGGCATTATTGGATGGTAAAAGTGGCATTAGGCATCAACCAAATTTAGAGAAACTTGGCTTTGGTTGTCAAGTAGCGGGAGAGCCCTTGGTGAAAGATAATTTGATCAATTCTTATTTTACTCCCTTAGAAAGAAGGGGGCTAAATGCTTCGGGAATTGTGTATGGTGTAATTGCAGGTGTGGATGCTTGGAATGATGCGGGACTTGTTAAGAACACGACAAATGAGCCTAGTTGGGATCGTGGAATTGTTTTTGGAACAGGTATACTAGGGGTAGATAAATTTAGGGAAGCCATTCATTTAATAGATGATGGCAATGTGAGAAGATTGGGTAGTACTTCGGTTATTCAAACCATGGCAAGTGGAATTAGTGCTTATTTAGGGGGTATGTTAGGGTGTGGAAATCAAGTGACCACCAATTCTGCAGCTTGTACCACGGGAACAGAAGGTATAATTATGGCTTATGATAGAATAAGCCAAGGAAAGGCGGAAATTATGCTCACAGGTAGTTGTAGTGACAGCGGACCTTATGTATGGGGAGGTTTTGATGCCATGCGTATATTGCCTAGGGGATATAATAATGACCCGGCAAAGGCGAGCCGGTCAATGAGTGCAACTGCAAGCGGATTTATACCGGGTAGCGGGGCAGGAGCTTTGGTATTAGAATCTTTAGAAAGTGCGCAAGAACGTGGTACACACATATACGCCGAAGTTTTAGGTGGGGAAATCAATAGTGGAGGGCAAGTAGGCGAAGGTTCTATGACAGCACCCAATAGCTTGGCGGTACAACGCTGTATTAAGAATGCTGTAGTCAATGCCGGTATAGAAGCATCGGATATAGATGTTATTAACGGACATTTGACGGCTACCTCAAAAGACAGCTTGGAAATTGAGAATTGGAGCGTGGCCTTAAATAGAAAAGGGGCGGATTTTCCTTTAATCAATTCTTTTAAAGGTGCAGTAGGTCATTGTTTGGCAGCTGCAGGTAGTATAGAATGTGTGGCGGCTATTCTTCAATTTAAAGAACAAGTTGTTTTTAAAAATATCAATTGTGAAGATGTTCACCCTGAAATAACTGAACTGATCGCAGATTCATGTATCCCAAGAAAGACGTTAGAACATGCACCTAGTATAATAGCCAAAGCCAGTTTTGGATTTGGAGATGTCAATGCCTGTGTAATTTTTAAAGCGTTTACTAAATGACCCTATAAGTTTATACCGAATAGTATTAAAAATTGAATAGTAGTATGCAAAAAGAAGAAAAGTATCAAAAATTAAAAAATATTATCAAAGTCTACCTTCCCGAAGACGTAGCGTTTTCTGATATTTCAGAAGATAGCCATCTGATGAACGACTTAAATATCAACTCTGCCAACTTGGTAGATATTGTGTTGGATGTGGAGGATGCTTTTGATATCCGGTTAGAGAACGAGGATATGGAAAACATGCAGACCGTTAATGATGCCGTTGCTATTATAGATGCAAAATTAAATACATAATAATGTTAGCTCTCGGTACCGTGTTCCTTGTTCTTATCCTTAATTAGAGTAGATGCAAGAATACCGGAAATCAGTGCTACCGAAATTACGGTCAGCGAGACCCATTCCGGTAAATGAACATAATGAGAGAAAAGCATTTTTAGACCTACGAAAGCTAAAATAACCACTAAGCTATAATTGATGTACCTGAATTTTTCTAGCATTCTGGATATTAAAAAATACATAGAACGTAAACCTAAAATAGCAAGTATGTTAGAGCTGAATACAATAAACGGGTCAGCTGTTATTGCTAATATGGCAGGTATACTATCAAGTGCAAAAAGAATATCTGTCAATTCGATCACTATTAATGCAACAAAAAGCGGTGTAGCAGCATTGAGCCCCATTCGTTTAACAAAGAAATCGTGACCATGCATAGTCGTCGTTACGGGGTAAATCTTCTTTATTTGTTTAAAGACAAAAGAATTTTTTGGGTCAAAATTATCGTCATCGCCCT
The DNA here is from genome assembly GCF_001447995.1 of Maribacter dokdonensis DSW-8. NCBI lineage: Bacteria > Pseudomonadati > Bacteroidota > Flavobacteriia > Flavobacteriales > Flavobacteriaceae > Maribacter > Maribacter dokdonensis. The sequence goes on along the minus strand of NZ_LDPE01000001.1, from coordinate 476,388 downwards.
TTAGCATTTTAAATGCGGTATACAATAAGAATACTCCAAAAACATAAATGATCCATTCGAATTTGGTTATTAATGCAACACCAAATAAAATCATTAATGCTCTAAATACGATTGCCCCTAGAATTCCCCAAAATAACACACGGTGTTGGTATAAAGGCGGAATTTTAAAGGATGAAAAAATAACGGCGATTACAAATACATTGTCCACACTAAGTGAAAGCTCAATGAGATAACCCGTTATATATTTTAAAACGGCGTCATTTGGCGTAAGTGCAGTTGGGTTGTCAATAATTTCCGCATTGAAGAGCCAATAAATAACACCACTAAATGCTAGGGCAACGGTTACCCATATAGCGGTCCAGATGCCTGCCTCCTTAGATTTGATTACATGTTCGTTCTTGTGGAATACCCCTAGGTCAAGGGCAAGAAATACAAGTACAAATGCGATAAAGACTATCCAGACTATCATATAAAATTTTTGAAGTTGCAAAGGTATTAAAAAATGGAAAGTAGCACTGTGATTTGTTTAAAACGTTAATGCTTGATTATCATTTATTTAAATACCTTATCGTTTTTGCAAAGGTGATATTTGTGTTTAAAAAGCATTACATCTTTTGACTATATTTTTAGCCTATTTGCCATAAGTATCTAAAAAGCTTGGCAGATTACCTTTTGCAGTTAAAGCGAGCAATACTTTCGATGAAGTGCAAGTAAGTTTCTAGTTTTTTGACCGGTAGTAATAAAATTGCTACTTTAAGGGTAGAACAACTATATGAAATGAAAAAACTAGCTCTTTGGGGTGGTGTTTTCATGTGCCTTTTTTTGGGGATGAACACTGCTGTTGCACAAAATTCAGATAGCGTTAGTGCAAAAGTAAACAAACGCCCTTTGTTAAATCAATTTGAATCCGATTACGTTTTAACTGCTTCGGAACGAATTGCATTGAAACAAAGTCGTATCGCATATCAATATCGTGTAAAGGAAATCTTGGATTCTGTTGAAATATCGGATCGTAAAAGAAAACGGTTGCTTTTAGAATTAAAGCGAAATCCTTTCTCTGAAAAAATTAAAGAAGCGGTCGCGGAATATACGTTAATTGAAGAATAGGAAGTGGTATAAAAAAAATGCAGTCTAATGAGACTGCATTTTTGCTTTTCTTTTTTCTAATTGTCGGTGTAAATCCTCAATCGAAGAAGCTATGGAAGCTTCAAAACTAGCTGAAGAGGATTGCGCAAATAATCGCGGTCCCGGTGCACTTAAGCGTATGTTGCAAACCATACCTGTGTCGGGGGAAGAGGTATTCTCTTTTTTGAAGAAAACATCGGATCTTACAATAAAATCATACTTATCCAATAATTTCTCTAATTTTTGCGCTGCCATAATCTCTAAACGATTACTGGCTTTTACATCGTCGTATTCAAAATTGATATTCATAGGCTATAAGTTTAGTTTAAGATACTCATTTTGGTAATGCTTCACAATTAAAAATATCTTAATAATATGGTAGGTCAATATTAAGTTTTGCTAACTGTTTTGTTTTTATAAGGTTAGCAGTTTCGGTTCCATTTTAAAATTAAGTTAAACTTACACAAACATAGTACAAATATGAAGTGTTTATCTTAAATTGAAGTAAAATTCCCACATTTTTACTTTTAAATCAACCGCCATGGAAAATGTACAGGATAAATCTCAGTGCTTAGGTAAGTTGGAACGTTGTAAAAACACTATCCAACATTTTAAAATTAGGGTAGATTCATATTTGTATGAACCTACAACGATGGCATTGTTTGAAACCAAGGTGCATTTAAAAAATACGATTAAGAAGCTTTCAGAGGTTAATAAAAGTTTGCTTGAGTATTTAAAGTCTACTAATGATCTATTGCCGGAACAATACAACATGGTCAATTTTCATATCAGGGAAACTTCTGAACTTGAATTCGATTTTATGGAGTACACGTTAAAATTTAGAAAGCGTATTGATTCAAGACAAACCGTTTAAAAGCTTATTTCTTAGGTGATTGGTAAATTTGAATATTATTTTTCTTTAACTATTGGGTTTCTTTACATTTTAAAATAATTGTTCTTAATTTAGAGGTAGAACACTTATGAAATTGATATGAAACTATTTATGCGGCTAGCTATTTGCTGCACATTTTTTTGTACTAGTTTGTTGTACTCACAACAGAACACTACGCCTTCTGTAAAACCTAATGAAGAAGATGAAGGACCAATAATGTTTCAGTTTGAGCCTAATTATGAAACTGCCGTTATGTTGCAAAGGGCAGCTTTAAAGCAAAAAATAAAGGCACTTGATACATTGGATATTTCAGATAGAAAACGTCAACGATTGATAAAGGCATTGTACAAAGAGTCCCACAGTGTCAATTTTAAGAAATCGGTTTTAGCGAATACCGAGTTCGAGGAAGAAGAATTTGAAGATTAATTTACACTCTTTGGCATAAAATTGGTAGCGATTAGGGTGTGTAAAGTTAAACCTTATGAAAGCACCATTTTTATTTGTACTTATCTGTTGTATCATGTTTAGTTGTAAATCATCTAAAACCTTAATTGATGATGCGCACCCAATACATTCCTTAGTTTCGTCAAAGAATTTTGAGTTTTCAGCTAAATCTGCTAGTCCGATGGCTACGCAAAGTTTAAATGCTATTGCCAACAGCGGACTTTTACCACCTGGTAATAGTGTTTCAAGAATAGACTTAAATGGTAATGGATATTTTTTAAAAGTATTCAATGATAGTGTTTCCGCAAATTTGCCTTACTACGGTGAAAGACAATTTGGAGGTACTTACGGTATTGCGGAGGGGGTTGAGTTTAATAGTGTTCCCAGCGAATACGAACAAGTTTTCAGTGAAGACAAACAAAAGTATATCATTAACTTTCAAATAAGCAACAAAACGGATCGGTATACTATAACTATGCATATATTTCCAAACAAGTCTTGTTTGGTAAATGTAAATACTACCAATAGAAATACTATTCAATATAATGGTAATGTTAAAATATTAAATACTGAAAATAAATAATTTATCTTTTAGTGTTTAAAGTAATAGTTTAGTAGTTGTCTGTGTTGGTTACGAAGGCAATTCTTTTACTGTCTGGTGACCAACTAGGTACATTAATAGTTCCTTGACCTCCATAGATATGAGCTAAAACTTTAGGTTTTCCACCATTTATTGGCATGATTCTTAGCATACAATGTTTGTAAAAAGGATGTTCCCCTGGATCAATATCTTTAGGGAAGGAAATAAAAACAATCCACTTTTGATCCGGACTCACATGAGGAAACCAATCGTTATATTCGTCAAAAGTTAATTGAGTTTGTTTTTTTCCATTTGCTTTCATTCTATACAATTGCATTGTGCCTGAACGAGCTGAGTTGAAAAATATATACTTACCGTTTTTGTTATATTCCGCACCGTCGTCCAATGTTTCAAAATTTGTTAATTGCTCTTCTTTGCCAGATTTAACGTTAATTGAATAAATATTATATGCTCCATTTCTTTCTCCTGTAAACAGCATTTCTTTTTGGTTTGGAGACCAACCATGTAAATAAGAAGCACCAACACCAGGCTTAGTTACTTTTATAGGTTCTTTGCTTCCTTCGCTTGGTAAATAATAAATAGACGAAGTATTATTGTCCTCTGGGTTATGATGGCTAATTCCTAAAAGTTTACCATCAAAACTAAGTACATGGTCATTATTATTTTTAGTGGCAAAACCTGTGTTGAGAATACTTATAGCGTTGGCGTCTAGATCATAATTATATAATAGACCTTTTGAATTATATATTAACCTTTTACCGTCTACAGTCCAGTTAGGCGCTTGTATGGAGTGAGCCGATTTGTAAATTATGGTCCGATGTCCCGTAGAAACATCCATAAGCTCTAGGTTGCTACCAATATAATCTTGGTATTGTTGAAAATCTTTATTTATAGGTTTAATAATCCTAACATTGCTAAAAGTTGCGGTTTCCAATACTTTAGGGTTGTGGGAACAAACGAACAATCCTATGTATACTTCTTTGTCCAAAGCCACATCATTAAGTTCAACATGTGTAAATTCCTCTCCAAATTTAGCAGTGGACATTATGTACGTAGTGCCACGTCTTTCTAACTGAACTATAGTAGGTGATTCGTCGTTAGATTTAATTTCTTCGGTAGGTCCGTCAATAATTCTTCGATATTGTAAAGAAGTTAATCCGTCCCCATGAATACTTGCATTAACATGGGGTGTGTTAGATTTTAGGTCATTTTTTATAATCCATCCTGCTTTTCTGTGCGGGTCTTTGCCCTTTCCCTTAAAGTTGATGGTGGCTCTTAAAATAAAATCGCCTTGAATGGTAGTCCAGAGGTATTGAAATTCATCGTTGTTAAACCACATATTTTTGCCAGCACCATTTATGGTATAAGTCTGTTCATTTTTATTATAACTGGCAGAACCGGTCAAACTAGGACTGCCTATACCTATTTGGTTGTCAAAAATTCCTATTGTTTCTTGAGCTTGTAGAATTGAACAGAAAAAGGTGAATACGAAAGCAAATAGATAGATTAGCGATTTCATGATTATAAGTTGATTGTTGGTTGATTGTCTTCTAAATATACCTAATAATTTAGTTGTTTACTTAGTAGGGTGTAAAAAGCCTAGTTTTATTCGCTGAATTTTTGTTGATTTTTATTCGATCTCCCTACTGTTTAAAGATTTTATACGCTGTTTTTGTTAAGATGAGGCTAAAAAGGGAAGGTTTTTCTATAATCTTCGTTATTCCCTACTAAGAACAATACCTTTGTATCTTAATTAAGTGAAATAGTAGAAATTTATAGTATGAGCAAAGTAAAAGCAGATAGTCAAGTACGTGTACATTACACAGGAAAATTAAGTGATGGTCAGGTATTTGATAGTTCGGTAGACAGAGAACCTCTTGAAGTAAAATTAGGACAAGGTAGTTTGATTCCCGGTTTTGAAAAAGGTTTGTTGGATATGGAACCTAACGAGAAAAAGACTATCGTCATAGCTAAGGAAGATGCATACGGGGAAAAGCAAAAAGAGCTTTTTCAAACTGTACCAAAATCTGAATTACCAGCGGAAATTGAGCCAAAAGTAAATATGGCTTTAATGGCCACTAATGCAGATGGTAGTGAAAGACAATTGCGCGTAGCAGAAGTTAATGAAAATGACATAGTGGTTGATGCAAATCATCCATTGGCCGGTGAAGATTTGACCTTTGAGCTAGAGCTTGTTGAGATCAAATAAATAAACTAGGTAATAAATTAAAACCGCCTATTAGGGCGGTTTTTTTTTGGTTCAATATTAAATGTTTTGAACCTTAATAATATTATATTTGGGTATGTATTTAAGAACATTAGTAATCATGGTTTTGGCTACTGCCATGGCAAGTTGTAAAGATGTTAACACCAACACTCAAAAGGCAACAGTTAATGAAGGTAGTGTAGTTGAAAAGAAATTGACTGCTACCTATGAAGATTTGGAGGGCAATGCAATTTCCTTAAGCGATTATAAAGGCAAACGCGTTCTCTTAAACTATTGGGCTACGTGGTGTAGGCCATGTATAGCGGAAATGCCGGATATGGAAAAGGCACAGGCTATATTAGAGAATGAAAATTATGTATTCTTATTTGCTTCGGACCAGTCCGTGGCAAAAATTGAAAAGTTTAAAGAGGCACGAGGCTTCAATCTGAATTTTATCAAATTTAATGGTGTCTATGCTAATAAAGGGGTAAGTGCCTTACCGGCTACCTTCATCTATAATGAAGTAGGTGATCAGGTGTTACGTTTTGATGGAGGTTTAAAATGGGATAGTCCAGAAATAATTGAAAAACTTAGAGCTGTTCAATAATGCGTAAATTAATATGTACTGCTGTTGTATTTTTGGTTTTAGGTATCAGTTTTGGGTGCAAAAATTCAACCACTAAACCGGAACCCAATAAGCAACTGCCACTGGTACAAAAAATGACTTCTCCTGCTGCCATGGCTAGCTCTTTACCTCATATCATGGTAAATAAAGATGTTGCCTTAATGTCTTGGGTAGAAACTGTTGATGATACTTTGACCACTTTAAAATATTCAGAATTAGTGGATGGTGAATGGCAAGAATCAGAAAATATACTGAATGGTACAAACTGGTTCGTGAATTGGGCAGATTATCCTATGATCTCTGAAAATAATGGTAACCTTTGGTCTCACGTTTTAAAAAAATCTAGCCTTGGCACGTATTCTTATGATATTAAAATGAACGTGAAACCAAAAGGAGAAACACATTGGAATACAGATTTGCGTTTGCATACGGATGGCACGCCCACTGAACATGGATTTGTAAGTATAGTTCCTTATAAGAACAATTTTTTTGTGAATTGGCTAGATGGAAGAAATACCGAAGCAAAGGAAGTAGGGGAGCGCGGGGCAATGACACTGCGTGGTGGTGTAGTTTCTGCAACGGGTAATCTAATTGAAGAATATGAATTAGATGACAGGACTTGCGATTGCTGCCAAACAACTTCCGCGATAACCGATAACGGCCCTATTGTAATTTATAGGGACCGATCAGATGAAGAAGTTCGTGATATAAGTATAGTTCGTCAGGTTAACGGGGAGTGGTCGGCACCTAAAGTAATACATGAAGATGATTGGCAGATTAAAGGATGCCCCGTGAACGGTCCTAAAGTTGATGTTTTAGGTAATAATTTGGTCGTAGCTTGGTTTACCGGTGCGGGCAACAAACAAAAAGTACAACTGGTATTTTCCTCTGATGGTGGTGCTCAGTTTTCAACTCCTATTACCATAGTTGAGGGAAAGGTAATGGGTAGGGTAGATGTACTTTGGGCAAATGAGGAAACCGCTGTTGTGAGTTGGATGGAAGCAAATGATAAGACCGCATTGTTCAAAGCAATGGCAATTACTATGGACGGGAAAACATCTCAGCAACAAGTAATTACCGAAATGGTAGATTCTAGAAAATCCGGTTTTCCTCAAATGGAAATTATGGAAGAGACCTTGTACTTTGCTTGGACGGAACAGGAAGCAGCCGTCACCCAGGTTAAAACCGTAAAAATGCAGGTAGAAGCGTTATCGTTTAATTAACCGAAATCAATTCAACTTCAAATATTAATACTGAACCGCCTGGTATTCCATTGACATCAAAATTACCATAACCTAGGTGTGCCGGTATAAGTAATATGCCATTTCCTCCCTCATTAAATAAGGGTATACCCTCGGTCCACCCTGAAATCACTTGGTCTAATCCTATGGTAAGTCCATCCGTATTTTGGTCAAAAACACGTCCATCAAGTAAGTATCCTTTGTAAGCAACGGTTACATTCGATGTTGCTGTAGGTTTTGCGCCCTCTCCTTGGTTTTCAATAATGTAATGTAGACCAGAATCCGTTTTTTGAGATTGAAGAAAATTATCTTCTAAATACGTATTAATTTGCTCTTCGTTGATTTCAGTATAATCAATTGGTTCAACAACTATAGGATTGGTATCATCCGATAACTTGCAAGAAACCAATGCGGTAAAAATAAAAAAGCAGGTAATATATTTCATATGTTTTTTAAGGTAAGATACGTTCTAGGTTGATTATACTTTTTCTCTTTAAGAAGTAATTAACCCATTTTAAAAATGATAAACTTAAACTTTTAGGCAATAAAGGTGTTCACAGAGAACCTTACACTACAATGCTTATATAAGTATTTTTGAAATTTAAGTGCTTGGGATTGCGACTCAAAAATAACAGCTTCTGTAATACTGTTGGCTAAAACAAGATGCCCAATTAGGTATTCTACGTAGTAGGTGTTGTTTTCAGAAAGGAGAACAAAATTTGGTTTCGTTGTCACGCTTATTAAATTATGGTACTAAAATAAAGTTTTTATTTTATTGATCCTAATTTTTTCTTTTTTCCTTGTTGAACGGTCTTGAGATAGTAATGAATTTACTTTTACTGTTTCTGAAGAAAATGTTGATGTTCATCTATTTGTTTAGATGGTGAATGATTAATTTGGATTGTTTTATGATGGATAAAATCATTAGAATTAGCAAAATAGCACCTTTGTATTAAGATAATTAGTAATTTTGCATGTAATGAAAATGTTAGCTCACAAATTTATCTCTGTTGTTATGGCAGTTGTAGTGCTTTTATCTACAATGTCATTTAGTGTAGATATGCATTATTGTGGAGATATGTTGGTTGATTTTTCTATCATGGAGCAAGTGAAAACTTGCGGTATGGAAAAAGTTAAAACCGATTGTGAGAACACCACTATAACCGAAAAATCTTGCTGTACAGATACTCAATTGAATGTTGAAGGAGCAGAAAGCATGAAAGTATCATTTGATCAATTATCTTTTGATCAACAGGTTTTTGTGGCTACATTCACGTATTCTTACATCAATCTTTTTCAAGGAATTGATTCTAATGAATTTTCCTATAAAGATTATTCCCCTCCGTTTGTCAAACAGAATGTGCAAGTGCTGCACCAGACGTTTTTAATTTGATTTATTAAATAGTTCCGGTTTTTGATCGGAAATTGAGCCCTACAAGATACCTGTTTTGGGCATGTTTTGTTTGTTATTGTTTTAACATCTAAACTTTTAATTCAACTATTTAATATCAATGATATATGCTAAATAAGAGCATTAAATTTCTCATAGAGAACAAGTTGGTTGCTGTATTGTTACTGGTCTTGTTTGTATGTTGGGGTATTGTAAGCACTCCTTTTAATTGGAATACGGGTATTTTACCTTCTAATCCGGTAGCAGTAGATGCCATTCCCGACATTGGCGAAAACCAACAGATTGTTTTTAGTAAATGGGAAGGTAGATCTCCTCAAGATATTGAGGACCAAATTACCTATCCATTAACGACAACCCTATTGGGTATACCGGGGGTTAAGACTATCCGTAGCTCATCTATGTTCGGATTTTCCAGTATATATATCATTTTTGAGGAAAATGTTGAATTTTACTGGACACGGAGTAGAATTCTTGAAAAACTAAATTCACTACCTAGTGGTCTGCTACCGGACGGAGTAAATCCCACTCTAGGTCCAGATGCCACAGGTTTAGGACAAATTTATTGGTACACTTTAGAAGGGCGTGATAAAGATGGCAATGTAACTGGTGGATGGGATTTACAAGAATTACGTAGCATACAAGATTATTATGTAAAGTACGGTCTTGCCTCGGCTGGCGGAGTATCTGAAGTAGCTTCTATTGGTGGGTATGTACAGGAATATCAAATTGATGTGGAGCCTGAAAAAATGAGGCAGTACGGTATTGGATTGGGAGATGTAGTTAAAGCGGTGAAGGAGTCCAATCAGGATATTGGAGTGCAAACCTTAGAGATGAACCAGGCGGAATATCTGGTTAGAGGTTTAGGCTATGTAAAATCAATTGCAGATATAGAGAATGCCGTAGTTACCTCAAAGGATTTTGTTTCAATACGTGTTAAGGATGTAGCTAACGTTCACTTGGGGCCACAAACTAGAAGAGGTATTTTAGATAAGGAAGGTGCAGAAGTTGTTGGTGGAGTTGTAGTGGCTAGGTATGGCGCCAATCCGTTAGAGGTAATAAACAATGTAAAGGAACAAATTACAGAGATATCTTCTGGTTTGCCTTCAAAAATATTAAAAGACGGTCGTACATCTCAATTGACCATAGTACCGTTTTATGACCGTACGGAACTTATTCAAGAAACCTTGCATACTTTGGATGAGGCGCTTACCCTAGAGATTCTTATAACCATTCTTGTAATTATCGTAATGGTATATAATCTGCGTGCATCTATCCTAATATCGGGATTATTGCCCGTTGCCGTATTAATGGTTTTCATAGCAATGAAACTATTTAATGTAGACGCTAACATTGTGGCCTTATCGGGAATAGCTATCGCTATTGGCACTATGGTAGATGTAGGTGTAATCCTAGCGGAGAATATGATAAGACATCAAGAGGACGATAAACTACGCCTTAATGCCAATGGGGAGGAATACACTACCAATGAAATTATTTATAATGCCACTTCAGAAGTTTCTGGAGCCATACTAACGGCAGTTTTAACCACTATCATTAGCTTTTTGCCTGTATTTACCATGATAGGGGCAGAGGGAAAACTTTTTAGGCCATTGGCATTTACAAAAACCATGGCATTAACGGCATCACTGGTTATTGCACTTTTCTTAATACCGCCCATTGCCGCATTTCTTTTCAGAAAAAGAAATATAAAAAAAGGTACGGCCTATGTTGTAAACGGTCTTTTCGTAATACTGGGTATCACTGCAGTTATATATGGTTTTTGGTTAGGATTGCTGTTAGTTGCCTTTGGGATAATTGCTTTTTTAAAGTTGAAATCATTTATCTCTACAAGCCAAGAAAATCTTATCAATATAGGTGTTTCTACTTTAGCAATCGTAATGTTATTGGCAACGTATTGGAGACCACTTGGTTTTGATCGAAGTATTATTTTGAACTTGATTTTTGTCTCCATTATTTGCTTTGGTCTTTTGGGGGTTTTTGCAGTTTTTAGAAGATATTATGATCAAATTCTACGTTGGGCACTAAAAAATCGTTTGCTCTTTTTAACGATTCCCACTACTGTTTTGCTATTGGGGTTCTTGATCATGAAAAATACGGGTAAGGAATTTATGCCGGCACTTAATGAAGGTTCTTTCCTCTTAATGCCCACTTCTTTGCCGCATGCCGGTGTAGAAGAGAATAAGCGTGTATTGCAGCAGTTAGATATGGCCGTTGCCGGTATTCCTGAGATAGAGACGGTGGTAGGTAAGTCTGGTAGAACGGAATCTGCACTTGATCCAGCTCCGCTATCCATGTATGAAAATATGATTCAGTATAAGTCTGAATATATGCGGAATAGTAATGGTGATAGACAACGTTACAAAGTAAATAATGATGGCTTGTTCGTTCTCAAAAATGGTCAGTTTGTCATTAACCCGAATAACCAGATTAATGAAGACGCCAGTTACAAAGCTTCACAGCTTAAGACAACTGCTACAAATAAAGATCTGATAGCGGATGAAGACGGATTATATTATAGAAATTGGCGCCCCGAAATTAACAGTCCAGATGATATTTGGAACGAGATCGTTAAAGTGACCAAATTTCCAGGTGTGACTTCTGCCCCAAAATTACAACCTATAGAGACCAGGCTTGTAATGCTGCAGACCGGTATGCGTGCTCCAATGGGTATTAAGGTGAAAGGTCCTGATCTTAAAACCATAGAGAATTTTGGGCTGCAATTGGAATCTATTTTAAAAGAAGTAGATGGGGTCAAAAAGCAAGCTGTATTTGCAGATCGTATTGTTGGTAAACCATACCTGCTAATTGATATTAAACGTGATCAGCTAGCGCGTTATGGACTTTCTATTATGGATGTGCAAGAGGTGTTGCAGGTTGCCGTTGGGGGTATGCCATTAACACAGACCGTTGAAGGAAGGGAGCGTTACGGGGTAAGGGTTCGTTACCCTAGGGAATTAAGGTCCAATCCCGATGATTTAAAGAACATATATGTTCCTGTAAAAAATGGGTCTCAAGTACCCTTGGATGATCTAGTTACAATTAGGTATGAACAGGGTCCGCAAGTAATTAAAAGTGAAGATACTTTTTTAATAGGCTATGTATTGTTTGATAAATTAGATGGTTTTGCCGAAGTAAATGTTGTTGAGAGTGCCCAAGCTTTAATTGATAAGAAAATTGAAGAAGGCAGCTTAACGGTACCTCAAGGTATAAGCTATCGCTTTACGGGAACTTACGAAAACCAACTAAGAGCAGAGAAAACCCTTTCTATTGTGGTGCCCATGGCATTATTGATCATTTTCTTGATCTTATATTTTCAATTCAGGTCGGTAACCACATCCTTAATGGTGTTTACGGGTATAGCAGTTGCTTTTGCCGGCGGGTTTGTAATGATCTGGCTTTACGGACAAGATTGGTTTTTCAATTTTAGCTTGTTCGGTGAAAATCTGCGCACACTTTTTAATATGAAGACCATTAACTTAAGTGTGGCCGTTTGGGTTGGTTTTATTGCCTTGTTCGGTATTGCTACAGATGACGGCGTGGTCATGGCAACCTATTTGACCCAGACATTTGATAGTGAGAAACCTACGGATAAGACCGGAATTAGAAAAGCAACTTTAGAAGCTGCAGGTAAACGTATTCGTCCTTGTTTAATGACTACCGTAACCACAATATTGGCATTGCTACCGGTATTGACATCCACAGGAAAAGGTAGTGATATTATGATACCTATGGCAATTCCAATATTTGGAGGAATGATTATAGATATCACTTCATACTTTTTAGTTCCGGTATTGTTTAGCTGGAAAAAAGAATATCAACTTAAAAAATTAAACAGATGAAAAATAGTATACTAAATATCTGTTTTTGGTTTGTTGTTCTTTCCGTAAAAGCACAACATGTTCAAAAGTATATAGAAGAAGCGGTTGAAAATAATCCTGAGATTCAATCTCTGGAATTAAGATATCAAATTGCGGATGAAAAAGTAAATGAGGCGGCTTGGATTCCTAATACGGAAATAAGTGCCGGCTATTTTGTAAGTGAACCGGAAACTAGGGTTGGCGCACAACGTGCAAGGATAGGGGTAAAACAAATGTTGCCATGGTTTGGTACAATTACCGCCCGTGAAAATTACGCTACCTCAATGGCAGATTCGGAGTATGTGGAAATCGTTATCGCAAAAAGAAAATTGGCGCTATCGGTATCCCGATCATATTATGAGTTATTTCTAATTCGTTCAAAGCAAGGAATACTTGAACAAAATATTCAACTACTACAAACCTATGAGCGCCTGGCATTGACCTCGGTACAAGTGGGAAAGGCTTCTGCGGTAGATGTTTTACGATTACAGATTCGCCAGAATGAGCTACAACAGCAAATAGAAATACTAGAAGAAGCTTTTATTTCTGAACGGGCAGCCTTCAATATTTTACGCAATAGAGAAGAAAATTCAGCTGTGGAAATAGTTGCCTTATTGGAAATTCCCAATGAAGATTTTGGTATAGATACAGAAAAACTTGCCCTTAACCCAGAGCTATTAAAATATGATAAACTTTATGAGTCTGTTGTAAAATCAGAATTGCTTAACCAGCGTGAAAGTGCACCTGCAATTGGGTTTGGTATAGATTATTTGCCGGTTAGCGAACGTACCGATATGGACTTAGATGACAATGGCAAAGATATTTTAATGCCCATGGTTTCAGTTTCAGTGCCCATTTTTAATCAAAGGTATAAATCTATTTCCAAGCAAAATGAATTACGAAAACAAGAAATAGAATTTCAAAAGAATAGTCGCCTTAATGTATTGGAGTCTGCTTTTGCAAAAGCGATATCAGAACGTAACCAAGCTAGAATAGCCTACAACATTCAAAGTAAAAATGTAGCCCAGGCCAAAGATGCCGAGCAAATTCTAATTGCCAATTACGAGACCGGCACAATTGACTTTAATGATGTTTTGGACATACAGGAACTACAGCTCAAATTTGAGTTGAATCAAATAGCATCTATTCAGCAATACTACCTGCAATCGGCAATTATTAATTACTTAATAGACTAGGCTATGGACAAGAAATTATTTGTAAAGAATATGGTGTGTAGTCGCTGTATTAAAGTCATTAGAAGTGAAATTAAAAAGTTAGGTATTACATTGAAAAACATTGAGTTAGGTTCAATTACTTATACAGAAAGTTCTAATGATGACTTTGTAAATATACAATCGGCATTAGAGCAAAATGGTTTTGAAATATTACTTGGTCAAGAGCAACGATTGGTAGAACAAATAAAAATTGAACTCATTAAGTTGTTACAAATATTACCGTTTCATTTAGAACATGCACTGTCTAAGTATTTAGAGGGTTTAATGGGCTTGGAGTATTCAAAAATCAGTAAGATATTTTCCGTGAATGAAAATGTTACTATTGAAAAGTACTTTATAAAACTTAAGCTGGAAAAGGTGAAAGAATTGGTACAATTGCAAGAATACAACTTTACCGAAATTTCACAATTACTTGATTATAGCAATGTAAATCATTTAAGTAGGCTTTTTAAGAAAGAAACAGGTATGAGTTTAACGGAATATAAAAACAATCAGTTGAATAGAAGAAACACCTTAGACGGAATTACGTAGATAAGAACCATAATTATGACACAAAACTTTTTAACGAGATAATAAATTTGAAATTAAAACTAATACGATGAAAACAACTAAAAGAAATATAGGATCAGTGGTATTTGTTACTGTTTTGATGCTATCAGTATCATGCAAAGAAACCAATAAAAAGTCAACACCATCGGCTAAAGAAAGTGTAGAAAAGCAAGAGGTTTTGGATGAAACAGGGACTATGGGCAGTGAACAGAATGTAAGTTCAGAAAGTGTACTTGAAGATTATTTTAATTTAAAGAATGCATTGGCTGAAGATGATAACAATACTGCTAAAAAATTGGGCGGTGTACTTGCAGCCTCATTGGGTAATCTAAATAAGTCTTCTTATACGGATAGTCAACAAGAAACCTTAGCTGCCATAGCTGAAGATGCTCAAGAATATGCGGTAGAAATTTCAAGTAGTGATTTAGATAGTCAACGGGAACACTTTAAATATTTAAGTGTAATTATTACTGATATGATTGCTATTACAGGTAGTGAAAGTACGGTATATGAGCAGTATTGTCCAATGTACGATGGTGGTACGGCTTGGTTAAGCACAGAGAAAGCTGTATTAAACCCTTATTATGGCAGCTCTATGCTGAGATGTGGTACGGTACAGAGGGAAATCAACTAAGTTTAAAAAGATAGTAAAGAATAAAGTCCTGGTACAGGAAGTGTATTTCTTATGTTAATGGTTAGTGTTTAATCACTTCCGTATCAGGCATTTTTTAAGGTTTAATAGCAATTATTTTTCGGTTCAGGTTAAGCTGTTCCCTATTAATTGTTGAATTTATGGTAGTCCAAGTAAGGCGTTATAGAATCGGTTTTCTATGCTACACCTTATGATTAAGAAATTAAACTAAAGTGCATTATGAAACACGTTTATCACATACACGGAATGACATGTAACGGATGCCGAAGTCATGTTGAGCAAACACTTTCAAAAGTTGATGGTGTTACCAATGCATCTGTAGATTTAGAAAAAGCGGAGGCAACTATTGAAATGCAATCGCATATTCCAATAGAGACTTTTCAGAACGTGCTGAAGAAAGAAGGCGGTACATATTCTATTCATGGTTCTAGTGAAGACTTTAATAAGGATGTATCTAAGAAAGATAACCATGTAAAGAAATCAAAGAAGGGCAACGGCACCTTTTATTGTCCCATGCATTGTGAAGGTGATAAAACTTATGATAAGCCGGGTGATTGCCCGGTTTGTGGTATGGATCTGGTTGAAGAACAGAACCTCTCTTCTACATCATCAGAACAGTGGACTTGTCCTATGCACCCAGAAATAGTTAAAGATGAAGCGGGCTCATGTCCTATATGTGGTATGGATTTGGTTCCTATGGAGGCTGATAGTCCTGCAGAAGAGAAAACCTATAAGAAATTGCTCAAAAAATTCTGGATCGCATTAGCATTTACCTTGCCCATATTCATTATTGCTATGAGCGAAATGATTCCGGATAACCCATTATATAAGGTTATGCCCCAGAAACTATGGAACTGGATTCAGTTTGCCTTATCAATTCCGGTGGTGTTCTATGCTACGCGCATGTTCTTTGAAAGAGCGTTTAGAAGTATAAGGACATGGAATCTTAATATGTTTACCTTAATTGGTATCGGTGCCGGTGTCGCATGGCTTTTTAGTGTCTTTGGTATGTTGTTTCCAGATTTTTTTCCAGCACAATTTAAAACGGAATCCGGTGCAGTGCATGTGTACTTTGAAGCCGCAACGGTGATATTGACGTTGGTATTAATGGGTCAGGTATTAGAGGCCAGGGCACATAGCAAAACAAATTCTGCGGTAAAGGAACTATTGAAACTTGCCCCAAATAAAGCCATAAAAGTTGTGGATGGCAAAGAGGAAGAAGTAGCTATAGATACCATTGAAAAAGGAGATGTTTTACGAGTTAAGCCAGGTGATAAAATTCCCGTAGATGGTAAGATTACTGAAGGAGACACTACTGTGGACGAGTCCATGATCTCCGGTGAACCTATACCGGTAAATAAAACCATTGGTGATGATGTTAATAGTGGAACCATAAACGGAAACCAATCTTTCTTAATGCAGGCGGAAAAGGTAGGCAGTGATACCCTTTTATCTCAAATTATCCATATGGTGAACGATGCTAGCCGTAGTCGTGCGCCTATACAAAAGTTGGCCGATACCGTTTCCGGGTATTTTGTACCGGTGGTTGTCCTTGTTTCCCTAATAACATTTGTAGTATGGGCGATCTGGGGTCCTGATCCTGCGTATGTTTATGCCTTGGTCAATGCAATAGCGGTTTTAATAATTGCTTGTCCCTGTGCTTTAGGGTTGGCCACGCCCATGTCAGTAATGGTCGGTGTTGGTAAAGGAGCTCAAAACGGGGTACTCATTAAAAATGCTGAAGCACTTGAGAAAATGGATAAGGTAAATACACTTATTGTTGATAAAACAGGTACCATAACAGAAGGAAAACCAACTGTTGATAAAATAGGGGTTTTCTCTAAAGATTATACTGAGAATGAGATTTTACATCTAATTGCATCTCTGAACAACTCCAGCGAGCATCCACTGGCCCAAGCCACGGTAAAGTATGGAAAAGAGAAACAGGTAGAGATATCTAAAACAGAACAGTTCAATTCCGTAACAGGTAAAGGGGTAGAGGGTAGTGTAGACGGTAAGTCTCTCTATTTAGGCAATGCTAAAATGATGGAATATGCAAATGCATCGGTATCGTCACAAATGCAATCAGAAGTTCAAGACCATCAAAAGCAAGGTAAAACAGTTTCATATTTAGCGGTAAATGAAGAAGTAGTCGGGTATGTTGTTATTGGTGATAAAATTAAATCCTCTAGTGCAAAGGCCATTAAAGAACTACAGGATAAAGGCATAGAGGTGATAATGTTAACCGGTGATAACCACAATACGGCACAAGCTGTTGCCGGTGAATTGAACCTTACCGATTTTAAAGCTGAAATGTTACCCGAGAATAAGCTCAATGAAGTTGAAAAATTGCAAGAGCAGGGTAGGGTTGTGGCTATGGCCGGTGATGGTATTAATGATGCTCCTGCCTTGGCTAAAAGTGATGTAGGTATTGCCATGGGCACAGGAACGGATGTTGCTATTGAAAGTGCCATGATCACATTGGTAAAAGGAGATTTACATGGTATTGTAAAAGCTAGAAACCTTAGTCATAAAGTTATGCAGAACATAAAACAGAATCTCTTTTTTGCTCTGATCTATAATACACTTGGTGTGCCTATAGCTGCGGGAGTGTTATTCCCATTTTTTGGCATACTGTTGTCGCCTATGATCGCGGCTTTGGCAATGAGTTTTAGTTCTGTATCGGTAATTGCAAATTCATTAAGGTTAAGAGGTTCGGATTTAGATTGATATAAAAAATGGTAAAGCGTAAAACGGCATTAAGAATAAGAAAAGCACATAGGTATTTGGGTATCTTTTTGGGTATTCAGTTTTTGATGTGGACTATTAGTGGAATGTATTTTAGCTGGACGGATATAGATGAAATACACGGGGATCATTATAAGAAAGTAGTTCCTGAACAGGCATCTTTTTCAAATTTGATAGGAAGCTCCCAAATAGCTATTCAAGAACCTATCAAAACTTTAGAATTGCTTGAAATTGCTGGGCAACCGTATTATTGGATCAACAATACAAAGATCTTTAACGCACGTACAGGGGCAATAAAAGAAGGGCTCACAGAACAAGAGGCATTAAATGTTGCTGACCGCTTTATGCTTTCTGACTTAGAACTTGGGCAAATACAGAGAATTGATGCTGTGGGCAAGCATCATGAATATCGCGGAAGACCTCTACCTGCTTATGAAATTTCTTATAAGACAGATAAAAACTTAAAGGCTTATGTAGCTGTCAACAATGGCAGGTTTCAAACAGTTAGATATAGAGATTGGCGCTGGTTTGATTTTCTTTGGATGACCCACACTATGGATTATCAAGGCAGGGACAATTTTAATAATATAATACTTAGGGCCTTTTCCCTTTTGGGATTGATTACCGTTGGTAGCGGATTTTTGTTGTGGTATACAAGTTCGCCTACTATCAGGAAAATTAAAAAGAAATTGAATTAAAACTAAAAAATCATGAAAACAGAAGAACAAAAAAATCATAAAATGGATACCAATAACTATACAAAATTTGCGCTGATGCTAGGAGCATCGTTTGTGGCCATGTACATCACCATGTACTTAAATACCTATGCTATAGACCATGTTTATTTTAGTCTCACAAGGTTTTATATGAGTTGTTTGGGTATTTCAACCATGGCATTGATCATGTTTTTTGCCATGCGCAATATGTATAAGAACAGAAAGAAGAATATGGTTATAATCATTGGCAGTATAGCTTTGTTTTTAGGTGCTTTGGGCTTGGTTAGGGTACAAGCGCCCATTGTAGGCGATGTGTTGTGGATGAAGGCAATGATACCGCATCATTCTATTGCAATTTTAACCAGTGAACGTGCAGATATTCAGGATCCAGAGGTCAAAAAGTTGGCCAATGATATTATCAAAGCACAAAAAAAGGAAATTGAAGAAATGAAGGCAATGATCCAGCGCCTTGAAAACGAAAAATAAGCATGAGGAAAAATGTTCTTTACCTAGTTGCCGCCGTGTTTGTAGGGTTGCTTTGTGGCTATTTTATATTTGGCACTAATTCTACTGAAACAGTGCACAATGATCATGACCATGAAGAGGTTGGGTCCAGTGAAATGTGGACCTGCTCTATGCATCCACAGATCATGCAGCCAGAACCAGGGGATTGCCCCATATGTGGTATGGATTTAATACCTGCGGAGACAGGTGCGGACGGACTTTCGGCCAACGAAATTAAAATGAGCGAAAATGCCATTGCCTTGGCAAATATTCAAACAACTATTTTAGGATCGGTTGCTGGTGCATCTGGGGATAACAGTATTTTACTTTCCGGTAAAATTGTACCCAATGATGAGAATAATGCGGTACAGGCCAGTTATTTTGATGGTCGTTTAGAACGTTTACATGTGAATTATGAGGGTCAAAAGATACAGAAAGGCCAGCTATTGGCAACCATTTACTCCCCTAATTTGGTCGCGGCACAACAAGAGCTTTTGACCACGGCAACCCTTAAAGAATCTCAACCGGCTTTATATGAAGCGGTGAGAAATAAATTGAAATTGTGGAAATTATCCGATGCTCAAATTGCCGCAATTGAAACTACAGGTAAGGTTAAGGACAATTTTCCGATCTATGCTACGGTAACCGGTACCGTTACAGAGGTTACGGCTAGGGAAGGGGACTACGTAAAACAAGGCCAGCCTATATTAAAAGTGAGTAATCTTACTACGGTTTGGGCAGAATTCGATGCTTATGAAAATCAAATATCAAGTTTAAAAGTTGGACAGAAAATAAAAGTAGTGTCAAATGCTTATGCTGCAAAAGAATTTGAGGCAACAGTATCCTTTGTAGACCCAATTTTAAGCAATGCTACCCGCACGGTCATTGTTAGGGCCATTCTAAAAAATACAGATGACTTATTTAAACCGGGTATGTTCGTTACCGGTAAAATCTCTGGTGAAAACAACCATAATGAGGATGTTATAACCGTGCCTGCAAGTGCTGTAATGTGGACGGGGGAGCGGTCTTTGGTATACGTAAAAACTAGTGTGGATCAACCCATTTTTGAAATGCGGGAAGTAAAGATCAACGGAAGAAACGGTGAGAACATAAGTATAGCTAGCGGCTTACAGCATGGAGAAGAAATTGTTACCAATGGTACGTTTACCATTGATGCTGCTGCACAGTTACAGGGTAAGAAATCTATGATGAACAAAATGGGAGGTAGGGTAATGACCGGACATGAACATCATACTGGGATGGAAGCTAGTAGTAATAAAGCAGAAACATCATCTCATATGGAGATGGAATTTTCAAAGTCTTTTCAAGATGATTTTTCAAAGGCCTTGCATACCTATTTGGAAATGAAAGATGCGTTTGTTTCTGGTGAACCCCAGCAAATTACTTCTTTGGCCAAAAAAGCTGCTGCTGCTTTTAAATCATTACCCAAAAAGGATTTGGGTACACTTGAAAAAGAACATTTGGAAAAAAGTATAGCCATGTTCTCGGCAATTGGTAATAGTGGTCATCTAGGACAACAAAGGGAACATTTAGTAGTCTTAAATGAACATATGGTAGCAATGGCCATGAATTTGAAATCACCTTCAGAAAATTTATACGTACAACGTTGTCCTATGGCCAATAGTAACCAAGGTGCGGTATGGCTAAGTCTTGATGAAGAAATTAGAAACCCTTATTACGATAGTGGTATGTTAACCTGTGGTAGTGTAATACAGGTGATTCAATAGACCATTGAATAGGAAGAGGAAATGAAGAGACAATTGAAAGAATTAACAGGTGCAATTTTAGTACAGTTGCAATATAAAAAAGCTGAATCCCTCATAAAAAAGGGAATCAGTTTTAATGTGGGTAATGAATTGAATTTTAATGAACGATTAATGCGTGCAGCCCTTTTAAAACAAGCGGAGAAAAATGAAGATTTCAATCTACTGGCCAACTATCATAAAAACTTTTGGAAACATACCGGTAGAAAGTATTTCTCGGAAAAAGGAAGTGTGTTAAACGATTTTTTTCTACCACATTGTTTACCTGTTTTTCAAAGCCTTATAAAGCTCCTTAAGGGCAATCCTGAAAAATACCATACCATGATAGAAATAGGTACGGGTAATGGTGAGGTTCTAGAGTATTTGAGTAGACAGTTTCCGCAAATAGAGAAATTCGTAGGTATAGATTTAAGTACTGATCAAATTGAATTTAATACTAAAAAATACCAGCAATATCATAAGTTAAATTTCGTTGCCGCGGATGGTGCTGAATGGATTAGGAAAAACGGAACGGACAATATAATTATTATTACTTCAGGTGGTGTTTTAGAGTATTTTACACAACAACAATTAAAGCATTTGTTTAAATATTTAAACCATTTAAGAAACACTATCTTCATTGCCATAGAACCCATTGGGGTAGATGTTGATTTCACTAAAAACCCAAATTCGCAACCTTATGGAATAGAGCGGTCATTTTCCCATAACTACACACAGCTTTTTGAAGATGCTGGATTTAGCTTATGGTACCAATCCGTAATAGAAGGGGTGCAAAAAGAAGCCGATTTTGGAGTGTTCGGCGCCATAAACCTTTAGGATATCATATAAAGATTCAGCCTAGTATTTCAAATAAATAACCAAACCACAACTAAGAGAATACCGATGACCACAAAAATAATCAACTTTTTAAAAAAGTATGAAATCTGGATATTTTTAACCCTGGCGCCATTGTTGAATTTTGTGATCACCTACGCAAAAAGTAAGGGGATTATAGATTTTTTTCCATATACCAATGGTAGGTTTTATGCACTGTTTTTCTTGTTAGTATTTATAGTGAAAATTACCAAGGGGAATGAAGGTATCAAGAATTTGTTCAGACCAATGGCAGTGTGGAAGCTACACCCTAAATGGTATTTGTTTAGTTTGCTCTTTGCATTTACCATAGGTCTCATCACCTTATCGATCAAAGCCATATACCATAATGATATATCTTTTCTTCAGTTCCAATTGTATATACCCACTTTAAAATTCACGTTGTTCTTGTTATCATGGGCATTTTTGGGAGAGGTGGTCTGGATCGGGTATGCCGTGCGTGTACTGTCAAAGAAAATAAATCCGTTTTTGGCAACTCAGATTATTGGTTTTGTATGGTCTTTATGGTGGTTGCCGTCTGTTTATATCAATGTGGGCGTTATAGAAGATTTACCGGTGTGGCCCTTATTCTTGAATATGATGGGCGCAGCAGGTATGTGTGCCATAGTGTATTCAAAAACTAAAAGCGGTATTTGTGTTTTGGTGATACAATCTATGTTGAACATGTCTTTGGTATTATTACCAATTTCTCCAGATGCCGGTGATTATACGTATACCATATTTGCCGTATTATATTTTCTGATCATGTTGGTGTTTATGTATTTCATGCCGCTTAATATTCACTCAGAACCTAAAAAGGTTTCTTAGTTTGAAATTTGCTAACGTGAACTTATAATTATCCTATTGATGAAAAGTCGGTGAGACGATGTAGGTGGACTTATAAGTTAGTATTTCCTAGGTTATGTATAATTATGAAATTTGTATAGGATAGTGGGTTGTTTAAAAGTCTATTTTACATAATATAAATTATAGTACAAATATAGTAATTTAGTGAATAGCGCATTTCCGCGCTATTTTACATAGTTACGTTATAAGGCCCGCAGGAGAATTATAACAAAGTAATTATGTAAAAACGAAACTTTTGTCACGGGTTATGTAAAATAGCCGCTACCAAGCGCTCGATTGTTTTTTAAAAATAAACTCTTTAATGCGTTCATTTCTAAACACAATTTGCCAACGCTTGGCCAGCGCCAAAAAAAGCAAAACTTTTAGATTATTTTGAAATAAAGGATTTATAAGAAACTATACGGCATAAATTTTTCATGAACATTTAGTCAGCTTTCCGCAAGAGCTAAAATTTTCTCTGCGAGTAAAATTCTTAGCACTTGCTACCACTTAGCTCTGTTTCAATAATTACTTTAAGTACTTTTAATATTATGTAAAATAGACTTTAAACATTTTAACCATTAAGTGTAATGTTTATCTTTTTTTCTTGATACGGCAAAGTATCTTTGAGCGAGATGATGCGGCCGCGAAACAAAAAAACAAGGCTTACAGTTCTGGTAGCTATCGGAATTTAGAAACAACCTGCCTGCCGTCAGGCAGGTGTACGAGTTGGTCGCTAAATTTTAGGAACCATTTAAAGCCCTTAAGACCGCTTAAAGGCAATCTAACCAATTGTAGCGGTAAACTATTTTTTTATCCAGCCCTGTAAAATTCTTAACGCTCCACTCTCCTATTTTTTTAGCCAAAGTTTTATGAGGTCATTTCTACCTAGTGAGATTTCTAGCCGATTTATTCATTTCTACACCCCAAGGAAATATTCTAGTTGCAAAATACGCTATAGGCATTGCTGCTCCTAATTGAGTGGTTTTTGCTTCTTCTTTCCTTACCATTCTACAAAACCATCTATCACCTCTATTTGCTTCTTCACAAATTAGTAAACCAGCAAATGTATAAGCTAAAACTATAGCAGGAATTTCACCTCTAGGAGTTTTCAATGGTTGATATGAAGAGTTATTGTTTACAGGAAAGTAATTATTTATTACCTCAATTAATGAATCATAAATAGAACCAATTGTTGGAACTGTAATTCCTGGATGGACAACTTTTCCCGCTAAAGTGGATACGTCAGGAACATTTCCTAATGAATTAAAAGATAGACTAGAAAAAAAAGGTAATAAGCCAAAATTCCTAGTTGAAGACCATTCAATTAAAGCATCAATTATGTCCTTGTGTGCAGGAGCATTAACTAAAGTTCCTGCAGGATCATGTAATTCTAAATATAAATCATGTTCATGAAATTCATGATTATCACAAAAACCGGAAGTTCTATTGATTCTAAAATCATTATTACAACCGACTATTTTACAAACTCTATCATTTGCTAAATGGTTTAACTTATTTCGATTAATATGATTACGGCCAGTTGTTTGTTCCATTATCATTTATAGTTATTCTCCAATTATTTATATTCCTATTTATTGGGTTAATCATTAAAAATTTGTTTTAAGATAAATCTGCTATTTAACCAATAACTTTTCTTTTTTTCAAAAGTTCCTTGAGGAGTTTCCATTAAATCTTTAGAATTAACAGCTTTTGGTCTTACATGGCAAATATTGTGATCTTTCAATTTCCAGAAATTTTCATAATCCCCTTTTCGGACATTATCTTTGGTGTGTTCCCAAAACTTTTCTGCTGTTTCTAAATCTTTAATTGGCATAGTCCAAAACATTACTTTCTTTAATCTCGCAATCTTATTTTCATCTTTTTGAAAGATTACAAATAAAAAGCGTTTGGTTAACTTGTTAAACCAATACGATTCTTCCCATTCTTCATTAATGATTTCTTTATACTTTATTTGTGCGAAAGACATACTTTCTTTTAAAGTACCTGTTACTTCAAGCTTAATAGTTTTTAATTCTATTTCTGCTTTTTCAAATTCTTCAATTTTGTCTTTACTAATGCCTAATATAGCTTTTGCAAAAACATAACTTTTATTTTTTGCTCTTAAGTTAACATTTAGGTTGAACTTATCTTTTAGCTCTTGTTCAGAATAACCATAATATTTTGAGAATTTTTCAATAATTACATCTTCAAAAGTTTGCCCTTTTTTATAATCATTAACATCTTTAATTATAGATTCATGATTCTCAAATAAATTACCATATCCAGGTTTAGATTCATTTAATGCATTAATATCTTCATCCAAAAATTGAAGATATTCATCATCAAATTTTGTTAAATTATTATCTCCTTTTAAACTTTTCGCTATAATAAAGTTTAAATATTTTGATTTTAATGAAAATGCTCTTTGTTGCGCTTTTTCATTTGAAAATGGTTGTGTTCTTCTTGATTTTAAAGCTGTAGATCCTTTTGTACAAGCACCAAGATACAAAGTATCTCCTTCTGAAATTTCATGAGCTTTTCCAGACTTAATTTTAGTTACAATTGTATTCCAATCGTCTTTAATAATTTTTAAGTCAGTCAAAGGAAAACGCCATAATCTAGCTATTTTAAACAGATAATCTATATCTATTTTATCTTTCTCATATAAATAAAACAATAAGAGTAAAAAACTGTTTTTTTTCCAAAAACTACTTTCTTTAAAAGTATATTTATATTCTTCCTCGAAATCTATGATATTGAAAACCAATCGCTCTTTAGAAACAAGCCCTTTTGAGGTTTTTTTTATAGGAGTGGTTTTTAATTCTACACCTGCTTCAGGGAAGTCTGGTTCAGGATTAGAGTTTGGTTTATACCCAAAATATAAGAATTCAACTAATTGTCCAAGTTTGCCTTTGCCAGAATATGCATTTTCTAAATCATTACCGTATAAATCTCTCAAAGATTTATTAACTAGACCTTTAGAATAATTCTCAATTGAGATAGGGTCTTTTTCATCATATGGTAATTGTTTATGCAAATTGTTCCTCGTTTATATCAGCATCTACTCTTTCGCTTAATTCTTCTCCTAATTTTTTAACTATTCCAACAACTAAAGCATTTCCCATAAAAAAAGCTCGTTTAGTGTCGGATATTCCATCTAACTCTGTATGGTTGTCAGGAAACATATTTAAACGTTCAAGTTCTTTTGGAGTTAATCTTCTTAATCTCCCATTTTGTTCTACCACATGCTTGAATCTTGATGGTGACTTGCCTCCTTCTCCTGTTATAATTGTTCTAGAAGCATTATCTAATGCATCTGGAAAAATCATACTCCCTTCACTATAATTATATTTAAAGCCTTCTTTAGTCTGTCTTACTTCACTTTTAGAACCTTTAAGATACTTCCAGCCTTTTTGTTTATTTATATCTTCTTGTGATATGAAAAACTCATTTGGCACTTCTTCAATATCAATTAATTTACTTCCAAGAGTTTGTTTTAATCCATGATAATCTGGTTTTACTTTAACTGTTGTAAACTCACCATTAATCATCACTCCACAATTTTCAAATGGACTATTTTTTTCACCTTTATTAAATTCTTCAGAAATATTGATTAAATCTCCTTCAATATTACCTCTATTTATTTTTTCATTTATCTCTCGAACTGGAAAAGCCGAAGCTATTACTCCATCAGAATCAAGCCAATCTTCTTTGTCTTGTGTTTCTAAAATTCTGTTGTAGATATTAGTATCATTACGATAAGCTAAAAAGAAAACTCTTCTTCTTCTCTGTGGCATTCCATATTCAGCAGCATTAATGACTCTCCATTCAACAGCATAACCAAGGTTATTTAATGAAGCTAACATAACTGCAAAATCTCTACCTCTTTGTTTTGATGGAGATTTTAACAACCGATCTACATTTTCAAGCATAAGATATCTTGGACTGTTTTCAGCTTTTCTTCGTAGAATAGCTTCAATACTCCACCATAAAACTCCTTTTTTTCCAATTAAACCTTTAGAATTTTTTAAAGTTGTTGCTACAGAATAATCTTGACAAGGAAATCCACCTACCAATAAATCATGATCTGGTATTTCATCAAATTTGTTTTCTATTACTTCTTCAATGTTTTCTCCACAATGATTAGCATTTGGCCAACGATTCTCATAGACCATGTTTGCATGTTGTGCTTTAGTACTAGGTTCCCATTGGTTACTCCAAACAACATCATAATTTGCATCATTCTTTTTTGGATATCCTTCTAATCCTATTCTAAATCCGCCTACTCCAGCAAAAAGTTCAACAACTCTAATTGGCATATAATAATCTTTAAATGTAAATTTTAAAAAATAAAAATATGATTTTTAAACCTAAATATAACAGCGATAGTAATA
Source organism: Maribacter dokdonensis DSW-8 (assembly GCF_001447995.1). NCBI lineage: Bacteria > Pseudomonadati > Bacteroidota > Flavobacteriia > Flavobacteriales > Flavobacteriaceae > Maribacter > Maribacter dokdonensis. Next base: position 449,682 of record NZ_LDPE01000001.1, on the reverse strand, counting down.
AATTGATGAAGTACTTTTCAATATTCTATACTTAATCCCATTTCACACACATTCACTTCTCTCCTATCGTCGTTTCGTGTAAAAAGTGTTTCATTAGCATTAGTAAAAAAAGCTTTGGAGAAGAAAACTTTTAAAAGAAAAATCAGCAAATGAAACTATTGCTTTTACCAAAGCAAAGTAACATAATACAGATCATTATAGTACAAATATAGTAGTTTAGTGGATAGCGCATTTCCGCGCTATTTTATATAGTTACGTTATAAGGTACGCAGCAGAATTATAACAAAGTAATTATGTAAAAACGAAATTACGGTAAGTTCAACTATATTCTAATTGAGGCAGCCGCTTCATCTCGCCGCCAAATAATATCAGCCACTGGCTAACTTTATTTGTCACGGGTTATGTAAATCGGTAAGTTAATAAGTGTTTATTCATAAGGTATTTATTGTTTTTTAAAGGAGTTCATGAAGCTCGTACCTCGGTTTCATTACCTTATAAAAGAGAATTATTAAAAGATACATTAAAGAATGTATAGCACCAAATACTTTGCTTTACTCAAGCAGAGTTACATTACGCAGAACAATGTTTGTTGAAATCTATTTGCCATACCTAAAAAAATACGGAACATTTTGATGTAATAATTTAGAATTTACTTCGAAGAAAGAATATTTTGTATTGCTTGGCAAACTTCATAGGTTTTTGCTTTTAACGCCCATTTATTTAGACTTTCTAAATCGTCCTCATCCATATCATCAATTTCAATTACTATTTCTTCCAGACTTTTGTCTTTTAGATATTTAAGTAATTTTTTCATCGCATACTCATTAGATTTCAATACTTCATTCATTAATTTGTCGTATACATCTTTGCTATACATATTGTTTGATGAATTAGATGTTGTGTTAAAATATATCTTGTTCAATTTATATTTTTTTTTGATACGGCAAAATATTTTTTGTGCGAGATGATATAATGGCGAAATTGAAGCAGGAAATTCATGAATACTTACAAACTGGCTGTATATCAACAGTAAACATGCTTACTTCTTTGAAGTCTGCTCCAAATAAGTACTTTCAAAGATTTTATCAGCATTTGCAGCTTCAAAACCTTCCCTCCTATGCTCTCTTTGTATTTCATTCTTGTCTAAAGACGCAAATTTTGGCAGTATGGAGCGCTCTGCAAATTCCACATAACTTCCTGAAATTTTCATGGTTTCGTTATGTGCAAAGGTTGCTTCAACCATTTCAGCTACCGAACTACTTTGGCGTAATAAACCGTCCTTACTGGTTTTTATTTTTCCGCCAGACGTATTAAGCACAACTCCCAATCCTTCTAAAAACTCATTGAATACTTCCAAAGAATTATATGGGGAAGGCAAATCATGAACACTAATGGTGTAGTGATTTAAATAGTAACGATTGTAAATCACCCAAGCGGCATATTCACTTTCCTCCGATAGTTGTTGAAAATGGGCTAAGGTTGGCAATTTCCATAACGGCTGATAGAAAAAATCACCAACTGCCTTTGTATCGTCCAAATCAATGGTATCCATAGGGTCTGTATTGATGGCGTTGGTATATTCAGAAATGATACGTTGCGCTTTACTAGATAGGTCTTGTACTCTTAGCTCACTAATAAAAATTCTAGGATACTCCGGGCTTGGCGGTGCATACCAATAGGCATCGAGTTTTTTACCTGGAAAATAATAGGAGTCCATTTTGGTGTATCCGTAGTGCAAAAATATCTTTTCAAAAGAAGAAATTCCCAAATTAGGAACACCTAACGTTCTAAAAGCAATATGATCGTTAACGATTTCATCTTCGCTAGAAATCATATCGGCATCGATCATTGCCTTGGAGATTTTTTCTACATCGGTAACGCTTTTTTTATAGGGAATAAACAAAGCGGTCAACACTTTATCTAAAGAAGTATTTTGTTGAAAATTCATAGCAACCAGGTATTAAAACTAAATATTAGATATAATTATTTTACAAAGTTCTTATCTAATTTGACAATTAACAATTAACATTGTACATTTATTGATAAGTATGACTAATCAATTAGAATTTAGACATCTCCACTACTTTTTAGTGTTGGCAGATACCTTACACTACCGTGAGGCGGCAGAGAAATTGTACATTTCACAATCTGCCTTGAGCCAACAAATACAGCGTTTAGAGTTTATTTTGGGAAAAAGTCTGTTTATACGCAACAATAGAAAGGTGCGTTTAAGTGCTGAGGGAATTCTTTTTAAACAAGAGGCTATGCTGATACAAAATCAGGCTACCGTTTCCATGGAACGTTGGAAATCTGCAGTATCTGGCAAACAAGGATTGCTTAAAATTGGATTTGTAGCTTCTGCAATGCAAACATACTTGCCTACTATTATCAAGAAATTTACCGAAACGCACCCCAATATTGAATTTTACCTGAACGACCTTAGTAACACCGATCAACTTTCCGCTTTGGAAGCAGGCAGAATTGATATTGGGTTTATACGCTCTAATGTTGTTCCCGGTACACTGAAAATTAAGTCGGTCTTTAAAGAAAAATTCGCTTTGGTATTGCCAAGAGATCATGCAATTTCTACATCTAATTTTAAGGATGTGTCGCAATTGTCAGACGAGTCTTTCATCTTATTGCCAAATGAGAACAGTCAAATGTATTATGACCAAATTGTAGCGCTTTGTAACGATTATGGATTTGCGCCTAAAATATCGCATCAATCAATTCATGCCCCTACGATTTTTAAGCTAGTGGAAGGCGGATTGGGTATTTCTATAGTACCCAACTCCCTTAGGGATGACCACAATACTAAAATTAAATTCATTGAATTGGATAATGTACCCCAGGAAACCGAGCTGTTTGCCGTTTGGTCCCAAAACAACACGAATTTGGCTTTACCCTTTTTTCTGGAGATGCTGTAACGCAGTTCTATTCTAATAATACAATCTAAAATCTAATATTTTACAGACATTGTAATGTCTTTGGTGTAATTCTTCGACCACATCGAACATATTATCATCTTCTTTGAAAAGATTAAAAAAGGCTTTATCTAGGTTGGCACTGCTAACGCCGTTGAAAGCATTACCATAACCAGAGACAGCTTTTGCGTTGGTGATGTCCAAAAAATACTGGGCTTCATCCTCGTCCAAATCTAGAATTTTGGCGTTAGAGAAATGCAGAATCTTGCCTTTTAATCGGCCCTCAAAAATCTCTGCAATTTCCTGTAAAGTATAATAGTAATCGTTTAGGCAAATACTATTGGCTTCGCCATGCATGACCAAGTAGATTATTTCATAATCCTTAAAATTATGATCATCTAAGACTATTTGTTATCATTTTGCTTTGCTAATTCAAACTCCTTTGTTCTTTTTATCTGTTCTTCGAGATTCCATTCAAAATCAAATCTATTCTTCAGGAATATAGCAATTGAATCGAGTCCGATTTCGGTTCTTCTTTTATCTATATTTTCAGGTTCAAAAACCGGCCATAGATTAAAACTCTTGGTTTCTGGGTAGTATTTCATCTGTCCTCCATAGATTTGTAAATCTCCTCGTTCTGTTGCAATTCTGTCTTCTGCTCTAACCAAAAAACGAGGTTCTAATTTTTTTTCTTTTACAGCCTGTCTCATCATGGGTAGATATTGAATTCGAACTTCATTATCTGAATGTTGAATAACGTTGCAAATGGTCCAATTTCCTCGCTCTCCAGCCATTTCTTTTGTTGGCCAGCCATATGTGTCAAGTATATCTTTTACTTTTTTTTCATTGATTATGTGATTTTTATCAATAAGCAATTGCTTTGCTTTCACTAATTCAGAGTCGACACCATATATAGAAATTAATGAATCTCTAGATCTAATCGGATTCTGCTCTGTTGCCCAAATGGTGTCAAGAACGGCAATAAAGTTTTGTTGATTTTTTGAAGTTGTCGATGTTTCTTTCGACTTCGTTGTATTGGAACAACTCATCGTTATTAGTAAACTAAATAATACTATATATTTCATTGGTTTTAACTATTGATTAGTTTGATTAAGTCTTAATGCATTAATGATTGTGGCATCAACCCAAAAAATATCTACATTTGCAAAATCGTCTGTACCTACATTTCTACTAAAGAAAAGGTATTTACCATCTGGGGTTATACTTGCAGAAGCTTCCCACGCGTTGGTGTTTATTTTATCACCTAAATTGATACTATTGCCCCAACTACCATCTTTTTGTTTAAAACTGATATAAATATCAGCATCTCCGAAACCATCTTCTCTTTCAGCATCAAATAATATATAAGATTCATCTGGGGCAATAAATGGATGGCTTAAAAAAGTTCCTGTATTTATAGATTTGGGTAATGCTTTGGGCTCTTCGTGTTTACCATTAATTAAACGTGAATAGCGAATTGGAAAGGTAGGATCGTTCTCCTTATAGGTGTCAAAATAATATGTACCCTTCGAAGAAGATGAAAGCCTCATAATATACATAGAATCATTACTTACCGTAGGCGGCTCAAGGCTTTGTAATTCTGACCATCCAGATTCTGTTCTTTTTAGATACTTGTCACCTAAATGCATGGTTTCACCATCTGGAGCTATTACCGGTCTTCCAATCCATGGAGATGCTATTTCAGATTTTTCCCATTTTCCGTTCGTTTCATTGTATTTGTATTCATAAAAAGCTGATTTTTTATGTTCTTCTCCTCTTCTTATAAAATAAAATGCTTTCATATCTTTGGAGAATGCACCATCGTACTCATAAATTTCTGTAGACACAAGACCTGGAGCAAATGGTATGGGAGTTAAACCCGGTGGCTTTTGACCTAAGTATGCGTTTTTAAAGGTTGGTGTAATATGATTATTTGTATGCTCTGATTCAGTTTTACAAGCATACAGTAAAGCAAACAATATAAGTGTCGATATAAAATAGGTTTTCTTCATTTTTAAGCTCTATTTTGGTTTTGCTTGAACACTTTAAAACTAGTAATAAATAGGGTAATAAGATGTTATTCAGAATTTTAAATAATTACGATCTTATGTATTCAACTAAGGATGTATCTGGTTTGCGAATCATGGATGTTTACATAATTGTCAATTAAGAAATGTAAACTTTCAGTATCCGTTGCGTCTGCTTTTGGATAATCTAAAATTCCACCATAAACTATAAACGCTATGATGTAGATTAATCCGAGAGAAATGGAACAGAACCCACCTATTTTTTGTAATGTTTTTGTATTCATTAGCAATGCTTACATATGAATAGGTTGTAATGCTTAGAACCAACTAAACCCTACACCTATATTAAAGAGTACAGCGTCTCTATGTGCGTCACCACTTAACGATGCACGACCAAGAACTAATTTAGACTGCAGATTAAGTGCAAAGTTTTTCTTTTTGTAAATTTCGTAACCTGTACTTGCCATTACAGCACAACCAAAGTTCCAATCGTCATTTACATTGTCTTCAATATCATATAGTGCTGGCGAATCTACAGCTAGACCTATTCCTCCATGTATCCACCAACGATCTTTTACCCAGTATTGTAGCGATGGAACAAAAGCTCCAAAATGCCTGTCATTATCCTGAAACTTATATATGTTCCCAGGCATTGCGGCAGTAATGGCAAGATTTTCATTTAACATATAGCCAAACTTTAAATCTGGAAATACAAAAGTTCCTTGAGATTTGTCGAAAGTTTGAAAACCGGCACTATCTTCTAAACTGATAATACCTCCTCCTACTGCAAATTCAAAGATAAAACCCTCCCTTTGTGTTGTTCCGGTATTTGTGTTCTGCGCGTATGTAATACTAGTTATTAATACAAAGGCTACACAAGCTATTTTTGATACGATTTGATTTTTGATTAATAACATTTTAATTTTTTTCATGATTGTTCGTTTTTTGATTAATGATTGATGATTTCTTTTTTAATGAAACTCTATAATGATATAGAGTTTCATACTGCAAATGTCTATTAGCTTTAGGTAAATATTAAACACGAATTACTGAACTGTTAAATAATAGGGATGAATTGTTCTGATGCTAGCATTATAGTAAATTTCTAAAATGAAGTTATTATTTTACAGACGCTGGCTTAACACTTTCAAATAAATCAGTTGCCAAGTACTGTAGCGAATCTGGCGTAACTTTTCTGAAATAACCTATAAGATCTTCGCTTGTGGCATATCGGTTTGTATTTGTTTTGAGTATTCTATTGGTAGTGTTCCAGTCCTCTAGAAAATGGCTCAGGGCTTTGTTTACTTGTCCCTCTCCTACTACTTTTTAAAATTGATACATGTTAATGGTGCCTTTGGCATAATAGACATCATCTTGATTTTCAACCAAAGCTAGTGCAGGTTACCCTAGTTAATGATAACTAAAGCAAACAGAGAATAAAGAAAAATTAGTGTGTATACACTTGTTGCTATCGTCAACTCTAATAATACAACCTAAAATCCAACATTTTACAGATATTGTAATGTCTTTGGTGCAGTTCTTCTACCACTTCAAACATATCATCATCTTCTTTAAATAAGTTGAAGAATGCCTTGTCAAGGTTGGCGCTACTTACTCCGTTAAATGCATTGCCATAACCAGACACAGCTTTTGCGCCAGTGATATCTAAAAAGTATTGCGATTCCTCTTCGTCTAAATCTAGAATTTTTGCGTTGGAGAAATGTAAAATCTTTCCTTTTAATCGTCCTTCAAAAATCTCTGCAATTTCCTGTAAGGTATAATAGTAATCGTTTAAGCAAATGCTATTGGCTTCACCATGCATCACCAAATAGATGATTTCATAGTCCTTAAAATTGTGATCATCTAAGACCAGTGCGTTTAAACTGTCTTCCAGACCCTCAATAGTATCGCATGTTTTATAAATACTTGCAATACCATATTTCATGGCCAGTTGTTCCAAGCTTTGTTGCGCTTCGGTCAGCAATTCGTTTTCTATATCATCGACACCTTCTAAACAGTAAATGAAATGGTCTTCATCTGTTAATTGGGTTTGGGGTAATTGTCGTCTTTTTTCTAGCAAGCTTTTGTATTATTTGGGGTGTATGAAATACAAAATTACAGCAACTGTTGTATTCTTTTTAGCGTTTTTGGGATAAACTATAATTGTTTTAAAAAGTTTTTTACGGCATTCCAATAGCCATCATTATCCTTGAACTTTTCCCATAACGCTCGCGAACCATGATTTCCTGCCGTTGCCGGTACATAGGTTACTTTTCTTGTAGTTGGTATCGCTTGGTTTATTGCCGCCCAATTATCTTGTTCGTTTTGTGCGGAAGTAATAAACGTAGGTACTTTAATGTGTGCGGCACTATTTTTTATGAAATCGTCTTTGCCAAAATATTCTCCGGGAGAAAATGCCAAGGCAGCGTCTATCTGATCAGGATGGTCACCTGCATATTTAAGTACCAAAGAAGAAGAATAGGAACTGCCCCAAATAATGATTTTCTTTGGGGAATATGCTTTTTTAACATAAGCTACGGTTGCTTCAATATCTTGAAAAGCATCTAGGTATGTGGTCTCCTTCCCTGCCGCTACCGCTCTTTGATTGGTCTGGTTGGTAACGGAATTTACCGCTCCGCCAGAACGTTGGTCAATTGCCAAGCAATTATAACCCAAAGTGTTTAGTTTGGGTGCTATTTCTTTATATTCTCCACGGCTCCACCCTGCTTGATGAAAAAGGAGTATAAAGGTTTCGCTCCCTTTGGCTTCATAATAATCTCCAGTAATCAGTAAACCGTCTTTAGAAGGAAAGTCTATAGTTTTCTGTGCGAACATACAAATGGAGCTTAAGCTTAAGACAAAGGAGAAAATCGTTTTCATAAATAGTGTTGTTGGTTATAAGTGTATGAGTCTGCCTTTAGGGTATTTGCTTACATGTAGTGGTAACTATATATTTTTAATTTTATAGATAAAGTGTATTTGTTTTGGGATGGTATAGTATAAAATTAAAGCAATGATTTGTTTTTACGTGTTTTTGGCAGTGTAGTGCTTTGTATGAAATAGTGCTTCCCTCCTATTGACAGTTCTTAGAATTTTGTTAGTATTACAAATTTTTACCTTTAGGTTTCAATGTACGAAAACCGAGTACGATTAAGACGACTATTAAAACTAAAAAATAAATACTGGTAGCACTACTTTTAATAATTGAAAATATACTGGTGAGATGTACAGAAGTTTCCGTAACAGTTGGGTAGGCATTCAGCATAGTTACAATACCAATGTTTTCAAAATAATCTGCTATACCGGCAATTACAGGTAAAAGACACAGATATAGGTAGTTTTGATTTAGTCCAGGTAGTTTCTTTAGGAAATATGCTAGAACTGCTGCATAAGAAATACCAAAGAGTAATGGGTAAATCATATCAACAGGAATTTGTTTGGTAAGATACATTTGGCGACCGGTATTTCCTAGTGTCTGCAAAAGGGTGTTTACATAATCTAGATTATATCCGGCGGGCATCATATCTAATAATTGCAATCCGTTAGAGAAAGTCATTGTTGCCGGTATGGTAACTAAAAGCATATACGCATAAACGATATTGGTTAACAAGAAAAGCACCAGAACCTTTTTCCCTGATCGTTGTTTTTCTAACTGTTTAATGATTCTTCCCATTTTTCTAATCTTTAATTAATTTTTTTGCGATGAACTATAGATAACGGGCATTTTACCCTTCCATGTACTCCATAAGTTATTGTCATTGATAAGGCTAGCCATAAAATGACCAACATTGATCCGGCTAACTTTACCGGCATTGAATATAGCGCTACGCGTGGGTGAAGGAAAAATTTCATAATCACTTACTTTTTCTTCATTAATTAACCCGTCCGGTCTTACGGCTACCCATTCAATGGCTGTATTGTTTTGTCCAATTTCTGTCCTTAAATAATCTGCCGCCTTTTCATTATCTACATGAGGAGGAAGTAGTATGCGAAGCAAACCGATTACGCATTTTTGGGCGAAAGAAATCCGTTCGTCCAAATCACGATTTCGATTACCGGTCGTATTCATTAGAACAAACTTTGTAGTGCGTTCCAAATTATTGGCTTCTATGGCATTGCATAAACGTTTGGTAGCATCGGCAACCAATCTTCTAGGTTGACCGTAGATACCTTTCCAAGTTAAATTGTGTCCTAGGCACGATGCCACTGCATGGCAATCGCTTACCAAATCTTGCATTTCGGTATCGGTAAGGTCTAATATACTAGCTATAATCATTTGAAGATGCTCATTGTTCTTCCATGATTCAGGGAGCTTATGGGGAGAACGAACAACAATTTTTACGGAGTGCTGTTGCAAAAGAAGTTGCGCTACCAATTGACTACCTGTGGCACCACTGGCGCCGACCACTAAAATTTTCATATTGATTGATGGATTGATTGATGATTTGTCTGTAGGACGATGAAAAACTATAATTGTTACATGTTTAAGTGTGTAATCATATAATTTTGAGATAGTTATAAGATTTTGGTGTTATTTTCCTTTACGTAGTATTTTAACCACTCTGCTATGTGTTATTTGTAGCAAATTCCATTGATAGCCTTCAAAATCGGTTGTATTCATGAATTGCACGACCACGGCATCAATATCTTTATGGTATTCAGCCAGACATTGGTATCCTGCAGCCAAGCCACCGTGATTAAATTCATACAGTGACGTGTAGATTTCCATTTCTTGTTCTTTGAGCAAGGTTCCGTTGTTCAATGCCCTTAAGAAGGTGCCAACATCTGCTGCGGTAGCCAGCATCATGCCATTGTCCTCATATTTAAAATCTTCATCGACACCCACATAATAACCGCTCATTACATCATCTATGTTTACTTCGCTAAGCGATCCGTAGGTATGGTTAAGCCCTAAAGGAATCAGTATTTCCTGTTTAAAATAATCTTGACGACTACCGCCTGTTACCTGCTCTATAACTCTAGAAAGTAATAAGTAATTGGTATTGGAGTAACCATAATCCTTGTTGGGTTCAAATTCCGCTGGCAAATGGAGAGCATATGTAAGTACATCTATATTGGTGTTCGGTTGATTTTTCCAATAGTCTGGATTATCGGTAAAATTGGGAATACCACTACGGTGCTGAACCATCATTCGTAATGTGATTTTATCTGTATTTTCAATACTACCTATAAGCTCGGGAAAATAATCGGAAAGCGGTTGGTCCAAATCTATTTGGTTCTCATACGCTAATCTAGTGATTGCAACCGCAACGTATAACTTGCTGATACTAGCTATTTTGAACAAAGCATTAGGTTTGGCAGGTATTTGCTGTTCTTTATTGTGGTACCCAGCGGTATAGAATGCCGGTGGTTTGCCCGCTTCATCAACATACACGATTACTCCGTCAAAACCATGGCTTAACGTTTGGTCTATCTGCTCTTGAACCGTATTGGGCAATGGTAAAATCCATGCTTTTACTAAAATCCAAGGGACGAACCATAAAGAAATGAATGTACCAGTAAATAATATGATTCTAAAAATCTGTTTATTCTTACTGACTTTAGGTTGGGCATTTTCCATGATGCATTGCTTTTGGTTTGATTGATGATACAAACTTAGAGCGTAACAGTAAAGAAATAAATTACGAATTACCGAAATGTATATTATTGAGGATGAATTGAATACTATTGGTTCAATATAAGTAAACCATATTTAAAAGGATGGCAGTTAGTATATAGCGGAGTAAGTACGTTTTAAAAATTTTGAACAAAAAAAAGCGCATTTCTGCGCTATTTTTTATTTTACTATTATTAAGAAGTCTACAACCCTTCTAACTTGAACTGCGTAACAAAATCATCATCAATATCTTTGTAGCTATTGGTGCAATACACATGGTCAATGGTTTCTTTGAGTTCATCAAAACCATAGTTGAATTGGGCGTGGGTAACATATAAATACACTTCCGCGGCACCTTGCTGTTTTAACGCTTCCGCCAAGAATTTGAATGTTCTTCCTCCATCGGCTAGATCATCAACAATTAAGCATTGTTTGCCGTTTACATCACCTTGAATACTAATTATCGGAGCACCATCTACCCGTACTTTATTGGACGGTACCAAATCGGCATTCAATTTTTCAGCAATTTCATGGGTGGTTTTATACGCACCAGCATCGGGACTCACCAATACAGGGTTACCAATGTGCTTGAAAGCCTTTTCAACGTAATCTACATGAGATATTTTTTCGGAATTATCAATTAGCGCCAAAGAAATAGGACTGTGTGGATGTAAAATAGCCACGGAGTCGAATTTCATGTCATTGATAAACTTACAAATTACCTTTAAATCAAACGATTCTCCTTTATTGAATCGCCTATCCGAACGCTGCCCTATCAGACAAAAGATAGTTAGTTTGGCAACAGCAGTTTTGTTGGTGGTATTTTCTGCATCCCAGGCTTCTTTAATGGCTGCGGCTTTAAACAAATCTTCGTAACTGTTACCTCTAATTTTTATATGAATATCCCCGCCTTCAATGATTTTGGCAGTTACTTGTCCGTCTTTAAATCTTTTGCTTTCGTATTTCATGTGTTAATTCTTGTTGTTGAAATTATCAATTTCCTGTTTCAAAATATGATTTGAGTTTCCGTAGCTTACAATGCTCACATCTAAAGGCGTTTTTCTGAATTTCTCTAGCGCTTTGAACATTGATTCTAATATCCAATCTAGATCATTACCAAAAGCACCACCGCCTACCAAGGTTAAAAAGACCTTGTTTGACTTGTTGTTTTTTAGATTTAATAATGCCGTGTATAATGTGGCTTCATAAGTAGCCTCTAAAATTATTCTAGCAAAATTTTCCCAATAATAAGATTCGATATGCGAATATGCTACAGGTAGTGCAGCACAATATATTTGAGATACTATCTGTTTTTCATCCGTTAGGGTAACTTCTGTATTCCATTGTATTCCTACCTTTAGTTTACCTTTTAATTTCTCTCTTTGGGCATCTGTAAAGCGTCCTAACTGCTTATTAATACTGAGCAAGCCTTCTTGACTTAAAACAGCATAACCGTTCGTCATTTTCCATAATTGGAACTCTTGATTATGAAGCTCTTTACCGATTTCATCTAAACAATCGATCTGATAGGAACCCGTTTGCCCAATTTGGTTTTCAATAGGCACAAAATAGTTTCTGTAAATGGTACCTGCACCACAAGCTATGGCGCACGCCGGTCCTTGGGTAAAGTCATTTTCGTAAATACCAACTCCCGCTTTAGGCGAAACCTCAGGACCAACCATTTCCAATAGATTAAATTGAGAGGCTGCTTGAAATAGTGCATTTGCATTATTTGGATCGCAATGTACTTTTTGAATATCAGCCACCAATTCTGAGACCTTTATTTGGTTAGAAGTGTTAACCCGTAAATCCTGTTTTCTTAGTTCTTCTAAAGAGGAAACATCTAGTTTTCCGAATTGAAAGGATCTGTTATTGATTTTAGAAATTAAATGCTTTCCATCAATACTGATATGATCACGTACATTACTAGGTGATAACTCTACAAATCCCGTCAATTCTTCAAACCACATGATAAGATTTTTTAAAGGTTGCTATTAATACGGTCTCTTATCTCCTGTATATTCACCTGGTTTACAAATTTTCCATTTTCATAGATTACTTGTAACTCGCCCGTATTTTCTTCTTGAGGAGTCACCTGGTCTACCAATACATATTCGCCATTTTGTAATTCTACTTTTACCAATCCCTTCGCAGATTTTTTAACACCGTCATCGGTAATAGGATCTTTGAAGATTTCCCTACGCTCACCATTTACTACAACAGAAGTTGCTTTCATAGCAAAACCAAACGTATCTCTAGTATTAAATTGGTAAGTAAACGATCCAATGCCCAATACCACGTTAGTTGTGGCAAAACCTTTATCGCTTAAGCGTTGACAGATAGCCTCTGCTCTTTCTGTGGTAATACTATCACCGTAAATGGCGCCAATATGTGCATCTAGCACTTTATACCCCTGTTTGTTTACGGTACCTCCAAAAATATCCCAAAGTAGCTCCACTACCCCTTTTTCTTTAGGAGTGTTGCTACCAAGCTCACGAGACTCTCCACAAATGATATCTACAGGATCGCCGCTATCTGGTCTGATCACTAATTTGCCATCTCTAGAAAGCACCTCTTCTTTAAGTTTTGGTAGGTATTCGGTCAATACCTTCCATAGATCCCACGTATCACTAACCACGGATAAAATGCCCGTTGGGTAGGTTTGCATTAGGGTTCTGAACGTTCCAATTTCATCATCTTTGGTACCTGCACACATAACGGAGTGTTCGGTAGCATTTACAGAGCCTACCACAAAACCTTTAGCTTTGTAATAGTTACGTAGGCTACTAATGACCGGTAAGGTATCTGACCCCAAAAATACAGATGCATGCCCCATACCAGATGATATAGCACTTTGCAGACCGCCCATACCTCTCATGGAAAAATCGTGTCCTTGAAAATCGATGAAAGCCAAGTTGTCCTTATCGGTCTTTAAGGTCCATTTTTTAAATATTCGTTTGTAACACAATGCAATAGATGCAGATGTCATTGGTTGCCAAAGCATGGTAGATAAAATGGTCTCTAGGAAATTGGTGATCCAGTAGAATTTTTTATCCGTGTTCACAACGGTAACCATGGGAACCCTTACAGGTACCTCTACCCCTTCTATGATAGATTTTACTTTAATGGGCAAGTATTGAAGATCGTGTAGTTCCTCATAATGCGTAACATCATAATCGGTACCCAAATACAACGACAGCTCTTCTTTCAATTCATTACAAACCAGAGCTTTTGGTTTGGAAAAGAAATTATCTTGAAAATAATCATGTAACCATTGAAAAACATATTGTTGCCCAAAAGAAACTACTTTGTCGCACCCTTTGGGTGCGTATTTGTTGCTTCTTGGTGTCCAGTTAGAATATACTTCTTCTGTACCTTTAGGGTATTGTTGGTGGTGTCCTGTTTTGTATCCGTCGGTTAATAATAGTCCGTTCATAATCATTATTTTAAATGCTGTTTTTTAGTAGTGTTTTTGCTTCTTTGATGGTATTGAAAATTGGAGTGCTGTATTTTTCGCAAAGTATATGTACATAATTGTGTTTATAAAATTCTTGCGGACAAACCACGATCAGCTTGCCAGACTGTACATATAGTCCTAGTTCCACAAGTGATATAGGAGATTTGGAATCTTTTAGAAAATTGAGCAAAATAAAATCTGATTGCTGCATGGCCTCTAACTCCCACATAATGTGATGCTTTAATTCCGCATTGCTTAAATCATCATGCTGTGTATGTGTAGGGTCAAAAATATGGTGCGAACCAAATTCGCCAATGATTTCATCTCTCCAACTATGCTCCTGTCTATGGTCCATACTACCTGCTAGGAAAATAGAACGTAAGTTGTCCTTATTTATTGGTAATGTGTTTTTGGAAGTGAATAACATAAAATTATATTTGCGTAATTATGACGCAAATATAGAACATAATTTAAGTTTACAAAGAATTATTTGTGTTTATTTTACGCAAATTAAAAAAAGTCGATTATATCTCGAAGATGATTCCTTCCTTTTTAAGCTTGAAATACCTGTCTTTATTGAACATGAACAAGTTTGCGGGCCTACCGGAACCTTTAGAGACTTTTTCATCTAGTTCATCTAAAACATTAAGACCTAGCATTTTTTTTCTAAAATTTCGCCTGTCAATAGCTCTTCCTAGTACTGCAGCATACAGTTTCTCTAAATCTGAAAATGGGAATTTTGTGTCTAACAGCTCAAAACCAATAGGTTCATACGTTATTTTAGCCTGTAACCTAGTTATGGCAAGTTTTAGAATCTCGGCATGATCAAAGGAAAGTTCTGGGAGATTATTAATGGTAAACCATTGTGCCTCTTCGGCATCAGTGGATGCCAATAATTTAAAGGCACTTGGTTTAATGAGTCCAAAATACGCAACGGATACTACCCTATTTCTGGGGTCTCTATCCGGTTTGCCAAAAGTGTAAAGTTGTTCCAGATAATTGATTTTAATACCTGTTTCTTCCTTTAGCTCCCGCTCTACCGCTTCTTCCAGCGACTCTGAATCTAAAACGAATCCGCCGGGTATTGCCCATTTTCCTTTAAAAGGGTCATATTTTCTTTTGATGAGTAATACGGATATGGTTTCAGATTCATACCCAAATACTACGGCGTCTACAGAAAGCTTGATAGATTGTTGCATACTATGCGTATATTTTACGCTAATATATGAAAGATTATAGAATATAAAGTGCTCCTTTTAGTAGCTCAAACTACATCATTTATATAGGGATAAAATAAAAGTCTTGGTGTAGGACTTAAATTGATGGATAGCTGTAATCATTATACAAAGCAAAAAGGGAAGGCCACTTGGACCCTCCCTTTTTGTTGTTAAATTAATCATTGTAATTATTGATAGACCCTTACATAATCTATTTCCATAGTGGAGACATCAAAATTAGGATCAATGGTGCCTCCTAGGTTACCGCCCATGGCAATATTCAGTATAAGAAATTGGTCATTGTAAAACGGCCATGTTGCATCATTTTTTGTTGCTGGATCATAAGTGTAGTACGCCACATCATCTAGCAGAAAGGTGATACTGTTTTCTGTCCAAATAGTAGAATAAATATGAAATTCCGATGTTTCATTATTTATAGCAGTTACATCATGATTAATGGTGGCACCAGAGCTAGAAGTGGTATGTAAAGCGCTAGATATTTGCCCTGGATTATTCCCTACATATTCCATAATATCTATTTCACCACAAGCCGGCCAGCCCACAGTACCAAAGTTTGCGCCAAGCATCCAAATTGCGGGCCAAACCCCGCCACCCGATGGTAATTTGGCTTTTACATCTACTCTACCATAGGTAAATTCGAATTTGCCCGAAGTTAGTAGTCTTGCCGAAGTATATTCCGAACCTTGGTAATCCTCTTTTTTAGCAATGATTTTCAAGACTCCGTTTTCTACGGTGGCATTATCCGGCCTATCCGTATAATATTGTGACTCATTATTGCCCCAACCATTATCACCTGTTCCGGTATTATAGCCCCATTTTGTGCTATCAGGTGCACCATTTTGGTCAAACTCGTCTTGCCATACTAAACTGAGTTCTGTCTCTACAGCTACGGTAATAGCATAATTAATACTTGTATTTCCGGATGAGTTATAGGCAACTACTAAAATATCATAATCATTAGTACCACTTTCCGTAAACGTATAGCTAAACGTGTTCTGCGTGAGCTCTATAGTTTCATTGTTAATTAAAACCTTGTAAGAGGTAGCATTTGTGGCGGAAATGGTAAAATCTACAATGCCGCTGCCATCACCGTTAGGATTATTGCCATCTGCACCCAATTTTACACCGGTTATAGATAAATTACTAGGCAAACTAAGTTCGGCAGACTCATTTTCGCTGCTACTACAGGATAAAAAGGATAGTAGTACAGTAAGTACTAAAAGGAATGTATTTTTCATTATTTATTTTTTAAAGGTTATAGCTTTAGTAAATTAAAGTTTGCATGGCATGAGGCGGTAGTTCGTAGCTAATTTCAGATTCATCCACCAATAACTTATAGGTAATGGCTTCATCTGTTCTGTTCATTACCACGGTAACCAGCTGCCCATCTGGGTTTTTGAACGAAGTACTTTCAATGGAGCTTCTGCTCGTAGTTGTACTTACTCTTTGGGCACCTTTTTTAATGAATTTTGAAAAGTGGCCAATATAAAAATAAGAGGGTGTATAAATAAGTTCGTTGGTTTTAGTATTGGCATGAATAGGTGCAAAACAAAAATTTTGAACATGATTTGGACCGCCATTTTCATTCAATAGAATATTCCAATCTGTCCATCCTACGGTCCCATTATTGAAGTCATTGATCATAGAATTACCATATCGCTCTGCGTTAGACCATCTTTGGTATTGCGTAGGATCAAACCGTTCTTGACAACCTTCTGTAAATAAAAGGTTTTTAGTTGGGAAGGACTCTTTGATATTTTTTAGATTATCATATTTAGGTACACCACCGCTCCACGTTTCATACCAATGAAAACCAATGCCCCAAGCATATTTCATAGCTTCTGGATCATCAAAAATTGTGTTTGCACGATGCGATATTAAATCTCTATTATGGTCCCAAACTACAATATTTTTATCGCTCATTCCCGCTTTTTCAAATGTGGGCCCTAAATAATTCTTTAAAAAATCTCTTTCTTCTTCAGCGGTATATATGCAAGATTCCCATCGTTGTACGGCCATCGGCTCATTTTGAATGGTTACACCCCACACAGGTATATCTTCGCCCTCATAGGCTTCTATGAATTTAATGTAATAGTTGGCCCATGCTTGATTATATTCTGGCAACAATTTACCACCCTGCAACATATTGTTGTTCGTTTTCATAAAGGCAGGCGGACTCCAAGGACTTGCATAAAATACCATGTCATTATTGATCAGGGCTTGTGCACGTTTGATCATAGGTATACGCTTTTGCCTGTCTTTTTCTATTGAAAATGTTTTAAGTTCCTTATCGCCTTCTTCAATATACGTATGGCTGCCCAAACCAAAATCGCTACTATGAATACTTGTTCTAATAATATTATAATTGATTCCTTCCTCAGAATAATACGCATGTAACAATTCTTCTTGTTTGTCTTTGCTAAGTGAAGAAAATACCTCCGCTGCAGCATCGGTAATTGCACCACCTATACCTAAAAACTCTTGAAATTGCTTTTCTGGATGCACAAATACGGCCACTTCATTTTCCATTGGTTGAGTAGCTAACTTAAAAATAGCTTTTGAATCGACGGACAATCTTTTATCGGTATCCTTGGCGGTCGTATAGACCCCTACTTCTTTTCCTTGGTAGTTTATTTTCTCATTTTTTTGCTCGCCATCTGTTACGGTATTAGCATCATTGTTCTTTTTTGTAGTACAGGAAAAGCCCAAAAAAGAGATAAAAAGGATGAAAATTGATTTTTTGATCATAAGTATTGATTATATCTAATTTGAGTGCTTATGACCGTTATGCCGGATAATGTGAACTTGTACATTATACCTTTTTAAGTTAAAGCCCACATCTCTAAAAAAATAGGACATGGGCTGCCTAAATTAACTAACTTAAATAAAACACTCTTTAAAATAATTATTGGTTTAATTGGCTCCTCTCATTTCTACATTTGAAATGGAAATACCGTTGGTTTGGTTTCCACCACTTTTAATAACTAGGTAGATTGTACCTGAGGCATCAAAAGAGACAAGATTACTTCTAGAACCGGTGTACGAATTATCGACACAGCCTACGGAAGAAAGCGGACCGTTAAATGACCCGGTGCCACAACCCGCCCAGGTATTAAGTCCCATTACAACATTATTGGTATAATCATTACCTTGTACGGGTTCAACCGTACTGGCGAAAACTTCAAACCAAGTTTCATCATTTGACTCACCGGAGACAATCATGTCGATTACATATTCCTTACCAGCAACCACATCGATGGCTTGATAAATGCCTTGTTGATTATAACCACTGGCGGTAATGGTTGCACTAGCGTCATTAAAGCTCCAATTAGCTCCGCTAGCGCTTATATTTAAAATAGTCCATGCCACATGATCACTCTCATTTTCAAACTTTCCCCCTACTACCAAATTACCTGCAACGGGGTCAGATGATTCTACATCGATACTCTGCGTAAATGTTTGGGATACCCCTCCTATTCCAGTAACTTTATGATGCACGGTATAGGTGCCTGCGTCTGGATAAAAAACAGTTTCTTCGGTTCCTCCGGAAACAAAACCTGCACCTTTACCCAAATCCCAACTAGAAGTCAAGTAATTGTTATTTGCGGTTAACAAAAACGTGTTATTGGCATCGGCAACACCGGTTATTGAAAAGCCCGCATCCAATTCGGTTGCTTCAATACCATTGCCTTCTCCTATTTCATCTGGTTGACATGCAATTAAAAGAGATGCCAGTGCTATTGCAGTATACCTAATCCCCTTATTTAAATTTATAGCTAATTTCATTTTGATATGTTTAGAGATTAATAATTAGGATTTTGTTCCAACAATGTGTTTTCCAATTCGGTTAACGGTATAGGTAATATTTCGTGCTTTCCGGCAACAAAACCTCTATCAGCCAAAGCGGTTGCGGCTCTACCCGTTCTAACCAAATCGTACCACCTGTGACCTTCGCCCGCAAGTTCTAAACGACGTTCGTTTAAAATAGCTTCCATTGTTACAGGAACGGAAGGTAAGCCTACCCGTGCCCTCACCGCATCTAATAATGCCTGAGCACGAGCACCTGAACCACCTAAAGCTTCAGCTTCCAGTAAGTAGGTATCGGCTAAACGCATCATATAAGTATGTTGCTTGTAGTTAAGAACAGAAGCGCCACCACCGGTTGAAACATCGGCATTTAAAGGCATGAATTTTTTAAGGAAGTAACCCGTATATTGGTAATTCTCCTCTAATTCGACCTCGCCAGCTTCCCTTAAGGATTGTAAGTCTTCAATGGTAGCATCAAACCTTGGGTCTTCGCTAAGTGCATCGTACAAACCTTGGGTAATGATATTAAAACCCCATCCAGCGGCATAGTCCGGCGCAGTAGAGCCAGATGTACGAACAAATCCACGTGGTCCAACCATCACATTCAAGCTATTGCCCTCATCATCACCAGCGCCCCAGAACCACCAGTCTGCGTTACTTTTATCAGTATGTGCAATTTCAATGATAGACTCGCTATTATAATTATTGCCAACAATCCATAAATCGGAAAAATTGTCCAGTAATTTATACCCGTAGGCACTGGTAGAACCAGGTGTGCCGTTTACTTCTGCCAATTGAGAAGCAGCTTCGACGTTTTTACCCTGATATAAGTACACTTTGCCCAATAGAGCTTTAGCTGCACCTTGGGTTAAGCGTCCAGCCTCATTTGAAAGGTCTAGGGTAATAGGTAGGTCCGGTATTGCCTCTAACAGATCGGTTTCAATTTGTGAATACACCTCACTAGGATCGGCTTGGGTAACATCATAGATTGCATCGGTACTAATAGGAGTTGTAATCAAGGGTATGTTTTTGAACAACCTCACCAATTCAAAGTAATAAACGGCTCTTAAAGCCTTACTTTCGGCGGTAAATCTTGCCTTTGTAGTATTAGGCATATCAACATCGGGTAATTTTGTCAATAAAGTATTTGCCCTGAATATACCTTGGTAAAAATCGCTCCAGTAGCTAGTACCCACTGTAGCCTCACTTATAGTATAATTAGAAAATACTTGAAACTGTGTACCATCTGAAGAGCTACCACCACCGGCAAAATGATCATCTGATCCAGAATTTAAAAGTGCAATCATATTTTCAAATCCACGCGATTGTTTTCCAATAACGTCATAAACAGCTACTAGACCAGAATACGCTTCTGCCTCATTTGAATAATAGTTTTCTTCTAACGCAGTTCCTTTAGGTTCTACTTCTAAGAAATCTTCACTACAGGATACCGTTAGTACCATGGTTGCCATGGCAACACCTGCAGCGATTATATTGTTAACTCTTTTCATATTGCTAATTTTTTAAAATTGTAAATTAATACCAACTTGGTTTGTAATGGCCTGTGGATAATAACCACGGTCAATACCAAAGATTCCCCCTCCAATTTCAGGGTCATAGCCACTGTATTTGGTAAATGTGAACAAATTTTCTGAAGTCAGGTAAATTCTTAATTTGCTTATGCCGTATTGGTTTAGAATATCTGAAGGAATTGAATAGCCTAGTTGTATGGTCTTGAATCTTAGGTAATCACCATCTTCCAAGTAAAAATCTGAAGGATTGGAAAAATTGTTGTTGGTATCGTTTGTTGTCAGTCTTGGATAGGTATTGGAAGTACCTTCACCTACCCATCTACTTAGTGCCGCTGTTTGATAATTAGCATTTTCCACGTCTAACCTTCTTAAGCCCTGGAAAATTTTATTTCCACTAGCACCTTGACAAAAAACTAAAAGATCAATGTTTTTATAATCGATATTAAAAGTGAAACCAAATGTTATTTTTGGTATAGAACTACCTAAGAAATCTCTATCATCAGAATCGATATCCCCATCATCATCTAAATCTTGCCATTTAAAATCACCAGGCTGTGCATTTGGTTGGATAACCGTACCAGCTGAATTCACATAATTGTTTATTTCCTCTTGATTTTGAAATATTCCATTTGTTTTAAACCCAAAGAAAGAATTTACAGGTTGCCCTACTTGCGTTCTGGTAATTGGATAGGTACTTGATTGTAATGTAGCCCCACCGGACAAGAAATCTACACCATTACCCAAGAAGGTTACTTCATTTTCTAAGAACGATACATTACCGTTCAACGATACATTAAAATCATTGAAACTTTTGTTGTAGCCAATTTCTAGATCGATACCGGTATTTTCCATATCGGCAACGTTACCGGTAGGGCTACCAACTGCACCAACATAACCCGGTATAGTAACACTTTGTAAAATACCGGTAGTTTCCTTTTTGTACCAATCAAAAGCCAAAGAGAAATCATTGAACAATCTGGTATCAAACCCAATGTTTAACTGGCTTGTTTCTTCCCATTTTAAATCTGGGTTAGAGGGGGCATCTGGACTATTACCGATTATTACAGATCCAGAAGTACCTATTGTATAGTTTCTACCGCCACTAACCGTTGATAGATATTGAAAATCTCCAATGGCGTCACTACCTGTAACTCCATATCCACCCCTGAACTTTAATTGGTTTACGACTTCATTTTCCTTCCAAAAATTTTCTCTGGAAGGCACCCAGCCTGCAGAAAAGGAAGGAAAGAATCCATATTTGTTGTTGGCACCAAAACGTGAAGATCCATCTCTTCTTACAATTGCTGTTAGCAGGTATTTTTCATCATAATCGTAAGTTAACCTAGAAAATAATGAATTTACCTTGTGCTCGTTGCCCGTATAGGCCGATGCGGTAATTTGATCAGTGGGAACGCTAAAATTAAACGACGCATCTTTGTAGCTATCTACCGGAATATCAAAATAGGTAACTGTTTCCCCTGAAGAAATATTATCGACATATGCTCCTTGACCCAATAATACACTAAAGTTATGGTTGCCCAATTTGTTGGCATAGGTAACCGTGTTCTCTATATTCCAACCAAAACCTTTATTGGTACCTCTAGAGATATTATTCAGCGGAGTAATTGAAGAAGCATTTAAGTAAGAAACAGGAGTATAACTCTCATAACCCCAATAAGCGAGTTTACCGCCTAAAGTACTTCTAAAGGTCAGTCCTTCAATTGGCTTATATTCAAGATACGCATTACCTACAAAATTATCTGCCCAGCCATAATTTCCCAGTAAAGTTTGTTGGTATGCCAAAGGATTTGACATCTCTTGTGCTACCAAGGTAGAAATGCCGTAAGGGTTGCCCATTTCATCTCTCCAAATGCCATTATTGGTATATGGAGCTTGAGCAGTTAAAATTGGATCGGTTTCAACAGTTGGGGTTAACGGATCTAAGTTTATGGCAGATGATAATGGACCGCCAAATTCACTATTGGTATTACCAATTCCCACATTTTTTTCGTTAGAGTATCCAACTGTTTGTCCAAAGCGAAGTTTATCCGTAATGTTGTGGGTAGAATTTAGACGAATATTTTTTCTTGTGTAGTTAGAAATATCACTTAGTACAATACCTTCTTGATCTGTAAATCCAAATGATGCATAATATTTAGAAACGTCGTTACCACCACTTAAACTTAATTCATGGCTAGTTCTAGTAGCACCTTTATTAAAAATTTCTGATTGCCAGTCCGTACCCTCGCCCAATGAAGCGGGATTGGAATATAAAATACTGCCACCACCATTAACGGATTTTTCATTTAATAAGGTAGCATATTCTGTAGCGTTTAAAAGATCTAATTTTCTTGCTGCGGATGATATACCGGTATAGCCATTGTAGTTAACGCTTAATTTACCTGATTTTCCTTTCTTAGTAGTTACTAGAATAACTCCAGTTGCTGCTCTTGCTCCATAAATTGCCTGGGATGCCGCATCTTTTAAAACTTCTATGGATTCGATATCGGATTGGTTTAAATATCCAATACCACCAGCATCGACCACAACGCCATCAACGACCCATAATGGTTCATTGCTGCCCAATGTGGTAATACCTCTTACCCTAACCGTGGAAGAAGATCCAGGTTGACCGGAATTAGCGGCTATAGTAATACCTGAAACCCTACCTTGTAATGTTTGTTCAACACGTGTAATAGGCAAATCTTCAAGTTCACTCTGCTTAACACCAGAAATGGCACCTGTTATTACACTCTTTTTCTGTGTACCGTAACCTACGACAACTACCTCATCTAGTTGTTGTAAATCTTCTGTTAGTACAATGTTTAGATCGGCGCTGTTTTTTACAACGATGTTTTGGCTTATATAACCAAGGTAACTGAAAGTTAGTGATGCTCCAATCTCTGTTTTAATTGTGAATGCACCATCAAAATCTGTAACGGTACCATTAGTAGTACCTTTTTCAATGACGTTTGCGCCAGGAATAGGAACACCCGTTTCGTCATTTACAATTCCATTAATGGTAATTTCTTGCGCAACAGAAAACCATGAAGATAGAATGCATAAAATCATGAATGATTTTAAAATCAGTTTGTTTTGTTTCATATTAAGTTTGATTTAGTTTTTGGCATCAAATGATAAATGCCTTGAAGCAAATTAAACCTAGAAGTGGGTGTAGGTACAAAGGGAAGTATTACATAAGTAGAATTTTGTAATACTTAAATTAAATTAATTGTTTAATTTTCAGTTAGTTGTGTAAATATTGGCAGCTAAATAAAGTAGTGAAAGTATAAGTGGCATATAGAAAAAATACGATTTTTAAGAACTAAAAATCATGAATTTGGCAATTTGTGTGCTATTATTTTAGCACAAAATAATTTTTACATTATCTTTTTTACCATATCCTCAAAGGTTTCTCTGTCAATAGCGCTGTTTCTAATTTTAACTCTATAATTATAAATTGTATTTACCGAGTACCTTAAGATTTTTGCTATTTGAGAACTATTGGAAATACCCAATCTTATCAAAGCAAAAATTCTTAATTCTACGGTTAAGCTATCTTCTTTCTTTACATTGATTTTTTCCCCTTCTTGCAATAAATTATTAAAATCATCAATGAAATTAGGATAGATGTGTAAAAAAGATTTGTCAAAATTCATATAGAATATTTTCAATTCTTCATCTACAACATCCTTGGATTTAATGAGCTTGAGCAAATCATTTGTTTTGTTGGTAACAATAAATTTTCGGACAGTCTTTCTGTAAACATCCAATTTGTCGATGTACTCAGAATACAAGTTTAAAAATGTACCTATGTATTGCTCTTTAATGGAATCTACGGCAGAAAGTTCTTCGTACAATCTTTTAAGATCACTATTTTTAAAACTTAACTGTTCATTTAAGTTTTGCAGTTGTATGTTGGCCGTTTTCAAACTTTCTCTACCTAACCTGATCTTTTGATATTGTCTAAAAATAAAAAACAAGGCAATCAATAATATTATGGATAGGAAGCTAATAAAAATAAGCTGTTTCTTTAGTTTGCTGCTTTGTAAAACACTCTCCTTTTCGTAGGACTTTGAGATAACCGGTAAGACGTTGGAAATATCTAAAAACCTCAATTTTGAGTTATAAAATTTTACATCCTCAAAAGAAAAATTAATGTATTTATGAGCTCTTTTGACATCACCTTCCTCAAAAAGAATGACCGCCAAATTTGCCATTGAAGCATTATCTTTAACAGAGGATTTAATATCTGAAATAGCAGATAATATTAGGAATTTTTTCTGGTTAATTCTGTTACCATCCACCTCAGAACTCATGTATGACCTATTAAATGCTATCGTGGCATACTCACGCGTACCTATTTCTGCAAGTGCTAATCTTTTAGCATTGATCTTCAACGCTTTTTTGGTGTCTGATTTATCTCTAAAATTCTGTTCTTCAATTTCTAAAACTAGTTTGGAGTTACCATCTAGTTTGGCAATTTGTGTATTTAGGGAATCTCTATAAATAAAGTAGAACTGTTCGTATTTTTCGCTTATGCTATTAACTCTGGAAATATTTCTAAGTTCATAATAGCATTTTTTATAGACACTATAATATTCAGTAATTAAATCTTCTGACAAATTAGATGTAGATATTTCTTCAAGCAGATTTATAGACTCATCATATCTACCGGAAGTTGCCAAAAGTTTAGCAAGTCTTAATGTTGATTCTTGAATTAATTCAGTACGGTCTAATTTTTTAGCTAATTCAATGTTCTTTTCAATGAAGGCTAGGGTAGCGTCAAAACTGTAATATTCATATTCATCAATTAATCTATTTATAATATAGTATTGGTTTTCTATAGAAGCATCTGGATCCTCAAGTAACAACTTTAGATTGTTGATTCTTTCTTCTTTAGTAAGATCGTACACATTGCGTTTTAACATAACCTCTTCCATTACGACAAGTAAGGAGTCAATGTTTTGTGCGTGCGATATAAATGGAGCTACCAGGAACCCTAGGAAAAGCAGTATTCTAATGCTATAAATTTTTGAAAGTATCAAAGACAGTTTTTTACTTTTTCTACAATTAAAACAAATATCTATAAAGTTTAAGAAAAAAATGATTTTAAGTTAGATAAAGGTCTATGTAAGCAATCTAATTCGTCATGTTTTTGGGTTATTTGGTTTTATACGCTTGATATTTCAATTATACCTTCAAAACAAATTGTAATACTACTGTTATCAATAGTAATATGGATAATATCATATATTTCTGTTTGTATTTGAAGGTTTAGGGAATATTGGTCTATGAGGTATACCTAAAATGGATATGAAAATTTTATTGCAATCATAACCACTTTCACCATCATATCTCATATCTAATTCCTAACTTAGCCATGTAGACTTTAGGAGTAGCTATTTCATAGTTTGAGAAATATCCTTAGAACCTGATTTGATTAATATCAACGTAGGGAAAAGTTATCGGGAACAACTACCTGTACTTTCCAATTATCATTTCAATTTCAAATTCACCTAGTTTACACTGTAATCACATCAATGTAGCCATGCGCTCTTGATTAAATTTTTTAGCAGATGATAAACATAATTGTAAACGACACCCCTCACCTATTTAGGTCTGACACTACTTTAGACCTTATTATCAAAGAATTGAAGATTTCCGAAAATGGCATAGCCGTAGCGGTCAATGAGAATATTATTACCAAGAGTGCTTGGAACACCAAAACGCTGAACGAAAATGATAAAGTTTTAGTGATCAGGGCTACACAAGGAGGATAAAATTCCACTTCAAATTGTAAATAACACTAGGTACAAGAGATAACGACCACAAAAATCACCATACAGGAATATGAAGAATAAAGATACAGCACCCAAACAAGGCGGTATAACCCGTAAACCATTTCCCAATTCGCAAAAAATTTATGTACCGGGAAAATTGTATCCTGAAATAAAGGTAGCAATGCGTGAAATAACGTTGACGGATACCATAGATTCCTTGACCAAAAAGAAAACTCCTAATGAACCGGTAACCGTTTATGATACTTCTGGTCCGTATACCGATCCTAACATAGAAATAGATGTGCACGCCGGTATTGAGCGGATTCGTGAAAATTGGATCAGGGAAAGAGGTAATGTAGAAGAATTGGATACGTACTCATCAAAATATTGCAACGAGAGATTGAACGATAAAAGTTTAGATCACATGCGTTTTAAGCTGCTGAAGAAACCGTTGCGGGCAAAAAAAGGCGAAAATGTTACGCAGCTACATTATGCTAAGAAAGGGATCATTACTCCAGAGATGGAGTATATAGCCATACGCGAAAATCAGCGTATAGATGAAATGACCCAGATTAGGGAACAACATAAGGGCGAACATTTTGGAGCGTCTATTCCACAAAAGATTACGCCAGAATTTGTAAGGGACGAAGTGGCACGTGGCCGTGCCGTAATACCTTCTAATATTAACCACCCAGAGGCAGAGCCTATGATCTTGGGGCGTAATTTTCTGGTAAAAATAAATGCGAACATAGGTAATTCCGCAGTGACCTCCTCTATTGAAGAAGAAGTGGAAAAGGCGGTCTGGGCATGCCGTTGGGGAGCGGATAACATTATGGACCTGTCAACAGGTGAAAACATTCACGAAACCCGTGAATGGATCATCCGCAACTCTCCTGTTCCGGTAGGTACGGTACCCATTTACCAGGCATTGGAAAAGGTGAACGGAGTTGCAGAAAATCTTACATGGGAGATTTTTAAGGATACCTTAATAGAACAGGCGGAACAAGGGGTAGATTATTTTACCATTCATGCCGGGGTATTGCTGCGTTATATACCCATGACCGCAAAGCGCGTAACGGGTATTGTATCTCGTGGAGGGTCTATTATGGCCAAATGGTGCTTGGCGCATCATAAAGAGAGCTTTTTATATACACATTTTGAAGAAATCTGCGAGATTTTAAAACAGTATGATGTGGCATTCTCATTAGGCGACGGTCTGCGCCCGGGCTCGGTAGCAGATGCCAATGACGAAGCTCAGTTTGCAGAACTGGAAACCTTAGGGGAATTAACACAAATTGCGCGCAAGCATGAGGTGCAATGTTTTATTGAAGGTCCTGGCCATGTTCCCATGCATATGATCAAGGAAAATATGGAAAAGCAGATCCAAGTTTGTGATGAAGCACCTTTTTATACTTTAGGACCCTTGACTACCGATATTGCGCCAGGTTATGACCATATAACCTCAGGAATAGGTGCAGCAATGATAGGCTGGTACGGTTGCGCCATGCTATGCTATGTAACCCCAAAAGAACATTTGGGCCTACCCAATAAAGAAGATGTGCGTGTAGGTGTGGTAACCTATAAATTGGCGGCCCATGCCGCAGATTTGGCAAAAGGTCATCCGGGTTCTCAACACCGTGACAATGCATTAAGCAAAGCACGATTTGAGTTTAGATGGGAAGATCAATTCAACTTAGGTTTAGATCCAGAACGCGCCTGCGAGTATCATGATGAAACCTTACCTGCGGCAGGGGCTAAAATTGCCCACTTCTGCTCCATGTGCGGACCCAAATTCTGTTCCATGAAAATATCTCAAGAAGTACGTGATTTTGCTGCAAGCAATGAAATTGTAAACAATGAGGTCATTCAAAAGGTAATGGATGAAAAGTCAAAAGAATTTAAAGAGAAAGGTTCAGAAGTCTATCTTTAAGTGTTTAAGGAAGTTCCCACGCTAAAAAGCGTGGGCAGGCTTTCCATTTCAATCTTTTGCAAAAAGGCAAAAGGATTTTCATTGCAATCCTTAACTCAAAAAAATGATCGTACTAATAGCACCGGAAAAAGATATTCCTAACGAAATTGAACTGCTACATCAATTGTTTCAGGAAGGTTTGGAATATTATCATCTAAGAAAACCTTTTAAGGACTATCAAGAACATTGTGATTATTTGAATTCGATAGATTCAAAATATCATAATAGGATCGTAGTACACTTACATCATGAGCTGATCAATGATTATCCTCTTAAAGGGTTGCATTTTCAAGAACAAATGCGAATAGATCATATTGATAACCCCGGTCAGTACTTTAAAAAATTGAATATGTATGGTAAAACCATAAGTTCCTCTTTTCATGACCCACAGGTATTGGAAGCTTGTGAATTTGAGTTCGATTACCATTTGCTGAGTCCCGTTTTTACATCCATCTCTAAAAAAGGATATGAAGGCAAAGGTTTTAATGTTAACCATAGTACTAAATTAATTATAGGTATGGGCGGTATTACCAATACCAACATAGCAGAAACCTTAAGTTTAGGATTTGGGGGAATTGGGGTCTTAGGCGGTGTATGGAATATGGACAACCCTATACAAAGCTTTATAAACTTAAAAACGGCATATGAACAGGCATGGATGAAAAAGCGGAAGGCACAAATAAAGAACAATACAAAAGGCAATTAAGCAGTAAAATATATGATTCCGAAATTACACTATATATCACAGGGACAAACACCCGAAGAGCATTTAGAGCACATTCAAAAAGCATGTACTGCAGGAGCGGAACTGGTGCAGCTACGCCTAAAGAAGTTACCGGGAAAAGTGGTTTGGGAAACCGCAAAAAAAGCAAGGGAGATCACGGAAAAATACCAGACGAGATTAATAATCAATGACTTTTATAAGATTGCAGCTTCGGTAAAAGCGGACGGAGTACATTTAGGAAAGACCGATACCTGCCCTACCGTTGCTAGAAAAGAACTGGCATCATGGCAAATTATTGGCGGTACGGCCAATACCTTAGAAGATTGTGAAGCTTTATTGGATAAGAAAGTGGATTATATAGGTCTAGGTCCTTTTCGTTTTACGAAGACCAAAGAAAATTTGAGTCCGGTTTTAGGCATAAACGGGTATTTGACCATCCTTGAAGAATTAAAATCGCAGGTACCGGTTATCGGCATAGGTGGTATTGTTTTGGAAGATGTTACGGAACTAATGAAAACCGGTGTTCATGGTATTGCGGTATCTGGCGAAATAACCCGAAACTTCAATTCCATATCAGAATTTAAAAAATTGATTAATGGAGGTCCGCTTGATGAGCAGCGTTGGATCTCAGACGAAAAAATAAAATAATATGTTACAGATCGCAGATAAAAAGTTTAGTTCACGATTGTTCACAGGGACAGGGAAATTTAGCTCGTCGTCATTAATGAAAGAAGCTTTATTGGCTTCAGAAAGTGAGTTGGTCACCGTTGCCCTTAAACGTGTAGATGTGGAAGATACACAAGACGATATATTACGGCATTTACAACATGAACGTATAAATTTATTGCCCAATACATCTGGGGTGCGTACGGCAAAAGAAGCGGTATTTGCCGCCCAATTATCTCGTGAGGCTCTAGAGACCAACTGGGTGAAATTGGAAATACATCCTGATCCAAAATACTTGCTGCCAGACCCTTTAGAAACCTTAAATGCAGCGGAAGAGCTTGTGAAATTAGGTTTTGTGGTGATGCCCTACATACATGCCGATCCCGTTTTGTGCAAACGTTTGGAAGAAGTCGGTGTGCAAAGTGTAATGCCGTTAGGCGCTCCAATAGGCAGTAACAAAGGCCTGAAAACGCAAGATTTTCTGGAGATTATAATAGACCAGAGCAATGTTCCGGTTATCGTTGATGCCGGTATTGGGGCACCATCACATGCTGCCTTTGCGATGGAATTAGGTGCAGACGCAGTGCTGGTAAATACGGCAATAGCGGTTTCCCAACATCCTGTTGAAATGGCAAAAGCATTTAAAATGGCCGTAACAGCGGGCAGAATGGCCTATGAAGCAAAATTGGCTCCGGTAGTGCATAAAAAAGCCGAAGCAAGCAGTCCGTTAACCAGTTTCTTGAACTAAGCAACATGAGAAATTTTAAGTCAGTCTTTGATACCTATAATTGGGATAAAACCTTAGAGAGTATTTTTGTAAAAACGGAGCATGATGTGTTACGTGCACTGGGCAATTCTAAACACGATTTAGAAGATTTCAAAGCATTGATTTCGCCCGCTGCAAAACCTTATTTGGAGCAAATGGCGCAGTTAAGTAGGCAGTTGACCAAAAAGCGCTTTGGCAATACCATACAAATGTATTCGCCCATGTATTTAAGTAACGAATGCCAAAATATTTGTACCTATTGCGGATTTAGCATGACCAATAAAATACCGCGTAGAACCTTGACCGATGCTGAAATTTTAAAAGAAGTTGCCTATATAAAATCTAAAGGCTATGACCATATTCTTTTGGTAACCGGTGAGGCAAACAAAATAGTTGGTGTAGACTATATCAATAATGCCTTACAATTGATTCGTTCTCAATTTGCGAACATTACTATTGAAGTTCAGCCTTTATTGCAAGATGAATATGAGCTATTGATCGAAAGCGGATTGTATGCTGTGTTGGTATATCAAGAGACCTATCATAGGGACGAATACAAAAAACACCACCCAAAAGGTAAAAAGTCGAATTTCGATTTTAGGTTGGACACGCCCGATCGCTTGGGCAAGGCGGGTATTCATAAAATTGGATTAGGTACTTTATTCGGGCTGGAAGATTGGCGAGCCGATAGTTTTTTTACAGCACTACATTTAAAATATTTACAGAAAACCTATTGGAAGACAAAATACTCCATTTCTTTCCCTCGGTTAAGACCACATTCGGGCGGGCTGGAACCTAAAGTTGAAATGACGGATCCAGATTTGGTGCAGCTAATTTGTGCTTTTCGGTTATTGGATGAAGATGTAGAACTTTCTATATCTACACGTGAAAGTGAAATATTTAGAAATAACATTGTCAATTTAGGCATTACCTCCATAAGCGCAGAATCCAAAACCAACCCAGGTGGGTATGCCGTAGCGCCAGAATCATTGGAACAATTTGAAATATCTGATGAAAGGCCAACGGAGGAAATTACAGAAATGCTGAAGGCACAAGGATTAGATGTGGTTTGGAAAGACTGGTCTAACAATTGGGGGTAAACATATTATTGGGGTAACATATATGTCGCCAAAACCTTAATTGTGAAATTCATTGTCCGTAACGGGATCATACCATTGCGCCGGACCTTGATGACGGTCCGAGATTGCAATATGTGCAACCGTTGAATTTGGAGTGGCACCATGCCAATGCTTAACATTTGGCAGGCATTTTACAGTCTCGCCATTACGCAATATACGCTTTGGTTCTCCTTCCTCTTGGTAATAACCTTCTCCTTGTGTTACAATCAATATTTGTCCTGCAGGATGTGAATGCCAATTGGTACGTGCACCGGGTTCAAAGGTGACTAAACCAGCATACATGGTATTTAATCCGTCTGGAGGGGCTAACATATTTAACCATGCAGTTCCTGTAAAGTGGTCATTGGTTATTTCCGTTCCTTTTGGGAATATAGTGTCTTGCTGCTTAAGGTGACTGGTTCCGCTACATCCAGCAATTACCATAACGATACTGATGTATATTAATTTTCTAATTAGCATTATATCTTATTTAATCTGTTACATTTTCTAGAACCTTGGCAAGAACATCTTTTGCAGTTTTTACGTGCTCAGGTGAAGCTGTGCGTTCTATAGTGGTTATAAAGTAATGCAGTTGAACTGGTTGCCAACCCACATTCAATGAAAGGTTTAGGTGACTGGTTAGCATGGGCTCTAAGGCACCTAAACTAGCTATGACAGAAATGGTCACCAGTTCACGTTGTTTATACGTAAGTACATCGCGCTCAAAAATATCGGCAAATAAGTGTTCTTTAAGAAACCTGTCCATTTCGGGTGAAAACTTTTGGTATTCCGGTTTAGGTCCGTCTAAGGATCTACCTATCAAAGTCTCTAAAATTTGCTTTCCTCGCATGTATTTTTCGCCTGTATCTGAAATAGGAGTTGCCTCTACTCCCCTTTCATCAATAACGCCCATTTCTTTACGGTCATCAAGCACTTGTAAAAAAGTTTGTAAACCACGAATACTTCTTGGGAACCCGGCATAGGCGTACACATGTACCAACACCTCTTTAATTTGGTTAACGGTGAGCTTATTATCCAGCCCATCATGGAGCGCAACCTTTAAGTTCTCTAAATCACCTTGTGCAGTATAACTTGCAATTTTGATGATGCTGGTTTCTTTATCAGTTAAAGCATTGTTTAAAGTTAATTCTTGCGCGTTAGATTGAAA
This sequence comes from Maribacter dokdonensis DSW-8, assembly GCF_001447995.1. NCBI lineage: Bacteria > Pseudomonadati > Bacteroidota > Flavobacteriia > Flavobacteriales > Flavobacteriaceae > Maribacter > Maribacter dokdonensis. Next base: position 416,886 of record NZ_LDPE01000001.1, on the reverse strand, counting down.
ACTGATAAATAATAATACCCAAAACAATACTGTTGCCGTAGTAAGGATATTGCTTAAACGTATTATAGGTTTAGTACTCAATTGCTTTAATTTCATAAGGGGTATATTAGTCTTTCAGTTGATCGGCAACGCTATCATAATATTCTTGAGATATCACTTCGGTCCATGTGGTGGGTTGTCCTCCTCCATAAATTGCTAAATAAGTGACATCACTATCCTTGGTTGAAGCGTGCCAGTGTTCTGTTTCTTTATCGCATTTAATCACATCGCCTGCTTTAAGTATCACAGGGTCTTTTCCTCTTTCTTGATAATAACCTTCACCGTCAACGTAAATAAGAATTTGAGAAGTTGAATGTTTGTGCCAGTCTAATGTAGAATTTGCCTTAAAAGTGGCTTTGGTAATATTAAAGTCGGTTTCATCATCTGCCTGTAATACACCGTTCAACCATGCTTCGCCAATATAATGCGTATTTGGTGCTTTAAAGCCTTCGTCTTTATATGAAGATACTTTGTAGTCCGTATTTTGGGCAAAAATGCAAATGGGAAGGATAAACAGTACTATTGTCATTAGATTTTTCATTTCCTTGTTTTTTAGTTTAATTTCTTTTCTTCTAGCCAATTGTACATCAGATCGGCTATTTCTTGATTATTTAAATCGGACATTGGGAAGTGTGTATTTCCCTTTATTCCTATTTCTGGTAAGACTACTAAAGTAACATCACCACCAGCATCGTTTAGTGTTTTTGTCCATTTACGCGCCATGGAAAGAGCGGCACGCCATTAATCTTGACCAGGGTTTTCAACCTCATTTTCAGGGATATAATCCCCATAATAAATTACTATAGGAATTTTGGTCAGTTTTTGAAACTCTTCCATAGCTATACCACTAGCACGTAATGTTCCGCCCACATAAGAAATTGGCTCAGGAATGTGATTTTCTGGAAATACAAAATTACTACCAGGTTCATACGCTACTATAGCTTTAATGCGATCATTCTTTAGAGCTGCACTCCAACCTTGTCCACCACTATGGGAATGAGTAACGAGAATTCCGTCACCAATTTTTCCGAATAATTGAGAAACCGCTTCAATATTAAGGTTGATGTTTAAAGGTCCCGTATCTGGAGTACTACGACGGAAAAATTGATCTAAAGCTTCAGGAGTTTTAGAAAATTGAACGTTTGGATAAAAACTTGTACCCTCGCCCAATCTAAAAATACCAAACCATAGTTGGTCTTCAGTTCTTGATTCCAATGTTTTTGGTTCTAAGCTTTGTCCTGCCAATCCTCTTCTGGGTTGATCCAATAAATAGATAGGATACCGTTTTTTAAGGAATATACTTTGAAACCCTTCCCTGCCATCTGTAGTACTTTGCCAAGTTCGCATGGACTGACCGTAACCGTGCCAAAATACTAGCGGAAGCTTACGGGGCCTTATAGGAATTTGATAGAATACTGACGCATGGTCTCCATGCAAAGTCTGCCCTTGGGTACTTTGATTTGAAGGATTAAAAGCACCATGGGTAATGGGGTCAAAAGTTCCAGGGCTTTTCTTAACCGAACCACCAACGGCAAAAGTCCCTTGTTTTTGAATAGAAATAATATCATTTGTTTCAACAGATGTATCTGCTATTTGCTTGTTTTGTTCATTACAACTAGCAAATAAAAGTAGGCTTGCAAGTACTAATGTATATTTTAGCTTTATCATGTATTACTTTGTTTAAATAGTCAATTTAATAAAGTTGTACCCTTTCCTAAATCTTTCTTTTTTTTGATAGAAAACTATAGTTTAAAAGAATACTCCATGTAAAATCGTCATCGGGCAATATTTGTGTGCTAATGCCTTTGTTTATAACTCCGGTCAATGAAAATGGACAGTTCTTCTTCGCTATGGTTAAAAATCCCGAAGTATAGTATCCCGTAAGTTCATCTGAAGTAAGATAATAAACTTGTGGCGTAAAGTTTAAAAATAACGAGTTTGAGAGAGCTATTTGGTTGAATGAAAGATTGAATACCAAAAAATTAGTTTCTTTCACTCCTTCGTCAAAACCTCGACCATATAAATAATACATACCTACTCCTATTTTATTGGTGATTTGATATTTAGGCACCACTTCTGCACCTAAGTATCTTCTAGATTCTAAAAGAGCTTCACTTTGTCCGTTACGTATGATATTGACCGTTCTAAAATTTAATCCCGGATGAGCCCCTAACCTTAAAGAGAACTTTTTATTTTCCATTGCTTTGTACCTGAACCAAAAAAGCATGGTCCATGGTTTGCCTTCGAGCGAAAAACGCATATCTGGTTCAAAACTGAATTTCTTTTTAATAAACTTTAAATCGAACAACAAAGCAGGATCACCTAAAGAAAAAGAAGGAACCAATGATACGCCATTATGGGTAATACTGGCAGTACCTCTAAAATCATCTAAAAACATGTTGTTTTTCTCTTGTTCATTTTCCTGCGAATAAGAGGTCATGCCTAATAGCAATAGCAAAAAAGTTCCTATCTTCTTCATTTAACGTGATTACATTGCCAAAATTAGGCTAAGAAAACAGGTACTATACTACCCGAATAACTGATGTTTATACCATTATTACTGATATTATCATTACACTTGATGATTTGTCTATCAATAGGTTATCTTTATTTTAAAATCAACCGGTCGTGAAAAATATATTGGAAATCAAAACCATTGCAGATTACTTTAAACTAAGAAATTACGAGGTACTTCACCCGTTGGTGGGTATTGTAGACTTTGTTAGGGTAGATGAAAGCGGATATACCAATAAATCCTATGATGGATTTCATTATAGCTGTTATGCTATTTTTTTGAAAGATGCCGTAGGCTGTAAATTAAAATACGGCGGTAGTTCATACGATTATGATGAGGGTACCTTGGTTTTTATGGCGCCCAACCAAACTATAGAATTTGGGGGGTATGAACCGGGTTATGTGCCAAAAGGTTATGCCTTGTTATTTCACCCGGACCTTTTATTGGGTACGGACTTGGCTAAAAAAATACATGAATTTAATTTCTTTGCCTACTCCAGTAATGAAGCCTTGCATCTGTCGGCAAAAGAGCGAAAAGTAATTTTGAGTTTATTGGATAAAATCCAATTTGAACTAGAACAGCCTATAGATAAGCATAGCAAGAATCTGATCGTTACCAATATTGAATTGTTTTTAGATTACTGCCTTCGTTTTTATGATCGTCAATTCATTACACGAGAAGTGGTGAACAAAGGAACCTTAGAAAAGTTTGACAACCTTCTAAGTAGCTATTTTTCTTCGGATAAGCCAAAAACCAATGGATTGCCGTCCGTAGGTTATTTTGCAGATGAACTACATTTATCTTCCAATTATTTTGGTGATCTGGTTAAAAAGGAAACCGGTAAATCTGCACAAGAATATATTCAATCAAAACTGATCGATGTGGCAAAAGAGAAAGTGTTCGATTCAAATAAATCGGTCAGTGAAATTGCTTATGAACTAGGATTTAAATATCCGCAACACTTTAGTCGGTTATTCAAGCAAAAGGTGGGACATTCACCAAAGGAATTCAGGGCCTCTCTGAATTAAACAGAGTAAAGACTATATATAAGCATTATTTAAATAAACCCTGCAAATTTTCTATAACACCAAGCGCCGCTTTTTCACCGGCAATCATTGCGGCATTTAATGAACCGTTTAATTGTACGTCACCTGCCAAATATATAGTTTCCGTCAAGCGAGTTTCAGAAGGTGATATTTCATATTGCAAATCACTTAGTTTTGGTAGTGACTTAGGAATGCTGTAGTGTTTTATAAATGAGCCAGTGGTAATACCACAAAATTCTTTTAGCTCCTTTTGTACTTGGTCAACAAGAGTATTCCCGGATAAGCCCTGATTATTCACCACGGTAACCGAGAGTAATTCTTTACCGCCATTTACGGATGTTTTGAGACCGGTATGGTAAACAATATTGTTGATCAATGTGTTTTGATCAGGAATTAATCCGATCAACGGTTTTTGAATTGCCCTGTCTTCCGTTTCAAAATATAAAGTATCACAACGCTGCCAATCAATTGTCTGATTCTTTAAGTTTTGAATTAAGCTACTAGCTTCAGTTGCAACGATAATAAAATCACTTACTATTTCTTGTCCATTTCTAAGAATAATTTTACCATCTACGACTGAGGATACGGCTGAGTCATACGTAACTGTAGTATTTTCTAATTTCTGTAATAATTGTTTAGGAATTTCTACAATGCCACCTTTAGGTAATGCAGCACTGCCTTCACCAAACATTTTATAAACAAACTCAAACATTCTGCTAGAGGTTTCTAGTTGGTCTTCTAAAAATATTCCGCTGAAGAATGGTTTGAAAAAATCATTGATCATACTTTCAGAGAAATCTAGTGCTTTTAAATAAGAAAGAGTAGATTGTTCTTTGTCTGAGAAAATCTCATCAATAGTTTTATTCTTAAGTCTAGTGTTTAATTTTAAAATTTTTAATTTGTCTGAAAATGAACCAATACTAGAAAAAAGAGTTGAAAACAGCAGCGATGTATCCCTTAGCGGATCACCTATTACCTCTTGTTTTTTATTCTTGAAAATTGACGCGCCAGGTAAAAAGTGTTGTAGCTCCAAAGATTTATAATCTAGATATTTTTGAGCAGCTGGATATGCAGTTAACAATACTTGAAAACCTTGATCTAATTGATAACCATTTATCTTATCTGTCTTTACCCTACCTCCAACTCTATCCGTAGCTTCAATAATTATAGGAGAAAATCCGTTTTGTTCTAAAACAGTCGCAGCTATCAATCCACTAACTCCGGCACCTATAATATGTATTTTATAATCCTGCTTATCCATGTTTACCTACTTCACTTTATTACTATTTCTAATTGAATAAGTTTAATTAAGAAAGCATTTCAATTTTTTTCATTATTTCATCGGCTTCAAAAGCTTTTTGATCGCTCATTTTTCTATTGGTGGTAGAAAGTTTATGAGCTTCACTCAACAATTTTTCATATTGAGATTGTAACTTTTCTTTTTCCGACTTTTTTTTAAATATTCCGAACATAATTTTAATATTACTCATGAATTTTATCTCTACAAATTAGACACTAAAAATACATAATGTTTAATTAATACAATAAATAGTTAAACAAAATAATCCAAACCTAGGTGTTATTGAAGTAATTAAGTTGAAATTTATACGTGCTAACATAAAAAAATACCGCTTAAAAACTTAGACATATGAATTTGTACGACTAAGTTTTTAAGCGGTATATGTTCTTGTTGAGCAGTACTAGTGCTGCTTATAACTATTCTTGAAATTAATTTTTGATAAGTCCTTGACCTTCAATCCAAGGAGCTCCAGATTTTTTCAATTCACCTTCAAGTGCTGGTAGTTCGGTTTCTATTATCGGCTGAAGCTTGGTCTTTACTTTCTTAAGCTGACTTTGTACACGACTTAAAAAGGCTTTATGTTCACCTGTTGGTCCGTAGGTAGTTCCTAAGGCTCTCCACCCTATTGAACTACCATCACTGGCTGTAGGGTTAGAACGTTCACCTATTTCTTCTTTTATCTCATCACCGTTTAACTCCTTATCGATAGCCAATAAGTTGTTTTTAGTATCGTATAATTTTTTATACAAATCTTCAGAAGGATTAGGTGCTTTGTTCAAGGCACGTAACATGGCATTAACGGTTTTTTGACTTGTGGACAAGGCAATATTTGTAGCTGTTAAATCTTGTTGAAAAGCAAAAGCAGCTTCTCTAAAATTACTGATTTCTTCATTTGACTTTCTAGGTAAAGCACTTTCAAATACAGGTGTTACATTAAATAATTCCGGACCTTGTAAAACAGTATTCACTCCATCTTCACGCTTCATTAATGTTACTGAATATTCGCCCGGTGTAACTATAATGCCACCTCCACGGCGACCACGTCTTCCTCTTGGGGCTTCTAAACGTTCTCCATTTTTATTTGGATAGCTCAAATTCCAGCTTACGCGATTAAAGCCTTCTTTGTTGGTACCTTTTACGCTGTTTATCACATTTCCGCTAGCGTCTTTGATTACCAATACGATTGATGGTCCATCTTGTAATTTCTCTTCTTCCAGCGCATCCCATCCAGGAAATTTGCCTGTACCTTTTTTCTCCGCAGCTTTACGAATGTCTTTTTTTGATTTTAGTTTATTAGACATGAAATAAGTAAATGTTGCGCCAAAAGGTGGGTTTTCACCTATCCATTCAGCATCACCTTGGCTACCTACCCTACTAGATGGTTTATACCATGGCACGGTTTTAACTGGGAAAAGTTTAGCCGAAGCACTAGCATCATACTCACGCAATGGTGAGATATCATCTAAAATATAGATACCTCTTGCGAACGATCCTGCAACCAAATCATTTTCTCGACGTTGTATGGTAATATCTCGGATAGGAATATTAGGCATACCATCTTCAAGCTTAGTCCATTTACCACCACCATTTAAGGTGACGTATACACCGAATTCAGTGGCAGCGAAAAGTATATCTTTTTTAACATGGTCCTGTACCAGTCTCCAAATCAGTAATTTATTCGGTAGGTTACCATTGATTAAAGTCCAAGATTTTCCTTTGTCACTACTTATAATAATATATGGTTTGTAATCTCCGTATTTATGATTGTCCAATGCAGCATATACCACATTTGCGTCAAAAAGATCAGCTCTAACATCATTTACAAAGGGAGTTTCAGGAACACCTTTAATGTTATTTAGGCTAAATTTTCTCCACGTTGCTCCACCATCTTCAGTAACTTGAATAAGTCCGTCATCCGTACCGGCATAAATTAAACCTTCCTGTTTTGGAGATTCAGCTAGTGAGGTTATGGTATTGTAATTAGACATCGCTTTAATATCCCAAGCATTGTCCCAGCTTTGCGATGTTCCATAATAAGGGAACTCCATCCGTTCTTGGTTCAATGTAAGGTCTTCTGAAATAGGTTCCCAAGCATCTCCCCTGTTTTCTGATTTCCATACACGTTGCGATGCAAAATATAAGCGAGTTGGGTTATGTGGACTCACAAGAATTGGAGCATCCCAGTTGAAACGTTCAAACGGGTCACCTTCCCTGGCTTGAGGTTGTATAAAAACACTTTCTAAAGTTTTACTATCAATTCTCCATAACGCCCCCTGCTGAAATTCACCATATGTAATATCAGGATTACCAGGTTCTGTAGCCGTTTGTGCACCATCCGCACCTAGGGTTTTCCACCAATCTGCACTAGCTATACCATCGGAACTTCTGGTACGTGAAGGTCCACCATGTGAACCATTATCTTGCGTGCCGCCATACACATTATAAAATGGTTTAGCATCGTCAACGGCAATTTTAAAATATTGGGTTATAGGCAGGTTTCTTACATATTTCCAGCTTTGGGTATTATCAAAACTTTCATATAAGCCACCATCAGTACCGATTAATAAATAATTTGGGTCCGATTTTTTAAATACCAGTGCATGACTGTCACTATGTTGGTTAGACCTGCTCATTTGTGTAAAGGTCTTCCCGTGGTCTTTAGTTACCAATGCACTATTGTTCATAAAGTAAACCGTACCTTCTTCATGTGGCGAAGCAATAATTTCTTGATAGTAATGTGGACCCGTACCACCAGAAACGGCATCAGATTGTTTAACCCAAGATTCTCCACCATTGTTGGACATATAGAAACCACCTTTGGTTCTGTCAAGCTCAAGCGCGGCATAGATAACTTCTGGGTTAAATGGGGACATGGCCAAGCCCGTTTTACCAAGATTAGATTTTGGGATACCATTTTTTAAAGGCTTCCAAGTTTCACCACCATCCGTACTTTTGTGAAGTCCAGAACCAGGACCGCCGCCTAAATAGCCGGCAACAGTTCTGTGTCTTTGCCATGTAGCCGCATATAGAACATCAGGATTGGTTGGATCTATTAGCATATCTGTTGCTCCTACCCATTCAGCATCACCCAAGGTACGTTTCCAAGTTTTACCACCATCTATAGTTTTATAGACACCACGATCGCCACCTTTACTCCATAAAGGACCCTGTGAAGCTACCCAAATGGTGTCGGAATCGGTAGGATGTACAATAATTTTGGAAAGGTGTTCAGAATTTTCTAGACCCATATTCTTCCATGTTTTACCATCATCATGACTAACATAGATCCCATCACCAAAACCGGCATGGCGACCACCTACGTTTTCACCTGTTCCTACCCAAATAGTGTGTGGATTACTAGGGTCTATGGTTACACAACCCATTGAATAGGCATCTTGTTTTTCAAAAATAGGTGTCCAGGTAGTTCCAGAATTCATTGTTTTCCACATGCCGCCAGAACCAACGGCTACGTACCAGATATTTTCATTTTCAGGATGAATAGCAATATCGGCAATACGACCAGAGGTCATTGCAGGACCAATATTTCTAAATTTTAGTCCACTAAAGGGATTTTTGTTTTTTTCTTGTGCACGCAAAGAGAACCCGATACTACTAATGCATAGCAATAGTAGTACAGTTTTAATAATAGTTTTCATAGTTTGATTGTAGTTTAATTTGTGTTGTAACTTCGAAATAGAAAATAAAGGGTAAAAGACAAGTTGAAAATCTACCAACTGTCCCTTAAAAAGAACTCAAATTTACTATTTAGATGTAGCTTCAAATTAGTGAAATTACTAGGGTTAAGAAGATTATTTAATACTCTTTTAACTTACAATTATAAATTTAATAGTTGTAGGGTATATTATTTAGAATTGGTTATTAAACAGTTGCGATTTTTAGTAATTTCTAATTAATATTTTTAAAGTAAATATAGTTTTGATCAATTTAATAAAAATTAATCCTTGCGCAATTTAGAAATTACTGCACCCACGTTCTTTTCTTCAAATTTCCCTATAAACTTAAGGGTATAGTTGATAAGAGTTGATTTCGGGGATTTAATGAATTCCCCTAATCGTAAAACCGCTAAATCCATTTGACGTATAGCGTTATCTTGATGACCAACGCCCAAGCCCCAAAGCAAATTGGCATTGTACCATGAAAATGCCCTAGCCTTGCCCAGACTAAAATTGATAATCTCTTCATCGGAATTCTTACCTGCAATGTCCAATAGAAAAAGTAAGGGAGAAACCCTACTTAATCTGTCTTGCATTTCATTGATGATATTACCAAGAATATTATTTACGATATTAAAATCATTTTCTATATCGCTAATTTGTTTGCCTTGCATTACAGCGCTTGCGGCTAATCCTAAATCAAGATTAATATGGGTATTGATACCTAACATGATATGCTGTAAAATGGTCAAAGGTTCATCTTTTGAACCAAAGGAAAATTGCCAAGATTTACTGATTGACGTCTGCTTTTTATAACCATTGTAGGCATCTAAATAGTAATTGGCGAAGGCTACATCAAAGATTTCCATTCGGGCATTGTCTTCAAAATTGCCTAGTATTATCTCCTTTTGAATTTCAGCGGTTACCCTTCTGTATAGATAAGCAAAATAACCAATGCGGCTATTCGTGACCATGGCATCATCAATAATGATGTCCAATTGGTCAAGTACCTGTTGTATGGTGGTTGCTCGGCTAATTTTGTGTATCTAGTTTATTGATGAAACGTATTTATAAAAAGAAAATTGAATTTCATTGTTCTAATGTAGAACATTTAAAATTTTTAAACTGCAAAATGGATACGCTAATATAAAGATTTACTCCACAATTTTAATATCTATAGATGTTCTGCTTTGCCAACCGGTTGCATCTGTAACCGAATATGCACAGTGGTAATCGCCCGTATCTATGTCATTTGGTATAGTTACCGGGATATTGATTTCATAACTGGACAAGGCGCCTTCAATAGTAAAGTTTTCCACATAGATCAAAGGATTTACAGCTGATTTAATTTCACCTAAATCACATTCTGTTACTTGGTCATCATGGGTATGGTGATCAAAATTATGATGTATGTCTATGCTGTATGCTGCAAGTTCACTATTATCCGTTACCATAGCTCTAAAATTATAGGTTTCTCCTCTAGTAAGTAACGCGCAACCTTGAGGAAATCCTGCCGTATAGTTAACTGTAATTGTAGGCTTTTCTTCATCAATTTCAACGCTGTCGTCACTAGTACATGCCGCAGTTAGCATTATAATGGATAAAATATAAAAATATTTAAAAGTAGATTTCATAAGATTAGATTTAAGACCGCACAGCATGTTGGTACGCCGTGCGGTTTTGTTTATAATTTAAGCAGTTACATCAATATGTGCTTCGTATGCTACGGTATTACCATCTTCATCTTCAACAGTAAAGATGATATGATATTCCCCAGCAGGAGCAGTAGCAGGTACATCTATATGTTCATGGAATTCCGCTTCCATTTCTTCATGGTAACCTTCTAAAAATTCTTCTTCAAAATCCCATGCTACTTCTCCTTCTCCAGGTGTAACTCCGTCTGCATGAATATCTACGGTTATACTATGTATACCATGCGCAGCTAGAATCATAAATTCAATATGGAAATCATCTCCTCTAGCTACTGTTTCTTCCATTTCAAAACCACTAATAGCTATGGCATCTAGTATTATAAGGTGACCATCTACTTCTGTGCTGTTCCCCAATTCATCGGTAACCAAAAGTTCAATATGGTATTCGCCAGAAGGAATGTTTGTTGGTACATCTACATGCTCATGAAATTCAGGATTAAGCACCAAGTATTTGGCATCTGTAAATACTTGTTCAAAATCCCAATCTACTTCTCCTTCTCCGGCAGTTACTTCATCGGAATGAATAGAAAGTGTAATACTACTTACGGTAGCATCTGCAGCAATTTCTGCTGCTAAATGAATATCTGAACCTTTAAAAGCGTATGCTTCTTCTGAATCATGATCATGATCATCATCCCCATCTTCGTCATGATGACCTTCACCAAATTCAAAATTGGTAATTACTGGAGCATTTAATTCAATAGCTCCTTCATCATCATCACTACTACATGATTGTAAAAAGAGTCCGACAGACGCAACGATTGCTAAAAATTTCAAATTTGGTTTCATAATAGTTGTTTTCATTGTTTTCATTTTTAATTTGATTACTGATTACTGATTACTGATTACTGATTACTGATTACTGATTACTGATTACTGATTACTGATTATTGATTATTGATTTCTGATTTTAAAAAGGTATTGTTAGGGACAATGAGATGTTTCTGCCAGCCTCCGGAACATCTATAAGTCTGTAAAAGCTGGTATGATTAAAGTATTTGGTATTGAATACGTTATTCAGTTTTATGCGCATTTCAAGTGGGGCGTTATTTCTAAACGCATCTAATTCTGATAAGAAAGACATGTTTAAAACTTGATAGCCATCTGTTTTTTCTTCGGGAGGAACAATGTCTTCTTGATCGGCTGTAATTCTAAAATCTGCGATCAATTGAGGTTTCTCAAAGAATAGCAGCTTGTTAAATTGATATTTTGCGGAAAGTAAGGCAGATAAAGGCGGTGAAAATGGCAACGTAAATCCTTCTTTTGGACCGCTCTGCTGTCTAGAATACACATATTCTACAGATGCATCTAATTGCAGATTTTTAAAAATAGAGGCACTTGCGTTGAACTCTCCTCCCATTCTAAAAACCTTAGCTTGTGTATATTCATAAATTTGTATGGTTTCAAAATAGCTTGAAGTTGGATTGAGGTAAATATAATTTTGAAAAAAATTCACGAACGGGCTAACCCCTACACTAAAAGTTTCTTCAGCATGGTCTACACTTAAATCTAACTGATATGATATTTCTGGGTCTAGATCAAGATTACCTTGCTCAAAACGGTACATGTGATAGTTGACACCGTCAGATGCTAATTCATTTGCCAAAGGCATTCTAAAACTTCTACCAATGTTAATTTTATAGCTGGTCTTATTTTGAATGTAGCTAAGCCCAAGAGAAGCACTAAGACTGCCAAAATCAAGAGTTTTGTTTTTAGACCTTTGCAGGTGTATATATGATGTGGAACCATCATCGTTATTTACTGTGGACGGGTACCAATCATAATGCGCTTTGGTGTCTACCCTACCAATATCATAGCGTAAACCTGCTAGCAAATGAAGATTGGAATTTACCTTAAACTGATCATAGCCAAAAACACCAGCAGTAAACCGATTGTATTCCGGGATTAAAAAGCCCCATCCTCCTATATTATTATTTTGGTATTCCGTATTTAAGCCCAAGACCAGGTTATGTTGGTCAGTGGGTTTGAACGTATCACGAAAATTTAGGGAATAGGTATTTTTAATAAACAATCTTTCCTTGGTATCGGGCGGTGTTGGCATATACCCATGTGGTACGGGTTCTGAATGCTCTTCCCTATTGTTATTTTGGTAGCCAAGGTCAATGTTTAAAATATGTGCACCCGCGCTTAAAACAGTATTGTTGGTAATTTTAAAGTGGTTTACTTTATGATATGGAAGATCAATATCTCTGTTAGAGATGTCATAATCTATACTGGAAGTTCTTACCTCCAAACCATGTGCATTCGCAAAGAATCCGTTTTTCGCATTAACATTGCTAAAGACGGTTTCAGATTTAATACCCTCAGAGACAAAACCTATACCTAAACTTGCATCAGCCTCATATCCGGCTGTATTTCTTAAATTATTTTCATGCAATTCAAATATGTAATTTTCATAATTGATTCTATCTGCAGGTACTTTGTAATCTCCGTAATCTCTATATGTTAATCTTCCGCGATAAAACCATTTATCTTTTCTAGCCGTAATACCTGTAGAAACACCCAGCAAATCATTATTGCTTTCACCTAGAATATTCACTTCACCATTAAAAGAATTGGTTAACGGAGTTTTATTCGGTTGAATATCTACAACACCCGCTATAGCGTCTGAACCATACAATAAAGAAGCCGGTCCTTTAATAATACGTATGTTTTCAATGCCGTGCTGGTCAATTTCCAGTCCGTGGTCATTGCCCCATTGTTGTGCTTCATGTTTTATGCCGTTTTGTACGACGGCAACCCTATTAAACCCTAAACCGCGAATTACAGGTTTAGATTGCCCGGAACCTATGTTAATAGTACTTACACCGGCAATTTTGCTCAAAGTTTGCATTAAGGTGTTTTCCCTATTTTGTTCTAGAAACTCCTTTGATACGGTTTGTGTAACAATCGGTACTTCTTTGGCTTCCCTATTTTTGGTCTTTCCGTTGACTTTTACCTCCTCTAGTTCAGTGGCAGCTTCAAGTAAAAAAACTTTTATTTCCTTTATGTTTTGCTGTACTTCAACATTCATGGTTGCAGGCTGGCACCCAATATGTGATACGGTAAAGGAGTAAGTACCTTCAGCTACATTGTTTATCGTAAAAGCTCCATCTTCCATAGAAACGGCATACAAATTTTTACTAACAATAGTGGCGCCTTGTGCCGGTGATAAGTCTTTAGCATGTAACACAACACCTTTAATTTGATAAGTATTTTGTGCAAGTGCCATTGAGTATAGACCAAAGAATAGCCATATACCCAGTATTTTATAAAACATAATAATGAACTATAAGAGTTGAATTATTGCTCTTTAAAAAAGCAAAATGATAGAGGTGCGTTTAGCTTAAAAGTGTATGAATTGAGTCTATATAGCCAAATAGTATAAGGTATATAGATCGGACAACTTTTAGCATAAATTGTAGTGAAACTTATAGCAATACAGGTGGAGGTCTAGAGAATAGTGCCTTGGTAACAATAGTACTATCTATTGTAAAATGGTAATTGGTGACAATTTCAAGTGGTATTATAAATTCAGGATTCTCTATTCCGAAATAGCTTGAACTGGGGGAAATAGTTGGGGTAAAGTTATTTATTATGGCATAATCGCAAATAATGCAAGTATCATGCTCTTGTTCATCATTTGAATGGGATAAAACATGTAGTCCAGACACATTCGTGAAAAGATAAAGTACTAGAAGTATTCTAGTTATACTATGTTTTATACGACTACCCTTCATTGAAAATTTATGATTGTAATAAGCTTTAATGATCTATATCTTTTCCTGTCCAATAATTTTTAAAAACTCATTACGTATATCGGTCTCTGAAAAACGACCGCCAAACTCTAAGGTTGTGGTAAAACTGCTCTGGTCTTTAATTCCTCTAGAAGATACACAAAGGTGCTTGGCGGTTACTGAAACAATAACGTCTTCAGTACCCAATGCTTCTTGCAGGTCGTTTAAGATTTGAAGAACCAGTCTTTCTTGAACCTGAGGACGACGAGCATAATAATCTACTAAGCGATTGATTTTTGACAAACCAATAACTTTATCTTTTGGTATGTATGCAATATTTGCATGCCCGGTAATGGGTAAAAAATGATGCTCGCAAGATGAATCTATAGTGATGTTTTGCTCAATAAGCATTTTCTTGTATTCATACTTATTTTCAAAAACCGAAAGCTTCGGTTTGTTTTTTGGGTTTAAACCATAAAACAATTCTTTTACATACATTTTTGCGAAACGGTATGGCGTACCGGATAAACTATCATCGGTTAAATCTAAACCTAGCTCTTCCATGATTTTGGCAAAATGATGCTGAATGTTTTCTATTTTTTCATCATCGCTTTTAGCAAAAGCATCAGTTCTTAACGGGGTTTCTATGCTTGAGGAAAAGTGGTTATCCCCTACTATCTCTATTTGTTCTTTATTCTTCATGTATACAACAATTATCCGTAGCGCATTTACAATGATTTCTATTATACAAATGCAATGTAACTAATGCAATAGCAGGAATATAAATAGCAAATTCTGGTATTGGGAAAAGGTCTAATTTTTCATTTAGAATTATTACCGCCAGTACAGACCAACTTAACCAAAGCATTGGTTTTATCCATTTTACTGTTGTGTTTTTTGTTGACCAAAATATGGCAAGAAATGAAATAGCCAAGAACACGTAATCTAAAGATTTCCACCACACAGGCGGACCACTGTGAAAGGTTGCTGCGCTAGCTTGAGCCAGAAATAGAAATGGAGTGGCAATACAATGAATAAGACATAAGGAACTGGCAAAAGTTCCTAAAATGTCAGATTTTTGTTTAATTAATAGCATTGATGTTATTGTTAATACAACTGAGTTGCAAATGTAATCATAATATTTGTTAATGCAACAAAGTTGCGTTATATTTGTTTTATGGGAGTAATTAGAAAAACAAAGGCTGTTGAGGTTTTACTTAATGAGTTTAGCACAGGCTCAGTGGCCATTTCTGCAAAAACTTTAATTGAGCAGTTAGGAGATACGTTCAATAAAACCACTATTTATCGTGTATTGGATAAGTTGGAAGATGATGGAGTTCTACACTCCTTTTTAGGGAAAGATGGATTAAAATGGTATGCAAAATGCAACGGCTGTACCTCTAAAGAACATAAAGATGTTCATCCACATTTTCAATGTTTACAATGTGGTAAGGTAGATTGTTTGCCCGTACATGTATCACTTCCCGAAATTCCAAACAGAAAAATAGAGATATCACAATTATTGATACAAGGTAAGTGCGAAGCATGTTTTGTTTAAATTAACTTGCGGTCACGGATATGGTGAGCCGTTTGTCAATAATTAGTACAGTCTTGACAGGTATAAACCTAAGAAGGTTATAAGGAACAAAAGGCTAGAAGAAATTCTAGCCTTCTACTTTTGTGGCAAACACTGGTTTAACAGGATATTTTAGGCACCTGTTTTTACAGATAAATGTATTGAATAAGAGAGATTTCAATGTCTTGTTTCAACATTTGAAGACCTTTTTAAACCGTTCAACCGAATTAATTTTTCATTTTGAGACAATAGGATACTTTTCCCTCTTTAAACTCGAAAAGTATGAAACTCGAACTAGTTATTGTAGATGACTCTCATCTTTGGTTGTCCTTGGCTGAAAAGTTGGCTGCAAGCCACCCTTTAGTAGGTAAAATAACCACTTTTGAAGATTCTTATGATGCATGGGTACATATACAGATCAACAAACCTCAGTTTGTAATTTCAGATATAGAAATGCCTGGTATGAACGGACTCTCATTTTTAGAAATGTTCAGTGATAGGTTGCCCTTTATATCAACCTCAACCAAACAAGAATTTGAAGTAGTGGCAAAAGAGCTTGGTTGTATAGATTTTGTAGCAAAACCTTTTACAAAATCAGATATTCATAATGCAATTGATGAGGTTTATAGCCACATGTTTGGCGAAAAAGTAAGTAATTATAAGTAGGTTATCGTGTAACTATAAATGTCTGGTTATACCTGCTTTTTGCAGAAGATTCTATACAAGTACTTGTTTGTAACAATTGTATTTGAACTTGACAAAGATTCTTCAAAGATTGAGTTGTATGTAATTAATTTATTTGTAGTGCGTTATAGAATTTCTAAAATTCTTAAACCATTAACAAATGAAATTCAAAACTTTATCATTAGTAGCATTACTTTTAATATTATCAAATTTATCAGCACAACACAAAGGTACAGTAACCTTTAAAAATGGAGATGTTAAAGAGGGTATAGTAGAAAATAAGGGTAGTAAGATTCTATTTACAGTAGAAGGTTCAGAAACCGCTAAAATTGCACATGAAGAAATTGAGCATATAAAGACAGGTGACATTGAATATTTTAGAACCTCCGCAAAATCTAAGAAATTAGAGGAATATCAAGTTATGGTTTATGGCAGTACTATGCTTTTGGCCAAAAATATTCAAACCAATTATGGTAGTATACAAACTGATTACGATACCTATTCTGTACAAAGTGGAAACTTAACCGCTAGTCAAACAAAACAGGTATCAAGAAGAGTTGTAAGGGGACCAAGTACCAGAGGTACTATTATTAAATACTTCATTAAAAAGCCAGGTTCGGATCTTGAACAGGTATATAGGCTAATTGTCGGCGATGTAGACTGGATCGGATACAAGAAAAAGGTGAAGAAGCAATTAGGAGACTGCAAAGCACTTATTGATAAAATGAACAATGGGGACTTTAAAGATGATGAATATGGTAAGGGAGCAGAATTAGCAGCTATTGTCCTGTATTATAATCAAAACTGTAGTAAGTAATTAAATACGCTCCTTGAACATCGTCAAAATAGTCAACAATGAATATATCAAAGCCTATAGTAATCTATAGGCTTTTATTTTTATAGTATATTGCATCTTAAGCTTTAAAGGCTGTTAAATATAGTAGTACGGATTATTATAGATAAAGGAATTAATTTAGATTAATGGGGCAAGAACCATCTATTTGTGAAGAGCAGGTTTACAATCAAGTGTATAGAACCCATGCAGAAAGTTTACGTAATTACCTGTATTACAAATTTGGGGATATGCAACGTGCAGAGGATATTGTGCATGATTCATTCGTGAAATTGTGGTCTAAATGTAGTGCCGTACTTTACAATAGGGTAGCTGGTTTTTTATATAAAATGGCAAGAAACCTTATGATAGATACGCTCCGTAATAAAAAAGTAGCATTAAAATTTGAAAGGGGTTTAGTGCTTGAACAAGAGAATGAAGATCCTTATTTTAAACTTAGAACCAAAGAGTTTAGGTTAAAGCTTGAAACTGTTATATCTAATCTGCCAGAAAAGCAAAGAGAAGCTTTTTTAATGAACAGGATAGATAAATTAACCTATAAAGAAATTGCATTAAGATTAGAAGTTAGTGAAACAGCAATTGAGAAACGCATTTCAAAAGCCTTGATAAAATTGAACAATATTTCAGAAATTAAAGATTTTTCAATTTAACGGGTTGGTTAAATAGTTTTTCAAACGTATTAGTGGTATGAGCAAGCATTTAGAAGATAATAATTTAATTGCCCGTTGGATGGATGATCGTTTAAGTGACGAGGAGAAAGAACAACTGAAAGCATCGGGTGAATTAGATGCGCTCAAAACGGTTATAGATGATATTGATACTTGGAAAGTTAAACCATTTAATGCAGATGCGGGTTTGTCCAGATTAAAAGAAGCGAATGCTACGGTTGTACCTATCAAAAAATCTACAAATAAAAATTGGTTGGGTATTGCCGCAGGTTTGGCCGTACTATTTACATGTAGCATCGTTTGGTATTTTATGTCTACCGGGGCAACTACCATCACAACCGAAATTGCAGAAAATAAAACAATAGACTTGCCATTGGGTTCACAGGTAGCAATTGATGCTGGTTCTAGTATTACGTATAATGAAAACAAATGGGAAGAAAGTAGGCTTGTTACACTTAAAGGGCAAGCTTATTTTAAGGTGACCAGTGGGTCACCATTTGTGGTCAATACACCTACAGCACAAGTTTCGGTTTTAGGAACACAATTCAATATCAATACACAAAATAATCAATTTAAAGTGTATTGTTATGAAGGTAAAATAAAAGTTTCATACCAAGAAAATGACAAAATAATAACCATGGGTCAAAGCGTAACGCTGCATAATGGAGAACTCCAATTAACAACCCATCAATTGTCTCGTCCAGATTGGATGAGCGGTATTAGCAATTACGAAAAAACACCGCTAAAAAATGTAATTGCTGATGTTAAACGATATTATAATGTGGAAATAGATCTTCCCAAAGCTTATGAGTCATTACAATTTACAGGAACAATAGAACATAAAGATTTGCAACATACTCTTACCACTATTTTTACCACTATGGAGATTGAATACCGGATTAAAGACCGTAATAAGGTTATTTTTGAATAACATTGAATCAGTTAAAGCCTAGTATGATAAATTATAAACAGAAAAAGAGTGCAATAATAACGGTTCTCCTTAGTATTTTCTTCTGTATATTTTATCATCATTCTGCATATTCACAAAATGAACCTGCTTTAAAGTTGGTTGATCGTTTAGAGCAACTCAAAGATGTTTACAATGTAGATTTTACTTATAACCATACCCTTTTAGCCCCAGTAGTTCTACCCTCTAATTTTAAATGTGATAATTTAATTCATTGCATAAATGCTATTAAAGAAATAGCTCCTGTCAAATTTGTAGAGAACGGGACCAATTCCTTTATGATTATTCCAGTTAGGCAAAATGTAACATTTACGGTAGTAGATTCAGAATCTGAAGAATTTGTAAGTAATGTTACTATTCGGATAAATTCAGGAGAAGAACGGTTTTTATATCCTATAAAATCTACTTATACCATTAAGAATTTATTTCCATTAGATTCCGTTCATATCCATTCGGCTTTTTATAATACCATACATATTAAAGCCATGGATCTAAATGAACTAAAATCTCCATTGCGACTACAACACGCAATGATTCATTTAAATGAGGTTCAAATAACAGATTATTTGACCAGGGGGGTCAATGCTAAAATTAGTGATAATACGTTTCAAATAAACATGGAATCTTTGGGTTTGCTTGCCGGTGAAACGGACGGAGATGTTTTTAATGTAGTTAAAAATATACCAGGTGTACACACCCCCAGCGGTAAGCCAGGTAGTTTAAATTTTAGGGGCAATACCTTTGATCAGTCCCTTATTGAAATTGATGATATACCAATATACCATAATGGACATTTTTTTGGAGCTATCGCACCGTATAACCCAACTACTGTAAGTGAAATTGAGATTCAAAGAAATACGCTTTCTGCCAAATGGGGAGGTCGTGTTGGCGGACTTATTCACATGACCACAAAAAACAAGGTGCCAGATTCAACTTCTTATACCGTTCAAGCGAATACGGTTTATGCTGGTGCAACGGTAGAAGTACCTTTGGTAAAAGATAAACTTGCACTTTATGTGGCAGGTAGATCTAACTATCCAGGAGTTAACTCACCTAAATTAAGGGCTTTTTCAAATTTAAATTTTCAAGGCAGCCGCTTAGAATCTGTTGCCAACGATGTAAATAGTGATTATTTTAAAGTTGGCTTTTATGATATAAATTCAAAATTGATTTATGATATTAATGAGAATCATAAAGCAACAATTAGTTATATAAATATACAGAATAGACTGTCTGCAGTTTTAGAGGATTCGGATGATAAAGATAACAGGGATTTCAGGGATTTATATTTGGATAATTGGGGAATGACTATAAAATGGGAAGGTACATTTTCGGACAGATTAAGTGCACAGGCAAGAGTAAGTACATCGTCCTTGTATATTGATAATAAAAGTGAGGGCTTTTCTGCAGATGTACGCTCAAGTTTTGAAAAATATTCAAATACGATAAACGATACTCGGTTTATTAGTGAAGTTCAGCTACAATTGAACGAGAATACTACTTTAGAAACCGGGTACACCCTTACCGATTATAATTTACGGTTTGATCAGCGAAATGATGAAAATAGTATTGACAGTCGTAGGGATCAAAATGCATTGACCCATAGTACTTTCATTTCATACAATAAAAACTGGAATGATAAAGTGACGGCCAATTTAGGCATGCATGCGGACTATTTTGAACCCAATAAAAGATTTTATGCGGATCCCAGGTTATCAATAAATATAAGTCTAAGTGATGCATTGTATTTAAAAACATCTGCCGGTCGTTCACATCAATTTATTCAAAAAAAACTACGTGACGATTTTGATGATTTTAACGATCAATCTCAATTTTGGTATCTGCCAGATGCAACTACATCCGTTTTAGAGGGCTACCAAGCCATGATAGGAGCTTTGTACAATAGATCGGGCTGGCTGTTTGATGTAGAGTTGTACAGTAGGAATACGAAAAACGTAACCGTACAGACCAACACTAGTACACTTGAAGAAGGAAAGTTAAAAAGCAAAGGGGCTGATTTATTTATAAAAAAGCGTTGGAATAATTTTGAATCGTTATTCAGTTATTCATTAAGTGAGGTAGATACCGAATTTGATACTGATTTACCCATTTTTTTTGACCAACGCCATATCTTACACGTTACGGGTTTATGGCACTTAGATCCTTTTAATTTGGCGGTGACCTGGGGTTACTTTTCAGGTATGCCCGTAGTTGTTCCAGATTTTGATGAAGACAGCAATACCTCACAAAATAGTTTGGATATAGCGTATACAGAACGTTTTCCAAGTATGCATCAATTTGATGTTTCTGCCACGTATGGCTTTACGAACACTAAGAAAAGTTGGAAAGGAATTGTGGGCTTGTCAATCGTTAATTTATTTGATCAGGACAATATTGTCAATATTTTTCAAAATGAACCACCAGTAGATGAACCTTATCGTAAAACTATTGGTTTTGCCCCCAACCTACAGTTCAGCATACATTTTTAATAACTAATTATACTTCAAATACTACTTTGGTTTTTCCATTAATTAGGTAGTAAATCAATAGATTTTATTTTTTTTCAAAAAGAGGGTTGGGTATATGTACTACCTCAGCGTATTAAGGGAAAGGCACAAATGGCCTTTAGTTAAACATTAACCTTTAATACAGAAATTTATGAGAAATTATAATTTAAGATGGGTGTTGATTATCCTATCGGTGATCCTACTACAGGCTTGTGCAAAAGATGAGTTAGACGTACTTGAAATTAGTGAAACGGACACAGATGATTTTGAAACAGTAGCCCAAGACTCTTTGACCGCTAGAAGGCAAAATAACCGTAACAATGGCTTGAACCCATCTGAGGAGACTGTGCAATTAATTGTGGATTGGAATGATCTTTGGCTGGTTTTGGATAGATATACTGATGGCTTAAGACCTAATACTACAGCAAGAGCTTTAGCCTACATTCATTTGGCCGGGTACGAAACTGCCGTAGCGGATATGGATGGTTATGGATCTACACAGAGTCAATTACAGGGCTTTAATCTTGATTTAGATGAAAGAGCAAATAACGTAGATAGAGACTTGGCACTTAACACTTGTTACGCCCTGGTAATGGACCATTTTATGTTCAGTGTTTCCAATAATGCAAAAGCGGGTATTGCAACTTTAGAGAATGAGTTGGCAGATGAACTAACGGAAGAACTTTCACAGGAAGAAATTGAGAATTCCATAGCATGGGGGACTTTGGTCGCAGAAAGTGTAATTGCCTATAGCCAAACCGATACCGAAGCAGAATCTCAACAGTTAGATCCTAATCCTGTATCATATGTAGCACCTGTTGGTGAAGGCTTATGGGCGGCATCTGAAGGAGAAAGTGCGTGGTTTCCTTATTGGAACAGGGTAAGAACATTTGTGATCAGTCCGGAACAGACCTCTAGCACACCGCCGCCATTTTCCCACAACACTAATAGAAATAGTGGCTATTATGAGCAAATGGAAGAAGTTGAGATTTCTGCTACAACCGCTAGGTTATCAGATAACGAAGATCTTTGGATAGCCGAATTTTGGTCAGATGATGTAGAAGGGTTAATGATGAGTCCTCCTGGTAGACAGTTTTCCATTGCCAATCAATTAATTGAACAGGAAGACTTGGATTTTGAACAAGCATTGGAGTTGTTGTTAAAGCTTGGTTTTGCAACTAATGATGCTGCGGTTTCTGCTTGGGATGATAAATACACCTATAATTCAGAAAGACCAAGTAGATTTATTCTGGAGTACATCAACGATGATTTTCAAACAAATTTAGCACGATTCATTTCCAGCCCCAATCCAGCTTTTCCGGCTTATCCGTCAGGGCATGCTACATTTGCAGCGGCGGCATCGGGAGTATTTATAGACATATTTGGGGGAGACGCCATTAACTTTACCGATAGAACCCATGCAGGAAGATCAGATTTTGATGGCACCCCTAGAAGGTTCAGTTCTTTTACGGAAATGGCCGAAGAAAATGGATATTCTAGAATACCATTGGGTGTACATATACAAGCTGATAGCGATGAAGGCGCTCGTTTAGGTTATGAGATTTCAGCCGCAGTGAACAACTTTAGTTTATCCCCTAATTTTTAATTCTTAACCCTTGGATTGTAGAAGTTTCGCCAGTAATGGCGAAGCTTTTGCAATACCATATTCCTACCGCTACCCTACCCTAATTTAATTGGCCTATATGACAGAAAACTACTTTTTAATTTTTATCAATCTTTTAAAAAACAATGTAATATGAAAAAGTGTTTTGTCCCAATTTGCTTACTAGTGATTACTTTAAGTTCGTGTAGTAAAGATGAGTATATAGATATAACCGAAGAAGAACAACTATTGGTCAATGATGAAAATAATGATACGGTTGTTGATGATAATGAAGAAAATACTAATGACCTTGCCGTTGATTCATCTATTTTAGCCTTGCCAGATTCTCCATTCAATTATGCCAATATACTTTTGCCGGATTTCTTTTTAGATAACGATGTTAGAAATGAAGAAAATACCCCTAACAATAACGAAATAACAGATTACGGAGCAACTTTAGGCAGGGTGTTGTTCTATGATACTAATTTATCTAGGAACAATACTATTTCTTGCGCGTCTTGCCATATTCAAGAACATGGTTTTTCTGATCCTACTGCCTTAAGTACAGGGTTTGATGGTGAATTAACTTCTAGGAATTCCATGGGACTGGCAAATGCCAGGTTTTATGAAAATGGAAGGTTTTTTTGGGATGAAAGAGCGGTTAGTCTAGAAGAGCAAACATTGGTTCCAATTCAAGACCTTGTGGAAATGGGACTAACTTTGCCTGAATTGGAAGCAAAACTGTCGGTCGTAGATTATTATGAAGCTTTATTCACTAATGCCTTCGGTGATGACAATGTTACCAGTGAGCGTATAGCATTAGCGTTATCTCAATTTATACGTTCTATGGTTTCATATGAATCTAAATTTGATGAAGGTTTGGCACAAGTAAACGATATAGATGACAACTTTCCAAATTTTACAAATTCAGAAAATAGAGGTAAGCAACTTTTTATGAGCAACCAGACCAGATGTTTTGATTGTCATGCTACCAATGTTTTTGTGGGTGATGCTGCTAGAAACAACGGGCTAGATGCTACTATTACAGATCCGGGCGTGGGCAGTATAACCGGTAATAATAACGATTTGGGCGAATTTAAAGTACCATCTTTAAGAAACATTGCTTTAACAGGACCTTACATGCACGATGGTAGATTTGAAACTCTAGAAGAGGTTATAGAGCATTACAATAGCGGAGTACAGAACAACCCAAATTTGGATAATAGACTTACGCAAGGTAATAACGTTCGCAGACTAAACTTATCCGATAATGACAAACAAGCATTAGTTGATTTTCTACATACCTTGACCGATACAGAATTTATCACTGATGAGAAATATGCCGATCCGTTTATAGAGGATTAACCATTCATTTATTTCAATAGGTTTATAATTCAAATTAATATAATTAGTTAAAAAATCTTTTAAGCTAAGCTGTATTATTGGTTTGATGTAAATTTGGCGTTCAATTTAAAAAAAGCTCAATACTAAAACTCTTATTCTACCTCTTTTATACGCACTCTAGCAAGTGTTAAACGTAATATTTATTAGGTATTTATAAGAAAAATTGGGTTTAATGAATAGAATGAAATTTACTTAGTCTAATACATAAATAATGAATTATGAAGTATAAAATGTTAATAGCTGTTTTGGCAATTTTTAGCACAACGGCATATGGGCAATGGCAAGTCTCGGCAAGTTCTGGCTATGCCGTTGGAAGTGCAGGTATGAAATTGGGAGAACGAATTACGACAACGGAAACAGAAAACTCATATGGCAGTTATGGAGAAGGCACAAACTTTCAACTTAGAGGCACCTATTTTTTTGACGACTCTTTCGGTTTTGATCTTGGAGTAGGTTATTTGCATGGTTCTGACCAGGATATTTCTATTGTTAGTCTACCGGATACAGAAGTGAATGCTGTTGCAAGGGCAAGGGCATTTGGTGCTTCCGCATCCGTGGTATATAAATTCACCAATAATATATATGGACGTTTTGGAGCATTATTAAAATTGGGAGGTAAAACGGAAGGTGTCATTTACCAAAAATCTGTTTTTTCTGAAGCTGAAGCCGAGGCTTTTGGTGTACCGGAAGGCTCTTATTCCGAAACGAACTATAAAGAGGATTTTCATGGACATTTTCCTTTAGGGTTCGTGGGAGCTCTTGGATATAAATATGATTTAGATGATAACTTTAGCCTGTTTGTAGAAGCTGAATATTACGGTATTAGTTTAAAGCGTAAAGATTCGGAAATATCCGAATTCAATACGGATTTAAAACTACCTGATGGTACTATAGCGGTTAGTGGGCTATATACCATTGATAATTTGCCAGAAGGCGTAAATAGAACTACTACCTACGTAGATAACCTATCCAATACCAATACTGATACATCTAAAGAACTGTCCCAGAAAGTACCATACTCTTCTTTTGGATTAAATATTGGTATTACTTACAAATTTAATAAAGCAACGAATTAAGTTTTCATTATTAATCTTTTACAAAAAAAAGAACCCCCTGTTTAAGATAAACAGGGGGTTCTTAGCAAATAACTCAAAATGAAAATAAACGTATTCGGGGGGAATACGTTTATATGGAAGATTTTATTTTAACAAACCAAGTATACCTTCCAATTCGGTTAAATTAAGGCTAGCGTTATTATCAGTGTCCAATACATCAAAATTTTCAGAAACTTCGCCAATAGCTTCAGTTGAGCTAATAGCTTGATCATTGTTGGTATCCAATAGGCTAAATAAGCTCGCCACCTGCTGTACCGTAGAATTAGAACTTAGTGAGCTTAATAATGTAGCAGCATCGGACATAGATGAGGTGTTCATGTTCTTTACACTGTTACAACTGGTTATTGAAGCAATAATGATAAACGTTGCAATTACTTTTTTCATGGTTATGTGTTTTAATATTTATGTGTTACAAAAGTATATTTACCTCTTAGTAAGTGAAAACAATATATACCAATAGTGTAATTATTACTACGTATCTATAGAATCAATAGATGAAAAATTTTGTAATACTTAATTGTTAGCATCGGCCTTAAACCAAATATTAAAGGAGACTTCTTCTGGTCGCTGATCTTGTGGTGGTGTTCCTTGAGAACCTCCTCTACCTCCACCGCCAGGACCACCACCTTGACCACCTCTGCGACCTCCAGGTCCGCTACCTTGACCTCCAGCACCAAAACTTACATTTGGGCTTTCAGTTTTTGTTTCGGATTTTATTTTTGGAGTCATAATACCAATGGATAATTTGGATAGCTTGGTGTCATTATCAACAATGCTATTTTTTGGTATTTTTAAGTGATAATGAAGTTCTTTAGCTTCGTCAAAATTGTAGTTTATGGTAACACCTAGATTGTTTAGGTCTAAATGAAATTCTTCTTCATGGTCAAAATTAATAAAGCGTGCCGTTCTGGGCATTTCTTCCAATAGCTTGTTCATGTCTGGTCCTTTACGCTCTTGTTCATCCGTTTTTTTACGAGAATTATCTTTTTCATTTCGTTCTGGACGTTCTGGCGGAGTAATATTGATTGGATATTGAATGGAAACATTTTTCTTCTTTTTTCCTTTAACATCAAAATACACGTAAAAGCCCTGGTGCAACATAGACATCATAGTAGCTTGGTCTACTGTACTTAATTGGACCATAATATGTTCTGCGTCTATAATGCTTTGATAAGTAATGTTATCCTCTGTATTTTGAGCTTGGCCAATTGCCCAACCAAATAACAATAATAGCGTAGTATATATTTTCATCTTAGTAATTCTGGAATGGTAAACCTATTGATAAAACAAAGACTAAAGAGGAGTTTTAAGTGGATGCCATAAGATTTAAAGCGAATACCTGAATCTTTACCAGTTACATATTTGAACAATGCTAGTTGCTTATATTTCATCATGTAGATGAATTTTAAAAATAGAAAAGCTCCAATATTGCTATTGGAGCCCTTCGTCATCAATCAATCAATCAAAAAAACTATCTTTAATTATAGACCTAATGCGGTTATTGCATCGTCGTCTTTTGTAAATGCATACGCACGCCACGGTCTATTGTAATTTGTAAATCTCCACAGCACATCTCCGTCGCTATTAACTTCCCAAATAGCACCTGTGCCTTCGCAGATAAGGGTGTTGCCATTACTCATTCTAACCCCACTGCCTAAACCATTACTATATAAATCGGTATCTGTGAATTCCCATATTAATTCAGGCTCATTATCTTGACCGGCTACCAGTTCATAAGGCGGACTCAATTGGTATTCTGCTACTGCAGACTGGTTATCGTATTTGTTATTTACAAAAACCAACATTTTATTATCATCAAAAAGATTAGGATAATGTACCCTGTTCATGGTCACTTCACCAACATTGTCATAAGTAAGGGGGTTTCCAAAACGGTAAACCAGGTCACCACCTAAATTATAGTTTCCGCCGGTATTGGTGGCAGCCTCTTCTGTTGAGGTGCTATGATCAATAACCCAAACCTCGCTATAAAAGTTAACGGTCATGTATAAAAGGTCGTTCGTTTCATCTAGGGTTATACCGTTTACATGCATAATGTCACCATCAGTTTGATCATTATTATAATTGATGTCAATAAGGTTGGGAACATCGGCCACGACACCAAAGTTTAATTTGCTTTCATCGTAATCTTGAACAATATGGTCCGTAGCATGCCACTCCCAAACTATTTCTTGGGTTAATGGATTCATTTCAATAATAGCTTCAGGGTAAATATTAAAATTACCCGAAAATCCCATCTCCGCAGCATCTGCAGCACTTACTTCTTCCCATACGGGAAATATGATATTTCCGTTCGATAAGTAATTAACATCATGATGTGAGATGTAGGTATTAGTAGAATAGTCCACTTCCCATTCAATGGATTGGTCAGCATTTATTTTTCTAAAACCGCCACCATAACCACCAAAGGTTATCTGTGGATTATCAGCTTTTATCGTAGCTACCAAGCTGCCATCAGATTGAAGCATGGCATCATTACCCAATTGGTCACCATTGAAATCCCAATCAAATAAGGTATTGCCATCATGATCAATTAAATATACCCCATTGTCCGGTGCAACGGCTAAAATGTAGGAGTCACTGTCCACAGTACTACTTGCTTCATTGGTGTCGCTAGTATCATCTGTTGTTTCTTCTTCGGTGATTGAAACATCATCGGAATCATTACTGCAAGAAGTTAAGAAAAGCAGGCATACAAATAATGCAGTTGTTCCTAAGTTAAGATTCATTTTTCTCATCGATTTTAATTTTTAGGGTTGTTATACGGTTTAAGCATCTAAGTAGGTATAGATACCAGTCTCCGTTTAGATTTTAAATGTAGTTCGAAGTTTAAATGAAAATGAAGCTTCTCAGCGAATGGAGCTTATAATTCAGCAAACGGCCCTTTTGTATAAGTGAAATTTTTTAGCCTTTTGTCATCTTAAAATGGCATTTTCTGCAATTGGTCAAAACGGTTTAAATTAAGATATAATTAGTATAATTTTTGGTTTTATGTACCGATGGTTTATTAATTTTGCGCCCTTAAATTATCAAGAATCTCAAATAGAGATAGCAACCTGCAATAACGAGCAAGGTGCTAAAAGCGATAAGCCAATACCTTGGAAAAAACGTTAAATCCTTCCTATTGTATTTGTTATAGCTCTAAACGTGATTCTTCAAATAACCATATATGACTCAAGTAAAAGCTGTAACAGCCAATGCAAAGGCACTTATTCCATTTTTAATATTCATTGCAATATTTCTAGGCGTAGGCATTTTTCAAAATGATTTTTATGCCCTACCCGCTCCTATTGCCGTAATTGCTGGTATACTGGTAGCATTTCTCATGTTTAAGCAATCTATGAAGGAGAAAATTGCCATTCTTTTAGAAGGGTGCGGTAATGATAAAATTTTGACCATGTGTCTTATATACTTATTGGCAGGAGCATTTGCAGCGACAACCAAAGCTATGGGCAGTGTAGATGCTATTGTTCATTTAGGTCTGGATGTTATCAGCGGACACTATATATATGTAGGTGTGTTTGTAATTGCTGCATTTTTGTCTATTTCTACGGGTACCTCTGTTGGCGCTATAGTAGCGCTGGCTCCAATTGTAATTGGTTTTGCGGATACCGGTAATTTTTCGCTGGGTATTTTATGCGGTGCCTTGTTAGGAGGTTCCATGTTCGGTGATAATCTATCGGTAATTTCAGATACCACCATTGCCGCTACACAATCACTGAACGTAAAAATGAGTGATAAGTTCAAGGCGAATATCAAAATAGCCGTACCTGCTGCCATTATAAGTATGGCCATTTTAATGTATGAAGGTCTAAGCATGAATACCGTAGGAATGGAAATGGAAGAGTATCATTATTCCATTCTTAAAATTTTGCCTTATTTAATTGTAATTATACTTTCAGTAATAGGTGTGAACGTTTTTGTGACGCTTGTATTGGGCGCAATTTCGGCTGGAATCTTAGGTGTCTTTTATGGTGATTTCACAGTGTTGGAATTTACAAGAATATCATATACAGGCTTTACCAATATGACGGAGATATTTCTTTTATCATTATTAACGGGCGGTTTGGCCGCTTTGGTGACGTTCAATGGCGGTATAGCGTTTATACTATTAAAAATTAAAACTTTTGTAAAAAGTAAGAAGTCGGCACAGTTTGGTATTGCAACACTGGTATCAACTATTAACATGGCAATTGCGAACAATACGGTCTCCATAATTATATCTGGACCCATTGCTAAATCTATTAATGATGAGTATGCTTTAGAGAACAAACAGACTGCATCTATCTTAGATGTCTTTGCTTGTATAACTCAAGGATTATTGCCTTATGGAGCCCAGGTGCTTATGATTTTGAGCTTTGCAAAGGGTAGTATAACTTATTTGGACCTTGTAAGTAATACTTGGTATCTATTGTTATTATTGGTGTCTACTGTGTTGGTTGTAGGATTAAAATCTAAGAAGTAAATAGCCTACAGGAATATTAAAAAACATTCTCAATAGCATTAAAATAAGGTATAATAAAATGTAGCGATTAACTTTTCATCAAATTCTCTAAATCTTCAGGTGTTCTAGGTAAGTCCGAACTTAACACTTCACAACCATCTTCCGTGATTAAAATCATATCTTCTGTAAATACTGAAATATTGTTATCATGATTATAATACCACGGCTCTACAGTAAATACCATGCCTGGTTTTAAAAGTGCATTCGATAAGTTTGGATCGCCTGTTGATAAGCCTAAATGGTGACCAAAAAACAAACCTACTTGCATATATTTTTTTGAGTGTTCAGGAATAATGGTATTGGTGAATTTCTGCACATCCTTAAAGGTTATACCTGGTTTTAAAAACTTAATAATTTCATCAGCAATTTTGGTTTCCATCATCAGAATCTCTCTTTGTTCTTTTGTGAATTTGCCAGAAACCGGAAATGTTCTTCCTATATCACTTACGTATTGTTCATATTCGCACCCCACATCAAAAATAACAAGATCCCCATTTTGCATAATACGGTTTCTTCGATTATAATGTGTTGCTAAAATTCTCCAGGGCCAATGAGAGTTTGGTCCGGATTTTATGATGGACCCAAAGGCTAGCCTTTGTGAACCATTTTTCTTGAAATCGCCTTCTAAAACGCCTTCTAAATAACGTTCGTCTATTCCTGGTTTTATAGCTTTTGCCGCCTCTTTAATACCTTTAACTGTTATATTTGCCGCCTGTTTTAAGATTTTTACTTCATTTTCAGATTTTATCATACGTACTTTGGCAATTGCTTCGTAGATATTTTCAAAACTTAAATCTGTATGTTTCTTTTTGATTGCCTCTAAAAGAACTTGAACAGGAGAATAGGTAGCTATGTAGTCATTGGGTGCAAATTTTACTTCACCAGGTCTACCGTTATTTATTAATATTTTAGATTTATTGGAGTTTTCTAAATTCAACAGATTAGTAAAATCTTCTATGGAAGCGAGTGGGATACCTGTTCTGTTTATGATCTTTTTATCATTTAATAGAGGTCTTCCGGGAAAATCATTTTTTCTAGAACTGTTTTCAAACCGTATATCCTGTTCTGGAGTATAGATAGTAACTTTTTGATTGTCCAAGTTAAAAACTAAAATGGCATTTGGCAATTCTAAACCAGTAAAGTAATAAAAATCATCTGTTTGCCTAAATGTTTCACCAAATGAAAATCCGTCTTTCGCGGGAATTAATACTAGCCCTTTTTTATTTAATCGGGCTAATTCAGTCATCAGATTTTCTCGTCTAGTGTTTAATTCTTCTTTTGTAAAAGGTAAATCAGTCCACTCAAAATAAGATTGCACCGGTGTTTGACCATTTACAACCACCATAGCTAAAATTGATACTAAACATGTTAAAATTACTTTCATTTTCTACTTTTACTTAGATTGGTTATCAGAAGTGCTATGCTCAGATAAGTAATGTGCCAAAATTTTCTCAACGAGTTCATCTTTAGTCAAATGGTGAAATACCGTTTTAACTTTCGTTCTAAGTTCATCTGAAATTTCTTTGTTCGGTTTTGTCTTAAATATTTTCTTGGCCCATAATAAAGTGTTGTTCTCTTCAATACTTTTGGCATCCGCTTTTTGATATTTAGAAAAGGAAATACCTAATTCTTTCTCAAAATCGAAAACCTCTGCAACCTCTTCTTTTTGTAAAATGGTCAAAGAAAGTCCCTTTGCCCCTGCTCTGGCCGTACGTCCACTTCTATGCACGTAGGCATCATAGGTGTCTGGTAAATGGTAATTTACTACGTAACCCAATTCTTTAACATCTATACCTCTGGCAGCTAAATCGGTAGCCACAAGAATTTTAATATGTCCCTCTCTAAATTGCCCCATAATGCGATCTCTAATGGGTTGAGATAGACTACCGTGCAACGCTCCCGAAGAAAATTTATTTATAGCCAATTTTTTTGCCAGTTTGTTTACGGCGGCCTTGGTCTTACAAAATATGATTCCGCTTTGTCCCTCTTTTGAATTCAAAAAATGAGTTAATACATCTAGTTTTTCAATGGGCTCCACAACTACATATTTATGATCAATGCCTTTATGACCAAGGGTAGACATATCAGCTTCAATATGCACCACATGTTTGGACATATAATTTTGCACCATTTGTTTAATAGCACCGGACATGGTTGCAGTGAATAGAAAAGTACGTCTAGCCTTAGGTATGCCAGCAATAATGGTATCTAAATCGTCTTTTAATGCAGTTACCATTTCATCGGCCTCATCTAAAACCAAATACTTCAGTTTAGTAATATCCAAAACTTCGCGTTTTACTAAATCAACTAATCTACCAGGTGTAGCGACAATAATTTGGGTAGGAGTTTTAAGTACCTCTATTTGGGGTTTAATGGGAATACCACCACATAAAGCAGCAATGGAAATATCAGGGTTATTTGAGGTATACGATATTAAGTTGGCATGAATTTGCTGTGCCAATTCTCTTGTTGGTGCTAAAATAATAGCTTGTACAGCTGTACTTTTGCTGTTTATCATTTGCAATAATGGTAGACCAAAGGCAGCGGTTTTTCCAGTTCCGGTTTTTGCTAAGGCAACAAGGTCATCCTTTTTCTCCAAAATTATAGGAATGCATTTCTTCTGAATAGTGGTGGGTTCGGTTATCTGTAATTCATCTAGACTTTTTTGTAAATCCTTAGATATTCCTAAATCTGAAAATTGGCTTGGCATAAAATGATTTTAAACAAAGATAGGTACACTTTTAGTAGCTAAGACTACTTACGCCTAAAGGTTGTATATAAAATGTAGAATAACCACAGGGTATATGTAGATGTGCGGGAAAATAAAAAGCTTGCACCATTGGAGAAATGGTGCAAGCTTAATAATTTAAACGGTTTAAGGGTTATGATATCCTTGTAAGAGGGTGTGTGTTATTTTTTAACATTTACAAAACCTCTCAAAGGCACTAACTCTTCCATTTTGGCTATGTTTAAACCTTGATTTTCAGCAGTGCCAAAATCACCAAGATCATTAATGTCAACACCTTCAGTTCCACGAGGTAAATCATAAGACTCCCCAACAGATGCAGATCCATAGCCTAAATCTTTCATTGACCCGGCCGTAATACGACTTAATGGGTTTTCACCAAGATTTAAGAAACCGGTCATTAACTCATTGTTTAATGTAGATTCTCTCCAATGACCTAAAGCAGTACCAGGACCGCCCATATTCTCAATAGGTAATTCGTTTGTACCACCTTCTGCATTCCAGAACACATTGGCTTTTCTTCCTGTAAAATAAGGGTTGCTATCAGGTCCTGCTCTAAGGGTTCTGTCAAAGCCAAAAGGAGCTGTGTTCCATAATGTACCAATACCTAAAACATGGCCCATTTCATGAACAATTACTTCTTCAAATAAATCTATTTCCTCAAGAAAATCAAGATCATCCACATCAAAGAACATAACTCCGGTCAATGATAAGAAATCTTCAGTTCTAACAAATTGAGGACCTGCTTGGCCTAAAATTCCACCTGGTCCGTCAATTGGCGCCAAGGCAACTTCAATTACCAAATCATCTATAGTTTCAATATCAGGAAAACCAGCGAAAGCAGAAGGTATTGGTCCTGCTACATCTGGTACATCTTTAATAATAATTCTTTCCCATCTTGCTGCCGCAGCTTCAAAAACTTCAACTTGTCTTTCGGTGGGTGGTAACAAATACTTTAAAGTAATATTATAACGGCCTTTGGTTGCATTACTTGATTTTGCGGATTGTATATTGGTCATCCCCAGATCATCAATAATAATAGGATTTTCAGTGGGGGATTTTAAGGCAATTTCAAGCGTCTTAACTTCTTGTACAGTTTCAATTTCTGTATCTAATTTTTCCTCTGAACAAGATGTGAAAATCAATGTGCTAAAGGCACATGTCATCGCTAAAAATTTACCGGTTTTAAAAGCATTTTTCATAAAATATATAGTGTTTAATGTTTAAAGTGTATTGTATTATCTAATTTGGTAATAAAATTATGTTAAATTTAACATAATAATTCTAAATGTGCAATTTTTAAATCAAAGTTCCCAAGTAATCCACCTATCCATACCGTCTTTGTACCATTTATCGCCCTGTAAGAACAGAAGGTCATTACTGCGTTCTACTCTAAATTCAATAGGTTGGTTATAGATCAGTCCGTTTTTCCAACCAATAAAACACTTTATTAATTTATCGATTTCTTCATCTGTAGTTAAGTCCATATCCATTTTATAGAGCTGTTGGATCAATGGAATAATTTCTTCAGAACTTTGGCTATCATAATGTATTAAAGGAGATAATCTAATAATCTGCTCATTGGGTTTATTGCCCGTTGCAGCTTTTAAGAACATCATAGCAATGTAATTGGCGGTGTCTGGCGGTTGATATAATATGGTTTTAG
Source organism: Maribacter dokdonensis DSW-8 (assembly GCF_001447995.1). Lineage (NCBI taxonomy): Bacteria > Pseudomonadati > Bacteroidota > Flavobacteriia > Flavobacteriales > Flavobacteriaceae > Maribacter > Maribacter dokdonensis. The sequence goes on along the minus strand of NZ_LDPE01000001.1, from coordinate 382,552 downwards.
CTTGGTGCAGTACCGTTTCTTTAAAAAAATTAAATTGAGGTTTCCATTTTGAAAAATGGAATTTCTTTCTTCTGAATTGAAGCGCAATTTGTTTCCAGTTCCAAAAGTCCCTTTTAGAATCTGCTGACATTAAGGAATTGCTGGTACCTAAAGAAACAACGCGAATGGTATCTAGGTCAACACCCAATTTATACGCTTCAATGATTCCCGCTAAAATAGGATTGTTGAATCCGCCGAGAGCACCGTCCCAAAGCTCATAGAATATATCGCTACCCTTAGACTTAAAGCGTACAGGAAAATCAAAATATTGTACGGGAGCGTTAGATGAAGCGTTTATGGCCTGTGTAAGTCTAACGGAATCATCTCCTTCGGAATTCGATGAGAACGATTTGAAGAATTTTGCACGATTGTTCAGTGCATCGTATGTTGCAACAACAATTTTAAGTGAATCCTTTCCAATGAGTTTTGGAAGTTCATCCATTTGTATTTTATCGATTTCGGGAAATAAGCTCTCAAACGCTTCCTTTTTTCTTTTGGTACTATATTTAGGTCCGAAACCTGCATTGAAGAGTCCGAGATAATCCACCGGAAAATAGCGGTCTTTAAAAGTATTTTTATGAAATATAAGCTCCCTGTTTCTTTTCTCCTTAAAAAGGGCAATTGCCTTGTCTAATGTATAATTTTCTGCCAATGCCGCCAACACGATACTGCCCCCTGAGTTTGCAATAATTAAATCAAATTTTTGAAGTATTTGGTGACCGTTTAAATTTCCGTAACGATCTTTTAAGGTAAGCAATTGAATTATTGCCCAACTTCCGCCGCCATCTAAAGATAGAATTTTATACATGTGTTATGGAATACCTACTCAGGTTAGATGATGTAGTAAATGAAAAGGACGTGGGAACTACCTTTATTAGACATTTTAAAGTTAGTGAATTATCAGTTAGAGCCGTTATAGGATGTTCTTAGAATTTATGAGGATATTATATTTTAATATGACCAATTAAAGTTCTGTTAATAAAAAAGAATGAACGTTCATTTTCTGTAACTTTGTACAAAGATTTTAATTCATGGCAGCACTTCAAAAAAGTATAGACAAACGCAACGCATTAATAAATGCAACTATAGAGCTTGTTAATAACGACGGCTTTCATGCAACGCCTATGAGCAAAATTGCTAAAATGGCCTGTGTTTCTCCTGCCACTATTTACCTCTATTTTGAAAACAAGCAAGATTTGGTAAACAAGACATATTTAGAGGTGAAATCAAGTTACACTGCTTACGCTTTTGCTACTTATGATGAAACCATGTCGGTCAAAAAAGGTTTTGAAGTAATCTGGAAACGTATTGCTGAATTTAAACTGAAAGAAGATGCATACGCCATGTTCTTGGCCCAATGTGATAATACGCCCATGATTGATGAAGAAAGCAGACAAGAAGGGATAAGGCATTTACAACCGTTGTTAGATTTATGGAAAAGAGGAATTAAAGAAGGAGTCATAAAACCCATGTCAGATTATATGTTGTATGCCTATGCTATAAATCCGCTTTCCTTTTTAACCATTGCTCAAAATCGTGGTGCCTTAGTTTTGGACGATAAACAATTGGAATTAGCTTTTGAGGCAGCTTGGAGCAGTATAAAAGTATGCGAATAGGATGAAAAAGACGGCAATTATTTTAGGAGCTTCTGGTTTAACGGGTGGCTTGCTTTTAGAGAAACTTATTGTTGATGATAGATATGAAAGCATAAAGTTGTTTTCAAGGTCTAGCATAAAGGGTTTGCCCAATAAAGTGAAGCAGTATATAGGCGATCTTTTAGAATTGGAACAGTTTAAAAATGATTTTACCGGTAATGAAGTCTATTGTTGTATAGGTACCACCGCAAAAAAGACTCCGGATAAATCTTTGTACAGAGACATTGATTATGGTATACCTGTAGCCGCGGCAAAATTGGCAAAGGATAATGGAATCAACACTTTTTTGGTTATTTCCGCAATGGGCGCAAATAAGAAAAGTAGTGTTTTCTATAACCGTACTAAAGGAGAAATGGAGCAAGAGGTTTTAAATCAGGCAATACCGAGAACTTCCATTTTAAGACCTTCTTTAATAGGCGGGGAAAGAAATGAACAACGATTACTAGAAAAGATAGGTCTAATAGTTTTTAAAGTAATTCAGCCCCTATTCATTGGTCCCTTAAAGAAATATAGAATAATTAATGCCGATAGTATTGCACAAGCAATGCTCAATTTGGCAAATGCCACGAGTAATACCGATGTTATAATTACGTCGGATGATATAGAACAATTAGCAAAAACAACTTAATTAAAATTAGATAATGGAATTATTGGATAAATTGAATTGGAGATATGCAGCTAAAGCCATGAATGGTGAAAAAGTTGCTGAAGATAAAGTGGAACGCATATTAGAGGCGGCACGCTTGGCTCCTACTTCTAGTGGCTTACAACCTTTTGAAATTATAGTGGTCAAAAATCAAGATATAAAAGAACAGATTAGACCGGTAGCATGGAACCAATCTATGATTACAGATTGTTCTCACCTTTTGGTATTTGCCGCTTGGGACACGTATACGGAAGAACGCATTAACTATATGTTCGACCTTACCAATGAAATTCGTGGTTTTAAAAATGAAGGTTGGGAAAACTATAGAAAGATGTTGTTGGATTCATACCCACAAAAAGATGAAGAGGAGAATTTTAACCACGCGGCAAAGCAAGCTTATATTGCTTTTTCACAAGCCATTGCTGCGGCAGCTTTTGAAAAAGTAGATGCAACGCCTATTGAGGGTTTTGATCCTGCAGCTGTAGATAAAATATTGGGTCTTCGTGAAAAAGGATTAAGAAGTGCGGTATTATTGCCGTTAGGCTATAGGAATGAAAGTGAAGATTGGTTGGTGAACCTTGTAAAGGTGAGAAAACCAATGAAAGATTTGGTTACTGTTATAGAATAGTAAAGCCAATGAACAATTAAAAATTAAAAGAGAAAGAAAATGAACAATTTTGAATTTAAGAATCCCACCAAAATAATTTTTGGAAAGGATACGATTAAAAAAATAGAAAGTGAAATACCCGCCAATGCTAAAGTACTTATGCTCTACGGTGGCGGAAGTATTAAGAAAAATGGCATTTACGATCAGGTAACCAAGGCACTGTCCAATTTTGATGTTATTGAGTTTGGCGGAATTCCTGCCAATCCTGAATATGATACATTGATTAAGGCGTTGAAGGTTATTAAGGATGAAAATATATCTTACTTATTGGCAGTAGGCGGCGGTTCTGTAATTGACGGGACAAAATTCCTTTCTGCGGCAGCTGTTTATGAAGGTGACACCCCATGGGATATACTTACTAAAAATGTGAGAACCCAAAAAGGAATGCCATTTGGTACGGTGTTGACGTTACCGGCAACAGGTTCTGAAATGAATTCAGGAGCGGTAATCACAAGAGCGGAAACAAAGGAAAAATTAGCCATGGGCGGACCAGGATTGTTCCCAGAGTTTTCCGTACTTGACCCACAAGTGATTACATCTATTCCTGAACGTCAATTGGTAAACGGTATTACCGATGCGTTTACACATGTTTTGGAACAGTACATGACATATCCTATAGAAGCGTCGTTACAAGATAGATTTGCAGAAAGTATTATGCAAACGTTGATTGAAGTAGCGCCAAAGGTGATTAAAGACCCTACGGATTATAAACCTGCGGCCGATTTTATGTGGAGCTGTACCATGGCCTTGAACGGATTAATTCAAAAAGGAGTACCTGGAGATTGGGCCGTACACATGATGGGGCATGAATTAACCGCATTGTTCGGTATTGATCATGCACGTACATTGGCAATTGTGGCACCAAGTCATTACAAGTATAATTTTGAGGCCAAAAAGGAAAAATTGGCTCAATATGGCGAACGTGTATGGAATATAACCGAGGGAAGTGTTGATGACAAGGCTTATGCGGCTATTGAGAAAACCGAAGCTTTCTTTCAAGAATTGGGCATAGATACCAAATTGTCAGATTATACCAAAGAATACGAAGGTACTGCTGAAGAGATTGCTAAACGTTTTACAGACCGAGGTTGGAAATTAGGTGAGCGACAAGCTTTAATGCCTGAAGACGCTGAAAAAATCGTAAAAATGGCATATTAACATTAAGTTTGAGTGTTGAAAAAGGGGGTGTCTTTACAAAAGGCATCCCCTTTTTGTTTTAAAGGTGCAACACAAGGTTTTTCGGTTATGAACAAATAAGATAAAACCAATATCTTCGCGCGCATTATGTGGATGTACCTTGGACTTTTAGCGGCGTTATTTTTAGGATTACACAACTTATGCAAAAAACATGCTGTACAGGGCAATGAGGTTTTTCCTGTATTGTTGGGTACGATTTCGTCTGGGTTTTTATTGCTCCTGCCCTTTTATTTTGGCTCCTTGTTCTTCAAGGAATATATGTTATCCATAGATTTTTATATCACCAATATTCCTCTTGAAACTCACGGATTTATTGCAATTAAATCAGCGATCATGGCGGCATCATGGGTGCTGGCCTACCAAGCATTAAAACATTTGCCCATAACCATTGTTACGCCCATAAGATCTGCGGGACCATTTTTTACTTTTATAGGTGCCATCACCATTTATCAGGAAAAACCGAATTCATGGCAGTGGATCGGTTTTTTTCTTATCATATTTTCTGTGATTCTCTACTCACGAATCGGTAAAAAAGAAGGAATCCATTTTAAGCGAAATAAATGGATCTTTGCTATTGTTGGGGCAACTTTTTTAGGAGCTTCAAGTGGTTTGTACGATAAATTTTTAATTCAAAGCTTAGCCTTGAATCCGCAGACATTGCAATTCTGGTTTTGCTTTTACACAGTTCTATTTTTATTGATCATACTTACGGTAACTTGGTTTCCGTATGCCGAAAAAAGAAAGGCATTTACTTGGAAATGGACCATACCATTGGTGGGTATTTTACTTCAAATTGCAGATTACTTTTACTTTAAGGCATTACAGGATTCAGATGCATTGATCATGCTTTTATCGGCCATTAAACGAAGTCAAATTCTTATTGCCGTGGTCATAGGTGGCTTTATCTTCAAAGAGCAAAATAAACGTAAAAAACTAGTTCCGTTGGCAGGTATTATGCTGGGCGTTTTTCTAATACTGTATAGCTAGTGTTTAAATATTCCTTCTAATTGGTATTGCCCCCTTGTAGGTAGTATCTTTGCAAATGAACAGCTCGTTTAATTTGTATCATTAGCTATGGCATTTAAAAAACTGAATCCGCATTTACTTGAAAGGTTGACAGCATTGGCAATTGAAAAGCCCACTTCACTTCAGAAGAAGAGTATACCGGTTATTAAAAGTGGAGCAAATGTATATTGTTATGGTCCTAAGGAGAGTGGAAAAACCACCGCTTTAATTTTGACAACATTACAGAAATTACAATGTAAGGCAGAAGGAAATGCGCCTAGAGCAGTGGTCGTTGTTGAAAACAAAGAAAAAGTGCTGGAGCTCTATGATAAGTTTTTTGAGTATACCAAGTATACGGATATGAGGCTCTATGCCAGTTATAAAGAACTGCATATAGACATTCAGAAGTCGGAAATTTTTGAGGGAATCGATGTATTGATTACCACCCCTACTACCCTACATAAATTGTTTTTGTTAAATGGTGTAAGTACTTCACAATTAAAAATTTGCAGTATTGATGACGGTGATTTTTTAATTCAGAAATCCGATTATACCGCAATGGTTACGGTTTCACAAAGTATTAGAAAATGCCAGTATGTACTATATGCTGAAAAATTGTCTCCAAAATTAGAGCGATTTGAAGATTTCTTCATGGAACGCGCACAGTATGTCTCTGAGTAAATACGTTTTACTTTTTATATTCTAAATCCTTTAAAACCTTAATGGTGCTTTCGTAACCAATTTTGAAGATCGTATCTATATTACGCATATCAAAAGTTGCGAACTCACAAAGTTCATTAGGTGATATTACAAATTTACAAGTAGGGAATTTTGCAAGAGATTCTGCGGCTGATTTTATTTTGTATGCTCTTTCAAGAACATTGTAAGAATGTTTTAGGTCATTGATGGCTACAGGTTTAAGAGCGTTTACATAGCTGCCAATTATAGTTTCACAAGAGCTTAATAGAGGTTCTACAGGGAAATTGTTCAGTACACCGCCATCTATATAATAAGACCCTTCTATATCAATTGGAGAGAAAACACCGGGAAAAGTTGCCGAGGCTAAAATTGGTTTGATCAATTCTCCTTTTTCAAAAATGACCAATTCGCCCTTTATAATGTCGGTAGCAGTAATAAACAATGGTTTTGGTAAGGCGCCAAAATTATCATTTGGAAAAAACTTTTTAAACTCGTCATAAAACTTTTCGGTATCTAAAAATCCGGGTTTTCTTCTTGCGAACCTATTGGTGTGAAAAATTGGAATTGCCTTGAAAAAGTCTAAAATTTCTTGCCATTGAATACCACCTGCGTATAGGGCACCAACTATGGCACCTGCACTGGTACCTGAAATATGGGTCGGAAAAATATTATATTCTTCCAAGGCTTTTATGATTCCAATATGGGCTACACCCCTAATACCACCTCCAGATAACACTAATCCTGTATTCATGACCATTTATTTTAATAGGTTAAAATTCAATTTTCCGCCACTATTTCAAATTTTATCAATCCGCCATCAATTTCAGCCTTCTGTAAATATCCACCTTCATAATAGTACACATTTTCATGTTTTTTGGCGTTGATCTTTTTATAGACATGATTGCCTAAAGGTACAATGGTGTTAAAGCTACCATCTTGTTCAGAATAGCAACTATCAATACCTATTGGTTCTTTAAAATATAAAACTATGGTCGCGTAATGTATAGCATTTTCTATAACCGATTCTTTCTTTTTGTTTTTAGTAATTAGATAGGTTTTGTCTGCACGGTTAGTGATGATATCGGCATAGGGTTTATCATCTACCCCAATGATTACGCTAGCCTTTTTTAATAGGTTATCCTCAAATACAACATCATATTTATAATCTACTTCAATTTCCTTGATCACCCTTGTTTTAATTGCCGTAATACTTTGATAATGAGTTTTTGAACCATTAACAACTTTGGTAGCTTTTAGGGTGCCAATGGCTTTGTCTTTGTTGATAATGGTAAAGTTTAGGGTGTTCTTACTGGTATTAAAAGTATTTGAGGTAGCACTTAGCAGAGTCATAGCAAAAATGAAAATACCAAGTAGTTGATTTGTTGACAGCATTGGTTAATTATTGTTTTGATGATGAATAATGTAATGAAGTAGTAAATCTAACAAAACGTGTTCTTGTAAAAACTAACCGTTGTCATATTTCACTACTATTCATAAACAGAAAAGGCCTACCCATTATGGGTAAGCCCTTTACAAATTCAATTATAATCTAATTATTCCATATCAATAATACCTACCACTTCATAGGCTCTAGAACCGTCCAGTTGTATTTTTTCATAAAGTATGTTAGCATATTCATAGTATGTTAAACCGTCAATAGTAACTTTTTCATACCCGTCTGGTAATTCATAAACTACGGTGCCAATTTCTGGTTCAACTACCTCATATCCAGAATTTGCTTCAATATAAAAAGTGCCCCCTACATTAAAATAAAGTCGATTATTAAATCTTACTCTTACTGAATTAGCAGGTAAAGTGTTGATTCTAAATCCTACTTTTGGTGCAATAGCAATATATCTACCTCTAGAAGCCGTATAATATTTATTATTGGCATAGTAATAATTTTGACCATTGTGTCTAACCACGGTTTTATTAGGAATCGATCTCACCGAAACCACCTTTTTCGTTGGTGTTCTGTATACTACTTTCTTACTGGAAACCCTTCCAGGTGTTTTAGTTACAGTCCTGGTAGTGGTAGTTTTTGTTGTTGTTCTTTTACGTGTTTGGGCATTGCTAGGTAAAGCAAAAGCAATTAATAACAAACCAAGTATTGCATATGTTTTAGTATTTGTTTTCATCTGTTTTAGTTTTAAAAGTTAAACTTTACTTTATCGTTCCATACTTTGACAAGTAATATGGCAAGTGGTTTAAATGAAACAGATGAAAAAACTGTACTAATTGATGATTTAGGGAATTTGATCTACGAATGAGTAAATTGTATAGAAGTTTTAAGATTGAGTTTTGGTGGTACTTTACGCTATTGGTTTAGCGTTTAAGATTTGGCATTGTTCTGTTGGTTTTTCAATACTTTTCTAATAGACTCACTATCCCAATGAATATCATATTCAACAATGCCTCTTTTAAAATCCTCCTCCAATAATCGCTCTTGCTCTTCAAGTTCTTTTCTAACCTTAAAAAGGTAATCATCATCGCCTTTGGGTTCCATTGCCAGCCTTCTTAAACTAGATTCATCATATTTAATAAAATTCTGGACTTGTCTAATTAAGGTGTATTTTCTAAAACCTAGTTTACTTAAAACATCTTTTGCCAATGCTAAAGAGGTATCTAATGATTCTCGGTAAATATTCTCAAAGCCCAAATTCAGCAATTCATATGCATCATTTCTATTCTGGGCACGTATCATTAATTCTACATGAGGATATTTTTCTTTCACAAGTTTGGTAATTTCTTGTGTTATAGGAGGATTATCTATGGCGCATATCAATATTTTAGCCTTTGCAATACCTGCAGCTTCAAGAAGATCTATTCTAGTGGCATCACCATAATATACTTCAAAACCCATTTTGCGGAGTACATCTACCCTATTGGAGTCTTGATCTAATATAGTAGCTTCAATACCATGAGACCGTAAAAATCTTCCGACCGTACTTCCAAAATGACCAAAACCTACCAAAATAACATTTTGTGATTTCGCAATATGATCCATAGGTCTTTTGATGGATTCTTTAGTTCCAATTTTTGGTAAGATGAAACGTTCGTTTATGATACTGATAATGGGAGTAATGGACATAGTCAGTGCCGTGATTACCAGCATTATATCCATCTGTTCCTGATCTAGGATATTTAATTGAAATGCGAAGGATAGCAATACAAAAGCGAATTCCCCAATTTGGGCCAAGCTAAATGTTAACAACAAGTTTTGGTCCAGTTTTAGTTTGAATACCTTTCCCGTAATAAAAAGTATCAAAGCCTTTATCAATACTATTGCCAATAATATACCGCCAATGGTCAAAGGAATTTTGGCAATGACCACAAAATTGATGGACGCACCTACGGCTATAAAGAACAAACCTAAAAGAAGGTTTTTAAAAGGTTCAAGGTTACTTTCAAGTTCATGTTTGTACTCACTACTAGAAAGTACCACTCCGCCTAAAAAGGCACCTAAAGCAGGTGATAGACCAACATACTCCATTAAGAATGAAATACTGAATACGATTAACAAAGCAGAGGCAAACAGCAGTTCCCTTACTCCCGTTTTAGCGACTCTTCTTAACATGGGAACAATTAAATATTGACCGGCACCTATGATCAACACCACAGATAGAATAATGGCCAATGTTTGGTAGCCCATGGGCAAACCATCTAAAAGATTACCGGTAGTTTCATGACTATCTGTAGCTGCTTCAACCTCGGTATTGGAAAGCAAAGGAATTGCTCCCAACATAAAGATCACGATGATATCTTGAAATAATAATATGGAAAATGCCGAATTACCAAAGGTAGTTTCCATAAGGCCTTTTTCATCAATAGTTTGCATGGCTATAGCCGTTGATGATAAGGCAACCGCCATAGATATCACCAAGGCAACCTTCCAATCAAAATCAATTAGTATAAAAAAGAGATAAGAGAGCAGCATGGTCCCGGCAACTTGTAAACCACCCATACCAGCAATGGATTTACGCATATTCCAGAAGTTCTTTGGTTCAATTTCAAGCCCAATCAAGAAAAGCATGACCACTACCCCAAATTCAGCAAAATGAAGGATGTCTTCTCCCTCTTCACCTATAAATCCCAAAACATACGGACCAATTAAAACTCCGGCGATCAGATAGCCCAAAACAGAGCTCAAGCCTAATCTTTTAGCTATTGAGACACAGATGATCGCTCCCAATAAAAATACAATGGCATCAAAAAGAAGGCTTCCGGTCATAATTGGTTTGGTTTATTTGGTGCTTTTAATAGAACTCAAACTTAAGTACTAAGCACCGTCTTTTCATTTTGTAGGCTATCTATCAAAGAACTGTATTGCGAACCGTATTCGCTAAGCTGTTCATCAGTTAATCTATAGGTACCCATTACGGTAAATGGTTGTCTATAATTCATTAGACAAAGGTTGGCGGTCTGTTCAAAAGGTCTTAAAAACTCGGTAATGGTATAGCTATTGCTACCTTGTGAGCAATACAATTCTTTACTTCCACCGGTAGTAATGGCATTTAAACATATTTTTGAAGTTAGGGCCTTGCCCTTTGGTCCGTATGCCCAATTAAATTCCAACACCATATCTATCCATTGCTTTAATAAAGGCGGACAACTGTACCAGTACATTGGATGATGCCAAACGATTACATCATGTTCTTCCAATAATTTTTTTTCATAGGAAACATCAATATGAAAATCTGGATACTCTTCATACAAATCGTGAAAGGTTACACCCTCTTTATTTCTGATATAATTGACCAAAATGGTATTTGCCCTAGATTTTTCAAACTTTGGGTGAGCAAACAAAACAAGTACTTTTTTCATGTTATATCAATTAAGAATAATGACCTATGGTTTAGTAAGCCAATTACTTCGTAATTAAATTAAAGGAAATTTTAATACCCTCTATGATCATACCCGTACCAATAATGGCTATGATAAGACCCATTATTTTTCCAATTACCGAAATAACGTTAAAGCCAACTAATTTTACTATTAAATTACTAAGTCTGAACGTGAAATAAGTGAGAAGGCTCATAAAACCGAATACGGCAATAACTATAGCAATATGTACCGGTTGTGCACTGGACACAAAGTTCATTGCGGTAACAATAGTTCCCGGACCGGCCAAAATTGGAATGGCAAGTGGAGACACGGCAATATTCTCATCAATATTAACGTGTTTTATATTTTTTACGTTAGATTGTTTTGATTGTAGCATCTCAAAACCGATATAGAAAATTAGAATTCCGCCCGTGATCTTAAACGCAGGAATACTGATATTGAAAAGTTCAAAAATATACTTGCCTAAAAGCACAAATACCAATACAATAATAAACGCAATTAGGTTTGCTCTTTTATTGATATCTTCCTTAGTTTTATTATCGGCACCTTGAGTTAACGATAAAAAAACGGTCATGTTAGAAATTGGGTTTGTAATGGCAAAGAAACCAGTAAAAACGGCAATTGAAAATGTAATTAAGTCATCCATTATTCTGAGCAAAAATTAATCGTGCAAGAACTTCAATTCCATTTTAAATTCCTAAATAATTTTGAAACTTTTGGGAATTATTGAAAAATAAGAAAAGCTTGGACCATTTTAAAATTAATCTCATTTTTAAACTCAAATACTTTAAGGGTACAGGTTTTAAATTACTTGCCAATTTCAAACAAAATAAACTGATTGAGTTGACTGCCGTAAAGATTGAAGTTGTTATCGGCAACCACAATTAAAGACCTTTTACCATTTTCAAAATTTGGGCCAAACGTAATACCTTCAATATTGTCTACAACACCGTTTGTTAAATCATTTCGGATAGTATCAAAATTATACAAAAGCTTTTTGGTTGCCTTTGTGTAGTTTCTGTCTTTTAAACTTTTAAAATTACTTACGTCTGTTGCATTACTGGCATCTACATCATAAATTTTAACCGTGTTACCACCATCTTTGTACCCCATAGCGTAAGAACGTTCCAATACTAAAAACTTATTGGTATCATATTCCAAAATTTCTACAACACCGTTCAATTCAAAAGAATGCCCATTTATAGCTTGCCTAGCCACATTATCTAATTCGTACACTATTTCTTTTTCAAAACTACCGGTTTCTTTATTGATAAAAGCAATTCTTACTGGCGAATCAGTCTCGTCTACTGTTGGTTCATGGCCATCTTGTTTTAGTGGCAATTCCATTGCCGCCCAATACCCTTTTTGGTGATGACTTAAGGTTATACTTTCAAAAACACCATTATGACGAGGCCCAAACTTTGGGTCAGCGTGAATTAAATAGCGGTCTCTGATATCAATTTCTTTAACGAATTTTCCGTTTGAATCTGAAATACGTACAAATGGGTTTACTCCATTATTGATATTACCTTCACTAGTCCAAATGAACGAGCCGTTATCATATCTTAAAGATTCTGGATCAATACTTCCTTTAGAAAAACCTAGACCATTTTTATCTTTAAGGAGTGTGACCGATTTCATGAAGATGGAATCAAAGCCATTTAAGTCAAACGAAATCTCAGCCTGATAAAATCTTGGAGATTCAGTATCATCACTGATTAAATAATAACTGCCATTTGCATAATCAATACTGGATAAGCCACCAACTTTAGTACTGTTAAGAGCTGATTCTGCCGGCAGAACATACTCATCTACAAAACGTAAGTTTATAGTGTTTTCGGCTTTCTTGCTATCCTTTTTACCACCGCAAGACGTTATTATTAAAGCTGTGCATGCAAATAGCAATTTTACTACAATCCTCATTTTATTGGTGTTAATAGGGAAATTTTATTGGCACCGCCAAAGGGTATAATACCCCGAGGCTTGCCTCGAATTTAAAAGTTTGTTTCCTTTGAATGTCTCATGGGGTTATCCTGAGGTGTTTTACTTTAGCAAAATTATTCATAATAAAAAGGTTGTATCAAATTAAAAGAACAAAAAAGTCCTAAACCAATGTATTTGTTATAGAAAGTAAATTTTCAATTTTCTGAGTGTTGTATGCATCTGCGTGTGCTGTGGCATATGAACCTTTATCATTATCAAAATACTCACCTGATTTTGCTAAATCTGTCATACTTAAATTGTACAGAATGTCAACTCCTTTTTCTGCAGGAGACCAATGCTGCCCATAAGCTTCTTTAGCCATTTTGGTATTTAATAAGGAACCCGGATTTACCGCCACTACCGTGATTGATGGTTCTTGTTCCGCTAAATTAAAACTCCACATTGTTAATGCCAGTTTGCTTTGTGCGTAAGCTTCGTTGGCGCCTAAGCCCGTTTTGCCTTCTAACGCCTGTATGTTTATGGTAGTTTGCGCTGCAGAACTTAAATTCACAATTCTTGGTGCGTCCGATGCTTTTAAATTTGCTAATACGCTATTGGTTAATATATAAGGCGCAAAGTAATTTACCACAAACCGAATATCTGTAGTACCACTATTGCTGTTTGTCATTAAAACGCCTGCATTATTGACCAAAACATCAATTATTGGCATTTTTTCAGCAACTTCTTCAGCCATATTTTTAACCGCAATTAAGTCTGAAAAATCCGCTAAAAAGCCTATTACATTTTCATTATTAGATTGTTGTTTAATTTCTTTTAAAGTAGCGCTTAATTTAGCATCACTCCTACCGTGAATGGCAACAAAGTGCCCTTCTTTAGCCAAACGCAAGGCTAGTAATTTTCCTATGCCGTCTGTACTTCCTGTTATTAAAATATGTTTCATTGTATTTTTTATGTTGATGAAAACTGGCAATACAACTATAGCCAGTTTTATTGTTTCATTTTTGTCTAATATAATAAACTACGCTTGCTGTAATTAAAATGGTGCAACGGTATCTTTAGGACCGTCAGGTAGACTCCAACGTTGTCGAGCGGTAACGCTTTCCAATGCAACATCTTTAATGTTGTCATTGCTACTATTTCCGTAACTGCTAGTACTACCACGTGGTATTTGCATACGGTCTCCGTATAGCCACACAACTAAATTACTACGTTGTCCGCTTGTAATTGGGTGTGTTGCGTGTGGCACATTACCTCTATGTATGATGGCTTTTCCTGGCTCAAAAATAGCTTGTACCGTTTTTCCAGAAGCTTTATCATAAAAATCTACTTCAGATCCTGTAAACTTTTCATCCGGTAAGTTAATGTTGATATTCAAGGTAGCGGCTGAAGCATCGGTATGTGCGTGTAAATCCTTGTCCTTATCTGGATTGTACTGGATTGAAAATCCAAAAGTCTGATTGTCATAACCGTAAGTTCCCAATAATAAACGTGCTATCGGACGCATAAAACGGTCCATCATATCATTATAAAAAGCCTGAAAATTAGGTGCTGCCAAATGCCCTTCAGAACGAGGGTCTAGCATCATTCCATATCGGTTTAGCTGTATGCCATAAGGCGCACGTTTTGGTACTCTTGAGTTTGCAATAGCTTCTAAGTAGTTGCGAAAATCCGCTAGACGATCTACATCAAAAAACTGCGCTACATAAACTCCTGGTATAACTTCTTCCCATAAATCGGCAACAGCAGATTCTTTTTCCGGATTTTCCCAAGCGTCCTTAATTGCTTTACGTAAACTCGGATCTAGCAAAGTTTCGTCAGGAACTAGTAAATCGTCTTTGTTTTCTATTTCCCATTCTGCCCAAGCAGCTTCTAACAATTTACGGTTTTCATTCCAAAATTGAGAAACAGATGGATCGCGTCTTAAGGATAATTCTCTTGATGGTACTTCTAGCACACGAGCTTCAGCAAGTGCATTGGTATGTTCTATTGTTTTCATAATTATATGTTTTAAGTATAGCTACTGCTATTGTTTTTATCTACAACAAAATTAAGCACAGACCCCTGTTTGACTTTGGTAGTAAAAATGGAGGTTTTAGTAAAAAACAAGGTTTTGCTATGTATTAAATGAAAAATGCCTCTTTTTAGAGGCATTTAACACTATTAATCAACCATAAGGATACATTGCAAATCCCTATTGTTTTTAGTTCTCAACTACTATTTTACCAATAGCTTTTCCGCTTTGTAAATGTGCGTAAGCATCACCAACTTCTTCTAAGGAAAACTTGTTTTCATCTACTATTGGCGTTAAATGTCCTTCATTAGAAATTTCAGCTAAACGCTCTAAAATAGTAGCGTGTTCCTCTCTTTTAAAATTGTGCAACATTGGTATTAGCATAAATACTACGTGTAATGATGCTCCTTTAAAATGCAATGGCGTTAAATCTAATTCACATAACGACACCGTAGTAGAAATGTGTCCGTTTAAGGCAATAGCTTCAATAGAATTGGTAAGGTTTGCACCACCAACCGTATCAAAAACCACATCAAAACCACCATCGGTATATTTTGCTGTGTAATCTGCTACTTTTTCAGTTTTAAAATCGATGAAGGTTGCACCAAATTTTTCAACAATAGCTTTTTGATTATCACCAGTACCTGTAGCAAAAACTTCTGCTCCAAAATACTTTGCCAATTGTACCGCTAAATGACCAACACCACCAGAACCACCGTGTACCAATACTTTCTGACCTTCTTTTACCCCTGCTCTTGTTAAACCTTCGTAAGCTGTAATAGCTACTAATGGTAAGGCTGCAGTTTCTCGCATAGTTAAGCATTTTGGTTTGTGCGCTACGAGGTTGCTATCTGCTACAATATATTCCGTTAAGGTTCCAGGTAAATCGGCTAATCCGCCAGCGCAACCGTACACTTCATCGCCTACATTCAAACCTTCTACGCCATCGCCAACTGCTTCAACAGTTCCTGAAAAATCCATACCTAATAAGGCTGGTGTAGCTGGTGATAATGGTAAATCGGTTCCCATATTCTTAATCATAGTGTCAATTGTATTTACACTAGATGCCGCTATTTTTACCAATACGTGATTTGCCTTTACTGTTGGTTTTTCAATTTCTGATACTTCGAAATTTCCGTTTTCTCCGTAGTTGTTTATAAGCATTGCTTTCATAATCTTTCTTCTTTTTATTGTTTTAATCTGTTTATTTGTGGAAATATCTCTAGCCTTAGACAGAGACTTTATTTTATTCGCTTTTCCTTTTCGCTGTGCGCAACACGCTCTACGCAAACTGCGATATGCGATTGGCGTAAAGTGTGTAGCGCAAGGCGCTCGGCGCCCTTAATTTACTTCTTGAATATCCATTACCATTTGTTCCCAATTCTTTTGGTTGTTATGGTCAAACTGAGCGCCATTCTCATCGGCGTAGGTGAATCTTTTTATGGCAGGTGTTCTGCTCGTAGCCTGAAACAATTGGTAGGCTTCTTCTTTTAAAGCCTCTTTAATTGGTAAGTCTATGGATGCATAAACTGCACGTTTACTAGCTGCAATAGAATCTGCCGGAAATTTAGAAATGCGCTCTGCCAAAGCATCTACATAAGGTCCTATTTCGTCTGCATCTAATGCTTTGTTAATAGTTCCGAACTTTTCAGCTTCGTCTGCATCCCAATCTTTGGCACCTAAAATAATTTCCAATGCCTTACCTAAACCTGTTTGTCTTGCCATACGTGAAGCTCCGCCACCACAAGGTAAAATGCCCATACCTACTTCCATTTGCATAAATTTGGCTTTACCTCTTGCTGCAAAACGCATATCCAGTGCCAAAGCCATTTCGTGTCCGCCCCCACGTGCAAAACCTTCAATTTTAGCAATAGTTGCTTGCGGTACGTTGCTTAATCTTTCTAATACAGCTTGTAAGTCTAATAACTGTACTTCGTTTCTTGGCACCGCTTCCATAGACATATCTCTAAGTAAGTTGGTATCATAATGACATACCCAATAATCTGGATTTGAAGATTCAAAAACTACTACTTTTACGCTTCTGTCGCGCTCCAGTCGTAAACAAAGACTACTTAAATCTGCAAGCATTTCTTGCCCTTGTACGTTTACAGGACCAAAATTGATAGTCACTGTTAAAATTCCTCCTTTTTGTTCTGCTTTAAATGTTTGAAAATTCTTGTATTCCATAGTATTGAGTTTTTGGTTAATTATTGTTCTGTTAGTATTACAGGACAAAGTTACCTAGGCACTCAAGCTTTGGATAAGTAAAAAACAAAGGGCTTTTAGTAAAAAAAGAGGTAAATGGTAATTTATTGGGAAATACTTGCCTTATAAGCACCAATAGTCATCCCCTTATAACTTTGGAAAGTCTTGTTAAGGTGACTAGAATCTGTAAAGCCTAATTCCATTGCAATTTCTGAGAACTGCAGATCCGTATATTTTAATCGGGTTTCTACCAGTTTTAATTTGTAGTTAAGAATGTACTTTTTTAGCGACACATCAGTATGTTTTTTAAAATATTCACTGATGTAATTGTCCGCCATATGAAACTCTTCTGCCAAGTTTTTGGTGGTCAGCAATTCCGGATTGTAAATATTGGTGTGAATAAAGTTGATGATTTGCTGAATTTTAGAAGACTCCACAATTTTGGTACTCATATCAGCATTTAGAAACTGAATGTTACGGGCAATAACGTGAAGAATTACAGAAAGTGAATTTTGAATGATAAACAGATCGTATGATTTCTTTTTATCGTTTTCTGCAGCCACCATTTTTATCAATGATAATAAATGTATTTTGTCCGATTCGGTTTCAAAACGCATTTCACGTAATTGATGACTTTCACTGTTTAGAATCCCTTCAATTTTACGAAACCAATCGTTCACTGGAAGATTTGCATTTTGTGGCGCATCTCCCCTAAAAAAGCTTTTCAAGAATTTAATGGCAATGGTAGTAGTTGCCGATTCCGGATTTACGATATAAATATCATCTGGTACAAAAACAAAAATGCTGTTAGCCGAATAGTTTACTGTTTTCCCATTAATCTTTATGGTGCCGCTACCCTTTTCAAAATACACGATTTCAAAAAACCTGATGGTAGTATACTTACAAAACTCAAAAAAGGTTTGGTCTTTGTATTCTTGAATTACAATATTTTCGATTATGGTACGTGGCATAGGGCTTAAAAGTACTATATAGTTTTGGCTTCGGTTTCAAGCGCTAAAAATTTATGGATGTCACTAACTACAATAGACCCTTCACCTACTGCCGAAGCTACACGTTTAACCGACCCGGAACGCACATCGCCAACAGCAAAAAGTCCTGGTAAACTGGTTTCAAAAGTGTAAGGCTTTCTATGTTTAAAAACTGATTCGCCATTTAAAGCATTGTCGCAAATAGTGAGCCCTGTATGTACAAAGCCTTTAGCATCTGTGTCTATAATGTTGTCTAACCACTCCGTACACGGTTTTGCGCCAACAAATGTAAATAGGTAATTAATGTTGTTTTGGACTAAAGTATCGTTTTGCTTGATTTCTACCTTTTCCAAATACGTATCGCCGTCAACCTTAACGACATTACTACCTGTTAAAACTTCAATATTATCACATGCGAAAATTCGCTGCACTAGATAGTCGCTCATTTTTGCACCAATATCCTCGTTTCTTATGATTACATATACTTTATGCGCATGGTTTGCTAAAAACAATGCCGCCTGACCTGCGGAGTTGCCACCGCCCACAATACCTATTTCGCTGTTTTTACACATATTGGCATGCATTGAAGTGGCGCTGTAGTACACTCCGGAACCTTCAAATTTTTCAATACCTTCTAAAGGCAGTCTTCTATACGCGGCACCTGTTGCGGCAATGACCGTTTTAGCCTTTAATATAGATGTGTTGTTAGAATTAACTTCGTAATAACCATTTTTGCGCACTATGCCCTCTACCCTATGCGGCACGGATATGGTACAACCAAATTTTTGTGCCTGTATATAGCCATTATTCGCAAGGTCACGTCCTGAAATTCCGGTAGGAAACCCAAGATAGTTCTCAATTTTAGAACTTTTACCGGCTTGTCCGCCAGGGGAATTACTATCTATGGTCAACACTTTTAAGCCTTCTGAAGCGGCATAAACACTAGCAGCCAAGCCAGCGGGACCAGCACCTACCACCAGAACATCATAAATATCATCATCCAATTGTAATCTAACACCGGTACACGTACCAATTTCATCTATGGATGGGCGAACGGAAATCTCATTCTGACTATTGATCAAAACTGGCAGGTCAGATTCTTTTAAATTGAAAGTTTCCAATAGCTGTACCAATCCGTCTTCTTTATCAGAATCAATAAAATTGTACCAAATATCATTCTTATCCATGAAATCACGAATAGCATAGGTTTCATTGGAATGTTCAGAACCAATGAGCTTAATACCCTGAACATTGTTTTTCAGCGCATCTTCACGCAATAAAAATGCATTCAGAAGTACATCGCTAATATCACTGAATTTGGCAATGGCACTTTTTAGATTATCAGGACTAATTCTTATAAGCTGGGTATTTGCCAAGGTTTCACCACAAACCCCAACGGCTCTGTGCGAAAGAATACTACTTGAACCTGAGAATTGATGCCTGGTATGAATGGCAATATTTTCATTTTTTTTATCAGGATCAATAATTCTGATTCCGCCAGTAAGCACCACAAAAAAATCATAATGCCGGTTTCCAAAATCCAAAACGACCGTTGGCTCCTTATAGAACTCTATTTCACCGTACTTCTTAAGTTTTTCTACCTGAACATTGGTTAATTCAGGAAATTTTGGATCGATCATAATTGGTTTGATTGTTTAGATAGTGATAACCTTGAACATAAGATAATGTTTGTAATCTATTTTACCTCATAATCTCCATTACTTCTAATGTAGATAACTGTTTCTTTAGCTGTGGAAATGATTGAAGTTGCATTTTCTTCAGCTCCAAAATAAGAACCGGGCTGCAACTCATTTTTAGTATCTTTTTTAGAAAACTGATGTGTTACTTCACCAGAAATGACCACTGCTCTAAAATTAGGACTTAAGTTTTTAATCTTTCCATTAAAACCAGCTGGCAATTTTAAAAGTGCGGCACGTAGCTGATTTTTTTCGTGACTTCCCCATAAAAATGCAGTTTCTACATTGCTCTTTTCAGAAACCCATTGGATGTCGTTAGCATTTAACCAAACCAAGTTTGTTTTATCAACATTTACAGGTCTTTCGCCATTATCAAAAGCTTCTGATGTTGGTTTTACCAAATACGGACCTTCTTGAATGTCTAAAAAAGCTAAATTTTCTTCACCGTCAGCAGCGGTAATATGCGCTTCTCCCGCTGGCTGTTGCCAATAAGAACCTGCTGGCAGGCATTGTTTCTCGGCATTCTCATCATCATTATGTAACAATCCCTTAATTACTACACCTCTATAGGTTATATTGTGAATATGTGGTGGTGATGAAAATCCTTTTTTGAATTTCACCAAAAATCCCGCTGGTTCGTTTTTGGTTCTGTCGCCCCAAAGTTCTCGTGCAGCCGGACTTTTATCGCCTCGCAAAGGGTTTAACCAACCCCACTCTACATTATCTGCGGTTACCACTTCATTTACAGACTTAATGTCGTCTGTTGTTGGTGTTTGTGCAGTTATCTTGTTACTTGCAAATACAGCCGCTACAGCTAAAATTGATAATATATTTTTCATTTTATTTTCAGTATCTAAATAGTTAATCTTGAAATCCTTCTAAAACAATTTTGCCTTTTGCTTTTCCGGTCTCTAAAAAAGCGTGTGCTTTTCTAAGATTTTCAGCATTTATAGTCCCGAAGTTTTCTCCCAAAGTGGTTCTTACTGTTCCGTTGTCTATAAGCTCAGAAACTTCGTTTAAGATATTATGTTGCTCTATAATATCATCGGTTTGGAACATAGAGCGTGTAAACATTAACTCAATGTGTGTAGATACCGCTTTACCCTTAAAAGGCATCACGTTTAATGATTTTGGGTCATCTATAAATCCAAATTTCCCCTGTGGTTTAATCAGTTTAGCAATTTCATCCACGTGATGTTCCGTGGCATTTAAACTCACTACGTATTCAGGTGCTGGCAAGTGGTATTTTACAAATTCATCACTAAGCTTATTTCTGTGATTAATTACCGTATCTGCACCCAATTCTTTTAACCAAGAAGTAGTTTCTTCTCTAGAAGCGGTACCAATAATATTCAATTTTGTAAGCTTTTTAGCCAGTTGCACCAAAATAGAACCCACGCCACCAGCAGCACCAATAACCAAAATAGATTTTTTGGCATCATCTTTAGAAACCTCTAATCTATGAAATAGCATTTCGTAAGCCGTTAGCGTAGTTAATGGTAAGGCAGCGGCTTCAGCAAATGATAAACTTGCAGGTTTCTTACCTACAATACGTTCATCAACCAACTGATATTGGGCATTACTACCTTGTCGGTTTAAATCACCAGCATACCAAACTTCATCACCTACTTTAAAAAGAGATACATCTTCTCCTACTTCCTTAACAACACCTGTGGCATCCCAACCAATAACACTCCATTCTCCATCTGGAGCTGGTCTATTGGCTCTAATTTTATAATCTACAGGGTTTACCGAAATGGCTCTTACTTCAACTAAAATATCTCTACCAGTTGCTTTTGGCGTTTCTACTTCTATATCTTGAAGCGAATTAACATCTGTTTCCGGAAGATTTTCTTTATATCCTATTGCTTTCATAAATGTGATTTTTAAATGAACTTGTCCTTATTTCCAAGTTACGATATCATCAAAATTCCTTCTAGATTTTGGAAACTCTGGGTCTGCTTTTCTATATCCAAAGGCGGCCATAAAAGCTAGTCCGTATTTATCGGTATCAATTCCAAATTTCTCCTGTAATAAAGCCTCTGCTTTTTCCTGATGAAATCCTTCAATTGGGCAAGAATCTATGCCTGTTAGTGCCGCTGATGTCATCATATTACCCAATGCAATATAGGTTTGCTTAGAAGACCAATCGAATAACTTTTTATCCGTATTCAGGTTAAAATCGCGCTCCTGAAATTCCCTATAAAATTTAGAGTACATTTCTATAACTTCGGCAGGCATTTGTTTTACCTCTTTCATCATGTGTTCTATGTAAGGCGCATTGTGTTTTACCATTGGTGCTTTCATAGCCAAACCTAAAACAAAGTGACTGGCAGTATCTAATTTTAAAGGAGCGCCCCAAGCAACCGGTTTTAAAAGCTCTCTTAACTCTTTGTCTTGTACGACCACAAAATGCCAAGGCTCAAAACCAAATGAACTAGGCGATAAATGTGCCGTTTCTAAGATGAATTTCATGTCGGCATCAGAAATGGTCTTTGTAGCATCAAATTCCTTAGTAGCGTGTCTGTAATTAAAAGCGTTTAGGATGTCTTCTTTGGCAATATTAGGTGTGCTCATTATATATATTTTATGTCTGTTATTTAATTTTGAGACAAAGATATATAGGTAATGAGCCTATGTTGTAGTATAAAAAAAGGTGATGTATGTACAAAAACAGGTTTTAGAGCAATCAAATATTAAAATATTGCCAAAATAAGCTGTAAGCCAATATAAATAGTGGTTTATATTATATGTTTTAGATATAAAACCTTTATTTTTACTAGTCTAGTTGGTAAGCTCCGTCATTTTGTAAGCAGTAACATTCTCTAATTTATCTTTAGAAATAATTCTATATGCCGCAATGTGGTCACTTTGAGAATGTTTGGTTAAATATTCTTGATTTACCCATTTTTCATGAAATAGGAATAGGTTTGGGTTGTCATTATCTTGGTGTAAATCATAAGCAATACAACCTTCTTCGCCTCTTGTAGGACTAATAAGCTTTAGTAATTCAGCTTTTATTTCTTCTCTATATGCTTCTTTTACTAAAATATGTACTACTAGGGTTAAATAAGATTTCTTCATGAAAATGTTTCTAATTAAATGATTTGAAAATAGGAAAAATAAAAACTAAAACTAAGTAAAATAAACTTCAGCTTTTAAATAAAAGGTAAGTGAGATAAATGTAACATGTATTTTTTAAGGTTGTTTTTGATGTTTTGTATTCAATTTTATACTTATTTTGTAATTTTCCATCCAAATGTTCGTAAAATGCAGGTATTAGAAGCACATAAACCTTTTGAAATACAAGAAATTGAATTGACTAGCTGGAAGCAACGCCCGGTGAAGAACAATTTTTTTGAACTGGTTTTAATTAAAGAAGGTGAAGGTACGCAGTGCATAAACTATAATGACTATAACTATAGTAAAAATAGTATGTTTTTGTTACCACCCTTAAAGTGCCATTCTTTTACCATAGAAAAACCTACACGTTTTATTTTTTTAAAGTTAACCGATTCGTTTTTTAAAAATGCGAATAGGATAACCATTGATAGAAATGAATGGTTTAAAGAAGCGTCGTACATACTATCTAACTACAATCAATTGCCAGGCGATATCATTAAGAACGAAATGGATCGTAACTATCTAGAAAATTTAATAGGTATGATTCTTCAAGAGTCTAGAAATTATGGAGAAGAATCTATAAACTTGGTCACTAGTTTAATGACGAGTATTTTAGAAATTTTGATTCGCAATATTAAAAAGAGCAATTATTTTGAATTACCAAAGAACCAAGTTGATGATCGCATCACTAAAATGCTCACCTATATTAATACCCATATCGATAAGACAGAATTATTAAAGGTCGAAAATTTAGCCAAGGTATTTAACATGTCGCCCACCTATGTAAGTGAATATTTTAAAAAACAAGTAAGTATGTCTTTACGTGAATATATAATAAAGGCAAAATTGAAATTGGTTGAAATTCGCCTCTTAAATTCAGACTTTACCCTTACCCAAATAGCAGATGATTTAGGTTTTACAGATGTAAGTCATCTTTCAAAAACCTTTAAACGTTACACAGGCTCATCTATTCGGGATTTTAAAATTAAAGGCGAATATATGTTATTGAAAAGAGCAACTTGTATGCCTGCTATGCATACTTAAACTAATTGTTCCATTTTTTTAGATTCTCTGATAAGGGCACTTGCCAATACCGTAGTGGCATCAATAATTAAACTGTTTTCTATTTTTTCATATTGAATAGCTAATGGAATTTCGGTACAACCTAATATTACCGCTTGGGCACCTTTTCTAGATAAATATGTGGCTGCCATACTCAAATTTTCTTTTGCCTTTTGATGAACAGGATTAGAGAAAGCCTTTATACCATAACTAGTATCATAAATTGACGGATGCACAAATAAATCTTGAATATCTTCAGAAGGTTGTATTACCTCAATACCGTATTTTGACAGTACTTCAGGATATACTTTCGCCAAAATTGTACCAGTAGTTCCCAATACACCTACCCTAGTAATTTCTGGATGTTTTTCCGAAATATATTTACCAACTTCCTCAATTAAGTTTACCAAAATACAGGATTCAGGAATGCTCTTTTCAATGAAACTTAAAATAGGCTTGGCATGCGCGGTGTTGCAGGGAATACCAATAATACCGGCTCCACTAGCAATCAACGAAGCTATGATTTCAGAAATGGCAATGCCAGGGTTCACATCGGTCTCACCCAATAAAAATTTGGTACGATCAATAATTTTATGAGGTACAGATAGCATAGATACCGGTAAATGTTCTTGATCAGATGTGGCTTCCGTAAGGTCGTAGACTTTTTTAATTAAATCTATGCCCGCATAACTACCAACACCACCCACAATGCCTATCATTTTGTTTGTCATCATAACTCTACCTTTATTTAGAAAAAGAAATAAGGCGTCAAATTAATGGCATTTAAATAAGTAATGGTCTTAATAAATCTATAATTTCTTCAGTATCCTTTTTAACACTCTAAATAGCAGGTTTTTTTTGACTTAAATCAATAAAGAAGTATCGTAAAACTATATACGTCAATAGTTGAGTTCATCTGGTCAATAGAACTCAAAAACTGCTCCTATCTTGTGCTTAAATCAAATTAAAACGTAATGAAAATAGAAGATAAAGTAATTATTATAACAGGAGCATCTAGTGGTATTGGTAGAGCTACAGCAATGAAATTAGCGGATAATGGAGCTAAAGTAGTTTTAATGGCACGTAGTGAAGATGAATTGAACGATTTAAAATCAGACATCACCAAAAAAGGTGGAGAAGCTCTTGTGGTTACCGGAGATGTAACTAAAAAAGAAGATTTTGAAAAGGTCGTTTCCAAAACAAAGAGAGAATACGGTAAAATTACAGGATTGGTCAACAATGCAGGTTTAATGCCGTTATCGTTTGTTGAAAAATTGAAGACAGACGAATGGAATAAAATGGTGGATGTTAACATTAAAGGTGTATTAAATGGTGTTGCGGCAGTGCTACCTGCATTGAAAGAAAATAAAGGCGGTAATATCATAAATATATCGTCTATGGCCGCCAACAGGTATTTTCCTGGTGGAGCGGTGTATTGTGCAACGAAATCTGCAGTGAAAATGTTTTCGGAAGGTTTGCGCCAAGAATTGGCACCAAAATATGGTATCAACATTACCTCTATAGAACCTGGTGCGGTGGCTACAAATTTAACCAGCACGATAACCGATGAGGATATTAAAGATAAGATGAAGGAAATGCAAAAAATGGAAACGCTTGAGGCGGAGGATATTGCAAATTCCATTTATTACGTGTTAACTCAGCCAGCTAGAGTAAATATCAACGATGTTTATTTAGTGCCAAGCGAGCAACAGTAAACAATCTCTGGGGTAAGCCCCAAAGCTATGAATTGAAAACAAATTAATATTTCCGCTTAATCAATGAAGTATTAAAACCTCGATTATCGAGTAACTTAAAAATAACATTATGTCTACGACAACAAAACAAGATACATTTAAAACAATTAACCCCACAACGGGAAAAGAAATAGCATCTCATGCATACATGACCGATGACCAAGTTGAAGAAAGCATTCAACAATCTCATAAGGCTTTTCTAAAATGGAAGATGAAAAGCGTTGAAGAACGTGGTGAAATCATAAAAGCAATTGGTAAGGAGCTTCAAAATTATAAGAAAGAACTTGCGGAGTTAATGACCGATGAAATGGGAAAATTACTTAAGCAAAGTAATCAAGAGGTCGACTTATGTACTGCAATATGTGAGTACTCTGCAGAACACGCACCAGAGTTTTTAAAGAATGAAGAGCGTGAACTATCAAATGGAGGAAAAGGAATTATCACCTATTCCCCTATGGGAATTATTTACGGTATACAGCCTTGGAATTACCCTAGTTATCAAGTATTGCGATATACTATTGTAAACCTAATGGCAGGTAATAGTATTTTACTGAAACATGCATCTAACGTAACCGGTACTGCTAAATTATTGAAGACCATTTTTGATACGGCTGGTTTGCCAGCACATCTTTTCAATGTCCTGGTTATAGAACATGACCAATCGAATGCCATAATCGAAAATGATTTGGTTAGAGGTGTTACCCTGACCGGAAGTCCAGTGGCAGGTGAGAAAATTGGAGAAAAAGCAGGTGCCCAACTAAAGAAAACGGTTTTGGAATTAGGTAGTAACGATGCTTATTTGGTACTGGATGATGCAGATATAGATGTAGCGGTAGAAAAGAGTGTCATGGGACGTATTTATAACAATGGGGAAACCTGTATTGCTGCCAAACGATTCATAGCTACCGAGAAGGTATATGATGAATTCAAGGAAAAATTCGTAAAAGCCATGGATGCCTTAAAAGTAGGAGACCCAAAGAATGAGGATACCGAGTTGGGACCAATGGCTCGTGAAGATCTTAGAGAGAAAATTCACGAACAAGTACAAGAAAGTGTAGAGAAAGGAGCCAATGTATTATGTGGAGGAAAAATACCAGACGGTGAGGGTTACTTCTACCCTGCAACGGTACTTGCCAATGTTACGCCGGGGCAACCAGCGTATGATGATGAGTTGTTCGGACCTGTGGCTTCATTAATTAAAGCGAAAGATAATGAAGATGCCATGCGTATAGCCAATGACAGTAGATTTGGCTTAGGTGGTGGTATATTTTCTAAAGATATAAAGAAGGCGACAGAACTTGCTGAAAAACATTTTGACACCGGTATGGTATTTATAAACTCATTTGGTCTGGCAGAACCAAGTATGCCATTTGGTGGAGTGAAAGATTCAGGATATGGTAGAGAACATGGCGGATTTGGAATGAAGGAATTCGTAAATGTGAAATCTATAATGATCATGGAATAATAATTAAGTTTTAAAAGCACCTAAATGGTGCTTTTTTTATACCTGTTCTACAGTTCAATTTTTTAAAGCTTTGTTAATAAATGAATATTCATTCTTTTTTTGAATACCTTTGAACTGTAGTTAGAAATAGCGAAAAATACACTGGAATTCTAAGTGAGTAAATGCACTTTTTAAAACGGTATAGACCAGCGTTCCAGTTGTAGAATTATTATATAATTTAAAAGATAACTTATGAATAAGTCAATTAATTTAAAACAACGTCCGGTAGGAACCCCTACCCTTTCCGATTTTGAATTTAAAGAATTGGACAATGAATTAAAGGTCTCTGACGGTGAGCTTTTATTAGAGTCGAAATATATATCCGTTGACCCCTATTTACGCGGTAGAATGAGCGATGCAAAATCATACGTTCCTCCATTTAAAGTGGGAGAACCTATAAGTTCCGGTATTGTAGCAGAAGTGTTGGAATCTAAAAATGGTAATTTCCAAAAAGGAGATTTTGTTTCAGGTCTATTACAATGGAAAGAGAAGCAAATTTCTACAGGCGAAGGCTTGCAGAAAATAGATAAAAGCAAAGCACCATTAAGTGCCTTTTTAGGTATTGTCGGTATGACCGGATTGACCGCCTATTTAGGCCTTCATGAAATTGGGAAGCCTAAAAAAGGTGAAACCTTGGTAGTATCTGGTGCTGCGGGTGCTGTGGGTAGTGTTGTAGGACAGATCGGTAAAATTCTTGGTTTAAATGTCATCGGTATCGCTGGAACTGATGAAAAAATTGATATGCTGAAATCAGAATTCGGTTTTGATCACGGTATCAATTACAAAACAACCAAAGATATGAAAGCTGCTATTAAAGAAGCAGCACCAAACGGAGTGGATGTCTACTTTGATAATGTTGGCGGACCAATATCTGATGCGGTATTATTCAATATAAATCAGTTTGCCCGTATTATTATCTGTGGGGCTATATCGGTCTACAATAAAACCGAATTGCCCATGGCGGTAGCCGTACAGCCTTTCTTGGTAAAGAACAGTGCATTAATGCAAGGGTTCATTGTGTCTAATTATGCCGACAAATTTCCACAGGCAATGAAACAATTGTCTACATGGTTGGGCGAAGAAAAACTGACCTATAAAGAAACAATAGTAGAAGGTTTTGATAATACGCCACAAGCATTCTTGGATATGATGGATGGTAAGAACAAAGGTAAAATGATAGTAAAAGTCTAATAATAAGACTTCAAAATAATTGCGTAACTAAAAAGAGGATAAAATGAAAATATTATTTGTATTAACGTCTCACGATCAATTGGGAGACACGGGAAAGAAAACAGGATTTTGGGTTGAAGAGTTTGCAGCTCCATATTATGCTCTTTTAGATAAAGGAGCAGAAATTACGGTAGCAACACCAAAAGGAGGTCAAGCACCAATTGACCCTAGTAGTGATACTGAAGATGCACAAACAAAAGATACCAAACGCTTTAAAGAAGATAAAGAAGCGCAGGAGGTAATTGCCAACACAAAAGTATTGGCAGATGTAGATGCCAATGATTTTGATGCCGTTTTCTACCCTGGTGGTCACGGTCCGTTATGGGATTTGGCAAACGACCTTACTTCTGTAAAATTGATTGAGGCTTTTAATGAGCAAGAAAAGCCAATTGCGTTTGTATGTCATGCACCTGCTGCTCTTAAAAGAGTTTCTGGTACAGATGGTAATCCTTTGGTAAAAGGTAAAAAAGTAACAGGATTCACTAATAGTGAAGAGGAAGCTGTACAGCTAACTGAGATTGTACCATTTTTGGTAGAAGATATGCTACAAGAAAACGGCGGAATATACTCTAAGAAAGAGGATTGGGCGGCATATGCAGTACAAGATGGTAATTTAATTACAGGTCAAAACCCTGCCTCATCAGAATTGGTAGCTGAAAAATTATTGGCAGCACTGAAATAAGAAGTTTAGTTTGGTTGTTAGTTAATAGTCCAGAAGATCACTTGGTTTTCTGGACTATTTTGTTTTAAAAGATTATAATTTATAGAATACGTGTTGAATACCAGTCCGCCATCATAAGTTTCGGTTTCTGTGAGTTCTAATTTATAACAAGATATAGATTCACCAAATAACCGTACGCCAACTCCTAAAATCAAGGGGTTGATTTTTACCTTTATGACATCTATTAGTTTATTGTTAAAAAGCCATCCGGCGAAAACGCCACCTCCACATAAGTAAATATCTGTGGTTGAGTTTTATTTCAGTTCTGTAATCTTATCTAAGTCATATTCAGAAATAATATATATGTACTTGATCACTTTTGTCATCAAACTGTAAAGATTTGGAGAGAATATGATGCTGCATGTGCGCATAAGCTGGCTGCCCAGGTTTTAATCCGTATGCATACCCAAATTCATAGGTTTTTCGTCCCATGATTACAGTTTCAAATGCTTTTAAATCATCTAGGTATTGCCTAACACCATCACCTTCGCCAACAAATCCGCTTATATCGGCATTGGGTCCACATATCCATCAATGGAAATAGCTACATAATACACTACCTTTCTCATCATATCCTTTAAGATATCAAGTTACGCTTTTGGAATTATATTCTGATTAACTCTAAATAAGTTTGTTGGGTCGTATTGACGTTTAATAGAAGTTAAACGATTATAGTTGTGTTTATAACTCGCTTGTACCCGTTCTTGCCCTTCATTCATCATAAAATTGGAATAGGCACCACCTGCAGAATATGGATGCAATGCATCATAATATCCTTTGCACCACTCCGTAATTTTAGTAGCATTATTTGGGTTGGGATCAACACCAACGTATACACCACAATAATCAGCATCACGGTATGCCCAAGGAGTTTCGGTTGCTCCTACCCTACTTGCGGCACCTGTTATTGGGTATAAATGCATTTGTGATAAAGGAGTAGGTATTTTAGAACCAAATTTTAAATGTTGAGCACTTATTTCAGGTGTCAGCGATTTGAAGAAATCAGCTCTCCAATACCATTGCATTCCTGTAGGAAACAAACCATCGAACATAGCTTGCAGCGCTGGGTAAGGCATTTCTGCTGTATGGGCAAAAATCGGTTTTTTATCTAATATAGGAGCAAAAGTCTCTTCCATTTGGTCCATAGCACCTGTATAGCACCAAACAATGGCGCAAAATTTCTTGTTA
This sequence comes from Maribacter dokdonensis DSW-8, assembly GCF_001447995.1. Taxonomy (NCBI): domain Bacteria; kingdom Pseudomonadati; phylum Bacteroidota; class Flavobacteriia; order Flavobacteriales; family Flavobacteriaceae; genus Maribacter; species Maribacter dokdonensis. The sequence continues at coordinate 352,371 of NZ_LDPE01000001.1, read as the reverse complement.
TGAAGATGCTCAGGAAATGGAGATTCAGGAATTATCATGGTGGCTATAAACCCATTAATATCATCTGGTGCAGTTCTAATAAAACCATCAAACCAACCCATAATTTCTTCAGTCTGTTCTATAGGCCATAATGTTGGTCCGCCATAGACCATTTTTTGTTTGTGTGCTTGAAAAGTAAATTCCGTTACTACTCCGAAATTGCCACCACCACCGCGAATAGCCCAAAAAAGGTCAGAGTGTTCATCCTTATTAGTTATAACAATTGATCCATCTGCCAAAACCATTTCAGCTTCTAAAAGATTATCAATGGTTAAGCCATATTTTCGAGAAAGATAACCAACACCTCCACCAAGTGTGAGTCCGCCAACACCAGTGCTTGATACCATGCCAGAAGGGATTGCCAAACCATATTCATGTGTAACATTATCTACCTCGTTCCAAATACAACCACCGCCGACTTTTACGATATTATTTTCTGCATTTACGCTGATGGATTTTAAACCCGATAAATCAATGACCATACCATCATCACATAAGCCTAAACCACCCCCATTATGACCGCCACCTCTTATAGCAACAAGTAAATTGTTTTTCCGTGCAAAATCGACAGCGGTTTGAACTTCTGTGGTATTAGTGCAAATGACTATAGCCCCCGGATGTTTGTTTATCATTGCATTATACACCTTACGCGAAATATTATATTCCTGGTCTGTAGGTGTTATTATAGTACAGTTTATTAAGTTGCGTAGGTCGTCAACTAATTTTTTTGAAAAGGATTGTGATTCTATTTTCATAATTTAAATTTTTAGATTGGTATTATAGTCCGCTTTGCACACCTTTTGACTCTATGGTATTATTGTTAGAAAATTTTGTGAAAGGAATAATCATGGGAACCTTTTTTTGGTACTCCTCATAGGTTTTGCCTAATGCCTTTTTAAGATCTTTTTCTTCTAGAAATTTAACGGCAACTAGGATATAACTAGTTGTTATTAAAGCAAATAACAGGTGACCTGCGGTCATAATTGGTGTAGCCCAAAAAGCGATTATGAATCCTAGCATTATTGGGTGACGTACCAATCCGTAAAAATAATTTACTCTAAAGGAAGGTTCTTTTGTAACCTTATTTTTTAGATTATCCACGATTTGGGTAAGACCAAAAAGTTCAAAATGGCTTATCATAAATGTGGATAATAAAACAATTAACCATCCTATAAAAAATACAACTTGAACAATAGTAGCTAAGATTACATTATCAACAGACCATACCACAGCGGTCATAGGCTGCCATTGCCAGTAAATCAGTATGAGTGCCAAGCTTGATAAAAGAATATAGGTGCTCCGTTCCGCTGCCTTGCCAATTATTTTAAACCACCACTTTTTAAATGCCGGTCTTGCCATAATACTATGTTGAAAAGCAAAAACACTGAGCACACCAATATTGATAAGTAATGCATTCATAGTATCAATTTCTACCCCGGAATCTATACTTTTTGGCACCCATAAATTGTTGACGAAACCAATTGCATATAGAAATGCGATTAGAAAAATGATATAAGCTAAAATACCGTAAATAAGGATGATGATTTTTTTCATGACATTGTTTGTTTTGGTTATACATTCCAAAACTAATCATGCTTTTTCATTGTTAATTCTACATTTCAACCAAACACTATAACATTTCGTTCAATATAGAAAGGAACAAAAAATATGTTTAAATACTCTTTAAGTAATTAGAAGGTAGTACTTTATATTTCTTTTGAAAACATTTTGTAAAATACGCAGCACTATTAAAACCCGTTTCAAAAGCTACTTCAGAAATATTACGGTCCTTTTTTAGCAGAAGTTTAATAGCCTTATTTAAACGATGACTTTGAATTAAATTATTAGTTGATGTCTGTAATAAACTTTTGGTTTTACGATAAAGTTGCGAAGTACTTAACCCTAAATGAGAACAAAAATCGTCTACACCTAAATTGGAGTTTTGCCATTCGCTTTCTAAATAATTCATAACATCGTTTAAAAATTCTTCTTCTTGAAAAAGCAGGGTTTTAAATGTTTTAGGATTTAATTCTTTGTTCTGGTTTTCACTTTCATATAACTCTTTAACTTCAGTAGTTATAATGATGTATGAATGTTGAATATCAGTTAAACGTTTGGCAGTTTTAATCGTTTCTTCAAAGAAACCATGGTTTTGGGTAACGGGTACGCCAGCAGCAATGCCTATACGAATTTGTTCCGTACTAGTTTTTGTTGACAGATAACAATCTTTTAATTTCAAAATACCATCTAAAGCATTGGTGGTAGATGTAAATGATATCAGTAAATATTCATTATGGCTATCTATAAGGCGACCTTCAAAATTTTCTATGATGGTTACCAATTGTTTCATAACTTCTTTTTTCGGAGAAGTTGAATGTTGAGCATCCATAAATTTAAGAACAGCCAAAATTCGAAACCCAGGATTATTTACAATATTAAGTTCTTTCTTTTGTGATTTACTGGGATCTTCAATACGTCCTAAAAAAGATTCAACGATACTGGCATCTACCTCAATTATGGTATTGGGTACATCGCCATGAGCCTTAGTGTGCATTTCAACAATCGCTTTCATACTTGGTGCTTCTACTAAACAGAAAGCTGTGCTACGATCTTCGTCAAACCAATAACTAAGTCCTTTACAGCAATACTTATGCTGTATAATTAAATCTTGGTTGTGTAGTGCGGCTACATCCTCTGCGGTTACTCCTTTTGACACATCGTGCCTATCCATGTATATGGGCATGTTGTTTTTTTTACTAGATTATTGCTCGTAAAAACCGGAGGATTATGTTTTGTAAGCCTATAAAAGTAAGGATTTTTTATAGACCATAGATGCTTAAAAGTCTGTAAATCAATATTTAACAAAAAGACACATAATATTAGATTTATATGTTTGCACTATTTGATTTGTAAAACTAGTGTAGAGCGAATTACATTTCTTTCAATAATGCTTCAGTATCTGTAATCAATTGTGCTATTGAAGCACGGTTGAGTCCGTTGTAGATACCCCGTATGTGTTTATTTTTATCTATGAGCAAGAAGTTTTCTGTGTGTAAAAAGTCATTGATGTCCTTTGGTATACCTAAATCGTTCTCCACAAAATATTCGTTTCTACCTAAGTTGTAAATTTCAGTTTTATCACCAGTAACCAAGTGCCATTTAGAATCTATTACTCCGTTTTTTTCCGCATACGTTTTAAGCACAGCCTCAGAATCTATGGATGGTGTTACGGAATGGGAAAGGATAGCAACTTCAGGATTATCTAGAAAAGCCTCTTGTACCTTGGTCATATTGTTCGTCATCTTCAAACAAATGCCGGGGCATGTAGTAAAAAAGAAGTCGGTAATATATACTTTATTTTCAAATGACTTCTGTGTCAATGTATCACCTAATTGATCAACCAGTTTAAAGTCCGGTATTTTATGAAATTTTTTCTCCTCTTCAGAGTTTGGGGTCAACCAATGTGGTGTAAAAGATTCGTCATTATAATAAGGCAAATACGCTACCCGGCTAGTTTCAGTTACCTGAATATGCTTTTTTTTTACTGTTTGTTTACAGGAAATCAAAACTAGTATAGCTGCTACGTAAAATAAAGTCTTTTTCATAAAGGTTCATTTTCTGATCTAACTACAACTTCATCTTCTAATTGGTAGCAAGAATTTGCTCTTCGTAGACCAAATATGCGTCCGTTTTTGGCTTCATAGTTTACATATAAGGTTCCGTTTTGTAACCAAGCCTTTTGTAGTCCTTCTTCCCTACCGTTTACCAATTGTCTTTCTTTTGCCAATTGCCCATCAGGATACCATTTTCTCTCCACACCATCCATTTTACCATTTACGTAATTAGCTTCTTGAGCTAACTGACCGTTTTCCCACCATGTTTTGTAAGAACCTTCAAGTCGGTTATTTTTATAATGATACTCAACCCTAAGAACTTCATTGACAGACCATCTTTTGGCGACTCCTTCTCTTTTTCCTTTAACAAAACCCACCTTTTCTGCCAATGTGCCGTTCTCATGTAAGGTTAATGCATAACCATCATAAGGTGAGTTTTTGTAATACCAGGTACCTTCTAATTGATTAAGGGTCAACTCTTCCTTGAATTTAGTTACTTGACTGACTTCAACTGGGGTTGCTACCTGATGCTTTGAACCGGAACTTTGTTTACAACCGGTTTGCAACATCAGTGCAAGGCAAAGGATATGGAAGTGTTTATTATTCATTTTTAGTAGCCTTGATATGGACCGGCAAATGCTAAATAGGATCCAGTAGTAGAATACACTTCATTGATAATGTGATAATGGTATTCTTCTTCACCATCAGTATACTGTGTGGTAGAAGTATGTCCGCCAGAAGCATCTAAATCCGTTGGGTAATCTCCCGTTGCACTGCATTTACGTCCGTAAAGAAATACTCCGTCCAATAATATACCTACTAGGTTATCGTCGTCATTGGTAAAAGCCTTTGGCTCTAGGTGATAATGATATACTCCGGGACCAATATGGGCACCTGTCCAATCTAAACTAGCAGCAGCTTGATCTAAGGCACCCCCACCTTCTTGATCATTGAATATTGAAGAGCCGCTTACCGCAATACCAACAGTTCCTAATTCTGTTTGTACAGTACTACCCGTTAAATCGGGAGTAGCATCTACACGTATGGTATAAGCATTGTTATTACTGGACATGATACTTGGAGTAAGGGCAACATCTGGCTCTTCTTTATATAGGGAATTACCCTCTCCCCAATAAACCGTTTCATGATTTGGAAGTCCGGTAGTCTCTATAACAACTTCAGAACCATCTAAATACACAGTCACGGCATCTGAATTAAACGCACTATAGGCAGCATGAAGCTCAGTAACCACTTCATCATCATCTATATCACTATCATCTGTTGTACTATCATCTATCACTCCATCATCTACACTGTCGCTACTACAGGCAACAAAGGTTATAAATGCTAATGCAAGAGCAAAAGAAATAGAGGGTATTCTTTTGATGTTATTTTTTCTCATAATTGACTTTTTAAATTGATTAATGTTAATAAAGCTGTATAAAACTAATGTCTTGATTACTATGGATTTTTGGAAATCAGTGAACAGCCCCTAATTTTAAGTGGAATTGTATTTTATTTAATATTTTCTTGGTAGATATAGTGCGTTAGTTTCAATTAACCTTTTGGTCAATAGCCCAATGAGCAATAAACCTGTTAAGAGAAAAATAACTATCCATGGGTCAATTCCGGCTTTTTGTTTATCTATTTCCACAAATTTGTTATCATCAACTTTTAATGCAATAGAATGTTCATTTTCATTGTTTAAAATGAATTGGTCTTTTTTAAACCCATTTTTAAATATAAACAGTGCACTTTGACTTTGCGTAATATCATTGAACGCAGTATTTCTCATGTTAAGTGTTTTCATATTTTCATCTATTCCAAAAACTTCAAAAATCACTTTGGTTTCATGCCCTAGTTTTACACTACCATTACCAATTTTTACTGAAGAACCATTGTTATAATCTATATCAATATTGTTTTTTAAATGTTCAAGAACCATGTGTTGAAACTCCTCGGGGGATTTATACGGAGTTTCGGTAAAATGGGTTCTTACTTCCTGCTGAAAAGCGGTCAAAGAAGAGCTGATCTGTAATATCCAAGAGCCATTACTTTTTTCGACCAACATGGTTGTTGAAGCATTTGGGCTGTGGGCATGGCCAATAATTATGAATAGAAGGTTTGCCAGAATTAATAAATACGTTTTCATATAACCTTAGTTTACGTAGGCCCCTTTAAGCCCGTTAATAAAATTGTTGTTACCGGCGGCATCTACGTGGTAGTGATAGCCTCTGGTGTCATCTTCATGACCTCTTAACTCATCTAGATCGGTAGCTTCAAAGCCTTCACTATCTTCCAATTCGTAAATTCCAAATCCATCTAAAGCATATCCAATTAAAGCGGCATGTCCATCATCTTGTACAACCTTTGTACCGTAGCCTGTAGCAGCGTGATAGTGATAACCTTGGTGTACATTAATATGACCACCAGCATCATCAAAAGGAGCCAAAGTATAGGCGCCAAGAATATTATCTACCGGAGCCGGTGCAGAAAACTCAATGCCATTAAGTGCAATACCACGTGTAGATGGGGCCTGAGTGGTTTGTGGTCCTTGTCCGCCAGAGTTAAAAAGAACGGGAGTATCTTGTACAACTGGGGTTATGGGAATTGTCCAAGTTTGGTTTAGGTTGGTAATATAGGAAGGCAGACATTCCACACAAAAATTTTCATATTCAGCACCAACATTTGGGTTTGCCGCATTTATACAATCGTCTTCGGTATCGGTGATATAAATATCTCCGTTTTCATCATACATCATCCAATTATCATCATTGTAGAATTCAGCTAAATTCGCAACAAAGGCACCATCAACATCGTATACTTCTCCACTTTCTAACCAAATTCCTCCTGCTTCCGCGCTATCACTAATATTGTCGGGGCACCAAGGTCCCATTTCATGATCTCCCGGTAAACTGGTAGTTACAATTTGATAACAATCTGTTTCGGTACCATCAGATAACGTACAAGGAACTGTGGTTATACTTACAGAACCATCTTCAGTATAAAAGAAAGAAGCTTCTACGTTTGCAATAATCGTGCTGTCCCCCGTGGTATCAGTTGCAATACCATTCTCAGAAATGTCTGTATCATCAGTAGTATTGCTGCAACTGGTAAAACCAATTACAACAAATGAAATAAGAAGGGCCGATAGGCATAAATGTTCAGTTTTATATATCATATGGTTTTAGTTTCGCTTGGCTCTAAGACCTGTTCAGTTCTTGATTTAGTTTTGTAGCAATAATTTTTGTCTTATTCCTTAAATTTTTGGCAATAGAAAGTTGTCCTTTGGTTTGTAACAACCTGTCAATGACACTGTTTTGATATTCTCTGCTTACCAGTAAATCCGGATAATTTGATCGGTTGCCGTAGTTTTTCATACGCTGATAATTATAGCTGTCTTCTGGTAAAATTTCAATTAATGAAATATGCTTTTCTATGATAGGTTTTAGGCGCTCGTTTATAATATTTTCAATCTTGATTTGTTGATTGTTAAAGTTGTCAAGTTCATTGGGATAAGCGGCAATCAGTTTTTTGAGCGAATCACTTTCAATAAATTCAAATTTATTGGTTGCATTAATTGAGTTTATGGCTTCATCCCTAACAATGGTCTTATGGTAATTTAGATTTACGATCATTGACTTGGCATCGGCAGTTAATTCCGCAGGTTCCATACCCAAATAATTTATGGTGTTTTGCAAGGTTTGTATATTCTTGGTATAGTCTGCAATGGCACTATCCAATACACCTAAATTTGTATTCAGTTCTTGACTTAGACTTTTGTAGATTTTAACTTCTACAATTCTATTTTTTCTGGATTCGTTGATATCATTGATCTTCCATGCAATTAGAAGACCTATGACTATAAGTAGAATTTCGCCTAATGCGTAGATTAAATAGGTCTTGAATTTCTCTAATTTTATCAATCTACTTCTAACCTTTCTGAATAAGACCATTTGTTTATATGCTTATCTTATTGATGATAAATAAAGCTTCATGGCGGACCATGAAGCTTTGGGCTAACTTCAACAAATTTTATTGGCACCGCCAAAGGGTATAATACCCCGAGGCTTGCCTTAAATTTAAAACTGTGATTCCTTTGAATTCCTCATGGGCTTGCCCTGGGGTGTTTTATTGAATCAATATTTAAAATAAACTGTGTAGAAATTAATTTCTAGGTCTTCCTTTAGGTTTTGGAGCCTCATCAAATTCCTCTTTAGAAATAAAACCATCTTCATTGGTATCTATTTCAGAAAAGTTATCCTTTAATGGACCTTTTACTTCTTCTTTAGAAAGCTGGCCATCTTCATCTGCATCCATTTCTTCTAAAAGTTTGGCATATGTTGGGGGCTCTCTTCTTTCACCTTTAGATTGTGCGTTAACTGCTACTGTTCCAAAAGCTACTAATAAGGCAAATAACAATCCTGTTTTTAATGTAATACGTTTCATATATATTTAATTTTATAACTAATATTCGTTAGCAAAGATGTAAGAATCTTTAATGCGGAATGGTTGTTTTAAGTGTTTGCCGTTTACTTTTAAGCGAAAGGTATTCTATATACAATGAACGTTTAATTAGCAGCGGTTTATAGCACTGTTTTTAAGGTTGGGTTGAAAATTTATTCCTTTTATTTGTACCATGAACAGACATAAGAATATTGTATTTCATGTAGCCTTATGGCTTTTGGTTTGGTCTACCGCATGGATCTTTAGTGGTAGTGATTTTCAGTTCGTACTGGAAAACGGTATGGTACTTATTTTTCAAATAATAGTAATTGCTGTACTGATTTATTTAACGGTGCCATACCTTTTATTAAGGAGAAAGTACATTTTATTTGCAATAGCATCCATTACAGTTGTAGTTGGCTTGACCTTAATTTTGACCAATGTAATACCTTGGTCTGGAGGAATGGTTAACGAACCGAATATGGGTACTTTGCCCGGACCAAGACCCGGACCAAGGTTTGACGGCGGCAGACCTTTGCAAGAATTACGTAGACCACCTTCACGTTTTTTTATTAATCTGCTTTTAATTACAATTGCCTATATCATTGCAACACTTGTAGAAATATTCTTGTTTGCACAACGTAAAGAAGAGGAAATTATCATCAATAAAAATGAAGCATTACAAACAGAGCTTAAGCTATTAAAATCACAGATCAATCCTCATTTTCTATTTAATGCCTTGAACAATATTTATGCACTATCTGCAATTGATGCCGGTAGAACCCAAAAAAGCATTAGCTATTTATCAGACATGTTGCGTTATGTGCTATATGAATGCGAACAAGAAATTGTACCGTTATACAAAGAGATAGATTATATTGAGAATTATATAAAACTGTTCTCCCTAAAGAGTAGTAAAACCTACCCTATTTCCACTACGTTTTCTATTGAAGATCAAAATGTGCCCATTGTACCCATGTTGCTGATTCCTTTTTTGGAAAACGCCTTAAAACATAGTAATATTGAAAAGATTGAAGGCACATTTATCAACTTAAAAATTACTTCATTTACTAATGGTATTGATTTTGAGCTGGAAAATTCAAAACCAGAGCATGTTGTTGTAAAAGATGATGTTGGCGGTATTGGCATAGAAAATGTGAAAAAGCGTTTGGCTATCTTATATCCTGATCGACATGAATTAGTGATCAATGAAACTTCTAAGGCGTTTAAGGTGAATTTAAAACTTAGATTACATGAATAGTATAAACTGTATAGTTGTAGATGATGAAGAGTTGGCTAGGTCTTTGTTAATAACTTATATTGATAAATTAGAGTTTTTAAATTTAGTTGGTGAAGCTGAGAATCCATTAGAAGCTTTGAGCATAATGAAGGAAAAACAAGTTGATCTATTGTTTTTGGACATTCAAATGCCAGAAATAAAAGGAACGGACTTTGCCAAAATGCTCGGGTCTAAAACCAAAGTTATTTTTACGACGGCTTATTCTCACTATGCTTTAGAAGGATACGAATTAAATGCTGTAGATTACTTGTTGAAACCAATAACCTTTGAACGCTTTGTTACTGCGGTCAACAAGGTACAATCCAATACCACTATTGATAAATTGGATTCCATAACCATTAAATCTGGGTATGATCTTCATAAAGTTAAGTATTACGATATCCTTTTTGTAGTAAGTGATAGTGAGTATGTAACTTTTCACCTGAAAACTAAAAAAATAATCAGCAATCAGCGTTTAAAGGCATTAGAACAAGAGTTGCCTAGCAGTCTATTTATGAGAGTGCATAGATCGTACATTGTCAATAGAAATTATGTCACCGGATTAAAAGGTAGAGACTTGCAATTATCCGATGTGATTATTCCGGTGAGCGATTCTTATTATGACCATGTAAAACAAGAATTATTTTAGCGCACAACTCAATTAATTTTCTTTTTACATCATTTTTTTATAAGTACTTAAGTACTAATCATCTATACCCGTCATTTTGAAATTGTGAATATCTATTGCTTTTTTTAAGGTTGCAAACTATGACTAAGAAGTATATTTAGCACCCCAAAAAAAATATAAGATATGAGTGCAACGTGGTACGAGTGTAAAATAAAATATAGAAAATTAGATGATGCATCTGGAATGTTAAAGGTGAAAACCGAGCCATTTTTGGTAGATGCAATTTCTTATACCGAAGCAGAAAGTAGAATTACGGAAGAAATGTCCGCTTACCTAAGCGATACGGAAGAAATAAAGATTACGAATATTAAGGTTGCCAATTTTGCTGAAATTCATCCCTTTGAAAATTCGGACAGATGGTTCAAATCAAAAGTATCATTAATTGCTTTTGACGAAGAAAGTGGTAAAGAGCGCAAGACCAATATGTACCTTTTAATTCAGGCCAATGATGTAAAAGAAGCATATGACAATACCATTAGTGTTATGAAAGATACTATGGGTGAATATTCTGTTCCTTCCATATCAGAATCACCTATTATGGACGTGTTTCCTTACTTTTCTGGCGAAGAGGATGATATGGAACGTGTTGAAAAATTTAATACGGTAAAAGACTCTGTACCCGTAGATAATACTATGAATGAGGAGTTAGAACTTAGCGATGTACTATCAAGAGAAGAATAGAAATTTCTATTTAAAATATAAAAAGGAGGACTAACGAAGTCCTCCTTTTTGTTAATAGAAAGTGTATACTGATTACTTCATTATTAGCACATCATTAATAACGTGTACTACCCCATTGGAAGCTTCTACATTACCTAAAACAATTTCTGTTCTATTACCTTTTTCATCCTTTAAGTTGATTTTATCACCCTTTAAGCTTGCGGTCAAATCTTTACCTCCAACGGTTGTAAAGGTATATTTTCCGTTGGCTCCGTTAATAGCCTCTACAAGCTTGTCGCTAGTAATTACACCAGAAACAACGTGGTATTGTAATACTTGAGTCAACATTTCTTTGTTCTCCGGTTTACCCAATTCTGCAATCGACATTTTTTTAGGAAGCTTTTCAAATGCATTATTAGATGGGGCAAATACGGTATAGCTACCAGGTTCTGATAACATTTGGTCTAAATCTGCCGCTTTAAGCGCAGATACCAATGTGCTTAGCTCTTCATTTTTACTGGCAACCGCTGCAATACTTGTTGCCATCATTTCTTTCTTTTTGGCTTCTTCCTGCATTCTTGTTTCTTCAGCTTTCATTTCAGCCTCCTCCATGGCTACTTTTTCTTCCATGGCTTTTTTATCGGCATCTTTTTTCTTTTGATCGTTACAAGATGCAAATGCCAATACCGCAAATGTCATTAGTGCAAAATTTTTAATATTTCTAGTTTTCATAATTTTTGAATTTATTGGCATCGCCAAAGGGTATAATACCCCTAGGCTTGCCTTGAATTTAAAGGTTTGTTTCTTTTGAATGCCTCATGGGCTTGCCCTGAAGGGCTTTAATTAATTAGATTAAAAGCTCGGCGCAAAATGCCCCCGAGCTTTTTTATTTATACCGGAACTTTATCAGAATGTTCCCTTCTATCCCAGTTTCTATGTTTGGCAATACTTTTAATGAACTTATCTGTTGAATCGTTGATATGTACGGCGCCATCTTCTTTAAAGTTAGCTACGAACGTATGATCTAATACATTTTCACCTTCCTTATCTGCTGCAATTGCCTTGCAGTATTTGAAAGTTTCATTTATGAATTTTATATATTTTCCATTTTCAATTATGGTACTAACGGACTTTTCACCACCTGGAATGTAAATGGCATCGAAAAGAACACTTTCTGTTGTTGCAATTGCTGCATCTACTTTATGTTCCTTTCCTTTATCGCATTTTATGGTACCACCATGTGGAGCAACAATTTTTAACATAGCACCTTCTTTTTCCAATGCTTCTTTAATTGGAGAATAATCGCTCATGCTAAAACCATCTGCGGCTAAAATTGCAATTTGTCTTGTGGCAATGCTATCGAATTTGGTGTGCGCCATGCTAAGGGCTTTAGATTTTTCTAAATAGATTTTCTTTTTTCCTGGTTGGTGCTTTTTCACATCGGCATCAGCACCAATTGCTTGATTTATTGGTTGCTCTATTTCTTTTGGAATTTCCATTCCCAGTCCTTCCCCTACCTTGTTGGCAAGTTCTGTATCTATTTGTGCTATCAACCATAACATACGTTCTTTAATATGTTCATGGTTACATTTGCCCAATTCAAAAGTATATGCAGCTGCAACGTGTTCTTTTTCCCAATCTGCCAAGCTTCTATAAAATAGCGCTGGTTGAGAAAAATGATCGCTAAAACTTTCACTACGTGTTCTTATTTTTTTGGCATCAATTCGTTCTTCGTAAGAATGAAATGCTCCCTCTGCCATTTTGGATAGATAAGGACAACCACCACTTAAACTATTTGGAAAATAAGCCGTTTGTCCTTTTGGAATTTCCATTTGCATGTGGGCATCACGTTGATTGTTATGTGTGTCCGCTACAGGTCTGTTAATGGGAATTTGATGAAAATTTGGGCTGCCTAATCGGGATAATTGTGTGTCTCTATATGAGAATAATCGCCCCTGTAATAATGGATCGTTTGTAAAATCGATTCCCGGTACTATGTGTCCGGGTAAAAATGCTACTTGCTCCGTTTCTGCGAAAAAGTTATCAGGATTTCTGTTTAAGGTCATTTTACCAATAATTTTTACCGGTACCATTTCCTCTGGTATCAATTTAGTGGGGTCTAAAAGGTCAAAGTCATATTTATGCTCATCTGCTTCTGGAATAATTTGTAGACCTAATTCCCATTCTGGATACTGCCCTGCTTCAATGGCATCCCATAAATCCCTTCTATGAAAATCTGGATCGGCACCGTTAATTTTTACGGCTTCTTCCCATGTTACAGAATGCACCCCTAACATTGGTTTCCAATGAAATTTTACAAAATGCGCCTCCCCTTTATCATTGATCAATCTAAAAGTATGAATACCGAACCCTTCCATCATTCGCAAGCTTCTAGGAATAGCTCTATCGCTCATTGCCCAAATATGATTGTGCAACGTTTCTGTAGTCAGTGAGACAAAGTCGTAGAATGTATCGTGAGCAGATGCAGCTTGTGGAATCTCTTTATTAGGCTCTGGTTTAACCGAATGTATTAGATCGGGAAACTTCATGGCATCTTGAATAAAGAATATAGGCATATTGTTTCCAACAAGGTCCCACGTGCCCTCTGGTGTATAGAATTTTACGGCAAACCCTCTTACATCTCTGGCTAAATCAGGTGATCCCTTTGATCCAGCAACTGTAGAAAAACGTACGAATACGGGTGTTTTACGTTTAGTATCCGTAAAAATACCGGCTTTACTATACTCTTCTATACTTTCATATAATTCAAAATAACCATGTGCAGCACTACCGCGGGCATGTACAATTCGCTCCGGTATACGCTCATGGTCAAAATTTGTAATTTTCTCTCGTAAAAGAAAATCTTCTAACAAGGTTGATCCTCGTTCGCCTGACTTTAGACTGTTATTGGTGTCGTTTACTTTAAGCCCTTGATTTGTAGTAAGGGGCTTACCTGTCATATCTTTTTTGAAATTTTCTAAGTCCTTAATTTTAGAAGTCTCCTTATTATCTTTTTCCATGGGATAGTGTGTTTTGTTAAGAGCGCTAAAATTATTGCTAACCTATTGTAATTATTAGCTGTGAAAAATTTAAAATGGGCTCAAATCAAAACATACCATATCACCGAATAATATGGAAGTAGTAACAATCAATTATCATGCAGCACTTTTAAACACTGTTCATTTAAGAGTAGGCAAGCGAAAACATACTCAATTAGAAGGAAGAGAAAAGGGAACGTATTGTGGAGTTTATGATTTTGATAAACTCCATATAATTAAAAGCAAAAAATCTATTGCTTTAAGAATTCAAGGAGTTATTGTTGATATATTCTAAAAACTTAGGTTTGTACTGTTCCGATACTGTAATACGTTGTTTGTTAATGATAATTTGGCTACGCTCTATTACTTCAACATATTTAAGGGCAACTATAAAAGATCTATGAACCCGCATAAATTGGGAAGATGGTAAATCTTCTTCTAGACTTTTAAGACTCATTAAAGTAAGTATAGGCTTAGGGTTATCTTTTAGCCATATTTTAATATAATCTTTTAACCCTTCAAAATAAAGTACGTCTGCGAGCTTAATACGCAGTTGTTTGTATTCTGATTTTACAAATAGAAATTCCTTTGCTTCAGATACTTTAGTAGTAGTTGTCTTTCTTTTGACCAAAGTAAACCAATCTAAAGCTTTGTTCGCAGCGGTCAAAAACTCGGCATAGTCAAAAGGTTTCAATAAATAATCCAAGGCCTCAACTTTAAAACCTTCCAAGGCGTATTGATCAAAAGCTGTTGTAAAAATGACCCTAGTTTCTTTTGAAAGCATTTTGGAGAATTCCAGTCCCGTTAAATCGGGCATCTGAATATCTAAAAAAAGTAAATTTACTTTTTCCGTATTCAAAAATTGCATGGCCTCAATTGCGCTATTGCATTTCTTTTTAAGGGTTAAATAAGGTGTTTTATCAACATAACTTTCCACAAGATTAACCGCCATAGGTTCATCGTCAACAATCATGCAAGTAATTTCAACTGCTTCCATTTTACGTTATAATTTTTAGGTACACCGAATAAATACCATCTTTGATTTCCTGAACAAACTCATGTTTATTTGGGTAGAGCAAATGTAACCTCTTTTCCAAGTTAGGTAGCCCAATACCAGAACCACTTTTATCAGTTTCCTCTTTTGGAAAGTTATAATTTTCCACTTGAAAAATTACACTGCTATCTTGCGTAATCATATCTATTGAGATGACACTTACCTTATTTGCAGAAACCCCATGTTTAAAAGCGTTCTCTATTAGGGAAATAAATAACAAAGGAGCTATATTTATTTGTGGTTCACTTATAGGGAAACTAGATTCCACTGTTGTCTTATCGGTCAACCGTAATTTCATTAATTCAATATACTTTCTCATGAATTCTATTTCTTTAGAAAGTGGTACCATCTCGGTATTGGTTTCATAAAGTAGGTAGCGCATAAGCTTACCTAAACTATGAATGGTAGACTTGGCTTTATCAGGAGAAATATCTACTAAAGAATAAATGTTGTTCAATGAATTAAAGAAAAAATGCGGCTGTAATTGGTATCGCAAGTGCTGTAACTCTGTCTGTAACTTAAAATTATCCGCTTCTTTACGTTCCGCCTCTGTTCTTACCCATCTTTTAGTGGTCTTAATGGCAATGGAAAAAAGTAGCGGTGCCGCATAAGTCAACATTTGTATATAGATGAACAATTTAAATGGTGGACCTACTCTTTCATTTTCCGGCGGACGATTCTTTATAAGCATACTGAAAAAGTTATCTTCAATAAACTCTTTGGCCAACATAAAAAATCCAATGATAATAATATTAAGAACTACGAAAATCAGTGTTTTTTTTGCAAATAGAAACTTATCGATCAGAATAAAAAAATTGAGATAAAATATGATTGCATAGAATAATACAGGAATTAGAAAATGGGCAATAAGTCTGCCAGTTTCTAAATTTTGTCCGTACGATAACGCAAAGGGTATACTGAACAGCACCAACCAAATGAGAAGGTGCTGGGCAATTATAATATTTTTATTCTTATACATAACTTATTATTCGTAGCGTAATGCTGTAATCGGGTCTAAAGCAGAAGCCTTTCTTGCCGGGTACCAACCAAAGAAAATACCGGTAACTGCACAAACTGCAAATGATATTATTATGGAATACATAGCAACACTCGTGGGCCAATGTAAGAACTTTTCTATAAAAACAGTAGCTCCAAGGCCTAAGATTACACCAATGATTCCTCCAGTAATGCTAATTAATACAGCTTCTATTAAAAATTGCATGAGAATATCCGATCCCTTGCCACCTACAGCCATACGAAGTCCAATTTCCTTGGTTCTTTCTTTCACGGAAACATACATGATATTCATGATACCAATACCACCGATCAATAAGGATATACTTGCTACTGCCACTAATAATACGGTAAGCATTTCACTGGTGGAGCTAAAAGTAGATATCAATTCTTCCATTGAACGTACGGAAAAATCATCATCTTCATTATCCATTAACTTGTGTTCGTTACGAAGAATATCCGTTACCTCTATCACCGCATCGGGTGCATCATCTTCACTAACCGCAGATGCCATAATCTGATTCAGATAATCTATTGCCAAAATTCTTTTTTGTACCGTGGTGTATGGGGCTATAACAACATCATCTTGGTCTTGCCCAAAAGTATTTTCACCTTTTTCCTCTAAAACACCAATAACTTTGAACGGAATATTATCAAAACGTATCATTTGCCCTACTGGATCTTGACCATCTGGAAAAACATTGTCAACTACGGTTTGTCCCAACACCACAACCTTTGAAGCTGATTTCACTTCCGCATCCGTAAACATGCTTCCGCTTTGTAACCCCACCACTTTAATGTCCAAATATTCTGGATTTACACCATAAATGGTACTTGGCCAGTTGTTAGCGCCACTAATGACTTGTCCGCCACCGTTCACTACGGGAGTAATGTAACTTAATAATGTAGATTTCTCTTTTATGACATCATAATTTTTAAGTGTTAAGGTCTGTACATCTCCTCCACTACCCCTTGCTGGTCCCCTATCATCGGTTCCGGGGCGTATGGTTATCATGTTGGACCCCATACTAGAAATAGTGCTTCTAATACTTTCTTTTGAGCCCTCACCTATAGCGAGCATGGCTATTACGGATGCTACACCTATAATAATCCCCAACATGGTAAGTAAAGTTCTAACTTTGTTTAGAACAATAGCTTTATATGCGATTTTAAGTAGATTTAATATTCTCATAATCAATGATCTTGTTGTGGTAGTTTAGCCAGTTCGGCAGCAGCTGATTGAATGCTGTTATTCTTGTAATCCTGAATAATATTTCCATCTTTTAAAACAATGGTTCTATTGCTAAAGGTCGCAATATCTGGCTCATGGGTAACAAAGGTTATTGTAATGCCTTGACTGTTCAACTCTTGGAATAAAGACATGATTTCGTAAGACGTTCTAGTATCTAGGTTACCGGTAGCTTCATCTGCCAATATCATAACAGGATTGTTTACCAGAGATCTGGCAATGGCAACACGTTGTTGCTGCCCCCCGGAGAGTTGAGATGGTGTGTGATATAACCTTTCGCCTAGACCAACCATTTGCAGTGCATGTATGGCACGTTCTCTACGCTCTTCATTACTTACGGCGCTATTATAGAGTAGCGGTAACTCAACATTTTCTATGGCAGATGTTCTTGCCAGTAAATTATAGGATTGAAAAATAAATCCTATTTTTTCGTTTCTGATGGTCGCTAATTGGTTTCTGCTTAAATCTTTCATGCTCACACCATCTATCTCATATGTTCCTGAGGTGGGTTGATCCAAACAACCTAAAATGTTCAACATAGTACTCTTGCCAGAGCCACTAGATCCCATTATGGTAACGAACTCACCTTCTTTTATGGTAAATGAAATACCTCTTAAGGCATGAACGGTTTCATTACCCATGGTAAACTCGCGCTTTAAATCCTGAATTTTTATAATTTCCTTGCTCATGATCTTTATCTTTTACCTCCTGGTGGTTTTGGCATAAACGGACTTTCTTCTGAGTTTCCGGCCGGTGGCCCAGCTATTGTGGATTCAGATTTTAAGCTGTACACCAATTTATCACCCTCATTAATACCATTTAAAACTTGTACGTTTACCCCATCACTTGCCCCTAAGGTCACTTCCTTAGGCGAAATAGCGCCATTAGATTCCATCACCCATACCTTTGTAGAGCCTTCATCAGAATTCATAGGTCCACCTTGAGGTCTTTCCATAGCTAAGTTTTCCTGTTCATTATAAGCCATCATTTCAGGTGGCGTGGGTTTAAAATTGATGGCCTTAGCTTCTACCGATAGCACATCTTTTAACTCTAAGGTGTAAATGGAAATCGTAGCCGTAAGTCCGGGTTTTAATCTTAAGTCAGGATTATCCGCTTTTATCACCACGGTATATGTAACTACATTTGAAGTAATGGTTGGGTCTAATCTTACTTGTGTAACCGTGCCTTCAAATTCTTGGCCTTGGTATGCATCAACAGTAAAGCTTACACGCTGCCCCTCTTCTACCACTCCTATATCAGCCTCATCAACATCTGCCTCAACTTGCATCTCCTTTAAATCTTGTGCTATGGTAAATAATGTAGGTGTACTATAACTTGCCGCTACCGTTTGTCCTTCTTCAATATCTCTTGAAAGTACAACTCCATCTATTGGTGAGTAAATATTGGCATAACCTAAATTTGTTCTCGCCTGTTGTAAGTCGGATAAACGCTGTGTAACCGTACCTTTTGCAGTTTCATAATTGTAAACGGCATCATCAAAATCAGACTTACTGATGACCTGATTGTCATATAATGTTTTTTGTCTTTCATAAATGGTCTGTAAATAATTACGGTTACTAACTGCGTTGTCATATGATGCTTGAGCTTGCACGGTAGCCGCTTTAAGGTTGGTCTTATCCAATTCGGCAATAAGTTGCCCTTCTTTGACTTCGCTATTGTAATCCACATATATTTTCTCTACCACACCAGATACTTGTGTACCTACATCAACCTGGTTAATGGGTTCTATGGTACCTGTAGCCGTTACCATAGTGGTTACATCTCCTTTTTTGGCCAAAACTGTTTTTGCCTCAATAGCAGTACTGTCGTCGCCTTTCATAAAACTGTAAGCTACAAGGGCTACGATCACTAATGCAATACCGCCTATTATGATTTTATTTTTATTTTTCATTTTGATTAAAGTTTAATTTCGTTTCCTTGATAGAATTGTAATAATTGATGGTATAGAATGTTTAGATATTTTGATTGTAGGTAATTCTGTTGGGCATTGGTGTAAGTGTTTTGGCTAATTACAAGATCCGTAGTACTTAAATCTCCCAACTCGTATTTCTTCTGTGCAAGATTATAAGATTGTTCAGCGGCTTGTTGTGATGCCTCTGCAGCTACCAATTGTTCTTGTGAAGAAAGTGCGTTCTGGTATGCGGTTTCCACCTTTTTAATGACCTCTTTTTCTACCGTTTGCTTTTGTATTTCCGCTTTTTCAATATTAAAAGTTGCCGTTTGTACAGCAGACTTTGTCTGGTTTCTATTAAAAATTGGAATATTTAAGCTTAAGCCCAATCTTTGGTTGAAGTTGACATCCAATTGATCATAGAAAGTATTGTCGCTAATACTGGTATATCCGGAACCAAGACTTCCTGTTAACGATAATGTAGGTAAGTAACCACCTTTGGCGATTTCCAACTCTTTTTCGTTGATCAGAATATTGGTGTTACTGGCTTCTACTTCTGGCAGGTATGAAAGCGCATTGGTATAAATAGCTTCTCTATTTAATTCAAGGTGAAGTAAATCTTGATTTTCATCAACTGTTTCAATTTCTAAGTCCTCTAAAGGAGATAGTTCCAGTAATTGCTTTAGATCAATAATATTAAGCTCGTAATCATTTTTTGCGGCAATAACATTGTATTTGTTGGTTGCTGCCTGACTTTGCGCCTCGGTATAATCACTTAAGGCAATAGTACCCGCATCTAATCTAGATTTAGCCCTTAGCACTTCTTTTTCAGATGCATCTAAATTATTTTCGGCAATGGTAATACCTTCCTTACTGAATAAGGTTTGTAAGTATGATTCAAGAATACTGATAACAATGTTGTTTTTTGCTTCTTGCGCCAATAAGCTATTCTGTTCTATTAAAAGCTTATTCTGTTTTACTTGATTGGTTAACTGATTTCCTTGAAAAAGTGTTACAGAACTATTGATACCTAAATTGGTACTATGGATCTGATCAGAAACATAGTCGCTGGTAATAGGGTCTATAGATGTACCGCTAGAAAAATTTTGAGAAGCACTACCAAAAAGATTAGGAAGTTTTGCTGATTTTGCCGCGCTATAATCTACCTCAGAAATACTTGTGTTCAAATCAGCATCTTTTACGGTAATATTGTTTTCAATGGCATATTCAATACAGTCTTCTAAAGACCATATTTTTGATGAGGAATTTGTTTCAACATCTTGAGCAAAACCAAAGTGAGCAAATAAAATGCTAGCTATGATTATAAATTGTTTCATTTAAGGTGCGTTTTTAATTAACACCTCAAAAGTGAAACTTTATACTTCTTTACTAAAAAGGAATAGAAGTCTACCCTTTTTGTTTATACGGAAAGTAAAATTTTATCGACGAATTTTTTGGCAATCGCCGAATACTTCAACAATTGCCAATATGTAATTAGTTAAGTTGAGCCTTTTGTTTAACTGCCTGTAATTGTTGTTCTAAATCTTTTAGGCGTTCAACTTCTTCGTTACCGGGTATTTTATCTGCACCCCCAACGATATATGATAAATATGCTATTTGTGGTATTAACATCTGCTGTGGATACGCTCCTTCATCATTCTTAATGGCTTTTAATACGCTCTCCAAAGACTCTTTTCTGTCCCCTTTACTTTTTTTGATTTCAGCCTCTAATTCCGATTGAAATTTTCTGGCTTCGGTCAATAAGTCCAATACTTTATTTTCAAAAGCTAAATGCGTTGCAATAATTTTTTCGTCAATACCTTCATCGGCTAATCGTGGGTCCACTAAAATTTCAAATGGCTGCTCAAATGATTTATCATCAACCGTTAATTTTACAGTATAATTACCTGGTGGCACCATAGGTCCATTTTTGTAACTTCTAGAGTCCTTATCACTCCATGCTCCTTTTTGGCGCATATCCCATTGAAATCTGTTAATGCCTTTTTTAGTATTCAACGTATTATCAAAATAACTGAAAGACATGCTTAAACTCATATTGTCCACTTCTTCTTTTGTGGATTTTGTTTTAGTGGAATCACTGCTAATAGTGGCGATAGTTTGTTTGCTGGCATCCAATATTTCTAATTGTACATTGTTTTTACCATCTTTTGGTAAGTAGTAATCAATAAGTACCCCAGTTGAAGAATAATCAGGAAATCCTTTTGATCTTCTAGGTGTTCGGTATCTGATTGTATTATCCGGTTGAAATAATACAGGAGTATCTTTTAACGATGATATTGCATTATTTCTTAAAGTGGTGATGTTGTCCAATACCCAAAAGCCGCGACCCATGGTGCTTAAAACTAAATCGCCTCTATAAATAGTAATATCGGTAATTGGTGTTACGGGCAAGTTCTGTTGAAACGGCTTCCAATCTTTGCCATCGTTCATTGATACGAACATTCCATATTCAGTACCTGCAAACAATAGCCCTTCTTGAACAGAGTCTTCGCGTAATACTTTGCTGGTATAGTCAGACGGAATTCCGTTGGTCAACAACTCCCAAGTTTTACCATAATCTTCGGTTTTATAGAAATATGGAGTAGTATCCCCCAACAAATGTCTGTCAACGGAGATATACGCTTTCCCGGGATTAAATTGAGATGGCTCAATAGATTCCACTCTACCCCCTTTTAGCATTTTCTTAGGCGTTACATTCGTCCAAGTTTGTCCGCCATCTTGCGTTAAAGAAACTACGCCGTCGTTGGAGCCTGTCCAAATCAATCCTTCTTTTATTTTAGATTCCCTAATAGAATATAAGGTGCTGTAATATTCTTCACCTGTGATATCCCTAGTGATCGGGCTCCCCGAGTTTACTTGTTTGTCGGCCTCAAAAGCGGTTAAATCTGGCGAGATGGTTTCCCAAATAACCCCGTCATTTCTGGTCTTATGTACAAACTGTGAGCCCATATAAACAACATCTGGATCATGTGGTGAAACATGAATTGGTGCTACCCTTTGAAATCTATATTTTAGGTCTTTAGGATTATGCCCATAGATGTTGGATGCTCCAATAGAGTATTCTCTACCAACTCCCGTAATCTTATTATAAACACTAAAACGACCTTTACAGTTATTGTAAACAATATTGTGATTGCCAGGTTTAGGAATAGTGGGTCCGGTTTCACAACCACCTACATCTATCATGGTCTGTGAGCTTCCTTGTACAGCTGTGGCACTTGGAGCAGAACTAGGTATGGCTATCGTTGTGTTATCTTGTTGCGCGCCATAGATCCAATATGGATATTGATCATCCACAGCAACTTGATAGATTTCTGCGGTAGGTTGATTAAATTGAGAAGACCAGGTTTTACCTCCATTATGAGAAACATTGGCACCGCCGTCATTACATTGAATCAACAAATCTGGATTGTTAGGGTTCAACCATATATCATGATTGTCACCATGTGGTACGGACATCATTGTCCATGATTTTCCACCATCTTTAGATTTCAAAAGCGGATTGGCATTGGAATAGACAATATCAGGGTTTGTAGGGTCTAGTTCAATATTAGTGTAATAAAAAGGTCTATTTACAAGACCTTTATTGCTTGATGTCTGTACAAAACTTTTACCCTGATCAATAGATTTGTATACTCCGCCCTCATCACCAGGAGCTTCAATTACTGCATACAGAATACTTGAATCTACGGGGGATACGGCTAAATCTATTTTGCCGATCAAACCCTGTGGCAGTCCCTCTTCCAGTTTTATCCAGTCCTTACCTCCATTGACCGATTTATAAATACCGCCTTCTTTATTTTCACCACCAGAGATGATGGTCCACGGAGTTCGTTGTGCTTTCCATGCGGCAGCGTAAACCACATTAGGATTGCCCGGTAACAATTCTAGATCGGCAAATCCTGTAGTATTGGATATATGCAACATTTTTGTCCAAGTAGTTCCACCATCCACTGTTTTGTATATACCACGCTCTTCATTTGCCTTGAATGCATTACCAATAGCGGCCACCCAAACCACATTACTATTGGTAGGGTCAATTTCTACCGCTCCGATCTGTCCTGCATTTTCAAGTCCGATATGACTCCAGGTTTTACCACCGTCTATTGATTTGTACATGCCTTTTCCACTGATAATATTACTTCTTAATCCATCAGAACCTGTACCAACATATATAATATTAGGGTCGTTTAGCGCAACTTCAATGGCACCTATGGAGGGAGTATCGAAAAATCCATCGGATATATTGTTCCAAGTTGTACCGTAATCATCGGTTTTCCATACACCAGCACCGGATGCACCTAAATAGAAGGTACCTGGTAACATGGGTGTACCTGTAACCGTAGTTACACGACCACCTCTTTGTGGACCAATAGTTCTATATTCCAGTGCAGAAAAGTCTTGGGATAAAAGTGTTGTGGTAAGTAAAATAAACGATACGGAAGTAAGGTAACGAAATAGCGTATTCATTGTAGTGTACAGATAGGTTGGTTAAAACCTAAAGTTACTTAAACCTAAACGCAAAACATACCGCTAATGTAATTTTTATGATTTTGATAGTATCCAACGGATAAATTGAGATTCATATGGTAAGCAATGGCTATTTTACCTAAAACTATTAAGCGGGTAAAATCAGAAACTTATTGTTTCTTTTCTTTTTTGCCTGAATCTTTAAGTTTATCGTTTTCCCAGATACCACTGATAACGGAGCCTTCTTTTGAATGAAAAATTCCCTTTCCGTTTCGTTTGTCATCTTTCCATTGACCTTTGTATTTATCTCCATTGGGCCAAAAATAGGTACCTTCTCCACTACGCATATCATTTTCATAGCTGCCAATGTAATATTCGCCATCTGGCCAGTAAAATGTACCGTATCCCTCACGAGCATTGTCTTTCCATTGCCCTTCATACCTACTGCCCGTTTCCAAAAGAGCAATACCTGAGCCATTGGCCTTGTTGTTTTTTACTTGACCTACATAATGCAATGCAGTTCCCTTCTTTGTGCTAAAACTAAGATATTCACCAAAGGATTTATTGTTCAATTGCTTACGCATATTGTTCAATTGTACACGTGCTTTTTCCAGTGCAAAACTTAAGGAGTCAATACTTCTAATTTCCGTTTGACTAATTGGGCTGACGGTAACGGAATCTTTTAAAAGGTCAGTTTCGCTTATTTTAAGTTTTGCTTTGCTGTCATTCTGCATAAGTTTTTCTGCAAGTGCAATTCTTAAAGGAATAACAGAATTCAGTTCTTCATGATTTTCTAGCGTAGAATTGTATGAAGCAATAGCCTTGTTATAATCACCTTCAATGAGTACGGAATCAATGGCCATTAACTCTTTATTGCCAGTAACCAATACATCTAGTTCTTCTTTTGCCTTGCTACTCTCACCGATTTCATTTTGAAGCGAATTTGACTTTATGCCAAAATAAATTACCAATACAGTAAGTATAGCAAGTAAGCCGTAAAGTGTAATATCCTTTTTCTTCATACTCTTTTAATTGCGGTACCTATCTAGTCCGTTAAATGAATTTCTGGAAGTTTGTTCTTAACCTTTCTAAAATCTGGAGAGAAGTATACATGAAAACGCATGGCCCAACTATGTTTAAAAAATCCACCATTGGCTAAATCTTGGCCTTGGGAATACATGGCACCCGCAGCCACGGTCAACCTAGGTGTTAGTATATATCCTAAGGTAGTTGTAAGTCGTAAATCTTCCATAGGGCTGGCTACTACCGCTTTTCCACTTTGCATGATCAATTCTGCCTCTGGAGCTACGTACAATGTTTTTGGTTTTAACTTATGATTGTTCAATGGAATTTTCATTCTGAACATGTAACGCCATCTATTTCTAAAAATATACTCGCTATTCTCGGCAAAACCTTGGGTCCATCTATGCTCTATACGAATACGGTGATAAATCATCATACTTTCCAAAGCCTGTGCAAATTGATACTGATGCCAAATACGCCATTCAGGCACTAAATTACGATCAGTTGAAGCTTCATCGGTATTAAAATTCAATCGGAGCACACCACCTAAACGTACATTGAAATATTTAGAATGTATATACCCTATAGCATGTCTGTTATAGACTTGGGCTACCTGACCTACAAAAGGTGTAGCTTCTGTTTCTTCAAGTCTTAGGTGTGTTTGGGCATCCCAAAACAAGCGTTTGCCAATACGTATGTTTCCGTAAGTATTGATCCAGGTTTTAGTAGTAAGGTCCTTATACTTAGAATACTCGGGTAACACCTCTGGCTCCTGTTTTTGTGAAATACCATGGAATGCTGTTAGAAAGCAAAACAAAAACAACCCTTTTATGATGTATGTACCAAACGATTTCATAGACTATTGCTTTGTGTTTTGTACATTCAACATTTCTAAAATTACTGAAGGGTCCTTTTCTTTTTTCAGTTTACGTTCCAGCTTTTTGGTATCCTTATCCTTTAGCATTATTACCGTATGGTAAGTGGCGTTAATATGCTCATTTAAATTGAAGGTGTTTTCACATGTGAGCGATTGTTCTATTTGCTTTAAGAAATAGGGTTCCAGAATTTTAGTATAAGCAGATGTTATTCTCTTTTTAATGTCTTCATCCATTAAGGTTGCCATAAACGGATTCCAAATACGATTGGTATATGAATCTTGTATGGTACTTTTAAATGTGGGCATTTTGGATACTGTAACGGATAATTCATTTAAATTCTTTAAACAGGTAAGCGTACTTCTAGCCGCGGTTATTCTGTTTTGGGCAGATTTTACTTTAGAATAATCGTTCAGCGTAGCGCTCGCAAAAGACTTTAATTGACGTAAGGCGGCTAAATAGTTTACAGGAAGGCTGGTTCCCATAGAATCAATGAACATCACTAAGGAATCGTTTTGAACAATAATTTCCTCTTCAAGATTAGCCAGTTCATTCTGTCTTTTTTCCTGAGCAAGGGTTTCTTTTACTTCGTTTGCAATGGCCTGTATACCATCATATCCCATTTTGGCAATGGTTTTAATATAAGAAATACTAGCAGCATCAGAGGAAGGTACAGTTGAAGTAGGTATTGTATACTCTTTTGTAGAAGTAATACTATCCATCTCAATAGCAATGGTCATTTTAGGTCTGGGTAAATCCTCTGCAAATACGTGATCCAATAATTGTTTACGTGAAGTATATTCTAAAATGGATAAAGAATCATAGTGTACCATTTCTTGAATAGGCGTTAAAAAATCCTTCTTTATTTGAAGTACCGTGTTGTATTGAAATGCTGTAGTTTCATCTGACAGCTTTAAAATATTCAATTGTGAGTTATGTAGGATGGATTCACTTAATTCCCTCGCTTTTTTATAATATGCCACCGTACTATCAATATCATCTCTTTCTAATGAATCTAATGGGTAATAAGGCACCTTTACCTTAAACTCTGGAAGAAAATCAGATTTACCCAACGCTGATAAAATATCGTCTATTTCTTGATAGCGCAAAGCATTTTGTTTTAATAACTTAGGTAGATTATTTTGATGAAGTGTATTGACATCTTCTTGAGAAAACTGAATATCAAGTGCAGCAATATAAGAGGCATCTAAATTTATAGTTTTCGTTTCGCCGGAATAATCTTTAAATGCGGTTATGGTCTTATGTTCATTATCATCATCTACACGTATAGACTGTAATAGACCATCTTTAAAAAACCAGCTTTCAGATTGGTCAATTCCGTTAGTGGGAAATAATGACCACTCATCATGTGCTACACCATCCCTTAAAAACCTACCAACCAAGGTGTAATCTTCATTGTTGATACTGAAATTTTGCTGTGGCACCCCGTCATCAAAAGTAATGACACTTTTAAATAAGGTTTCTGAAATTTCGGAATCTTCGATCTGCTCTTCTAAAATGGTCCACTCACCATTTGGTTTGCCCATCTTTATTTTTCCCGTAGAAGTTTTTTGAACACCGCTTACCAACACACGGTATTGATAATCAATAACTTCAGATTGGCTTTTGGAGTTGAATTCCCCAAATTGAAATTTCCAAGGACCATTGGCCGTACCATCTACAAAGCTACCTTTAAATTGAAAAGAGTAATCTTGCTTTTGTAAAAGCTCTTGAAGATTGGAGCGTAATACTAAAAAGTCGCCTTCCAGTACTGTGTCGTTATCAACAATTTTATACGTGTAGGTTGCCTTACCGTTGTATTTGCCAATTTGTAACGGTCCGTTGTAATTTTTGACCTCTTGGGCATTCAACAAATTTGTTATACTGAAACAACAGCATACAATAAATAATAGTAATGGGTTGATAGTTAGCCTAATCATGCCGCAAAAAAACGAAAATAGATTCAGACTAGTAAATTAGAACCGTATGATTTTTAACTTTTTATTAAAAGTTTTTGATCTATTCAGAATGAAGCAATAAAAGCTATAAAAATTACGGAAGTCTCAATAACATTAAGAAAAAGTATGTAAAAAAAAGACCTGAACCATAAATTCCTATCAATGCTAATGTACTGTTTTATCCGAATTTGGATATTAAGTACCCTGAAAAGCCATAATAACGTTATCGAAATTTTTCATTTTTAGATCTTTAGGGTCCATTCCGAAGTAAATAGTAGAACTGCCACCAAACTTATCTAAGTTATTGCCATCAGTTTCAAGTTGTAGAAGTAATTGGTATTTTTTAGATAACTCTAAAATTTCAGACTTTTTAGTATTCCATTCATCTTGTGTAGTAATTTCTAATTCAATTTCTGCAAAACTATATGTTACACTAGATTGAATTGAACGATCATAACCTAATACTTGATGAAAACTATCTATATCTAACTCAGTTAAATGTTGTATATATTCGTAGGTAGAATGATAGAAATCATGAAAATCTTCATAACTATCTTGAAAATTTTTCAAGATAGTACTCTCATCATCAGGCATGGTATACGATTCAAAATATTCAATCTTGGAGGGTTCAAAAATTCCTTCACCGAAGTAATTCAAGGGAAATTCTGTTCTAATTAATTCGTCTGTGTTTTCTTGAAAAATAACTTTATAAGAATTTTTCTTGTTTAGGAAACCTGGCCATTCTTTATCAATATAAATAAAAACATAAATTATTCCGCTAGCTGGTAATTTGTTAGAGACATCATAAATATTGATTTCCTCTAAGTTATATTGAGCACAAAAAGTTAGAAACTCATTGTCCATTTTGGGCCAATTGAAGTTAATGGGTAAATCTGGTTTACCTCCAATTTTTGATGAACCTATATTGATATCCCTATCATCTTTAGCTATTGTTTTTACACCCACAGTAGGTTGAATCAATTCACTAAGTTCTATTTTACAGCTATAAGGAACATTAAAATCAGAGTTTAGTATTTCATTTTTGATCTTTGACAAGTTGTCTTGACTGTTACCCATAATGGAATATAAAATAATAACTAAATAAAGGTAGCTATTATTTCTTTTACTCATTTAAAGACAGGTTTTTCAAAAAGATAAAAGTAGTTGTCTACCAATCAATTGGGAAGTAATCCTTTAAAAATTTGCCACACCAATGTTTACCTGTATTTATCCCGTCAAATAATGGATCCATAACTCTGGCTGCACCATCAACAATATCTAGCGGAGGCTGAAAATCGTGTACTTCTTGTTTCTTTTTCGCTAATTCCGCTGGATCCTCATCGGTAACCCAGCCAGTATCCACAGCGTTCATAAAGATACCATCTTTTGCAAGTTCGCCAGCTGCCGTATGCGTTAACATATTCAATGCGGCCTTCGCCATATTGGTATGCGGATGGCGCGATTCCTTAAAGAAACGGTGGAATTTACCTTCCATGGCCGTAACGTTGATAATATGTTTTTGCCCGGTGTTTTCTTTTTTCATCATTTCTGCCAAACGATTGCACAGTACAAAAGGTGCAACGGAGTTGACCAATTGAACCTCGATCATTTCAGTAGTTTCTATCTCCCCTAATTTTAGTCGCCAACTATTGGTTTTACGTAAATCTACTTGTTGAAGATCGGCATCTAATTCGCCAGTAGGGAAAACCTCCTGGGCAACCAATGCATTGTCAAAACTATACGGTATTTGTGATAGTTGAGCAGAGGCTCTTAAACCAATACCGGGTTCTGGTCCGTGCCATGTAACCGGCATGTTTTGATTTGGTGATGCTTTTAAGCTGAATGTTTTAAGCTCTTCCAAACAGCTTTCATGGTCGCTTAAAACCATTTGAGCAAATTTTGGTAAGGATGAGAATTCACGCTCTTCGTTCTCCATTAAGTGATGGTAGAATCCTGCTGGTCTACGCACTGTTTGCGCAGCATTATTGATCAAGATATCCAGTTTGTCATATTGCTGTTCTACAAAATTACAGAAGATCTCTACACTGGGTATATGGCGCAAGTCTAGACCATGAATTTTAAGTCGGTGCCCCCACTCCATAAAATCTTCCTCTTTGGAAAAACGTAATGCAGAATCTACAGGAAAACGTGTGGTAGCAATGACCGTTGCACCTCCACGAAGTAACATTAAAGTAATATGATAACCAATTTTTAAACGTGAACCGGTAATCACCGCTACCTGACCTTTAACATTTGCAGTCTGAAATCTTTTTGCATAGTTGAAATCGCCACAATCTGTACACATGGTATCATAAAAATGGTGAAGCTTTGTAAACTCGGCCTTACACACATAACAATTGCGAGGGGTAGTAAGCTCCGGCAAATCTTTACTGGCCAATTCGGCTGCAGGTAGTAATTTTGGCGCAACAAAGACATGGGCTTCACGCGCACTACGAATTCCGGTTTCTTTACGGGCATGTTTGTCACGAACAGCCTGCTTTCTTTTTTCATTTCGTTTGGCATCCTTTACCCGTTTAGCAAATTCTTGTTTGCTAGGGCGAGATAATTGACCGGCAGCTTTAATTAAGGCAATACGTCTATCTTCTGGAATTTCAAAAATCTGGTTGGTGTCGTTTACCAAACGATTTAAAATATCAATACAACTTTCAATCTCGTTTAAGTCGATTTCTGTTTCTTTATACTGCTGTTCTTCCTTCATGATACTACCTTAATAAGGGCAAAAATACTAACAATGCTTAAAGTACGGTAATGCGTACTTTCTTCTTTTTTAATCGAGTATTGTTCAATTTATTCACAAGTTCTTTTGATAGACTTTTAGGTACAGCAACAAAAGCGCAATCTTGCTTTAGTTCTATATCTCCCAATTGGTCTCTATTTAAGTCGCCTTGCTTAAAGAAAAGTCCCGCAATATCACCTTTGGATATTTTATCTTTTCTTCCGCCAGAAATAAATAAGGTTTCCCAAATCGGATCACCTAATCTTTTTGAGGAATTGATTTTAATTGAGGTCGATGCTTCAATAAACTCGGGTAATTTTTCCTTATCCCATTTTAAAATATAGGCTGTTCCCAATTCATTTACACGCGCAGTTCTACCATTACGGTGGGTAAACTCTTCTATACGATGCGGTAATTCGTAATGAACAATGAATTTTAGTTCGGTAATGTCAATGCCCCTAGCGGCAAGATCAGTTGCCACTAGAATTCTGCTACTGCCATTTCTGAATTTAATAAGCGCACGTTCGCGATCTCGTTGTTCCATACCACCAGAAAAGCATTCGTGCAAAATACCTTGTTCGCTTAAAAAAACGCTTACACTTTCAATACTATCCTTGTAATTACAGAAAATAATGCCAGGTTCTTCACCAATAAATTCAAGTAACTGAACCAAAGTGTTCAGTTTGTCTTTTTCTTTGGAAACAACAGTGCTAATGGTTAACTGTGATGGAATTTCTTTTTTCAGAAAATTAATTCTTCTTGGATTTTCCATACCCACAAATTTTGGGATTTTAACGCCTTCGGTCGCAGAGGTAAGAATGCGCTTTTTAAGGTTTGGCAACTCAAGCAGAATTTCTGTCATTTGCTCTTCAAAACCAACTTCGAGCGATTTATCAAACTCATCAAGTACAAGCGTATTAATATGGTCTTTGGTAAAACGATCTGCCATAAAATGATCTAAAATTCTACCAGGTG
Organism: Maribacter dokdonensis DSW-8; assembly: GCF_001447995.1. Classification (NCBI taxonomy): domain Bacteria; kingdom Pseudomonadati; phylum Bacteroidota; class Flavobacteriia; order Flavobacteriales; family Flavobacteriaceae; genus Maribacter; species Maribacter dokdonensis. Next base: position 321,319 of record NZ_LDPE01000001.1, on the reverse strand, counting down.
TGCCAATTAAAATGGCAGGTGTATGTTTTAGTTCAATCTTGTCCTTCGACATTGCCCTACCGCCATAAATGGCATTTACCTTAAAACCGGTACCCATATCACGCAGCACTTGCTCTATTTGTATGGCCAGCTCACGAGAGGGCACTAAAATGAGCACTTGCACTTCAGGATTGTTTGGGTCTAAAAGGTCAAGCACCGGTAATAGAAACGCCAAGGTTTTACCAGTACCCGTGGGTGAAAGTAATATGGTGTTGTCTGACGCAGAAATGGTTTCTAACGCCAATTCTTGCATAGGGTTTAGCGCCTTGATATTCAATTTTGATAAAATATCCTTTTGATTTTTCATGCGTTATAACCCTTTAAAAATATGATATTATGCTTCTTGAAGATCTCGTTTAGATTTTCTATATAAGTAATTTGGAAAAATACTTCTTTTGGCAAATCTGTTTAATTTGTTGGCATTGATCATCTTTTGGAAGATAGGTTTTGTAACTCCAAAATATTCGTACGTAGCACCATCAACAAAAGTAACTTCTAAAACAAGACCGTTATGTTGAAAATCTGCAATGCCAGAAGTAATGCTTTCTTCGTAAGCTTCTTTATTGGCTTCTTTAGTTTCTGGAGCAATACTTACTAGAAAATGGTAGCCGTCAATAATTCTACGGCTTTGCACTTCTGCCTCTTCCCTCTTTTCATCACCCTCTTGAAATTTATCTGGATGCCATTCTTTAACCAAGTTTCTGTACTTGGTTTTTAAGGCTTTAAGTTCAATTTCCTTCTCTACCCCAAAAAGTTTTTTGTATTCGTTGATACGTTTCATAACATAGCTTTTTTGCGGCTGCGAAACTACGTCTTATTTTTATGTGAACACCTATAAGATCTTGAAATAACGAAAAATAGAAGGGTTTTAATTCAACTAATCTTTTTTAAGTCCGTTTTGCAATACCGACTTAATACCGGCAAGATTTTCTGAAAACTCCATCATTTGCGATAAAACCTGAGCCATTTCGTTGGCATTGCCAAAACCTTTGATTTTATTATTCTTTACAAACTGCTCTTTTATGGCAGACCATCTTTCATTTTCATCTATAGAAAGCTGTCCGATTAATTCGTTGTACTTCAATAAATTAGCCTCTGCTGACCCGGTAAGTGTCTGTGCTTCATTTTCATAATGAGATCGTAATAAGGTGTTTAATTCCTTATCGTTCATTATTGGAACAATTTGGGCAACAAGTTTGTTCATATCCCTATAGGAACCTTGTAGTTTAAAAGCAGGTTCGGTTCGGTATTCATCTTGCATAGCTGCACTTTTAATATAGGTGGCATTAACCTTTAAGAGCACATCTCTAACCTTAAGAACCTTTTCCAATACTTTTTTATATTCCTCAACCTCTTGACTGGAATGGTTTCCTTTTAGTTGACCTTCATCCGTTTTAGATTCTATTTGGTTGACCAAGGTATAGACATCTTCAAACTCCTTGCTTGCCAATTGTTGTAAAATGGGGTTTGCAGTGAGCGAGTTTTCAATTAAACTCAATCTGAACAGATGTTCGGTTTCTCCAATAATATCACCAAGGTTATAAATATCTGCACGGTTTGCCAACATATCTGGAATCTTAAATTTCTCTCCACTCTCGGTATAAGGGTTACCCGCCATAATCACACAGAACTTTTTGCCCCTTAAATCATAAGTTTTTGGTTCATTGCCATAAACCCCTTCTATTTTACGGGTACCATCTGATAAGGAAATAAATTTCTGAAGAAACTCAGGATTACAGTGTTGAATGTCATCTAGATATAACATAACATTATTTCCCATTTCAAAAGCCAAGTTTAGCTTTTTTAGTTCTTCCCTTGCCGCACTATTATTTGCAGATGCGGGGTCTACATTGGTAACTTCATGACCAATTGCCGGACCGTTAATTTTTACGAATATTAAGCCCAATCTGTTGGCTATATATTCCATTAACGTGGTTTTTCCGTAACCAGGTGGAGATATTAAAAGCAACATACCCATTCTATCGGTACGTTTATTGGCTCCTACCGTGCCTAGTTGTTTTGCTAGGTTATTACCGAAAATGGGGAAATACACTTGGTCGATCAACTTATTACGCACAAAAGAAGTAAGAACCCTAGGTTTAAACTCTTCTAGTTTTAAATCGTTTTTTAGTTGCTCCGTTATTTCTAGTTTGGTCTTTTTAAATTTTTGAAATGACGGAACCTCACTGGTTACGAACAATCTCATTCTAGAAATAAAATCATGGTAATTAAAGATATACGTACCATTGTTTATAGTGGTATGAGAGCCTCTTAACTCCTTAATGGTTTCATTAGGTGAAACAGATTTAATTTTTGAAGCAGATTCATCTCTGAACAATAAAGCCCCAACAATTTCATGCGTATATCTTTTAAGGTCTATTCCTTGGCTTTCTTTTTCTTTGGTTTTTAAGAATGCGGCCACCCATTGTTTAGCCAAACGAACTTTGTCCTCTAAACTAACCGTATCTTCAATGCTCTTTTTAAATTTTAAATCTGCCTGTTGTGATTTTAAGAATTTTATAAAGTCTTCTTTCAATTGTATTGCCACACTGCTGTAAACAAACTCAGAATCAGATTTAAGTTCTTCAAATATATAGGAAGCAATATCTTCACTCAGCAATGAGTCGTAAAGCGAAGTATTTTCTCCAAATTGAGCTACTAAACCCTGTATTTTTTCAACGACAGAAGCATATTCGTTAGATGTTGGAAAGTACTGTAGAACCTCACCTGCTGTTTTTAGACTTTTATCCAACTCGTTTTTCACCTCTTCATTTAAACTGTTCCAGAAAAATTGGGCATATCCTCTTATTTCTGGTCGGTAAGTAAGCAAACCTAATTCATGATGCTTATGAACCAATAACTTTAATAATCTTGATGCATCTACATCATGAACACCTTTTACATAACCTTCAGAATAGTCATTTCTACTCTGTTCTTGAACAACCTTCAATAATTCTTCATCATTTAGCGATAGTAATTCATCTTCGCTAAAGTTGGAAAACAATTTATAGGCTAAGTAGGCACCTCTATAGATTTCATCGGTTTCAGATACATACTCTTGGTTCCATAAATGCCTATTGTTTACAAACTCTTCATTATCCAGTTGTTTGTAGAAATCGGTCCCCGTTAAATGATAATTTAGTTTATTGTCATGAAAAACAATGGTTAAATCCAATTGCTGCTTGTTAACACCAAATTTGTGCTTTCCTAACCTAATGACACTGTCGCCATCTTCATAAAGGTCAAGTTTATCCTTTAACTTTCTAAGTGCATCCTCTCGGGCAGTTTTAAGTTGGGTCTCTATCTCTTCAGCTTTGCCACTATCATCTAACTCTTGCAGTTGGGTAATGATGTCACGAAGCTTATTGATCATTAGGTCCGATGCAAAATACCCATTGATTTCAACCGCAGTATTAAAACTCTGTGCCTTCTTTTGAACTCCTTTTAAAATACGTTTAGAAGCATTGGTCAATGCGCTTGACTTCTTATTTCGCTTTTCAATTAAGGAATTTTTTCGGGTATCAAAAGCGGCATATACCTCTTCTCTTTTTTCAATGATGATTTCAATAAATTCTTCAAAATCCGTGAATTTGCCCTCAAGCTCCTCGAGTTGAATAGATGTTTTGGTTTGATATTCATCGCACTTTTCAGGAGTGGTTGCCATATCAATATAATTGATGATACTTTGATCAATCAAGTTTAATTGAGCGGCAAATTCTGCCTTTGCTTCAGATATGCCCAAAGAATTTCTTTTGTTCTTTAAAGCCGCCTTTAGCTCATTTATCGTGGAAAAAATCAACGATATATCATCTATTATTTTAGTGGAATGTGCAGTATCCTCTATCTCTAAATTTGAAACAATATCAATCAACATTTCAAGATCGGTACTGATTTCATTGATTTCCTCTTCCTTTTTCTTGGCTTCTATTACCTTTTCAACGGTATCTATAAAACTCTTTTTTTCTTCTAAAGCTTTATGGTAAGGTTGTAGGGCATTCGGATTCAATAAAAACTGTACGCAGCGCTCAGATATTTTTTTAGTTTGAGCTTCAATTTCTTCTTCTAATGATTTAAGAAATTCCAGGTCAATATATCTAACATCTTTTAGCGAAATGACCTCACCCCTAGTGGATCGTAAACGCGTTAAAAGTGCTACGAATTCATCAATACTTTTAAAAGATGTACTCTTAATTTTATTGAATAGTTCCGATGAGTTTTTTTGAATTTCCTTAGATTGATTTTGAGCATTTTTACGAAGCTGTACAACCTTTTCGAATTCATCTATAGCGGCATTGGACGCTTTATTGATTTCCTCTATAGGAACATTAAGCTGATGCGTTTCCGGTTCTGGCAACCAGTAATATGCATCTATAATATCTTTTGAAAACTTGGCGATATCACTATAAAGACCCGCATAGTTGTCATTTTTGTTCAGCAAGGTAATTAAGCTGTTTACTTCAGCCATTGCCCGCACAATGTCCTTATTGCCAATTTTGTACAACAAAGTATCTTCATGTTGCGATGGCATATAATCACCTTTCAAATAAGGTGTTTGCCATATTTGTACCACGTGGTGTTTGGTCTGCTCCTGCTCTGTCTTAAAATAGCATAGTTCACCATTTTCTAAAATGGTAAATCCGTTACAAATTATTGGTGTTTTTATAACTTGACTAATGATGTTGAAGGACATTAGATTATAGAGTCCTTCATTAGCTGCATAAAACACGTAAAGAAAATCTTCACCATTAGGCGATACAATGCGTTGCTGAAATTTTACATTCGGTATAGCATTGTCAAAAATGTGATATTCTCCGGTTTGTAAATAATATCCGGTTGGGAAAATGATTCCTTGATCATCGGGAAGAAGAATACAGGCATCTTTTACAGATTCTATTTTCTGTACCTCTTTCATTTTATCGTTAAAGACAAAATAACGAGGCGACTCTTGAAATGGTTTTATTTCTAGAACCAACAAGTTTCCTAAATCTCCAAAACGATACTGACCATCATCTAAAGTCTGGTCTACATACTCAACAGGTTCATCAAAAATACCTTTGCCTTCTTCGGTGTTATCTTCAATTTTTATGGTTAAATCACCACCAATGGTTTCAACAAATACACGATCTTTAATAGAAACATGTGAGTGCACACCATAGCGATGCATGTCTCTACTTGCCTCTTGCCACTTAAATTCTTGCTGAACAGGAAATTTATATTCATGTTCACTTCTATTGTCAACATATTTTAAGGTGTTGTTGACCAATAACCATTTAAAGGTTTTTATATCTGTAGGGCTATCGCTTAAACGAAAGACCATATGCAGATAATTACCAATGATGGCAAAATTGGAGAATATAGTATTTCTGTAATATTTGTACAGATTAGTGAAATCTGTCTTAAAAGTATCATCCTCTAAAAGACCAAGGGCTATTGCCTTAAAGCTATTATCCTCAAAGTGATAACAACTAAAAACATCTTTAATGTTGATGTCCGTCCTTAGCCCAAAATGAACATTATAACCAAACAGACACGTATTGCCAAAAGAAACAATATCACGCGCAATACAGTTGTTCTCCGTATTGATGCGGTCATTAGCAATAAGCTTGGTCTCCAATGAACCAAAAACTGTTTTTCTGTCATTGTTAAGGTCAATTAACTTGTTTTGTAACAGCTCTTTTTGCTTCTGTAATCTATTTTTGATAACATCATATGTGCCACCGTCCAATACATGCTCTTCCGTAGTGTCTGTTTGGGTATGCTCTGCCATAAAAATTCTTAGGCTTTATATTACATTATTAATTTAGTTGAAGTAATATGCTTTGGTGTTAACGCAATTTCTTATCACTCATTCCTAAACCTTTGGCAAGGTTGAATAAATTGCTGAACAAGGTTTGCTCATCATTATCGCTGGACTTGGATTTTAGGTCCATCAATAAATTTGCAATGGTTAAATTCTTAAGATCATCTGAAGAAATACCATATTTATCAGCAAATTCTTTCACCTTTTCCAAAAGGTTGCCCTTTACGTCATCACTACCTAAAATAGCATCTTTTACATCTTGAATGTTGGTACTATTAGCAACGAGCCTGTCATAACCTTTACCTTTGGTAATTTGCCCGATAATCTGGTCAAAGAACATTGTTTCACCACCAACGATATCAATTTTGGCAGCTTTCAATGCATCTCCAATAACTTGTGCTTGAGCATCGGCAATATCTTTCTGGATATTAATTTGAGCCAGGTCAATTTGTAATTCTTTGTCTAAACGCAGCTTGAACTCTTCATGCTCTTTACCAACACCATCTAATTTCTTCATGGCATTCGCTTTTTCTTCTATACCGGCAGCATCTGCTAACGCTTTCTCTTTAATTACATCTGCTTCCGCTAAACCATCTTTACGTTTTGCTTCCGCTTTGGCCTCAATACCTGCAGCCTCTGCTTTTGCCTTTTTCTCAATGATAAGCGCCTGAACAACACCTTCACGCTCATAGGCATCTGCCTTGGCATGCATTACTTGTGCTTCAGACATACCAACGGTAGCTTCTTCTTTAGCTTGTGCTTCAGCCAAAATCTTACGTGCTTCTGCTTCTTTCTCACTAGCTTCTTTATGTGCTAGGGCTTCAATATTGATTTCCTCCGCTTTTTGCTTAGCTGCTTCTTTTTGAGCCTCGGCCGCTTTGATCGTTTTGATCAAATCTTCTTGTGCATTAGCTTCAGCAATGGTAATCTTAACTTGTTTTTCACGATCTGCAGTCTTGAAAGCTTCAATGTCTTTCATGTTCTCCTGCTCTTCCACTACTCCTTTTTCTAGGGTAACACGATCACGAATAACATCTTGAATATTCTTTTTCTCAACTTCTACTACTTTCTCTTTCTCTATTTGAGCCAGGGTAACAACTCGCTCTCTTTCCGTAGCCTCTAATAAACGGTCTTTTTCAACTCTTTCGGTTTCAACAGCATCTGTACGTTGTTTATTTTTCAACGCTACAATAATTTGTCGCTCCATATTCTCTTCGGCAACCTTTACCTTTTCTTGTGTTGCAATACGTGCGGTTTCAGACTTTAAACGCTCTTCTTCGGCTACTTTTAAAGTTTCTGCTTCTTCGCGAGACTTTATGTTAGAGATTTCTCTTTTTTGTTGCTCTTCTTTTTCCGCTAATTGCTTGTCCAGCTCAAGAATAGCCTCACGAGCTTCAACATCTTGTTTACGGATTATTTTCTCCTCATCGCGCTTAATAAGATTCGCTTTAATGTTTTGTGCAGCGGTTAGATCGGTAATTTTTTTGATACCTTCAGCATCTAAAATATTATCGGCCTTTAAATGGGCAACAGCAGTTTGTTCCAAGTAATCAATGGCACAATCCTCCAAAGTATAGCCGTTTAGGTCAATACCAATAATATCTACAATTTCATCTCTAAACTCCCTACGGGCTTCATACAATTGAATAAAATCGAATTTTTTACCCACGGTTTTTAAAGCTTCAGAGAATTTGGCTTCAAAAAGTTCTTCAAGCGTCTCTTGTCTAGATGCTCTTTGTACACCAATAGTCTGTGCTACCTTTTTAATAAGGTCAACCTCATTGTTTACCCTAACAAAGAACGCCACTTTAATATCTGCACGCATATTATCCTTACAGATAAGACCTTCTGTAGCCAGTCTTTCTATTTGAATTTTCTTTACCGAGATATCCATTACCTCTACACGGTGAAAAACAGGAACCACATAAAGACCTTTATCGGTGGCTACCTTTGTGCCACCAAAACCAGTTCTTACCAAGGCTTGACCTTGATGAACCTTTTTGTAGAACATGGCAATAATTGCAAAATAAACGATGATAAGGAAAAGAAGAACTCCTAGACCTATACCAATAATTGAAAAGATGGATTCCATAAATGATTTAAGATTTATTGATTATAAGATTGAACTAAAAAGTGTGTGTGATCCGCAGATCTTTTAATAATAAGTACAGAACTGCCATAGGGCAAAGGTTTACGGTCTAACGATTTTACGTAAATAGAATGACTGTTGCCATCTGCTTTTACTTCTGCATTACCCAGTTTATCTTCACTAATACTGGATAACATAATTGCTTGTCTCCCCAAAAAATCCACTGGGGCGTCACCATCCTTATTCAATTGCTTAAAAAATCCTTTAAACGGTGTGGTAAGAATTTTATTGATAAACAAAGCAGGAATAAGAACCGCAATCATTATGATAAAACCAATGTAGTTTTCATAGGTACCTGTAAGTGTTGTTAGTATGGTGGTAGAAAACCACCAAACGAAAATCCAGAAGGTAAAGGTGAACATGAAGGGCAAGCCAACAAAGTTGAAATAAATGAGAAATATTTGCCACTTTTTTAAGGGTTTACGTTTCTTACCTATAACATCGTCTTTATTGACCTCTGCATTTGAAATGTCCTCAAAATCTAGATTTCCGCCTTCAATACCGGCATCAAAATCTATATCTGCATCTACCTCTATATCTACATCAAGGTCATAATCAAGACCACCGATCATGGTAATGATCCAGTAGACAATTAGAAGTATCAACAGTACGGTCAGCGTAATGTTTACTTCAGAAAATAATATGTCGGTTAGTTGATTCAAATTCTTATTTTTTGGTTTTTGTGAACCCTAATTGTTCTTTTAATTTTTGAAGTTCGTCTTCTGCAGCAGCTTCAGTGGTATCTGCAGCTTTATCTAGTTCTTCATCAATAGATTTACTAGCATTGGCAATATCACCATACGCTTCGGCCAAGGCCTCTTCTTGCGCTATTTTTTCTTTCATACGCTCAAGCATAGAAACCGTGCCACTACTGTCTAGCTCTGCCATTTGCTTATTTAAATTTTTGGTAGCATTACTCACTTTAACACGCGCTTTTAACGTTTTAAGTTCGTTTTCCCAATTATTTATATTCGCCTTTAGCGCTTCAACGTTGCCTTGCATTTGACTTACATTAGCCTCAAACTTTTCAGTTTCTACCTTGGTAGCCTCTAATTGTTTCTCATTGTTCTCTTTCTGCATTAGAGCTTCTTTTGCAAGTCTGTCCGCTTCGGCAGCGTCCAATTCTTTGCTATTGGCCTTCTTTAGAATGATAATAGCTTTATCTTGATATTCCTTGGCTTTGTTCTTATAAACGTCTTGATCGTTCTTAGAACGTATGGCAAGTGCTTTTACTTGTGCAAGAGCCTCTAAACTTTTTTCTAAGTCTAATTTCATGTCCCTAATGCCTTGTTCCGTCATCTTAATGGGGTCTTCCATTTTGTCAATAGCCGAATTGGTTTCAGCCTCTCCTATTTTAAATAGTCTTTTAAATATATTCATGATTTTATTGTTTTTAATATTTAGAAAATTCAATGATTTTGTCCGAGTATTCACTCATAAGTAAGCTTAATGAATTAAGACTGGCTTCAAACTCGTTCAAATCCATATTCTCAATTTGTAAGGTGTCCCTGAATATGACGCGGTTTGCAGTTTCATCCAAAACAAAAGCGCCGTGAATGATATCTCTATTCTTCTGAAGTAAGCTTTTAAAGATTTTTTCAGATTGATTGTGAACGGAGAATATAAACTGTTCCATAATCAAAATTGGAGGCGATACTCCCAAAATCAAATTTTTTATTCCAGAATCTTCTTTCTCAACAACCATAATTCCGTCTGCCCTATTCTCCTTTACAATATTAAAATTCAATTCAAGCAGGTAATCTCTGGTTATATTAAAGTGGTTTTTCATTTGTGTTGGTTTTTGTAAGTGGATTCTTAAATTCAATAATACAAAATAATATTGGTGCGTAATCCTAAATTGATAATAGGAGCGCTAAAATGTAAATAACTACGACGAACATGATATTGAGTTTTTAAAATTGGTTAAACAAAAATTAATAGCTCAAAATAATAGCAATTCAAATATTTATTGCTAATTTTGTTAGACAAATATAAATAAATATTTATCATTTGCAAATTTAATTAGCAAAATAATGTCGTATTTCGGTAAAAATATTAGGAAAATCAGAAGTTTAAAAAGTCTTAGTCAGCAAGCATTTGCAGAGCTATTCGACTTAAAACGAGGTACTTTGGGTGCTTATGAAGAAGGGAGAAGTGAGCCAAAACTAGAAACATTGATAAAAATTGCTAATTATTTTAGCATTCCTATAGATGACTTGCTAACAACCGAATTAACGGTAAATAATTTATTAAAGTTCAAAGGTAATTTAACTGTTGAGCAAGACCTTGGTGAGCAAGAATTCTTTATTAAAGTACCTTGTATTACAGCTGTGAATCAGACCGATTATATAAAGTATTTCAGCAAGGATTCTTACATACAAGACCTCCCTTTTTTATCATTACCTATAAATCCAGATAAAAAATTTAGGGCATACACCGTTCAAAATTTAGAAATGAGTAGAAATGAACTAGGAATGTTCCCTAAGGATATTGCTATTGGGGAATGGGTGCCGCCAGCGGTATATTCAAAACTTAATAATGGCACCTTGGTTTTTACGGTAACGGAAAAGGAAATCATTTTAAGGAGATTGTTTATTACCAATGATAGTTTTGTGTTGCGGGCAGATCATAAAAATGTGGATGATGTAGTACTCCAATTAAAGGAAATTAAGGAAATGTGGCGTGTACGATACGTTTTCTATCATAGACTGCCAGAGACCAATTTTAATATAGAAGAAAAATTATTTCAATTAGAGAAAGATTTTGATAGACTTAAAAATGAGCGATAATAAAAAAAGCCCTCTAATAGTAGAGGGCTTTTTCTTAAACTTGAATGTATATATGTCTTAGATAACTTTAACGTTCACTGCGTTTAAACCTTTGTTACCTTCTTTAAGTTCAAATTCAACTTCATCGCCTTCGCGAATTTCGTCGATCAACCCAGAAATGTGTACAAAGTGATCTTTCTCAACTCCTTCTTCAGTGATAAAACCGAAACCTTTTGTGTCGTTGAAAAATTTTACTGTTCCTTTACTCATTGTAATGTAATTTAATTTATAATACTTATTAGTGAACAAAGATGACGCCAATAGTTGACAATGAGCGGTTATTGATCACTTATATTCTTTTTTTGTGAATACTTTATGAGTTTTGTGCTCAAAATGAAACATTTACTCTCTGTAAAACTAAATTGAACATCTTTATTGATTATGTCTGATGTTGTTTAGTTCATGATTTATGAGAAAATCATCAATTATGCTATTATAAATATTGATACATTAGTAGAAACAACAAAAAAATCAACTCATAGTATTCAACAACATGAAAAACACATTTGACTTTAAGAAAGCCATATCAGGTATTACGTGCATTTTATTATTTAGCTTTTGTTTGACAGCCCAAAAACCAAATTATGATATCTCTAAAGATTTATTATTGGTACAGTTAGATTGCAAGACGGATATTGATGATTTACATACAGCTGCAGGTTTGGCTACTCTTTTGAAACACCCGGATTATAAGCATTTAAATTACTATGCTGTTGCTGGTTCTTATGGTATTCAAGAAGGACTTTACGTTCCGCCAAACGAATTAATGAAAATGGCATTTAAAAATAACTGGACAGATGCTGATAAAGAATGGGAAGCATCTGTAGCTAAAGTTGCAAAATTAGTGGTAAAGACTATTAAAAATGGCGGCGATGTTTGGGTAGCCGAAGCAGGTCAGTCAGATTTCACGGCAGATTGGTTAAAGCAAATATCAAATCAAAATCCGTCAATTAAAATAAAAGAACATATTCATGTGGTACAGCATAGTGATTGGAACGAATCTGTAACAGAACCTACAAAGCTTAAATACACACAAACGGTTACGGATTATCACAAAATTGCTGATGGCAATGCTGTAGGCAATGGTACACCTGGTTTAAAATCAGATGGTAAAGTAGCTTGGGAGACTAAAATCAATGATGAAAAATTAACCAACATTTGGAATACGGCAATACGACTTGGCAATCAGTATAATGGAAAAGATGGAAGATATTTAAATGAAAGCGTAGATGAGGGTGGTCTTGATTTTTCGGATTTAAGCGAGGTATGTTATATACTTGGTCTAATGGAAATAAAGGATACCAATCAGTTCTTCGATTATTTTCAAGTAAAATAATTAGCTACTTAAGTTTTAAAAAGGCCTCTTGCAGTTTTTTTGTAATGGGGCCTTTTTCATTTTCTAAGTATAGTAATTTATCATCAATCTGTTGAATTGAGGCTATTTGGGTGCTGGTTCCTGTTAAGAAGGCTTCATCAATATGTTCAATTTCTTCAACTGAAATAGCTTCTTCTTTTAAAGGTATGCCTAGCGAATTACAAAGTTCAATGACCACTATCCTAGTAATTCCGTTAAGAATATGTTCATTTGCCTTATGTGTATAAACCACGCCTTCTTTAACAAAGAATACATTGCTATGCGAGGCTTCTGTATAAACTCCGTTTCTATGTAAAATAGTTTCGTAGCATTCATGCTGCATAGCTTCTTCATTAAGCATAACATTGCCTAAAAGGGAGGTCATTTTAATATCGCAACGAGACCATCTAAAATCTTTTCTGGTTATTACCTTAGCATTAATTTCATTGATAACAGGTAATACTTTTGGTATGGCATACATCATTACAGTAAGTTGACATTGTTGCGGAAAAGAGTGTTGCCTTGGAGCTACTCCCCTAGTAATCTGTATATACAACATACAGTCAATAGCTGTCAGCTGGGCGGCATGTAATAATTTGGGTATTTCTTTTTTAAGAATGGCTGTATCAAAATCTATGTTGATTGCTTGTAAACCGTATTGTAGCCGTTCTAAATGTTCTTTCTCGTAGAAGAAAGAGCCATTGATCTGTACCATAACTTCGTACAATCCGTCACCAAAAATAAATCCGCGGTCGAATACAGATATTTTTGCTTCCTCTGCATCTACAATATTTCCGTTTAAATAAACCTTGTTTGGATATGCCATTGATTAAAGGTAGCGTTGCAGATGTTTTTTAAAATATATGGCACTGTCTGTAATACTTTGCATTGAATTTTTTGCAAAATTACCACCTTGCTCAATATAATAGTATTGTAAATCTTTCTGTTCTATGGATGATAATATATTCTTGTAATCAATAGAACCGTTACCCATTTCAGAATAGTCACGCGTTACTTTGTCCATATCCTTAATATGCCACATGACATATCTACCTTGATTTTCTTTGATCAATTCATGGATACTTTTATTTGATGAATGTTCTACCCAATACATATCCATTTGTAATTTCACCAAATTTGGGTCTGTACCGGATAGGATAATATCATAGCCCTGTTCACCATTATGGTCCGTAAATTCAAAATCGTGGTTATGATACGCAAATTGTAAACCTGCATTGGTTACTTGTTCACCTATGATGTTTAACTTATCTGTCAGTACTTTAAAATTTTCGATAGTTCTATATTCCGGGGCTAGCCAAGGCCAGGTAATGTATTTGCTGTTTAAATTTTTAGAACCAATAATGCACTGGTCCACATATTTTTTTAAAACATCAATAGGTTCGTTAAAGCGACTGGAAAAATCATAATGACCACTAGAAATAGTAAAATCCAAACTATCTAGCTGCTTTTTAAACTCTTTTGATTTTATGCCATAATACGTGTCATTATCACCGTTGTACCCATAAATTTCTCCATCTTCATAACCTAAGGACCTAGCATATTTTATGCTTCCTAAAGGATCTTTGGCCATGGCATCTCTAATAGTGAATAATTGTAGTCCCATTTTATACTTGTAATGTACCGGAAGAACGGATAACGGAAGTATGGAGCTAACGGATAAAACCCCTGTTTGCTTTAAAAATGTTCTACGCGAACTTAAACTATTCATGGTATGATGTTTTATTGGTATGGACCTATAATATAAATATAATACATAGGTAGCAAAATAAGGTATGTGTAAAATTAAAAAGCAGCCGAAAACGACTGCTTTTTATATGAAAACCTCTATAGGATTTAGTTATTGGCCAATGCGGTCTCATTATATGAAACACGATAAATAGCATCTCCGTAATCGTCTGAAATCAACATTGAACCATCTTTTAAAAGTAATAAGTCTACCGGTCTGCCTGTTGCTTTTTGTTCAGCTTCATCTAACCACCCATCTATAAACGGCTCACTGTTTACTGCTTCGCCATCTTCAATATCGACCATCATGATTCTATATCCAACTTTTTTGCTTCTGTTCCAAGAACCATGTTCTGCAATAAATGCTTTTCCTTTGTAGTCAGCAGGAAACATATTGCCAGTGTAAAATTTGATTCCTAATGGAGCCACATGTGCATCTAGTTGTAAGGCGGGATCAACAAAATCTGAACAAGGGTGTAAATCTCCGAATTCAGGATCTTTAACAATGCCCCCGTGGCAAAAAGGGTATCCAAAATGTTGCCCGGCTTCGGTAACGGTATTTAATTCGCATGGCGGTATATCATCACCTAGCATATCACGTCCGTTATCTGTAAACCACATTTGTTTTGTATCGGGGTGCCAAGTAAAACCAACTGAATTCCTTACTCCTCTGGCATAAATTTCACGATTGCTTCCATCAGGGTCCATTCTGGTTATTGTCGCAAAACGCTCATCTTCTTCGGTACGATTACAAATATTACAAGGAGCACCAACTGGTACATATAATTTGTCATCTGGACCAAAGGCAATATACTTCCATCCGTGATGAAATTCTGTTGGGTAGTCATCATAGATCAACTCTTTTTCAAGCGTATTTCCTAGTTGATTTTCTATATTGGGATATTTCCACAAACTACCTACCTGTGCTACATATAGGTCGCCATTTCTCATGGCTATACCATTTGGTACTTCCATGGTATCTAAAACCATAATATTGTCAGCTTTAAAATCACCGTTGGTATCTTGTATGGCGTAGACGGTATTTTCTGTTCTGGTACCAACAAACAAAGTGCCATTATTACCCATAGCCATTGATCTTGCACCATCTACTCCCCTGGCATAAACTTCAATTTGAAACCCTTCTGGCAAATTTAGTTCTAACAAGGCTAGATCTGTACTGTCAAGTTCCACCTCATTATTGGTAGTGGTGGTGTTTTCTTTTTTGTTTTCTTTACAAGACTGTATGGAAAGCAATATAGCCAGTACTGCTATACTTTTTAAAAACGTTTTTTTCATGTTCAGAATATTTGGTTTTTATACGAAGATACGTAACCTCTTCAAGTTATATAATGTTTGCATGGTTTGTATAAAGGTTATTAAGAGTAAAACTCCTCAGGGCAAGCCCATGAGCTACTTAAAGGAATCAAACTTTTAAATTCGAGGCAAGCTTCGGGGTATTATATCCTTTGGCGGTGCCAATAAAAAAGCCAACCTTAAAAGAATTAAGATTGACTTTTTACAACCACCTACTTATTTTTTTTATGAATTGGCATCCATTGCTTTAGAAATTAGCGTATCGCCCTCTATAATTTCAAAAGTTCTGTTAATGGCCGCATCATCATGTAATGATCTTACTAGAGTTTGCGCAACATCATCTCTTGTTATCGATCCTTTTTTGTTCAATTTATCCTGCAATTCAATTTTACCTGTACCAGCATCATTGGTTAACGAACCTGGTCTTACTATGGTATGCATTATATTGGCAGATTTTAGATATTCATCAGCATTGTGTTTCGCTTTTAAATAATCCTTTAGATCTTCGGCCTGTTCAGGATTATCTGCTCCCATAGAACTTAGCATTACAAATTTCTTAATGTTCGCGTTTTTTGAGGCGTCAATTAAATTTTTAGCACCTTCTTGGTCAACTTCAACTACTTTTTTTCCTCCTGAACCTGCAGCAAAAATGACTTTGTCCATATCTTTTACGGTGTGTGATACATCTTTTTCCAAATCACCCAAAACCGTTTTAATATTCTCTTTCTCAAATTGCTCCTGCTGTTCTTTTTTCCTGACCATTGCAATAGGTTCAAAATATTGAGAGTTTTTTAAAAGTGTAACTATTTTCTTTCCAGTAGTACCGTTAGCACCGGCAACTAATACATTTTCCATTTCAATTTGTTTTCTTGCAAGGTGATTAAAATGCCCTATTTGTATTAATTCGTTAACCAAAAATATTGATGCAATACCCACAGTCTATATTAAAATACCTGTTAAATAATAAAGCAAGGATAAAAAGCATTTGTGCTAATAAATAGTGGATGTAAGTAGTAGATTACCATTTCAATTATTAAAATGTTATATATGAAAACTGAAGATAAAAAGTCAACCTATAATTCTGATGTTACCACGGATGATTTACAGGCTCTAGGAGAAAAAACTAAAAACACAAGAACGGATAATGGCGATGATAGTCAGCTCACGGATAGAGACCGAAAAGTCGATTTTGCTGGTAAGGATTTAGATGTGCCAGGGAGGAAACTTCCGCAAAGCAAATCTGAAAATTCTTTAAAAGATGAAGAGAACCAATTGTACAGCCAGGGAGGTGCGGAAAATGAAGATTTAGAACAAAATACGGACCATATAGTTTAAAAAAGAAAAGCAGCCGTTTAGGCTGCTTTTTTTGTTATGGGGCTAATTTGTTTTCTAAACAGTGATGTTACTTTCCTTGTATGTTGGGTAATCAAGATATCCTTCTTTACCCGGTGTGTAAAATGTATCTTCATTCCATTCGGCTAATTCATAATTATTCTTGAATCGCTCTACCAAATCTGGGTTAGATATAAATAGTTTGCCAAAGGCAACCAAATCGGCATTGCCGTCCTCAATTATTTTGTTGCCAGATTCCCTGTCAAAATTAGAGTTTATCATTAATGTACCGGTGTACAATGGTCTAAAATGCGCGGCAATATGCTGTACTGCATAGGGTATGTTAGAAACATCTGTAAAGGGCTCGGACAAATGAATGTAGGCTAGATCATAATCATTTAACCTTTTTATGATGTATTCAAAAGTTGGTATGGTTTCCTCGTCCATTGTAATACCAAACAGGCCATCTAAAGAAGGATTAAATCTTGCTCCTATTTTTTGTTGGGGCACCACTTCTTTAATGGCATCCAAAACTTCAAAAAAGAACCGAGTTCTATTTTCAATGTTTCCTCCATATTCATCTGTTCTATGATTAGATGTACCGTTAAAAAATTGATGAAACAAGTATCCATTAGATGAATGTATTTCTACACCATCAAAACCTGCAACTATTGCATTTTTAGCAGCATTTTTAAAGTCACTGACCGTTTGTTTTATTTCATCAATGCTCATTGCTTTAGGGGTTACGGTATCTTTAAAACCATTAGGGGTGTAGCTTTTTGCATTGGGGTTAATTGCAGAAGGTGCTAAAGGTAAATCGCCATCGTGAAAATCTGGGTGAGACATACGCCCTACATGCCATAACTGAATAAAAATCTTTCCTCCATTATCATTAACTTCTTTAGTGACTTTGCCCCATGCCTCTACCTGCTCTTGAGAGTAGATGCCAGGCGTATTCACATAGCCAACCGCCTGTTTAGAAACTTGTGAGCCTTCTGTAATAATCAATCCGGCAGATGCCCTTTGTTTATAATACGGCACATGTAAATCCTCTGTTGGTTTGTTTTCTTCATTTGTGGCCCTGCTTCTGGTCATAGGAGCCATAACAATTCTATTTTCTAATGCTATATTCTTATTGTATGGTGTTAACAATGCTTGTTTTTTCATAAAACTAATTTCTAGTAGTGTTTAAATCCTCCTCAAAGTTTTGTTTTATTCATAGAAAAAGTTGACTCTTATCGTAAAAAAAATGTCATTAAGCGTAATTAGGTTACAGAGCTTTATATAACCATTATTTTTGCCTTTCTATAATTAACTAAAACCTTCCTTGTTTTTTGTCGTAAGTATCATTGAAAACAATCTTTCTAAAAACAACTTTATGAATTCTAGCAGTAAAAGGGCTTTAAAACTGTTGAGCCTATTTATGATATTTGGTGTAACATCCAGTGCGACAGCACAAAACCTAAAGGGAAAAGTAACGGATAAAGAAGGACTTGCATTAGAAAATGTTGGTATTTTTAATCAGACGACCGGGCAACATAGCCATACCAATTTATCAGGATCATTCTCACTTCCTTCAACAACAGTGAACGATTCGGTTTACTTTTCTAACCTAGGATATAAAACTTATGTATTGGTCATACAGCCCCAACATGTTAATGAAGGAGTGCAAATTGCTTTAGAGGAGTCTAGCATAAATTTGGATCAGGTGGTAGTAGTATCAAAAGTTGATGCTATGAGCAGAATAGTGAACATTGATGTACAGAACGATCCGGTTAAATCTTCACAAGAGATTTTACGTAAAGTTCCTGGATTATTAATAGGACAGCATGCAGGTGGTGGTAAGGCCGAGCAAATATTTTTAAGAGGATTTGACATAGATCATGGAACGGATGTGGCCATCAGCGTTGATGGTATGCCGGTAAACATGGTTTCGCATGCGCATGGGCAAGGTTATGCCGATCTACACTTCGTTATTCCTGAAACCATTGATAATATAAATTTTGGAAAAGGTTTGTATTATGCCGATAAAGGAAATTTTAATACTGCCGGGTATGTTGATTTAAGTCTGAAGAAAAGTATAGATCAAAGTATGGTTTCTTATGAATCCGGACAGTTCAATACCAATAGATTTGTTGGACTTTTTAAAGTTCTGGAAAGTAGTAAAAGCAATGCTTATTTAGCTTCTGAAGTATATCTTACGGACGGACCTTTTGATTCTCCTCAAAACTTTAATAGAATTAATATTCTAGGACGCTATAATTATAAGGATATAGGAAATGAAGAATTGACTTTTACCGCTTCGCATTTTCAAAGTAAATGGGATGCTTCTGGTCAAATACCTCAAAGAGCGGTAGATCAAAACCTAATAGGTAGATTTGGTGCAATTGATGATACTGAGGGTGGGCAAACCAGTAGAACCAACTTAATCTTGAACCATGTTAAATTCTTAGGTGAAGACCAGTTTTTGAAAACAAGGGCTTTTGTAAGTAAATATGATTTTGAGTTGTTTTCGAATTTTACATTCTTTTTGGATGATCCGGTCAACGGAGATCAAATTCGTCAATTTGAAGATAGAACCATTATGGGTGCCGAAACTATTTTTGAACAGATTAACATTGCTGTGGGTAAAGATGATACTTTTAAGTATTCTGCAGGTGGTGGGTTTAGGTATGACAATGTAGATGATGTAACTCTGTCACATACATTAAACAGAAAAACCACCCTTGAGCAGTTTGCTTTTGGCGATGTAGATGAAACCAATTTTTACGGATTTGTTGACGGAGAATACAAAACAGGTAATTGGACTTTTAATCCTTCTGTACGCTTAGATTATTTCAACTTCGATTATGAAAACAAACTAAGCGAGCTTTATGACAATAAAAGCGAAAGTAAGGCAAAAGTGAGTCCAAAACTAAATACATTGTATACTGTAAATAGAAATTGGCAAGTGTTTTTGAAAACGGGTCTTGGATTTCATTCTAATGATACTCGAGTAGTCACTGCAAATGAAGGTAGGGATATATTGCCAACCGCTTACGGTGCAGATTTAGGTACTATTATTAAACCTACAGATAAACTTGTGCTGAACGCTACCTTATGGGGGCTGTTATTAGATCAGGAATTTGTTTATGTAGGTGACGCTGGTATTGTTGAGCCAAGTGGCAAGACTCGTAGGTTAGGTGTTGAACTAGGCGCTCGTTACCAGGTGTTAGATTGGCTGTATCTTTATAATGATATCAATTATACCTACGCTAGAAGCACTGAAGAACTTGATGGGGAAGATTATATACCTCTTGCTCCGGATTTTACTTCAGTAGGTGGTTTATCGGTAACAGATTTAGGAAAATTCTCTGGTGCTTTAAACTATCGTTACTTAGGAGATAGAGCAGCAAATGAAGACAATAGCATTGTAGCTGAAGGTTACTTTGTAACCGATATGAACCTTAACTATCATATAAAAAACTGGACATTGGGTCTGATAATAGAGAATTTATTTGATACAGAATGGAACGAGACCCAATTTGCTACAGAAAGTAGATTGTTTAATGAAACTGCATCTGTAGAGGAAATTCATTTTACTCCTGGTACTCCGTTTTACCTAAGAGGAAAGGTTTCTGTGAGGTTTTAAAGAAGTTTTAGTAGCAAGCTTAAAAGAGCTCTGATTTTATTATCAGAGCTCTTTTGTTTAATTAGAAAACTATTCAGGAGAATTAGCGGTTATTTCAGAAACAGAAAAACTACCTGTACTATCTTTAGAAATAACTTTAATATAATATTCGGTGCCAGAATTATATTCAATTCCAGATATGCTATTATCCGTTATGTCAGACTCTTCAATTATTTCTGATTCATTTTCGGTTATAGTTACATCGTAGGTTAAAAGGTCATTATCCTCATCTGTTCCAATCCAACTAATGGTTAACAACTGCGTTAGAGTATTAAAATCAGTACTGATTTCTGCGGCATAAGGTGCATAATTAACTTCGGCTAAACCAGGGGTAGTAAAAGAATACGTATCACTTTCCGTAGTGCCAAATTCATTTTTAGAAGTCACTGTCCAAGTATAGGTTTTGCCTCTATCTAAGCTAACCGTAGCTTCCAGTCCACCAACAGTGGAGCTTACCGCTTGCTGGTTGTTTAATAAAACTTCTAAGGTATAATTTACAGTATTTTGCGCAGCGTTCCACTTAAATAAAATAGAGACTTTGGTATCATTATTAGGTATAAGCTCAAATTCTGAACAAGGCTCCCCATTAACAGGTAAAGTGCCTGTTACCTTAGTAGGAACCTCTTTGTCTATCTGTTTTTCCGTCTCTTCAGGAGTGCTTTTATCGCAGGAATTTAAGCATACAAATAGTAATAAAAGACTAGTGAAATATTTTAAAGTTTTATATATCATTGCTTTATAATCTTAAATGTTTTTGAACCTTTTTTTGATTGAATGACTATAGGGTACATTCCATTTTCTAAATTTTGTAAGTCGATTGCATTTGAGTCTTGCCCTGAAAAAGTTTTACTTATTACTAGCTTACCCGATAAGTCATAAACCAACACGGTACTTGATTCTTCATACCCTTGGATAAACACTTCTCCCGAAGTAATTGTTGGAAACATTATTATACCATCTGAAAAGCCAAATGAATCGGTAACCATCCCTTGGCAGTCACTTTCTCCTTTAATAGAAATAGCATTGAATTCAGATAAATCCGATAATTGAATTTCATTTTTTCCGTTAGATGTAAAGCTGAAGTTTTTTAGTTCTCCATTTATATCAACAATATAAGTATAGCTGCCCTCCACATTGTAAGTTGCCGTTTTAGCAGAGGTATTTAAACTTTCTCGCTTTCCAGAGATTGAGCCGACTTCGTTGATTTGAATGCCATAGGTTTGAGAATACGATATATCTGGAATAGAAATAGTGACCATATACAAACCAGTGGTAAGATTAGCTACTTTTATATTCTCATTTAACGATACCTCATTATAGTCTGTTGAAACTGGACCTTCAACAGCTATATTAAAAATATAATCAGTTAACTCACTCGAAATAGAAATACTTCCATTTGCTTCTCCCGGACAAGTTGGTGTAGCCCCATAAACCAAAATGGCATCTGCTGCTATTATTTCGCAACCATTATCGTTCACTATAACATTTGGTCTTGTATCTAAACAAGAATCTTTATGATCTAAAATTCCGTCAAAATCATTGTCTTCGTTGCAGAAAGAGGCTTTTCCGCCATCGGTGATAGTCCAACCATACGTGTCTATAATCATTTGCCTAGCCTGCTCGGATTCACAGTATTGACTAGAGCTGGCATTAAAATTTACATTGTTTTGTAATAAAGATAAGTTGGACCAACCAATAAGTGTGCTGTCATAGTTTTCTAAAGACAATCCTGTATCCAAAAACATTAACTCCATATTAGTAACGTTTGAAACATTCCAGCCACCCAAATCTTGGTTAAAGGAAGAAGCATAGGCAAACATGTAATACATATCTGTAACTTTAGCTACATTCCACATACTAAGGTTTTGATTGAACATTTCTGCACCGCTAAACATTCCACTAATATCCGTTACTGAGGAGGTATCCCAAGAAGTAATATTTTGATTAAATTTTGAAGCCCCTGCAAACATATTCACCATTTCCTTTACACTTGAAACATCCCAATCATTGAGTGGTTGGTTAAAGCTAGTGGCATTAGAAAACATTCCACCTAAGAATTCAGCAGCACTAACATTCCAGTCATTTAGTGGTTGGTCAAAAGCAGTTGCATTTCCAAACATACCACCAAAATTAGTAACTGAGCTCACATTCCAAGAGTTGATATTCTGATTGAATACTGGATTATCTGCAAACATATTTGTCATTTCGTAGGCACTTATGGGGTTCCAATTATTTAATGGTTGATTAAAATTTGTGCTTCCAAAACATGAATTAAATTGCCTTACAGCGCTAACATCCCAGTTGTTTAATGGCTGATTAAAGGAGGTTGCCTCATGAAAGGCAGTTCCAAGATTAGTAACATTGCTAGTATCCCACCCGTTGATATTTTGATTAAAGGAACTGGCCATTAGAAATATTCCATTCATATTAGTAACATTTGATGTGTCCCATGACCCAATATCTTGGTTGAATTTATCAGCTTGAAAGAATAAACTTGCTAGGGAAGTTACATTATCTAAATCCCAATTATTAAAAGAAGGCGTTCCTTTCAGTGAAGTACAGAATAAGAACATTTCGTTCATAGATTGAACATTTGAAAGATCTGGTGTGTCAATTGCAACAACATCTAAATTACTACAGCCATAAAAAGCAGCTTCCATAGAATTCCATTTTATGTCCCCCCATTGATCAACACTTAATATTTTATCGTTATCATCAATATCATTAACTATAAAATCGCCATTACTATCATTTCCAAAATTTCCTTCAAAATAAATTCTTGGAAACTCTCCCGAAATAGAAACTTGAAATATTCCAGGGGTTAAATAAGTATGTGTAGCGTCTCCTGTAAAATTTGATTCAATAGTACCATCGCCCCAATCTACCGTATAGTCATAGGTTTGACCAGGAAATGTTGGTATAATTATTTGATTATCTTCAGAAACTCCAGGGTTATCAGTTTTCCAGGTAGTTATGAAATATGTGCCGGAGCAATCATTACCAGAATCTATGATTTGCCAACCATAGGTGTTTATAAGTTCATTTCTGGCTTCTATACTATTGCAGAAATTGGTATCTGCTGCCCCAAATTTTACATTGTTGATCAAGGAAGGTAAAGTGCTCCATGCATTCAGTATTTTATCATAGTTGGCAATAGATATACCTGAACCATTGAACATCGCATCCATATTTTCAACTTTACTTATGTTCCAATTTTCTAAGTTTTGATTAAAGGATGTTGCATTTTTAAACATATCGTTCAAATATCTAATATTGCTTACGTCCCAATTGTCGATAGATTGGTTAAATAATGAAGCTCCTGAAAACATTGCGTTTGCAGACATAATGGTGTTACTTAAATCCCATAATTCCATGCTTTCATTTCCAATAAGTGATGAACAATTATAAAACATATGCGAAAATTCTATACCCTTTGAAAAGTCAGGTACATCTGATGCTAAAACATCTAAATTAGAACAACCGGCAAAAGCGAAACTCATACTATTCCAACGTACTGTACCCCATTGGTCAATTGAAATAATTTTTTTAGGATCAGCAGTTTTTCTTGGGACTTGATAAGGATAATCTTCGTCACTGTTATTAAAGAAAATTTGGGGAAACCTACCTGTAATAGATACTTGATACGTGCCTGGCACTTCATAAGAATGAGTTATATCTTCTGTTACACCCACATCCTTTGTTCCATCTCCCCAATCAACATTATAATTATAAACTTCATAAGGATTTGTTGGAATAGTAATTTGATTATTATCAGAAGCTCCTGGGTTATCTGTTTTCCAGCTAGTTATAAATGGTCGTTCTATTTCACAATTTTCACCTTGGTCAAAAATGTTCCAGTTAAAATTTTCTATTAAAAGTTTTCTAGCATCTTTGCTAGAACAATACTGAACATCTTTTGCCCCTAAAATGGTGCCAGTTTGTAAAGTTGGTAACTGACTCCAACCAATTAAAATATTATCATAATTATCTCTTGAAAGGTCATTATCGTCAAAAATATTTGACATGTCAAAAACATTGCTTATATCCCAAGAAGATACATCCTGATTAAAGCTGGATTGACTTAGCATGTGCCGCATAGTTATAACATTACTAACGTTCCAAGAAGAAATGTCTTGATCAAAATATGTGCTGTTAAATAAAAAATCCATGTTTGTAACATTGCTAACATTCCAACTGGTTACATCTTGATTAAAATTACTGGAACCAAACATTCCCGACATATTAGTTACATTACCTACATCCCATTTACTAATATCAAAATTGAAAGGAGTACTATAGAACGTATGAGACATATTTACTACACCACTAACATCCCATTGCGAAATATCTTGATTAAATGCAGACTTATCGAACATATAGGAGATATCGATAATATTACTAACATTCCAATCATTAAAATTTTTAATACCATTAAAGTTAGAGAACATACGAGTTCTTGAATTATCAAACCCATAGCTACAATAATAAAACATTCGACTTAAACTAGTTACATTGGTTAGATTTGGAACATCATTGGCTGCCACCGATAAGTTTGAGCAATTTGCAAAAGCCGATTCCATAGATGACCATTGATTGGAACCCCACTGATTAATGGTCAAAATTTTATCATTATCACCATTTTCATTAAAATAAATTCTAGGAAAGATACCGCTAATGGAAACATAGTATGTGCCTGGGGTATCGTAGGTATGTGTTATATCACCATTAATATTAGTATCAATGTTTCCATCACCCCAATTTACGCTATAATTGTAAATTTCATAAGGGTATGTTGGAATAGTTATTTGATTATCTGCTGAAGTACCAAGATTATCTGTTTTCCATTTTGTAACAAATTGGTTTGGTGAAAAACAAACTTCTCCACTATCAATAATAGTCCAGTTATAATTATTTATTAATTCATCTTTGCCAGTTGAGCCAGAACAATATTCACTATTTCCAGCATTAAAAATCACATTATTTTGTAATTGTGGTAATGCTGACCAAGCATTAAGAATATTGTCATATACTATTTTTGACATACCAATATCCAAAAACATATCAGCCATACTAGTAACATTTCTAATGTTCCATGTAGAAATATCTTGTTTAAAAGAATTAGCTCCATGAAACATGTTATCCATTGCGGTTACATTACTAACATTCCAATTACTCAAATTTTGATTAAAAGAATATGCATAATTGAACATTTTAGTCATATCCGTTACACTAGACACATCCCAGTTATTAATGGGTAAATTGAAGGTTGTCGCTCCATTAAACATACCAGACATATCAGTTACAGCACTAACATCCCAAGAAGAAATATCTTGTCTAAAATTATAGGCATAATAGAACATTTTTGATGAATTTATGACATTCGTCATCTCCCAAGTATTCAAGGGTTGGTTAAATATTTCTGCATTTGCAAACATGGATTCCATGTTGGAAACTGAGCTTACATCCCAGTCTCCAACGGGTTGATTAAAGGACTTTGCATTTTTAAACATATAACGCATGTTCGTAACATTGCTAACATCCCAATTAGAAATATTTTGATTAAAAGCCAATGCATTATCGAACATTAGGTCCATGCTTATGACTTTAGATACATCCCAACTACTTAAAGGTTGATTAAAAGCTCTCGCATTTGTAAACATCCAGCCCATGCTTATAACATTTGAAACATTCCAATTGTTGATATTTTGATTAAAAGAATGGCATCCAGAAAACATCGCCCACATTATTTTCACGTTACTTACATCCCAATTTCCAATATCTTCATTAAAGGAAGTAGCGTTTACAAACATTGCTGGCATATTTTCAACATTACTCACATCCCAGTTTCCAATTGGAGAATTAAAAATAGAACATGAACTAAACATGCTGTCCATATTTGTAATCGTTGAAACATCCCAATTGTTAAATGCTGGAGTACCAACCAATGAATAGCAGCCGCTAAACATTTGGTTTGTTGAAGTGACTTTGGAAAGGTTTGGACTATCATTTGCTATAACATCTAAATTTTCACAACCACTAAATGCCTCTTGAGCCGCTATCCATTCAATATCTCCCCATTGATCAACAGAGATTATTTTCTGTTTATCTCCCCAATCCTTGAAATAAAAGCCTGGAAAATTACCAGTAATTTCTACACTATATGTGCCAGGATTTGCATAAGTATGAATTAAATTATAACTATTAGAATAAGTATCAATAGTGCCATCACCCCACGCTATAGTGATTTCTCCATAATTTCCATAATATGATGGTATCGTAATCTGATTCTCATCAGAAACACCTGGGTTATCTGTTTTCCACGTAGTTATTAATTCGTTTTGTGAGTAGGCAATTGTAATGCATAAAAAAAGAATGCAACTGAGTAAAGTTCGCATGTATTTGGTTGTTATAGTTGATTGGTTAAATCTAATACTATAAGTTTGTTTTGAAAGAATTATTCGACTAATTGTAATATTATTCCCTCATGAGGATTTTATAAGATCGGTCGTCTTATTTGAATTTCTACAAGCAGAATAATATAGAGGATTGTAATGTATCAACCTTTTTTAAGACCAAGACTTCATGCAAGAAGTTTTTAAGGATTTTAGTACTGGCGGATTACTAAAAATTGGTAACGAAGCTTTGTTGGAGAATTACGAAAAACCAAAACAAGCCGGACTCTATATTTTTATTAGAACTACAAGTAATAAAGCCACTATTGAGGTAGATGGCATACCATATATTATTTCAGAACATAGTCTGCTTGCGTTGACACCAATTCAATTTATTCATTTTGTTGAGGGTAAAGATTTAATTGTTTATCAGTTCAATAGAGAGTTTTATTGCATTAAAGACCATGACCAAGAAGTAAGTTGTGCTGGGTTGTTATTTTTTAGCAATGCACATTTTCCATTAATAGATTTAGGAGAAAATGAACAACGAAAGTTTAATACCCTTCATGAGGTTTTTGTGGATGAATTAAATACGGAAGATACGATACAAGCCGAAATGCTACGAATGCTTATGGCTCGTTTTATGATAATGAGCACAAGGCTGCTTAAGGCAAAAGAAGGATTTGGAAGTGCTGCCAGTGATGTAAAGCTAGATTTGCTAAGGTCATATAATTTGTTGGTAGAAGCCCATTTTAAAGAGGAGCATTCTGTCTCTTTTTACGCGGATAAGTTATTTAAATCTCCTAAGACCCTTTCAAATACCTTTGCAAAATTCAATACTACTCCTTTACAAATAATACATGAACGCATAGTTCTTGAGGCTAAAAGACTACTTATTTATACCGATAAAACAGCAAAGGAAATTGCTTATGAAATTGGTTTTGAAGATGCATCTCATCTAAGTAGGCTATTTAAAAAATTGACAAGCCTCTCTCCTTCTCAATTTAAGAAACAACTGACAAAAGCCGTTTAGGGAAAAATTGACAACTACTAGGGTAAAATAGCCCGTTTTAAGTTTCACTTAAAGATGATCTTTGTACTGTAGAATTAAAACAGTAAAGACATGAACTTAAAACACAAATCAATTTTTAATTTAATAGAAATATTTACATCTAAAAGGATAGACGCGTCTAATGCAATCAATGTGAAAGAGCATTGTAAGCACAATCATTTATCGGACTATTATTGTGATTCTGATAATTCCTCAAAACTGGCCCGAGTATTCAATTCATTGCTTTGAGGGAAAAATTGACATGTCAATGGGAATTTCAAGCATGACCATAACTACTTCACCAATTTACCTTTGTACAAGATTAATAACATAATAAATTCAATTTTAAAAAAAATATAATATGAGCACATTTAATGTACCAACAAGAGAAGAAGTAAGCGAGAAAAATCAAGGTATTTTCGATAATTTGGAAAAAGCATTAGGCTTTGTTCCTAATTTATATGCCACATATGCCAATAGCGATACCGCATTAGAAAACTACTTGAATTTTGCAAATGCCAAAACTTCATTATCAGCTAAGGAGAAAGAAGTTGTCAATTTAGCGGTAAGCCAAGTTAACAATTGTATTTACTGTTTATCGGCACATACAGCCATTGGTAAAATGAACGGTTTTACAGATGAACAAATTTTAGAGCTTAGAGCAGGAAAAGCCTCTTTTGATACTAAATTAAATGCACTTGCAAAATTAGCGAAGAATATTACTGAAAATAGAGGCCGCACTGATGAGGACGTATTGAACGATTATTTTGCGGCAGGTTATACAAAAGCCAATTTAATAGATACAATATCATTGGTTGGTGATAAAACAATTTCCAACTATATACACAGTACTACACAGGTTCCGGTTGATTTTCCTGTAGCACCATCTTTATAAACAATTACAAATAATAATTATTAATCATTAAAACGGGGAAACCCACACTAAATTTTAAAAACATGAAAAGAGTATTATCAATTTTAGTTATCGTATTGGCATTTTCATTCAACGCAAATGCACAAGACAAAATGATGAAGCAGCCAGTTAAGAAAATTGCCTTAGAGCAAACAACAGGGGAATTCACCCAAAAATCTATCACTGTTAGCGAAGGCACTTATATTTTTGACGTTGCCAACAATAATGTGGGTAAAGATGTAGGTTTGGTTTTAGTAAAAAAAGGAAAAGATGCTTCAAAACCAGAGAACCACATTCAAACTGCATATGTAACTGCAGCGGTTAAGAACAACACGGTTGGTCATTCTAAAGAAACTAAATTAGAAAAAGGTGAATATGTATATTTCTGCCCTTTAAATCCAACGCCACAGTATAGTCTTATCGTAGAATAAGGTTAAGTTTTGTAATGAAAAAGGGCTATTCTTACGAATAGCCCTTTTTTTTATAAGTTATTATTTTAATCTTCTGGCGGGTGACCATGTATATCTTCAAAAACAGAATCAAAATTCTCACGTAAATAAGCATTTAGTTTCTTTTGATAATCATCTTTTAGCCAACTTAAAAAGTTATAGGTGCTTTTGCTAATACATTTTCCGTAAACGTGAATTCTATTATCAATATCTTCTTTTAATAGCTTTGCCAATGCTATGGCATCATAGACATCTTCACTGTTTTCAATACAAATGTATGCGTGTTGAGCTATAGATCGTTCAAGAACTACTTTAGAAGATTCCCCTGCAAATGTTGCAGTTTCGTAAGTTTCCTTAATATCAAAATAGGTTTCTTTGGAGTTTTTGAACTCAGCTTTGACTTCATCTGAAAGTTCAAGTTTAAAATCGCTCTCAATATCTTCATCATCACGTATGCGATCCATGTAGAAATTGGGCGATTTAAAAATTGCACCCCAATCTAAATCTGCGCCCCAAGGTCCAAAACGATATAGGTTGTTACCTAAGTCGATTACGGTGAATTTGGATTTATTGTTCAAGACCCTAGATCCCCTACCGATCATTTGATAGTAAAGCGTAAGAGATTTTGTAGCCCTGTTCAATATAATAGTATCAATCGTAGGTTCATCAAAACCAGTTGTTAAAATACTAACCGAAGTTAATATGGCATCCGGTGTTTCTTTAAACCATTTTAAAATTTGTTTTCGCTGCTTTTTTGTTGCGGTATTATCAAGGTGCATAATATTTAAACCTGCAGCTTGAAAGGTATGGTAAACTTGTATGGAGGTTTCAATACCGTTATTGAAAATTAAGGTCTTTTTACCTTTTGAATGTTTGGTGTAAGCTTCTAAAAGCTTGCTCAACATTGCCGGGCTTGTATAAAGATCCGCAGATGACTTAACGGTATAGTCACCGTTAGAACCAATTTCCAATGAAGTTAGTCCCATGTCATAATGAAACACTTCTGCTCTTGCCAAAAAGTCATTGGCAATAAGATTTTCTATGGTTTCACCAGGTATAAGTTCATCATAGTTCTTGTTCATTGGCAAATCCTTGTTAGAACTTAACGGAGTTGCCGTTACTCCAAGTACGAACGAATTTTCAAAGAACTTAAATAGTTTGGTGAAAGAATTATAGTGAGCCTCATCAATAATGACCAAACCAACATCAGAAATATCCAACTGATCATCGTTCAACCTATTGTTCAGTGTTTCAACCATGGCAACATAACAGCTATAACGCTCTTGGTCATCAAGGTTTGCCTTACTGTTCACAACCTTGTTTACAACACCAAAACTTGTAAGCATGGTAGAAGTTTGGTTACATAACTCTATACGGTGAGTCATAACCAAAACCTTCTTGTTATGGTTCTTAAGGTACTGGCGAACAATTTCTGAGAAAATTACGGTTTTACCACCACCCGTTGGTAATTGGTATAGAAGGTGGTAATCATCTCGTTCTGAATCGAACTTGTCAAATATTTGTTGAATTGCTCCTTGTTGGTAGCTGTAAAGTTCTTTATCTGTCTTTCTGTCCTGTAGTTCAAAAACTGTCTCTTGCATAAAATCTTCTCTGGAGTGTGCAAAGGTAACAATCTCGCTAGTTTATTACTAATTCATGGGTTAAAAAGGGTATCTTTTGCGACCATTTGTAACTAATATTAATTGTAAGGCAGAAATTTAATGGAACATTTCCACTTTAAGGTTTATAAACCTTTTGGCATGTTAAGTCAATTAACTTCTGGAGAAGACCGTCAACTTCGAAAAAAACGCTTTTTAAGTGAACTTTCTGATTTTCCTGAAGGAACAATGCCTGTGGGTAGGCTTGATGAGAAGTCTGAAGGTTTGTTACTGATGACCACAGATGGAAAATGGAGTGATGACATCAATAGATCAGGAATAGAAAAACAGTATTTGGTGCAATTGGATGGTTTAGTAACAACTGACGCTATAGATAAATTATCTAAAGGTGTGGTCATAGGGTTATTCGGTAAAAAGTATGAAACTTTACCGTGTGATGTGGATTACTTAAAAGAAGAACCAATATTACCAGAAGCAAGTGCTGCTTTGCGCATTGGTAGACATAGACCAACATCATGGATCAGTATGGTGATCAAGGAAGGTAAATACAGACAAATACGAAAAATGACTTCTGCGGTAGGTTTCCCTACGGTACGTTTGGTACGTATAAGAATAGGTGATATCTCTTTATGTCAAATGAAACCGTCCCAAGTTTTAAAGATTACCCCTACTCTACTATCTTCTTAGGAATTCGCTTACCTGAAAAGCGAGATAGAATGGTCAAACTTTTTTTGGTATTTATAAAGTATACTCCCGTTAATAAAACTACAGAGGCTATGGCTGATTGCAAGGTGATATTCTCGTTCAAGAAATACCAACCAAGTATCATTGCAACAATGGGGTTAACATAAGTTGATGTAGCCACCTTGTCTGGGGAAACAATTCTTAACAAGTAATTAAATGCAGTAAATGTAATAATACTACCAAAGATTATTAAAAGTAGCATGGACCAGATTACCGGAGTACTCCAGGTAAGTGGTGAAGACCATTTTTCACCCAGGAATGTACTTATAATCATTAATGAAAGACCACTAGTTAGCATTTGATACCCGGTATTTACAAAGAAATTTTTAGGTAGTACGGCCTTACCAACAAACAAACTACCGTAAGACCAGCTTAGCATACAGATAAAAATTAGTGTCATTCCTAGTACAGCACCTTCTTGAGCTATGATCTCTTTTTGACCTACCAATAAGAATACACCTATAATGCCCAAAATAACACCAATGATAGACATAGGTTGTATTTTTTTACCCTGTATTATCCGCATCATTAATAATACCACCAAGGGTTGGGCAGAAACTTCTAACGCTGCAAACCCGCTATCTACGAACTTTAATGCCCATACTACTACCCCATTTCCAAAAGTTAGAAATAGAAAACCTGCTATGAAAGTATTTTTGAATTCTTGTTTGGAAATTTTTAAGGGTAAACCCAAAAATTTTGAGATGATAAAAATTAAACTACCGGCAGTAACAAATCTAATTCCTGCAAGCATAAATGCAGGTAGTTCAGTTACGGCAATTTTATTCCATAAATAGGTAGAGCCCCAAATAAAATAAATGGCAAAAAATGACAGAATCACCAATAAGGTATTACGCTGCATTTTTGCCATTGAATGTTATTGAGAATGTTAGATTTTTTTAACACGAACGGCGTTCATGCCTTTCATGCCTTTTTCTAACTCGTAAGAAACCTTGTCGTTTTCCATGATTTCATCAATCAATCCGCTAACGTGAACAAAATATTTCTCGTTGTTTTCAGCATCGATAATGAAACCAAATCCTTTAGTGGTATCAAAGAAAGAAACTTTACCGTTTCTTACCGGATCAAATTCTTCAACATCACCTTCTTCTTTCTTTGGTATACCTAATACAATGTCTTCTGCTTCTATTTCAACCTTCATTGCTGGATCTGGCGGAGTGTCTACCAAATTTCCATTGAAATCTACATAAGCAAGAGGAATACCCGAAGTACCATTTTCTTTTGCTGCCGCTTTACGGGCTAGCATTTTTTTCTTCTTCTCTTCACGCTTCTTTAAGCGTTTTTTTTCTTTTTCAGTTTTATTAAATGTTTGTTGCGATTTTGCCATTCGTAATTTTAATGATAATAATAGATTTTACTGTAAAGGGGTTGAAATACGTAGTGACGTTGATAACCGAAGGAAAGCTTATGGGTTAACTACGATGTCATTTGTTGTAAGGTCATTGCAGATATTAGTTGCATCCCTCTAAAGTTCTACAAAGATATGATTTGTATTTCAATTATTTAGCATTCGTAGCTCTCAAACTATCAAAGTTTTGAAAGACTTAAGATTAATTTCAATATTAAGATACATTACGCCAGTTCTTTTTACATTTTAGAACCTTATAATTCTTAATTCTAATACACCGTTATTTTATTTTATTCTATTTTTTGTTAAAATTTAATTTTTACGAAATAATATAAAATATTGTAAATCAAGTTATTAAATAATTTGTAGAAGTTTAATTTGTTAAAAATAGTACCTTTTTATGCATAGTACTGTAACAAAATATATTTATGGTCGTCTTGTAAGTATAACAGAATTATTATTCATCAATTAAAAACAATATATCATGAGAACTTTTATTAAAAATACACCAACCGAATCTAGACGAAATGTTTTTTTAACCGCTTTTAGAAATAGTAAGCGCGTACAATGGGTAGCAAGTAGACAGTTTACTCATTAATATTCATCACACATCAAATCAAAAAACAATCGATCATTAATCAATCTGACTAATCACCAGATTTAAAAACGAACATCATGAGAACTTTTATCAGAAATACACCAACGGAAACAAGAAGAAACACATTCTTTTCAAGCTTTAAGACCAGTAAAAGAGTGCAATGGGTAGCAAGTAGACAGTTTACACATTAACGCTCATCACACATCAAATCAAATCAAAAAAAAATCGATCATTAATCCATCTGACTAATCACCAGATCTAAAAACGAACATCATGAGAACTTTTATCAGAAATACACCAACGGAAACAAGAAGAAACACATTCTTTTCAAGCTTTAAGAACAGTAAAAGAGTACAATGGGTAGCAAGTAGACAGTTTACACATTAATATCATCACACATCAAATCAAAAAACAATCGATCATTAATCAATCTGACTAATCACCAGATCTAAAAACGAACATCATGAGAACTTTTATCAGAAATACACCAACGGAAACAAGGAGAAACACATTCTTTTCAAGCTTTAAGACCAGTAAAAGAGTGCAATGGGTAGCAAGTAGACAGTTTACACATTAAGAATTTTTTGAGTTAGCTAAAAAAAAAGGGATAAGACCTAAAAGTCTTATCCCTTTTCATTTTCATTATTTTATTTAATCCTCTAAAGTAATTTCTTCCTCTACTCCATTAGGGTATGTAAGTGTTGCAATATCATCACAAGTGCCATCACCAAAATGTACATTTACTGAGAGTCCGTTTTTAGAAACATCCATATCTCCGCTAGAAACATAAGCACAAGATAATTCACTTGTTAATGCACTGTTTACGTTTACATTATAGGTATTACCTTCAAAAACTACGGTCCAATTACCTTCAATACTATACGTACTACTATCGTTGAATGCAATAGTGGTAGATTTGGTTCCGCTGTCAGCAATTATAGAACCATCTTCCATTTCTACCGTCATATCGCTAGTAACCTCAAAAGTTATAGCGCTATCATCTGAATTTGTGCTGAACGTGAATGATCTGGTTCCATTTATTTTAATTTCTCCTACATAAAAGTCAACATAACTAGCTGTAAAAGAGCCTGTTTCTCCTTGTTGGTCATAAGTAACGTTTAAAGTGCCATTAACATTATCAGTTCCGTTCAATACACAATTATTGAATGTTGCAACATAGCCCGTGTCTGAATATACTGCACTGTAGCAATCATTATTTGAAGTTTTGCCGGTACTGCTGTCGTTAGAAGATAGCTCAAATAAAGCAAGATCAATATCACCAATAATTTCATCGGTTTCTAGAACTGCTTTAAGTTCTGTTTGGGATAGTGTTACATCCTGGGCGGTAGTGTCGTCATCACTACAGCTATATGCCATGCACAATACTCCCGTAAGTAGAATTCCTTTTTTTAAATAAGATGTTAGATTTTTCATGTTTGTTTAATTGTAGGGTTGTGTGGATAAAACGAAAAAATAGTCTGTATAGTATGGCTATGTTACACATTAGCAGCTAGTAAGTGTAATGAATGGCAATAATGAAACTAAACATTAGTTTTAATCGTATACGATATATTATATTTGATACATGATTGTTAGAATGAATTTAAGGGACCAAGTACGAGATTATTTACTTTCCGAAATGATTACAGGTAATCTTAAGACCGGAAAAACAATCAATTTAGCAGCCTTGTCAAGACATTTAAAAGTGAGTGTAACCCCAATACGTGAAGCACTTACACAATTACAGCAGTCAAGGATAATTAAAGCTGTGCCAAATAGAGGGTTTATTATAGCTGAACTAGATGTAGAGGAAGCTGAAGATCTCTATGAATTGGTAGCCAATTTAGAGGTTATGGCTATTGAAAACTCAGAGTTTAATGAAGAGCATATAATTAAATTGAAAGCACAACAAGAAGTTTTTGAAAATGCCACCAATGCCCTTGATAGAATTCAAGCCGATTTGGAATTTCATAGATTACTTACCAAAGGATACAAAAACGAGTTAGCGCTCAAAATACTAAATGACCTCAAAACTCGTCTTTTTTTCTATGAGCATGCTTTCACCAATGACGATTTTTTTTATAATAAATCTGACAATCAGCATGAAGCCATTATTTCTGCCATTGCCGATGATAATGTGCCAACCGCCTCTCTCCTACTAAAAATGAATTGGATGCTGATTTTAAATTATATTCAAAAGAAGCTTACCGAATAATTTGATTACTCCAAATCCTGTAAAAGCTCTTGTGCAGATCTTGTAATCTTTTTATACCCTTTGTATGCCCAATTACAGAAAAAAGCCATAGCAACTAATGTTATAGTCAAAGTAATAATTTGTTCCGTTTTTAAACTATGTAGAAAAACGTTCTTGTTGGAAATTATTTTTGAGGTTACCGGCACAATGAAAAACAAGCCAATAAAACCAACCACAATTCCGATCTGTTGCAACCTGAGCAATCTATTTTTTGTATGCACGTAAACTTTAAGATTCTCTTTGTAAGATCCATTTAGAATATCGATATTCTTGATTTTTTTAAGGGTTGATAACACAGAAACCGGCAATACAATTAAAAACAAGAGCGTAAATGCCCCACATGCCTGCAAATACCAAGTATCTAATTTGTTAAAGTTAAAGATTACAAATAATGCGATTGCGAAACATACCAATGCGCCTAAAGATTCATATTTGGTAATGGTAGTGAATTTGTTCTGATATTTCTGTTTTGTCATGTCTAATATGATTTTGTTCGTTAATTTTTTTTGTTGATCTAATTCATCACTCATTTTTGTCCAAGCGGATTGTAGTTCTTCTATTTCCATGATTTATTTATTTGTCATGTTCGTTTTTAACTTTTTCTTTACTCGAGATATTTTTGTACCCACATTACTTGCACTCAAGCCCGTAATCTGTGCTATTTCATTATAACTTTTGCCTTCTAGCAATAGAAAAATGAGTCCCTTTTCTAATGTATTCAGGTGTTTTAGATGCTGATAAAGTAACCGTAATCGTTCTTCAAAAACTTCATTATGGGTGTCAGATTCGTTAATAAAGACTTCAGCAACTGAAACGGAATCTGGTCGTCTCTTTTTCTTTTTTATAAATGTGATAGATGTATTCATTGCCACGCGATACATCCAAGTTGTTATTTTGGCATCATTACGAAACGAATCAAAATATTTCCAAAGTTGAAATACCACTTCTTGAAAAAGATCTTCTTGGTCTTCCTTATTATCAGTATAAATTGAAGTCACCTTATACAAAAGTCCTTGATGTTCTCGTATTAAATTTGTGAAGACCGCTTCTTTCTGCATCTCTTAAAACTTATTTCCCCATTAGTATGTTGATTTTCTCATTTGTCACACTTTCAGGTAAATTCTTTTTTAAATTAGGGTAAATTAATTCTAACGCATACAACATGAGGTACATATGTGCGTTTTATTAAAAAATACGTGATATGCAGTTTTTAAATCCTGAGATAGAAGCATTGACAAAAAGAAAAAGCACACAAAGCTTGGTCAAGAAACAAGTTTCATGTGGCATTTTTCAAAATGTAGATGATATTCCTGTGGTAGAAGAAACCGTTGAACTCAAAAAGGTGTAGGTTTTACTCTTCGAACAAAGAAGTATCTAAACCAGGAATAAGGTTTAGAGCGTTTTGGTAGTACAATTTCCTTAACACTTCATCGGGTAAGTTTAATCCGTACATTGCCCAAAAAGCATGGTATTTCTTGTAGTAGGGAAAATACTCGTCATTGCTTTCAAGCACCCTAAAATAGGTCGGGAATTCTTCGGGCTTCCAACTGTCTTTTCCAAATAATACCCTGTCTTGATATTTGATAAAAAAAGCTCTTGCATGTTGTGGCTGTCTTCCTAACTCGGCAATTACAGCAGATATCCCAACATTCATGTTTGGCATTTCATCTAATAATTCACCTAGTTTTTCTAAGTTATTTGCGTGCCAACCCATGTGGGCATTAATAAATTTAGTGTTAGGGTGTTTTTTAAATACATTGTGCTGTTCTTGAATAATCTGTTCAAATGGGGCGGGATCTGTTGCCGTACGTTTTCTTCTAGGATGGGTTTTTAGCTCTAGCCAACGCTCATTATCTGCATCCATATCATCCCAAAAAGATTTGGGATCAGCCGCGTGAATTAATACTGGAACGCCCATTTGGGCACATTTGGCCCAAATGGGATCTAAGCGCGGGTCGTCAATGGCCAATCGGTTGCCATTGGCATCTTTATTTCTCAGTCCTAAGCTTTTAAATATTTTTAGTCCTTTAGCGCCATTCTTTATGTCTTGTTCTAATTGAGCTGCAGCTTGTTCGCCCCATGCCATATCTTTTGCTCCTTCAAAATCAACATTGGCAAATACTACAAATCTATTGGGATAACTTTTATTGATATTATCGATTTTTTCTTTTAAGCTTTTGCCCGATCTACCACTTAGGTTCACCATTATGGCTTCGTTCATGGCATCCATGTGGGTAATTAAACCATTTAAGGCTTCTACGGACATATCTCTTTGATGGCTATGAACATCAATGAACGGGAATTTTGCTTTTGTAATCTCTGTTCCCGGTACAACTAATGTAGATGTTGGATTGTATTCTTCAAAGCCCATTTCTTGGGCAAAACTAGGTGATGTAACTACGGCCAAAATAGTAATTAAAATGGTGCTCTTAAGTTGGGTCATTTGCTAAATATGTGTTTTTTTGGCTTCTGCCATTAACTGTTCGTATTCTCTAGTGGTATCAATATCTTTTATTTGCCTTGCTGCATTTAAAGAGATGATGTTGTTGGTATGTTTATTCAAATAGTCTTTTGCTCCAAAATCACCATCTAGTTGAGACAATGCCTTAAAGTGCAATGTAGGGAACAATACAGGAACACCTGCTTTTGCATTATAATCCGTAGCTATAATTTTAGAAGTGTTTTTTTCAAATTGGTCAATTAAATTGTTTAAATGTTGATGTTCAAGTAAGGGCTGATCAGCCAAACAAATTAAAATACCATTATATGGTTCATGCTGCTTTAGTAATGATTGAACACCGTATGCAATACTATTACCTAAACCCTTATCCCAATGGGTGTTGGTGAATACGTTTATATTCATTTCAGTTAATTGACAGGTAGATGCGATAAGATCCGCATTGGATCCTAGAACAACGTTAACACTTGTGGCATCAGATTTTTGAACAGTTCTTATAGTTTCAACTAGAAAATTAGAGTCTTTCCAGGGCATAAGTTGTTTAATGCCTTCCATTCTTCTTGAGGCACCTGCGGCCATAATCAATACAGCAATCTTCATAGCCATGTTAATGATGAATTTCTTTCAACTTATCTTTTAGCATCATAGGTTCGGTTTTTCTGATTACCGTTAAAATTTCCGCTAAAATCGATATTGCTATTTCCTGTGGTGTTTCGGCACCTATATTCAACCCTGCAGGACCATGAATACGTTCAACAAAACTGATGTCGATATCCATGTCATGTTCCAATAATTCCGATAATAGATTTTCTCTTCGCCTTGCCGGTCCCAATACTCCCAAATACGCAGGATTACAGTTTTTTAAAGATATTAGGTATTTCAAATCTTTTACATAGCTATGGGTCATTAGTAATACGGCAGTATTGCTATCTATGATATCTACTGGAAAATCCTCTGGTTCATAGATTAATATGGAATCAATACCTGGAAAATCCTCTATGGTTTTATCTTCTTTAGGGGTAACGGCAACACTTACCTCCCAGCCCATGCCTAAACCAAATTGGGAAAGCTTAACGGCGTCATGTTCACCACCAATTAACAAAAGTCGTTGGCAAGGAGCCATAACCTGAGAAAAATGCAGCGCTTCTGTTTGCCTTTCGGTTAGCATGTTAAATGCATAATTAGTAGCATTTATGGTGATAAAAGTACCGTATCCTTTAAGTTCTCCATAAGTTCTTTTGTAAGATGTAACTAATTGAAATGATTTTCTATCCTTGATTACCTGGTCAAATGCATGCAAACAAGTTTCGTTTGGCTCAAATGGTTCCAACAACAAATAAAGTATTCCTTCACAGCCTAATCTATACCTGCCATCATACGTCATTAGTTTTGCACAATTGTTTTTAAATACCGATTGTGCCTGAAACAACACTTCTTTCTCAACACAACCACCACTTACCGCACCGATCATAACATGGTCTTCGCGTATAAGCATACGAACACCGGGTCTACGATAAGAAGAACCGTCTAAATCTACTACTGTGGCCAAAACACATTTTAAACCAGAAGCTTTGGCTTGTCTATACTCGTTAAATATCCTTTTGAACTCGTGGGTCATTCAGTGCATTTTACATCTTCTAATGTAGTGAAATTATAATTTATATTATGAAGCGTTATGTGCTTAAGCCTAACAAAATATAGGTCTTGTAGAATTTAAAGGCTTTAAGTAGGTTAGCTTTAACAATCTTTAACATTAATTTTATTATTCGCTATAATTTAAATAAACTTTGTGCGTTCTGCTAGTTGAACCCGTAATAATTGAATATGAAAAATTTTTTAAAAACCTTTAGTGTGTTTTTTATGGTTACCCTACTTGTTTCTTGTGGTAACGCAGATGATGATGTAAGCATGATTTTGAACACTGGAGACGGACTGGGAGAAGGAACGGAAGTTGATGAATGTTTAGGTTTGGAAGAAGGTGAGCTCGTATTATCCATACAAGATCAATATACCACATTGCCAGGTAAAGTTTCAGTATTTTTTAAAGTATCCGATACCAATGGAAACCCAGTACCTGGGTTAACGGCAGACCAGTTCACTATTTATGAGCAAGGTAGAAATGATGATTGTTTTAATACCATTTCAACGTCAGAATCATCGGCACGTATTTCTCCAAATTCACAAATTTTCTCGAACAATACCTTATTGGTACTTGATTTAAGTAATAGTGTATTGAGCAGTAGTCTAGAAGAGCTAAAATTAGCTTCAACTAGTTTTGTTGACGCTGTAATGCCTGCCACTACACAAGAATCTGTAAAAATGGCTATCTACTGGTTTGATGGTGAGGATGAATTACATTTATTAAATGAGCTTACTCCTTCAAAAACTGAATTAAAAGATGCCATTGAGGGTATAACAGATGATATCAGTAATGACCCTTCTACAGACTTATATGGAGCCGTTATCAAATCGACCGATATTGCATCGGACTTAGTAAAGGTTTCTACGGCTGATGGTAAAATCGGAGCTGCATCAGTTGTGATATTTACTGATGGTACCGATCAAGCATCACGTTATACAGAAAGTGCTGCCCTGAAAAAAGTTAATGAGGCAAATGCGAATATTTCATTCTTTAGTATTGGGCTTGGTGCTGAAATTGACACTGAAGTTCTAACAGCTGTTGGTAAAACGGCTAGTGTTTTTGCTACCAATAAAGATGAGCTGGAAACAACATTTAGAGATATCTCCGAAAAGGTTTCTGAAAGAGCCAATAGTTTCTATTTATTCGAATATTGTAGCCCTAAAAGAGATGGTAGCGGTGAAAATAACTTAGCTATACAGATCAATACAGGATCTAGACAGGGAGCGGTACAAACCAAGTTTAGTGCAAACGGATTTACCGGAGGTTGCGAATAGATATAACACCTACAAAAAGTAAAAAGAAGCATGTAAATGCTTCTTTTTTTTGCTCTTAACCGAAATGAACAACATATTGATAATCATTTTGTTGTAGACGTGTTTTACAGGGAAAAACGGATTGAGTTAAAAATTTAAACATCCGTAATTCTGTTTAAGCCGTATATAAAAACGATTAAACTAATATTAATTAAAAAGAACAAAATGAAAAGATTATCCTTAGTTACTATAGTATCTGTAGCGCTTTTAACTTCATGTGTTTCAAAAAAGAAATATGTTGCATTAGAAGATAACTTATCTCAAACCCAAAGTACCCTACAGAAAACACAAGTAGAAAAAGAAGAGTTGCAAGCTCAAATGACACGTATTGAAGCTCGTGTTGAAGAGTACAATAATAAAATAAACTCTTTAAAGGAAATGAACGATAGCCAGTTCACAAGTGTGGACGATGTAGCTGTAATGAGCAACAACACAAAGGCTAAAATGAGAAATACATTGAAAAATGTTGACCCTGCAAAATTAGCTGGTGCTAAAACATTACAAGATTCAATGAACTTAGCTGTTTCTTACAAATTAAAGCAGTCTATCTCTGAAGAGGGAGAAGATATTGATGTTAGTATTGATAAAACTGTGGTTATGATCAATATTTCTGATGAGTTATTGTTCAATACAGCTAGTTATAGAGTAAGTAACAAAGCTGACAATATTCTTAAAAAATTGGCGGATGTTATTAAGTCAGAGCCAAGTATGGAAGTTATGGTAGAAGGTCATACAGATTCTAGAACCATTAACACTCCTATGGTTACAGATAACTGGGATTTAAGTGTAAAGCGTGCAACTTCAATCGTACGTAAATTACAGAAAGAATATGACGTAGATCCTTCTCAATTAATTGCTTCTGGTAGAAGTAGCTACTTACCATTGGTAGAGAACGATACTAAAGAGCACATGGCAATGAACAGAAGAACTAAGATTGTTATTTTGCCAAACTTAGATAAGTTTTTTGCACTTTTAGATGCAGAAGATGCTATGTAAAGCACAAAATCTATATATGTAAAAAAGGGAAGCAAATGCTTCCCTTTTTTTATTCCATTAATGGTATGACCTTTATCTAAAAATCATACTATTGGGTACATTGATATCGGTCTTTTTTAAGTTGACCAAAAATCCGTTAATGACCGCATATTCCGTAACTCCATTTTTTTCCAAAAAGAACGTAGGATTTATTCCGGGTGATAAGTTCAATTCAGGAACATTGTATTTTGCACCAATCAAGTGCACTGGAAATGGCGAATTAATGCGCTTTGCAGGAAACGTTGATAAACGCACATAACCAAATCCCTGTTTTAAAATATCATTGAAATTCAAAGCCTTTACATCTTCAATAGAATTTAAAGTCCTTGGATATACTTTTGCTTGTTTTATGGTATACCCAGCAGCATCTAAGGTTTCATAACCATAATATGTAGAAAGATCACCTTGGTCTAATATTCTGCTACTATACCAAAATGAATTGTGATCCGGGTAATCTACTTCAATTTGATTGATACCTAGGTCCAAAACGTAGGTATTACCCATTAGGTTATAACTTGCTCCTGTTATTTTAAGATCAAACAACTTTCTGTCATTTTCGGGAATTTCCTCATATTTCTCAATGGCAATGGTTTCGTAAGATTTTTTTGCAATCGTATATATGGCCGATAAAATTGAAGTGTAATTTAGCTTCCTAATTTCCTGTTTTTCAATATCATTGGGGTAACCGCCAGACTCTATTAAAATGGTACTTGTCCCCCATTTTTGAATATTATCTCCAAAAGCACGTGGCTCAAAATCATCATTATATCTGCCTACTTGTCCCGGGGCATACTTTTGAAGAATATTATTCATGAATACAATAATTTTCATGGCATTGCCACGGGTTTCATTAATATCCTTTTCATAATTATAAGCCGGTGCTAAATAAGAAATGGTAGCAGGCTTTTCTGTTCGTTCCGCATTATAGTACGTGCTTTGATCATGTAGGTTGAATCCGAAATCGGCATTTAAACTGTCTCTCACCCTTTTTAAGGTTTTAGATTCGGGCGATTGCAATCGTAGGGCATCTCTATTGATATCTATACCCAAAAGATTACGTCTTTGAAAAAGTTCTGCCCCATCTGGGTTCAGCATGGGTAAAAAATGAATGGTTAAATTAGAGAGAATCGCCTCTTTTTCTTTTTTGAAATCTGCACTGTCAAAAAAATTCAGAATATCAAATATAGCCTGTGTCGCTGTAGGTTCGTCACCATGCATTTGAGACCAAAGAAATACATTGGTTTCCCCAGAGCCAATACTAATTAAACTTAACTTTTTTCCGCCGATCGACTTTCCTACGGTTTGAACCTTAAATTTATCGTTTACCGTAAAATTGTCTATCAATGGTTGAATATCTGCTCGTTTAATGCGTCTCTTTCCAATAGAACCTTCTTTGTAATTCTCATAGGTATCATACAATTGGGAGGTAATGTTGTCGGTTTGGCAAATGACCGAACAAGAGCATAAAAACAATGCGGCTAATAATAGGTGTTTCATTCTATAATTATATTAATTATGATTAGTAGGTAATTTTTTAAAGTTCAAATCTTTGACAGCTTTTCTAACATCGTTCATGAAGGCTTTACCAGGATCGGTCTTTTTAGTTCTATATCCTTCATCTTGTTCTAACCATAGCGGATGATTTTCAAAGAGCGTATACTCATAATGACCAATTAGATAGTCAATGTCATATTTACCCTTTAAGTATCTAACAAGCCAAATGTTAGACTTTAGCTGTGCTTTGGTCAGGGGCAAATCATCTGTACCACCAACGTTCTCAACTCCAATAGCACAATGGTTTAACCCAATTACATGGCGTGCCATGGTTGTTTCTGGCATTAATTGATATATGGTGCCATCCCTATCTATCATAAACTGTGAAGATACATTTAAACCGCTCACATTTTTAATATCAGGTCTCCAATTAGGTAATGATACGGGATCAAAAGCAGCAAAAGACTTTTCAAATGTTGGAATAACCGTCCAATGCAATACGATCATTTTAGGGTCGATCTCAGGGGAATCTTGCTCTAATCCGTATCTGTTTTGCAAGTATTCCAAGGTTAACACCTTCCTTTCCTCATTAAAAGTAATTGGTCGTTCTACAATAGTTTTAGATGAAGAACATGAAAATAAACCTATTAAAACGATGTAAAAAAGATACTTTTTCATTTAATGATGCTTTCCGTGCTGTCCTTTTCAACAGCGTATGATATAGTAATTTTTCTTCTTCCCCACTCCTTGGCTTTTTCAATATTTTCACCCATATAAATATCTATACGGTTACGCCATCTAGAATGCATTTTATCTTTTACAATATAAATGCCTTCAAAGGTATCTATCTTTACCAGAGTATTATAAGAAAGCCCTTTTTTTAAAAGATCTCTAGAGACGGCTATCCATTTTTTTCCTGGTTTTATGGAGTCGCCCCATGCCGTTATTGCAGGGTGTTCGTATGATGTTTGGTTGGGTATTGAATTATAGGCCGTTGCCGTAACTTCCATAGGCACCCAATCGTATTTATCTATTACCACTTCTTCTTGACAACTTAGCACCAAAATGGCAAAAAATAAAACGACCCCTCTTTTCAACATAGTTACTAATGTAGCTTATTTTTTAAAATTAGTAGATCCGTATAACTTTCTTTCCATGCTTCTTCTAAGTATTCCGGGGCTGGTGTAAATGAAAAACTAAGGGCACTAAGTACGATGTCAATATCTCCATCATCATCAATATCT
This sequence comes from Maribacter dokdonensis DSW-8, assembly GCF_001447995.1. Classification (NCBI taxonomy): domain Bacteria; kingdom Pseudomonadati; phylum Bacteroidota; class Flavobacteriia; order Flavobacteriales; family Flavobacteriaceae; genus Maribacter; species Maribacter dokdonensis. Next base: position 276,512 of record NZ_LDPE01000001.1, on the reverse strand, counting down.
TCGGCATCCATTAAAAACCACCTTCCTAATTTGGTGTCGGTTAAATGCTCTTGGGAAAACGTATAGGAAGTACTTTCCTTATTTTCCAGATATATGAAATTATAATCAGGGTGATTATCAAAATCGGGGAAAGTAGCCAACAAAGCGAAATCAATGTCCCCGTCTTGATCAAAATCATTGGCAATAACCCTTGTAGCACCGTTTAATGGATGAAAATATGATTCTTTAAAGTTGTTCTGCCCATCATTTATATGAATTCGCATACCGTGATATGGTTTGTTTACAAAAGATTTGTCTGCATTGTCTCCATTTACGGTGATGATATCCTCAAATCCGTCTTTATTATAATCAATAAGCTCCATCCAGCTAGATCCATAGACCGGACTAAACCGTAGTACCTTTTCAGCTTCGAATTTTAAATTTTCTTGTTGGTATAATATATAGACCGATTCATCACCTTGTGCAAACAACACTACCAAATCCTCTTTGCCATCGTTGTTCATATCTTTAGGTATTACCCTTAACGCACCTGGCAAACCTAATAGCACTTGTTCTTCGTAAAACCCAAAATCATTTTTCTTCAACAAGGTTAATTTTCCCTTTAAGTCTCCAAACTCGCTTATAACAATTTCCTCAGTACCATTTTTATCAAGGTCTAAATATAGGGTGTGTACTGGTCTATGGAGAGAATCCTGTAATACCGCTGTTTCATTGCCTTTTCTTAAAACAGCTGCGCCACGTGGTATTTCATTGGGGTCCATTTTCCCCATACTAGTGACATACACACTATCATTTAAAATTCTGGCATTGATTATTGCGGAATCGAAATCTCCTAAAAGCTGAAAGGTCTTGGTATTTAAATCATATGTATTTAATTCTCCTTGACGGCTACCTGTAATTATTCTGTTTTTTTTACTATCGATATCCAAATATGTAATCATACTGCCCTTTACGCTATCTAAACTTATAGGGAAAGCCGTGAATGTAACTAGTGGTTTACTTTCAGTTTTATGAACATTACTTAGAAGACTATCTGGAGCCAATTCAATTATATATTCCTTTAGTAGTTTCCAGTCTTCTAACGGAATTAAAGGTTTTGAAGGGTAAACGCCAGTTTTGATTACAGCAATTTGTTCATGAAAAGGCAACTTGTAATAAGGGTGTTTTCCTTTGGTGAATATGCCCATTCTGGCTCCCATTTCGGGTAACACTTCATTTTTCCAGATATCTTTGGGTAAAGATTGTATATCTGGAGCAATATGACAACTAGCACAATAACCAGTAAAAAGGGCTTCCTCCCTTGAAGGTTTCTCTGTATTGCATGAAATAAAGACCATAAATAAAATACAGTAAAAACATAATTTTAAATTCATCAATTATAATGATTTCGAATAGTGACTTTAATAGAATATGGAAGATACCTATACCCATAAAACCTTGCAATATACATGAATGCTTTTCTTTAAATTTGTTGATATGAAAAAAGAAAAAAAACCGGATAATGTCGTCTTTGATGAAGATGCTCAAGAATATCATGGAAAACTACTGCCATTTGCAAGTGGTGTAGCGGCCCCAAGAATTACACCACCCGATGTTACTTCATGGAAAAACACCCATATTGTAGGTGCTAATAACCAATTTAAAGCACAGTATGAAGCTTTGCAGAAAGCTTATGATAAATTAATGACCGATTTTGAATATAACAATTTGGTCTACAATGCTAAGTTTAGTTTTGAACCCATTGTAGGTAAGGAGTATCACTTGTACCGTGCTAAAGACCAGAGTACCTTTCTATCATTGATTTTGCCCCAAGAATGCAGTTTTGACTATTTAGGAAGTTTTAGGTTATCTGCAGATAAAACTTGGCAAAAATTGTAAGTTGCCATTTAAGAATTCTGATTTTCAATCAGATAAAAACCATCAAACAATAATGAGAAAGTTAAAATTACTTTTAGGAATTGCCTTGGTAGGCATTATTGCCGCAATTTATTTTAATTACCCAAAGCTGAACCTCATTTCCGGTTACGCATCAAAAAGTATGGCATCCAGTGTATTTATTGCGGATAGAGAACCCGTGGATGTAATATTAAACGATCACGAAATGCCTTTGATCAAGTTATCTGATTGTGAGGTTTACACTGAGGATAATTCCGCTACGGCAAGTGTTTATGGACTTATGCCAAGAAAAGCGGTTTTCAAGGAGGGTTTAGGTGTCGTCTTGACCAATGATGAATATGAGAAGCATAATTTTGATATCATCCCCAACAGGTTTTTCGTAAAAGATACACTACCGTTTCCTTTTGGTAATAACGGTGTAAAAGATACCATTTTAGCGAATGTTGATTATGATAAATTAGAGGTCGCATTTGAAAATGCTTTTAAAGATCCTGAACAAAGAACAAGGTCTCTATTGGTGGTTCATAAAAACCAAATCATAGGTGAACGCTATATTAGAGGATTTACGGAGGATACCAAAATATTGGGGTGGTCTATGACTAAAAGTATATTAGCTACACTTTATGGTATTTTAGAGTATCAAGGGGAAATGAAGATGGATTATAAACCATTTGGCAATGAGATTCGTATGAAAAATCTGAAAAGTAATATTACTATAGATCATTTATTACGCATGCAGAGTGGTTTGGCTTGGGAAGAAAATTATTTTAAAATATCAGACGTTACCCGCATGCTTTTTTTAGATTCGGATATGACTTTGGCACAGCGTAATAAAAACGTAATCGCGGCCCCGACCGAAATTTGGAACTACTCTTCCGGTACCACCAATCTTTTGTCAGGGATATTGCGCGAACAATTTGAAACCCACCAAGAATATCTAGATTTTCCTTATCAGGAATTGATCGATAAAATTGGTATGAATTCAATGTTGTTAGAGACAGACTTAATGGGTAATTACATACTATCATCCTATGCGTGGGCAACAACCAGAGATTGGGCTAAGTTTGGGCTACTATATTTAAATAAAGGGGATTGGAACGGGGAACGTATTTTCTCGGAATCTTGGGTGGATTATGTTTCTACCCCTACCGTAAATTCTGATGGAGTCTACGGCGCACATTTTTGGTTGAATGCAAATGGAAAATATCCAGATATATCTAAAGACCTGTTCTCCGTAAACGGATTTCAAGGTCAGCGCATATTCATAATACCCTCTAAAGATTTAGTTGTAGTGCGTACCGGACTGGAAGAACAATCTGACGAACAGTTCAATACATTGTTAAAGGAAATCATAAGGTCTATTCAATAATACACATTAGCTTTAAATAATTTAAGCAACACCACAATTCTCAAGAAACACACAACAGATTGCTCTTACATGACAACAATAGTTTCTATGAACTGAAGAACATATATATCTTTACAGTGTTGTTAAAAACGAAATAAATTTTTTCATTTTCATATAGTGTTCTCGTAAAAGAGTCTGATCTTCAAAGGGTTGGACTCTTTTTAGTTTAGGATGGTTTTTCTTTTAAGTGTTCCGTTGGCAGTATCAGTTTTAAGTGTTCAGAAAAAAGTATTAAGTAAAAAGTACTGAGTATTAAGTACTGCTTTATGATAGCTAAACGCTTCGCGTTTGAACAACCACTTTTAGCCGTTAGCCTAAAAAAGTTCATTCTTTCTTTTGGAAAAATGAACTTTTTTAAAACAACCATCAACGGACAACCATCAACGGACAACCATCAACGGACAACCATCAACGGACAACCAACCTACGGTAGCCAATTATCCTTGCCAAAATCAGGTTTACGCTTTTCTAGAAATGCATTTCTACCTTCTTTTGCTTCTTCGGTCATATAAGCCAATCTTGTTGCTTCACCGGCAAATACTTGTTGGCCTACCATACCATCATCAGTTAAGTTCATGGAGAACTTTAGCATTTTAATGGAAGTTGGAGATTTCTCCAATACTTCTTGTGCCCATTGAAAAGCAGTATCCTCTAACTCATCATGAGGTATAACGGCATTGACCATACCCATGTCAAACGCATCTTGTGCGGAATAGTTTCTACCTAAAAAGAAAATTTCACGTGCCTTTTTCTGTCCCACCATTTTTGCCAAATATGCAGAACCGTATCCACCATCAAAGCTGGTAACATCAGCATCAGTTTGTTTAAAAATAGCATGTTCTTTACTGGCCAAGGTCATATCACAAACTACGTGAAGGCTATGTCCGCCACCAACGGCCCAACCCGGTACAACACAGATCACCACTTTGGGCATAAAACGAATCATTCGTTGAACTTCAAGAATATTCAAACGGTGCTGCCCATCTTGCCCAACATATCCTTTCTCTCCCCTAGCCTTTTGGTCGCCACCGCTACAAAAAGACCATATTCCGTCTTTAGTTGAAGGACCTTCCGCGGAAAGTAGCACCACTCCTATAGATGTATCTTCCTGTGCATCATAAAATGCTTTTATAAGTTCACTTGTGGTATGTGGTCTAAAGGCATTGCGTACATTAGGCCTATTGAAAGCAATACGTGCTACGCCGTCACATTTTTTATAAGTAATATCATCAAATTCTATGGCAGTTTTCCAATCGGGTGATTTCATAATTTCTAACAATTCTATTATCGCATAAAGATAAGGTTTCAGGATATACTCGTCCAAATCTGTATGACCCCATACCCCTTTAAAAAATGAGTTTAACTCAAACGAGTTATTTATCAATTTGTTTGAAACACTGATATTGACCCATATCGGCTAAGTTTACATCGAATTAAATAGATCGTTTCATGAAACAATCCCTTTTTACATTTATAAAATCGCTACGAGAATTTCTAGAAAATAAACTCAACCAATACAATACAACGTTACCTTATGTGATAACTGTAATTATTGCCCTTGTTATAGTTGTAGGCGGCATAAATGTATTTGTAGAATTAACAGAGACATTAAAGACCGAAATGCTTGCCAATTATGATACTGCAATAACGGATTACATTGTTTCTAGACGTACACCTAGCTTAACCAACTACTTTAAATTTATGACCAATGTTGGCGATACTTATGGCTATTTAATTGTATTATCCATTTTTTTGTTAGTCTCCCTTTTGGTCTTTAAACGTTGGAAATATATTGTACAGGCAACTTTGGTGTTAGCATTGGCAACAGTTTCAAATATGATGTTAAAACGATTTATTGATAGAGCTAGACCGGGAATAGAACATTTGGTCTCTGTGGAAACCTTAAGTTATCCTAGCGGACATGCCATGAGTGCAATGGCTTTCTATGGCTTTCTCATTTTTTTGGTGATCAAATTCGACATTCAAAAAGTGTTTAAATACTTATTGGTGATAGTATTGTTAACGGTAATATTAAGTATTGGTATTAGTCGAATTTATTTAGGGGTGCACTTTCCATCCGATATTGCGGGCGGATTCATTGCTGGTTTTATCTGGGTTGTTTTCTGTGTTTTGGTATTTGATCTAATTCAATTATTTAAACGCGACCCCAAAACTTAAGTAAAGATCAACTTTAATAAAAAAATAACGTAGCTGAAGTACTATTGAAAAAACGGTATCTGTATTTTAGTTACACTAAAAACTTCATAAATTATAGACATTGTACATCATGAAATCATCTTCAAAAATTGCCTTGGTTACGGGTGGTAGCCGTGGAATTGGTAAGAATATTGCGTTAAAGATCGCCGAAAAAGGATTAGATATAATTTTGACCTACCACTCTAAAAAAGATGCGGCAGAAGCAGTTGTCAAAGAAATTGAAAAATTAGGTCAAAAAGCTGTTGCGTTCCAATTGGATACAAGCGATACGTCAAATTTCTCAAGTTTCTTTAAGAGAATTAGCATGTACTTAAATGAAAATTATCGCTCAGCTAAATTTGATTATTTGATAAATAATGCCGGAACGGGAATTTACAAGCCTTTTTTAGAAACCACCGAAGCAGATTTTGATGCTATGATGAACATTCACTTAAAAGGTGTTTATTTTTTAACCCAACATGCCGTAGACCAATTAAATGATGGTGGCGGTATTATAAATATATCCTCTGGGTTGGTACGTGTTACCATACCGGGTTCTTCTGCGTATGCAAGTATGAAAGGTGGTATTGATGTATTTACAAGGTTTTTGGCAAAAGAGTTGAGTTCAAAAAAAATAAGGGCAAATGTAGTGGCTCCTGGTGCCGTTGGTACAGACTTTGGTGGTGGCGCAAATAAAGATAATGAGGAAAGACGTCAGAAAATTAGTAGTAATACGGCTTTAGGTCGGGTTGGTGAACCTGAAGACATAGGAGGTATTGTAGCCTTCTTGTGCACAGAAGATGCAGGTTGGATCAACGGTCAACGTATTGAAGCGACCGGGGGATTGATGTTATAAGCAATGTTGATTCTTAGGTAGATACCTAGCGAATAGTCTAGTTTTCATTTTAATTATCATTAAATTTAAATGCTAATCTATTTTTATAAACATGTAATTATGATGAAAAAAATTACACTACTTATCGCCGGCCTTAGCCTAGTTACTTCAGTTAGTTTTGCCCAAAGTTTTAGGGGCTTAGATAAAAGTCCGTTAGACAGGGCGTATTTACCTGATCATTTTGCCCATGATATAAAATTTGCTCCAGAGCGAAATTTACCTGACAGCCCTATTCTAAAAATAGATTATAGTAGACCCCAAAAGAAAGGTCGCCAAGTTTTTGGTGGTATGGTCAAATACAATGAAATATGGCGACTTGGTGCTAATGAGGCAACTGAGATAAAGGTTTATCAAGATGTTAAAATAGATGGTAAATTACTTAGGGAAGGAACGTATACTATGTATGCTATACCTACCGAAGAGATATGGACCATTATATTTAATAGAGATGTTGATCAATGGGGACACTATAGCTATGATGATAAAAATGATGTTCTAAGAGTTGATGCACATGTCTTACAAAATGATCAACCCGTAGAAGAATTTTCCATTCAATTTGAAGACTCAGAACAAGGTGTTGCTCTAATGTATATTGCTTGGGATATGAACAGGGTTGAAATTCCTATTGGTTATTAGAACAATTAAAATTGTTGAACTTCTATTAACAGAGGAATCTACTGTGTTGCCAGTTTGACGTTTTATAAAAATTTTAGAGCGTATGTTTAGTTGTTCCTAACGCCAATTAATCTTTATAAAGCGTTGGTTCTTTTCAAATTCTTTAGGAGTTTTATCTAAAATCTCATGTCTAAGTGCATCTAATAACACCTCTTTTGAAAAAGTTTGTTGAACAACTAGACTTACTTCCCTAACCGGTTTAGGTTTTTGAAAATGAAGTACATGGCCATTATCATTAGTGCTAATGGCCATTTCAGGCACTAATGTAAATCCTCCATAATTATCTACCATTTTCTTTAAAGCTTCAATAGAACCGCTTTTAAACTGAATGTTTCCGTTAGTATTGGTATGCCCACAAATATTTAGAACCTGATTTCTAAAACAATGTCCTTTCTCCAGTAACCATAAATTAGTTAACCCTTCTATTTCCTCAACAGATATTTTGTTCTTATCCTTATCTATAAAACCAGGCTGCCCATAAAACACAAAAGGCTCATTGTATAGTTTTATTTCCCTTAGGTGGGCATCGTTCAATGGTGTTACCAATAGACCTATATCTATTTCCTTATTGTGTAAAGACCTTATAATTTGGTCACTTTCCATTTCTTCAATCAACAATCTTGTGTTGGGATATTTTTTTGAAAATGGTCCGGAAATTAATGGGATCAAATAAGATGAAATTGTGGGCAATACAGCTAAACGGAATTCTCCTTCAATACTGTTCAACTCAATATTCACCATATTTTTAAGTTCACGGGCTTCTTTCAATATCATCTTCGCCTTCAATATGAACATTTCCCCTAAACTGGTAGGCTTTAGAGGGAACTTACTCTTGTCAAAAATTAAAAATCCTATTTCATCCTCTAATTTTTTAACCTGTATGGTTATGGTAGGTTGGGTAACAAAACACTTTTCTGCGGCCGTAACAAAATGTCTATAAGCGTCTAGTGCAATCACATATTCTAATTGTTGCAAGGTCATTTAGGTGGCATATTAATTTTAGCAATACAAGTATATAGAGTATTAATTTGATTGATAAGCGCTTCTAATTGAATTTTGCTTCATCATTATAACATAAATCTATAAAGAATGAAAAAAAGATTAGTGACGCTTATCACCCTAGCCTTGGTAGGTGTAGGTTTGGCCCAGTCTAACAACACAATAACTACAAATGGTGGTGTTCCAGTTGGCGATAATCAGAATTCCAAAACCGTAGGTGAATATGGACCCGTTTTATTGGAGGATATTTATTTGGTAGAAAAACTGGCAGCGTTTGATAGGGAAAGAATTCCAGAACGAGTGGTACATCCTAGAGGCGCAGGAGCGTCGGGTTATTTTGAAGCTACTAAAGATATGTCCGAGTTCACAAAAGCGGTATTATTTTCACAAGTTGGCAAAAAGACAGACCTTGCCGTTCGTTTCTCTACCGTAATACATGGAAAAGGTTCTCCTGAAACTGCAAGAGACCCAAGAGGTTTTGCCGTTAAGTTTTATACGGAACAGGGAAATTATGATATCGTAGGTAACAATTTGCCAATTTTCTTTATCAGGGACGCCATTAAATTCCCGGACATGGTACACTCTTTAAAACCTTCGCCTGTAACCAATAAACAGGATCCTAACAGATTTTTCGATTTCTTTTCGCATGTACCAGAATCTACACATATGCTTACAAGATTATATACGGATTTAGGTATTCCAAAAGGATACCAATACATGAACGGTAGCAGTGTGCACGGTTATAAATGGATAAATGCCGAAGGAGATGTTACTTACGTAAAATATTCGTGGGTTTCTAAACAAGGTGAAAAAAACTTGACTATTGAAGAAGCCGCTGAACAACAAGGGAAAGATTGGCAACATGCTACCATGAGCTTAAGAAAGGATATTGACGATAAAAATTATCCTCAATGGGATTTGTATGTGCAGTTAATTAAGCCAGAAGATATGCATTCTTTCGACTTTTGGCCCTTAGATGCAACTAAAGACTGGCCAGCCGATAAAATTGAAAAAATTAAAATTGGTACCATGACTTTAAATGAGAACCCGGTAAACTTTTTTGAGCAGGTAGAAAGTATTGCTTTCTCTCCAGGTGCTTTAATTCCAGGTGTAGAACCTTCTGAGGATAAATTGTTACAAGGTAGATTGTTCTCTTATTTTGATACACAAAGACATCGTCTTGGTCCTAATTTTTTACAATTGGAAGTCAACAAGCCTTTAGAAGAACCTAACAACTATAATTCTGATAGTTGGAACAGTGCAGGAAATAAAAGATTTGAAAATCCGGATGTGAACTATCAACCAAGTTCAAAAGCGGCTTTAGCAGAAGATCCCCAATACAAGCAATCAGAAACTACACTTAGCAATGTAACTATTACACAAAAGAAAATCTCTAAAACCAATGATTTTGCCCAAGCTGGGGATTTTTATAGAACGCTATCTAAACAACAGCAAGAAAATTTAATTAAAAACTTAAGTGGCGATTTAAGTGCTGTAACAGATAAAAACATTCAAAAAACCATGATTGGTCATTTCTATCAAGCAGATAGGAATTTTGGAATGGCTTTAGCAAAAGCACTAGGTTTTTTACAGAAAGATTTCATGCATTAAATATTTATACTAAAAAGAGGGTGCTATTATGCATCCTCTTTTCCAATACAGAAAATAATGAAGAATTTACTAATACTAACTATTATGATAAGTACACTTACAGGTAACGCTCAAAACATTTTTGAGGCTTCTAGAACTGGAGATGTAGAAACATTACGCAATCTTTACAATCAAAATAAGGAGTCAATAAATGCCGTTGATAGTAAGGGGTTTACCCCTTTAATATTATCAGCATATAACAACCAAAAAGAGGTTGTTTCATTTCTATTGGAGAAAGGTTGCGATGTAAATGCTAAAGATACATCTGGCAATACGGCATTAATGGGTGTTTGTTTTAAAGGTAATTTTGAAATAGCTAAAATGCTTATTGACAGCGGAGCCAAGGTCAATCAGCAAAACTATAATGATGCAACGGCGTTAATTTATGCCAGCACCTTTGGTCATAAAGATATTGTCAATTATTTGCTAAAAAATGGCGCTGACGCAACAATTAAGGATAACCGTGGTAATACGGCCTTATCACATGCAAAAATGCAGGGCAATAATGAAATAGCCGAACTATTAAAATAGATAGTAACAATACCATTCTAAAAACTCGTGAAATAGGATTGGATTACTAAACTAGTATAGTTAACTTTAAGATACTATTCATCATCAAAACTATCTTAATGAACATTGCTGTATTCAGTACCAAATCTTATGACCAAGAGTATTTTGAAAAGTATAATGCGGATTATGACTATAATTTTTCATTTTATGAAACCGCTTTAAATCCAGATACTGCTAAACTTTCGGCAGATTGCAATGTGGTATGTGTTTTTGTAAACGATATAGTCAATGAAGAAACTATTAAAATATTATCCGCCAACGGTATAGAACTAATAGCACTACGCTGCGCTGGCTACAACAATGTAGATTTAGAAGCTGCGGAGAAAGAAGGCATAAAGGTAGTAAGGGTACCTGCCTATTCGCCAGAAGCGGTTGCAGAGCATGCCTTGGCTTTAATATTGACCCTTAACCGTAAAACGCACAAAGCTTACAACCGGGTCAGGGAAGGCAACTTTTCATTAAAGAACCTTATTGGTTTCAACCTGAGCAATAAAACCATAGGTATTATTGGAACGGGAAAAATTGGAGCAACATTCGGTAAATTATTAAAAGGTTTTGGAAGTAAGCTCATTGCATATGACATTGCTGAAAATGAAGAACTGGTAGCTGCAGGGGTAGAATTTTTACCGCTTGAAGAAGTATTTCAAAAATCGGATATTATATCGTTGCACTGTCCTTTAAACAAACATACCAAGCATATCATCAATAAAGCATCTATTGCTAAAATGAAAGATGGTGTTATGATCATCAACACCAGTAGAGGTGCCCTGATCAAAACGGAAGATGCCATTGCCGGACTTAAAGATAGAAAAATAGGGTATTTGGGAATCGATGTTTATGAGCAGGAAGAAAATCTGTTTTTTGAGGATCATTCAGAACATATCATTCAAGATGATATGATATTGAGACTATTAAGTTTCCCTAATGTGTTGATTACATCGCATCAGGCATATTTTACAAAAGAAGCAATGGATCAAATAACTACGATCACCTTAAACAATATTAAATCATTTGAGACAGGTAGCGAGTTAGAGAACGAGGTAAAGTAACTAATTTCAATTTTAGAGGATATGAAGGCATTTACCAAGTATAAATATGGCGGTCCGGAGATTCTTCAAATGGAAGAAGTTGCTAAACCGGTAGTTAAAACCAATCATATTTTGGTAAAGGTAATGGCGAATTCCGCTAACCCGGCGGATTGGCATATTCTACGGGGAAAGCCCTTTTTTGCTAGATTTTCGTTCGGACTTTTTAAACCCAAGGATGCTATATTAGGTGCTGATTTTGCAGGAATTATAGAAGAAATTGGTTCTGGCGTGCAGCATTTTAAAATTGGAGACAATGTATTTGGTGAAATGTTAGGTGGTGGTGCTTTTGCAGAATTTGCTTGTGTTCCGGCCAATGTTTGTGCTAAAATGCCAGAGCATGCAAAATTCACTACCATGGCAGGTGTTCCCATTGCCGGTCTAACAGCTTATCAGGCAATAATTACGCATGGTAACATAAAAAATGGAGAATCTGTATTGATTAATGGGGCATCTGGTGGTGTGGGTCATTTTGCGGTACAAATTGCCAAGGCATACGGAGCACATGTTACGGCTGTATGTTCTGCCAGAAATTCGGACTTTGTAAAATCAATTGGTGCAGATTATATCATTGGGTATGATAAGGAAGATATTCACCAGCATAAAGGAGATTATGATGTAGTCATTGATGTTCATGGCAACCTAACGCATTCCGATTATACACGAATGGGCAAAAGAGGTGTTATGGTCGGTTTTACTACTATAGGACATATGTTTGCCGTTTTATTGAAAAAAGCTTTCAGTAAGTTCCCATTGACCCAATTTACGGCTGAAGCGAATACTAAAGATTTGAAAGTTTTGGCTTCACTTATTAATGAAGAGCGCATCAAGGTCCACATAGAAAAGTCATATCCGTATACCCAGATACCAGAAGCAATAGCACATATTGAAAAAATGCGTACACGAGGTAAAGTGGTAATGGTTTGGCAAGATATTCATGAATAGAAGGTTAATATCCGTTATCTCAATAGAAAATGTCCTATAATTTATTAATTGTTTAAACTATTCCTATCTTATCGCTTTATATCGTAAGAAAATGAAAAAACATATAATTGCCTTGGCATCGTTAGTAACAATTTTTTGTTTTACTAATTGTAAGAACACAACCAAGAAAACAAATGATGCTCCTATTGAGAATGATCCAGAAGAAACGGTTTACGCAAGTGAGGTAATTCCGTTCTTTGATGATTGGAAATTAATTTTGGGCGATGGTTCAAATGCGGGAGTAGCCAATAACTTTGAAAACAAAGATTTCTTTTACGTTGCCAATGATGGCAAAGATGATTGGGTAGTTTTTAAAGCACCCAATGGTGGCAATACCCATGGCTCTTCCAATAATACCAGGACCGAACTGGCGCAAATTAAAAAATGGTACCCAAAAACGGCAAATGATAAGTTGACGGCAACTCTTAAAGTAATAAACGTGTCATCTACGGGAGATGCCCGTGTGGCAGCAACCCACGCGGTAGTTGTGGGTCAGATTCATAGCGCAGATGCCTTTGAAAACGAGCCATTGAAAATCTTTTACAAAAAATACCCAGGTCATAACAAAGGCTCTGTATTTTGGCATTATGAAATCAATACCGCTGGTGATGATAATTCTAAGAGGTGGGACTACTCTACTGCTGTTTGGGGCAATGATTTTTCGGTAGTTGGTGAAACTGTGGATACTTATCCTGCGGAACCTGAAGATGGCATAGCGCTAGGTGAAGAATTCAGCTATGAGGTTATTGTAAAAGACGGTATCATGAGCTTAAAGTTTATGAGTGACGGACATGAAACCAAAACGTATACCAAAAATTTACTGGAATCGGAATACCCAACACAGGCGGATATACCTGAGCAAACCAAGAAATTGTTCTTCCCTATTGGTCAAGATGGTGTTGAACGCAAAGAGGCATACGCTGGTGAAGGCTGCTTTTTTAAATTGGGCGCTTATAATCAAACCAACGGAAAATCTCCAGATGAAAACATGAACTGGTGTTCTGGTGCAGAAACCCATGGTGGCGATATTCAAAAGCAATATGCCGATGGCAATTATGCAGAAGTTTGGTTCAAAACGGCTAGTATAGAAGTTAGCGATGCCGCAGTATCAAACGAAGGGTATTTTTCTAAAAACGATGATTACAAATCAAAGTAAAGGTGGCTACCATATCAGCCATTGAAATGTAGACGTATATTGTTCAAAAAACTGTTTGCTTAAGCTATTTAAATCATTATTAAGAAACTAACGTTAATAACTTTACACAATACTAATACATTATTGTTTTCTATTTTTTTGAATTTAGCGAACTTAGTTGCTCACCAAAATAACCGATTATAATTATTCAATGAGCAGTATTTCCGAGATATTACAAGAAATAAGAAGTAAGAGTCCTTTAGTTCATAACATTACCAATTATGTAGTCATGAACAATACTGCCAATGCTTTATTGGCTGTTGGTGCATCTCCTGTAATGGCTCACGCTAAAGAAGAGGTCAAGGATATTGTTGCTATTTCTTCTTCACTGGTTATCAATATGGGAACACTGAGCGAAAAATGGGTAGAAAGTATGCTAATGGCTGCAGCACAAGCCAAAGCGACCAATACCCCTTTTGTTTTCGACCCGGTTGGCGTTGGTGCATCTGCATACAGAACGGAAGTGGCACAGAAGATCATAGAGACAGCAATACCCAATGTAATTCGTGGAAATGCCTCGGAGATAATGGCCTTGGCTAAATTGACCAATTCCACTAAGGGTGTGGATAGTACTATGGATAACCAAGATGCCATTGAAGGTGCTACCCTACTTGCCAAGCAACTTAATAATACCGTAGTGATCAGTGGTGCTATAGATTACATCATCACTGCAGATACTATTAGTAAAATAGAAAATGGAAGCCCGCTAATGGCAAAAATTACCGGAATGGGCTGTACAGCAACCGCTATGGTAGGTGCTTGTTTGGGTGTTGAGGAAAATACACATTTAGCTGCAGTTGCTGCAATGGCCATAATGGGCGTTGCAGGTGATATGGCAAATGATAAGAGTGCCGGTCCGGGCAGCTTTCAAATGAATTTTTATGATAGTCTATATGAGCTTTCCCCTGAAGTTTTAGTGGCAAAAGTTAAGACGAATGCCTAAAATAGATTATGCTTTAATGTATGTTACCGATGATAGTATTAGGGACGATAATTCCTTTTTTGCTATTCTAGAAGCTGCTTTAAAGGGCGGTGTAACATTGGTACAATTACGTGAGAAGACCTGCGACACGGCTACATTTTACAAACGTGCCGTTCATGCAAAAGAATTGTGTGTGGCTAATAACATTCCATTGATCATTAATGACCGTATAGACATTGCACTGGCAGTGAATGCAGACGGAGTTCACATTGGACAAACCGATATGCCATTTAACGTTGCCAGACGTCTACTAGGAAAAAGTTCCATTATCGGACTATCGGTAAGTACTTTGGAAGAAGCTATAAAGGATAATGCCCAAGCCGCTGATTATATTGGCATCTCCCCTATTTTTTCAACGGATACGAAAACTACAGATCTAGCGAAACCCTTAGGTCTTTCGGGTCTTAGATCAATACGAAAAATATATAATAAACCTATGGTCTGTATTGGTGGTATCAACAAAAATAATACAGCGGAGATTATAAGCAACGGTGCCGATGGTATTGCCGTAGTTTCCGCAATTTCAAAAGCAGTTGAACCACTAACGGCAACAAAAGAATTAAAACAAATAGTATGCAAGACTGGTACACACTAGTAAGACAAGAAACAGATTTTATTCTAGAAGCAATAAAACAACAGCCCTTTATCAAAGAACTGATGAACGGCACGCTATCATCGGATGTATTTCAATTTTATATCAATCAAGATGCCATGTATTTGGCGGAGTATAAAAAAGTACTTGCTACAGTGGGTGTTAAGTGTCAGCATGAAAACGACACACAGTTTTTTCTGGATTCGGCAACCGGCATTATTCATGTTGAAAATGCGCTTCATCAAATTTTCTTGAAAGATAATCGGTTAACACATGAGCCCTCGCCTACTTGTGAATTGTACACTAGTTATTTAACACGTATGGTAGCAAACCATTCTTTAGAAGAAGCGTTGGCAGCCGTGCTCCCCTGCTTTACCATTTACAAAGAAATTGGGGATTACATTCAAGAAAACCAAACCAATAAAGCAGATAATCCATATCAAGATTGGATAGATACCTATGGCGGGGAAGAATTTGCAACCTCGGTCAATAATGCGGTAGCAATTACCAATAGGTATGCGGAAAATGCTTCAGAAGAAGTTTTACAAAAAATGAAAACAGCTTTTATAAAAGCATCTAAATTGGAATGGATGTTTTGGGATAGCGCCTATAATAAAGAAGCATGGAAGATTTAAATAGAACCTATAATAGTGTGTTAAGTATCGCTGGGAGCGATTCTGGCGGTTGTGCAGGTATACAGGCAGATATTAAAAGTATTAGCGCCTGCGGTGCATTTGCGGCAACGGTAATAACGGCCACTACGGCTCAGAATACGCAAGGTGTAACAGATATACACGCTATACCCATTGCACATTTGGAAAAACAACTAGATGCCGTATTGAGTGATATTTATTTTGGCGCCATTAAAATTGGCATGCTCCATTCTTGCGAGGTAATCAATATGGTAGAAACTAAATTGACCGAGTATAAAGCAACTAATATTGTATTAGACCCTGTTATGGTGAGTACATCCGGTCATAAATTAATTGCGGACGATGCTATTGAATGTTTAAAGGATTTTCTACCAAAGGTGAGCTTGATTACGCCTAACATACCCGAAGCGGAATTATTGATCAATGAAAAAATCAATGTGGACAACATGAAAGCTATGGCACAAAAAATTGGTGAACAGTTTCAAGTCTCCGTTTTGTTGAAAGGTGGTCATGTGGATAATGATTCTTTTATTATGACCGATGTTTTTTATGTTCATGAGACCAAAACAGTAAAAATCATCACCAACCCAAGGGTAAACACTACTAATATACATGGTACCGGTTGTAGTCTTTCTTCAAGCATTGCAGCTTATTTAAGTTTAGGATTTACTATGGATGAAGCAATTACAAAAGGGTGTAATTACGTAAACCAAGCTATTGCCGCGGGTAAAGATAAAATCTTGGGTCATGGCAATGGTCCTATTAATCATTTTGGAATGTAACTCAGAATATAAGACCATCAATGATTTTCGACCCTTTAATAGCGCATGTCAATAAAATTATTCATTTATCAAAAGATGAAGAACAAGAATTTTGCAGCTATTTTCATCTAAAGACTATTGATAAAAAAGATTTCATATTACAACAAGGTGAAATCTGCAAGTTTGAAGGTTTTGTGCTAGAAGGTTGTTTTAGAACGTTTACCCTGGACAAAAAAGGTAATGAAAACACCATGTTCTTCGCCGCAAAAGATTGGTGGCTTATGGACATAGATAGTTTTATGAACAACAAACCTTCAGAATTGAACATTCAGGCTTTAGAGGATAGTCAAGTGCTAATTATTAACAGGAAGAACAAGGAACAACTATACGCGGCAATACCGTCTGCAGAAAAATTGTTTCGCATCATGTTTCAGAAGTCCGTCGTGGCATGGCAGCGCAGGTTGGTGCAAAACCATAGCTTAACGGCAAAAGAAAGATATCTTCTCTTCATATCTACCTACCCGGAAATTGCTTCTAAATTAACGGATCGGCAGACTTCTAGCTATCTCGGCATCACACATGAATTTCTAAGTAAAATAAAAAAGCAGCTTTAAATTTCATTAAATTAACCATAGTTGAACAAGTTCAACTTTATTCTCGGTACTGTTTTCAATTTTTGTAAAGCAAAACAGCATAGAGAGGTATGAAACAATTACTAAAAGTAAACCGACTGATACTTACATTGGTATTATTAATATTAATGGATGACGCTTATGCGCAAGTAACCTATAACATTACCCATAATGAAGCTTTGGAAGTGTTACTTGAAGCAAAGTCAAAAGCGGAAGCCGATGGCGTACTTGTAAATATAGCCGTGGTAGATGCCGGTGCTAACCTAAAGGCGTTTATAAGAATGGACCAATCTTTTTTAGGAAGTATTGATGTAGCAATCAAAAAGGCAAAAACGGCAAGGTATTTTAATATGGATACCGGTGAACTGGGCGAACTGACACAACCTGGCGGTATTATTTATAATATTGAACATTCTAATGACGGACTCATGACTTTTCCCGGTGGCTATCCTATTAAAAATAAGCAAGGAGAAATCATTGGGGCAATTGGTGTTAGTGGCGGTACTATAGATCAAGACAGGGAAATTGCCATTGCAGGTGCCAAATACGTTTTAAATTAAGCATACATAATGACGATGAACAACAAGAAAATCATGAATACATTTAAATATGTGCTTGCTGCAATTTTCGCGATAGCGCAGATAGGCAATGCACAGTCTACGGATGATTTAATGCTGTACAGAAAGGATTTTAAAGCCATTTCTGGTGAAAACACTGTTTCTGTTACTTGCTATGAGAAAGGCGGTAAACATTATGTATTTGCCGGCGGTGTGGGCAATATAGATGTGTATGGATTAAATGAAGACGGAATTCTTTCTCCCATAAGCGACCATGAACTGCATATGAAAAAAGGTCCGGCACGGGGTATGGTAGCTACCCGTATAAAAAACAATGACTTTTTATTTGTAGCCAACAAACATGGTAATGTAATTGAAAGCTTTAAAATATTGGATTCTGGATCTTTAGAACGTACAGCATTGACCAAAGATACAGAAGATACCTATTTGGGCACTGCCATTACCTTACAGGTAGTACATATGAAAAATGCTTCTTATTTGTTTGTTGGCGGACTAGAGGAAAATCCCGGTCTAAGTTGTTTTCAAATTCAGGAAAATGGAGCGCTTACCCACGTACAGTCAATGAAAGATGATGAAACGGTACATACAGATGGTATTATTGGCATGTATGTGCACCAAGTAAAAGGTAAAACCTATTTATATACCGGTGGTTTTCAAGATAATGGCGTTAGCAGTTTTAGGGTGTATGAAGACGGTACGTTCAAGAATCTAAATAATATAAGTGACAACAAAACAGATCGTTACCTTACGGGCACTTACCCAGTTACCGGGGTTACCTTAGAAGATCGGCATTATGTAATTGTAGGTCACAGACATCATAAGTACTACAAAAGGGGCAATTTTATAAAAAGAAAAGATTTTGTGTACCATGGTGACGGTGTAAGTGTTTTCAAGGTCGATAAGAAGGGTGCATTAGTACCACATTTTGTTCTGAAGGATGACGAGAGCACCAAACTATCTGGACAAACAAGAATAGAAGTCATTTCGGTCAATACTGATGAAGCGGTATTGGCGGTAGGCACTAGAGATGATGAGGCTATACAATTGCTAAAGTTGAATAAGGAAGGGGTCCTTAGCCCTATGAACTATTTGAAAACGGGGTATTCCATTTATTACGGTTTAAGGTCGCACTCCATTGGCGAAAAGGATTTTCTTATTGCAGGTTCGTTTCGGTTCGATTTACATAAATTGGTGACCTACAATGTACTACCTAAAATAAATAGAGAACATAAAAAACTGAGGCACGTGGTTCATTTAAAATATAAATCTGATGCTACCAATGATAAGATTAAAGAAGCGGAACAAGCTTTTGTAGCCCTTAAAGACCAAATTCCACAGATTACGGCATTGGAATGGGGAATAAATGATAGTGAAGAAGGCGCCAGCAAAGGTTTTACACATACCTTCACGCTGACATTTAACGATGAACACGGTAGGGAAATATACCTTTTTCATAAAGCCCACTTAGATTTGGTAGCCAAAGTAGGACCTATCATTGCCGATGTTTTGGTAATGGATTATTGGACAGAGGAATAGTCCATCACCAAAAACACCGTGAATAACTTGATTATAAGTACGGTAACATGTAATTGCTTTGTTTTTTAATTATATCGACCTTTGGTTCATAACCAATGGAAGAGAAGTTAAAACAACATATTCAAAAACTAGTGCCTCTTACCGATCATGAATTTGTAGAAGTGCTTTCATACTTCTCATTCGAAAATTATGGTAAAAAGGATTTTCTTATCCGGCAGGGAGAAAAAGTAAATCATTGTTATTTTATTGTCTCCGGACTCCTAAAATTGGTGTTAGTAAACCAAGATGGTAAAGAACATATTATTTCATTTGCTATGGAAGATTGGTGGGAAAGTGATTTTTCCGCCTATTTCATGCAAACCAATGCTTCCATGGCATTACAGACAATTGAACCCACCAGTGTATACGCTTTACCCCTTGAAAATTACCATGCCTTGTCATTGGCATTTCCAAAAATGGAGCGTTTCTTTTTAATGAAATCAAATTTAGGTCATATCGCCTCGCAAAATAGAATTGTATCTTTTCTAACATCAGACGCAAAAGGTAGGTATGAACAATTGCTCAAAACACATCCGGCATTATTTCAACGCGTACCAAAAACCTTGTTAGCTTCTTATTTGGGTGTATCACGAGAAACACTTAGCAGATTATCCTCTTAGCCTTTCCTAGTTTTATAATTGTGATGTATGTCACACTTCAACAGTGCTTTAATTCAAATATTTGTAGTGTAAAAATGAACATCAAATATAAAATAGCATGGAACGAAGAATAATTAATCCCTGGGAATGGCAGAATGAAAGAAGTTATGTTCAAGCGGTTGAAGTCGTAAAGCCCGAAGCAACTTTGTACATCTCCGGTCAAACAGCTATAGACGCTGCAGGTATATCTAGTACCGGCAATATGAGAAACCAACTTACAGACACCATAAGCAATTTAGAAAAGGTCATTTCTGAAGCTGGGTATGCATGCAAGAATATTGTACGCTTAAATATTTACACCACGTCATCAGATGAATTCTTTGCCTCTTTCGATATATTTCAAGACTGGATAAAAAAGCATGAAATCAAACAGACCAGTACCGTTTTGGAAGTTAAAAGCCTATTTGAAACCTTAAAAGTTGAGTTAGAGGTTACTGTGGTGCGGTAGTTATCGTTATCAAACCAAAAACAAAAGCTTCATTTAATTTTTGATGTATCTGCAACAAAATTGCTTTCGTCATTCTCGTTTTATACTTTTGAAAGAATTTAATAGCAGCTATGGAATACGCAGAAAATATATTGGGAACAATTGGTAATACGCCCCTTGTAAAGATCAATACACTTACGGCAGAATTGCCTTGTTTGGTATTGGCTAAATATGAGACGTTTAACCCTGGTAACTCGGTTAAGGATCGTATGGCCTTAAAGATGATTGAAGATGCTGAAGCGGATGGAAGATTGCAACCTGGCGGCACCATTATTGAAGGTACATCTGGCAATACAGGTATGGGTTTGGCATTGGCTGCCATTGTAAAAGGCTACAAATGTATTTTTGTTTTGGCGGATAAACAGTCCAAAGAAAAGTGCGACATTTTACGTGCCGTAGGTGCAGAAGTGGTCGTGTGCCCTACTGCTGTTGAGCCAGATGATCCACGCTCTTATTATTCGGTTTCCAAAAGATTGGCGAAAGAAACGCCTAATAGTTGGTATGTAAATCAGTATGACAACCCTAGTAATGCCAAGGCACACTACGAAAGCACCGGACCTGAAATTTGGAAACAGACCGATGGTAAGATTACCCATTTTGTAGTTGGTGTGGGTACCGGCGGCACAATTTCCGGTGTGGGCAAGTATTTAAAAGAACAGAATCCCAACATAAAAGTTTGGGGTATAGATACCTATGGTAGCGTATTCAAAAAATACCACGAAACGGGAATTTTTGATGAGAAAGAAATCTACCCTTACGTAACCGAAGGTATTGGCGAAGACATTCTACCCAAAAACGTAGATTTTGATATTATTGACGGATTTACCAAAGTAACCGATAAAGACGGTGCGGTATACACCCAGCGTTTGGCAAAGGAAGAAGGTATGTTCTTGGGCAATTCTGCCGGTTCTGCCATTAAAGGCGTTTTGCAGTTAAAGGAACACTTTACCAAAGATGATGTTGTGGTGGTTTTATTTCATGACCATGGTAGCAGGTATGTTGGTAAAATGTTCAATGATGATTGGATGCGCAAGCAGGGCTATATAGAATAGCCCTACCCTAGCCATTTTTACATTTGTTCCACGAACTTTAAGAAAACCTCTTTATGGCGTTCTAAGTCCATATTAGGGGAAAGCGACACACGGGCGATATAATCCTTATCGTCCTCTTTAGTGGTACCCTGAGTTGATGTTGCCGGTATGGTCCAATAACACCCTTTCAATTGTCCATAGCTTACGCAATACTTACTTTCATCGGGTATTTCGGTAATCATTAAATCGATCAACAGGGCGTTCATCTTTCTTTTGTACGCCTCCTTTTCTTCTGGAGTATTCCCTTTTGTAGGTAGGTCCAAAGAAAAGACCGATGGCGTAAAACCTTCCTTTGCCAATGCTTCGGAAACAAAATTGATTTTAGCCGTAGGCAATGTTTGTTCTATAAAGGAAACAAAATCTCGTGTATTGATATAGGCATCATGAATTCGCTGCATCATAGACGGCATCTGTTTTGCTAAAATTTCATATTGCAAATCCGTAGCCTCATTATCACAAAGGGCTAAGTGCAACTGTATTTTCTCGATCAAAGCTTCCGCTTTTTTATTCGCTATACAATATCCGGCGGTACACTTACCACCACTTGGAAATTTAGAACCACTGGCAAATGAAATGGTTCTAACGGTTGACAAAATAGCATCATCTCCTAAAAAATGGACATTTGGGCAAAACGTTTGGTCCAAAATAAATACGGGATCAATAGCCTGGCTCCCGGTATCAGTTTTTCGTTTGGCACTTAATACAGCCCTTAGTTTTTGAAGGTCGGGAACTTCAACTCTCGGATTCGTTGGTATTTCCGCAATAATATAAGGTACGGCATCTTCGGCGGCTATTTGTTCCAAAACATGATCAATGCTTTGCACCATATCATTATCACCATCTACCAGTAAATCCACTATTTCTATGGCATCGCTGCAAGCGGCAACGCGCCTTGCTTGATCATTGGTGCCACCATAGCAATTTGGTGGAACCACAATTTTAATGGCTTTGTCCTTATGGTTTTCCAAGGCGTCGTGCACCAAGCCCATTAGAATCGCATATTGAACGGATAAGCCGCTCGATGCTACCAATGGTGTGGTCTCACTACCACTCACCTCTCGTATCAGATCCAACACGGCAGCTTTATGCTCCGTCGTATTATTTATTACCGAATTTTCAGCCGGTAGCACCAAAGACCGTAAGGCGTTCAAGCAATTATGAGGTGTCATGGCAACGGTTTCCCTACGTCTAAAATGCTGAATATCTGAAATGTAATGTATATTTTCTGCACCATTGATAAGCAATACACTTCCCAACTCGTCATACATATTAATGTAAAAGTCTATATGTGATGATACGCTTATTGCTGAACTATCATGTTGCTGTGAGATAAAAATGGTACTGCCATTGAACGATTCCACATCAGCGGGACTATCCACTTTTTTCAGGTCAAATGAAAAACCGTAGATGTTTTTTAGCACATCAATATCAAATGCACTTGGGAGCTCTTTGGTGTATGTGATAAGCGTATTTCTGTGCGCTAAAAGGTTTGTTCTTAAAATGGCTAAAATAGGTGCCGTCTTGGACTGAAAACTGATTACCTGTTCGGCCGGCAACCCGTTGATATTCCCAATGGCCCATTCTAAAACACAGGACAATGAATGACCGAGACGAATGTAGTCATACGCCGTAGGTAAATTGCTCAATGCCGCAGTGCTGGAATTCCCTTCTTTTGCTAGGTGGATAAACTGGTCTAAAAACTGGACTTTAGCCAGTTTTTCATTGTAAATATCCAACCTATGCGTGGTTAAGTTTAACCAATCTTGTGGCATATGTTCAATGACCTTTGTAATATACGCTAGCATTTTATTCACTTCCATTCTTAGCAATTTATTTAAAGCTCGAAATTACGTAATTATTAGTAGTGTTTGGTGTTCTGTTGGCAGTATCAGTATGTAGTATCAGTTAACAGTTTTAGCACATCATTTTCGTTAATAACTCTGCATAACTCGTTTTGTAAGTACTTGCGTACAATAGTTGAAATATAGAACTTAGCTTTCCCTCCCCGAAAACATAATAATTATAATCGCTAAAAGGAATTAAACTCCTTTTAACTGTACGTTGTGTTTCATACTCGAAAAAACCTAAATTTAATTAACGAGAAGTACTATGTCTAATATGAATCAATATTTAAAAGAGGACTTTCCTAAAAATCTATCCATAGATATTGGTGCAAAGCATTCTTTCAAAAACTATGAAAAAATAACACAATGGACGAATAAAGAGCTTGAATTCTATAATGCCATTGGGAATCCAGGAAATATTGTACATACTTATACATATACACTTAAAAATAATATTACAAGTAAGTTCAATCAAAATCGTAACGACGAATTTACTGGAGAAGATTTAATCGATGAGCTAAAAAACTTCATTGAATCAACTTACAAAACACAAGGATTACTAGCTTCAAAAAGTAAAGAAGGTATTTGGCTTCTCAAGCAACATAATGATAATAGTTCTTTAACACTTGGTTCCTTTTCCTTTTTTCAAAACAAAATAAAAGGTGTTTCAAATAACAATAACAATCACAGAGATGGCGAATTCTCTGCTTACTTATTTGATATTGGTATCCAACCTGATTTTGAAACAGAAAAAAATCAATATCTATCTTTTTATGGTGAAATAATACAACAAAAAGACGAAATTCTTAAAGAACTGCTTGATATTCGAGAGGAGAACAAATCTCTAAATAAGG
Organism: Maribacter dokdonensis DSW-8; assembly: GCF_001447995.1. Taxonomy (NCBI): domain Bacteria; kingdom Pseudomonadati; phylum Bacteroidota; class Flavobacteriia; order Flavobacteriales; family Flavobacteriaceae; genus Maribacter; species Maribacter dokdonensis. The sequence goes on along the minus strand of NZ_LDPE01000001.1, from coordinate 252,251 downwards.
TTATTATAGACCAAAATGAAAATTGGGAATCAAATTTTACAGTACAAAAAGAAGATGTTGCGAAAAGATTTGACGATGAGTTTGACCGTCACAAATCAAAAATGACTGAATCGGAAGAATTCTACGAAAAGAAATTAGCTGTAAAAAGTGCGGTAACCTATTGGTCCGATAAAGCTAAATCGCATAAAAGTAATAGTTACATTTTTGGTGCTATTGTAGGAATTTTAATGATTTTAACATTTATTGGAATAATTTCTTTAGGGAAATATATTATCAATTTAGACTTAACAGATGTAAACGGAACTGGAAGAAAAATTTTAACAGAAACAGGTGCTTTGCAACTATGGGTTTATGGTTTTTTTATAGTTTGTATGACACTAATAATTTGGTTTATCAGACTAATTGTAAAGGTGTTTTTAAGTAATTTACATTTACTTTCAGATGCCAAGGAAAGGGAAACTATGATTCAAACTTATTTAGCTTTTGAAAGAGAAGAAAACACATTAAAGGAAACTGATAGAGATTTGATTTTACCTTCTATTTTTAGAATTTCAACAAACGGATTTATAAAGGAGGATTCGACACCAAATTCTCCGATTAACATAATAACTAAAAAATTTATTGAATAAAAAGTACGAAAACGCAATAATGGCTATAAATAATTGTTGGTTCTCGCCTACTTAGAAAAATTAAGTACTAAACCACACAACTAATCATATTTGAGCCAAAACTAAATTCCACGCACTACCCCTATTTTTCTCCTCAATCCATTTACTCATAAACTTGGTGGTACTCATGGTTTGGTGTTGTAGCAGGAGGTATTCTATATGTCATAATCCATGAATGTCTATAACATATTTAAGATTTATAGCAAACCAATATATTAATCAAAGCTTCGTTTAGTAATTATGAAAAAAATCATTCTAATATTACTTCCAGTTATATTTATTGTTATTTCTTGTTCCTCAGATTCATCAGAAGATGTTATGTCAGAACCGGAATCAGAAAATCCCATAGAAGAAGAACCTATTGAAATTGAAACATATTTTACTTTAAACGTAGATAATAATTATTATTCTGAAAACAGCGAATCTTGGTTAGTTGTAAATGATGCCAATAACGGTGATGTTTTAGACTATATTCAAATAGACAATGGAGCTTCTGTACATTTTGAAAAGCCTATGACTACCGCTATTCATGATAATAATATCAGTTTAATTAATGTTCGGAATTATGAAGGAAATACATATATAAGTATATCAACATATTCTTCTGTAAGAGACGGTTCTTTATGGAATTTAGTATCTAGTACTCCAGTAGATTTTACATCAAGGGGAGAAGTTATAGGTGAACTAAAAATTAATGCTAACAATTTAAGTTCTCCAGCTTCCTATACTTTATCAAATAAATATGGATCTACTTTATCAGGCGGTTTTAGTGAAACCACAGTAAATCATGTTACGAATATCGAATTTGAGAACATTCCACTTTATCAAGATAATCGTTATTTATTTTCTATTTATGATACTAATGGAGATGCAAAATATAAATTTTTGAATGACCTAACCGATGGTGCAACTATAAGTTTTAATAGTTCAGAATTACAAAGTTATGACGAAATTGTGCCGTTATACTTACCTGATGGGGGCGAATACTTCTGTAATATTGTTGGTTTTGAAGAAAATCAAGCTTACAATGAAGGAGGCGGCTATCTTTTAAACTTAATGTTACCCTTTGATAATGACAAAATAACCTCAAACATTATCAACTTAGGATATTTAAATACTCTCGATAAATATATAACTACATTAAATTACACAAATGATAATTTTGATTATCTATATTTAAAATATGGTGATAGACCCGTTGGATTTCAATTGGCGGATATTGACTATTGGAATGTAGATGTTACTAATGATGCTATAAATAATTTTCAATACAATGGACCTTCATCTAATAGTTTCAACAGACAAAGTCACCACTTTCAATCTTCTGTAGGAACTAAAGATGTAGACTATGTAGAAGTTAACTGGAATTTAAACCAAGGAAAATATTATTACGGTTATAATTACGAATTACCTGAGGAAATTTTAAATAGATATCCTAATTTAAAAATTAATAATCTTAATTACCAGAGAAGTTCATTCTATTTACATGAATATAGTTATTTAGAATATATTGATGCCAAATATGAAGAACATAATCCAGATTTTCTTTTAGATAAAGAAATAATTAGTGTAAAAAATTAGATTCAAATTTAAATATTACACTTTATTCTTCTCCTCAATCCATTTACTCATAAACTTGGTAGCGGTCATGGTTTGGTGTTGTAGTAAGCTACCTATGAAATTCTGTTTACGGTGTGTGGTTATATTTTTTTGAAGCTGTTCTATGCTGTTTGAAAGTATACTTTCTAGACTTGTTTTATTGTATAAGGTATTGACCAAAGTTTTGGCTTGATCTTGTGCGGTTTGCCATGCTTCTTTTTTAGTATATAAGCGAACTGCAGCTTCTACAAAAGCACTGTGGTCGTTTTCTATATAACCGTTCCAATCCAGAATACCATGCATGCCTTCAGCGCCCAAAGTGGTGGTTACGCTGGGTGTGCCGTTTTGCATGGCCGAGAGTAATTTTCCTTTGATACCCGCTCCAAAACGTAATGGAGCCAAACATACTTTGGCGTTTTGCATTACATCATCTACATTATCCGCTCTACCATGTACTAGAAACTTCTCTTTTGGGTTGTGCATCTCTAATAGCTGCTGTGGCAAATAAGCACCATAAATATGCATAGTTGCTTCGGGCAATTGTTTGTGCACCAATGGCCATATAATGGATTTTAAACATTTTACGGCATCTATATTCGGGGCGTGCTTGCCTCCGCCAATGAAAATAAAATCTTGTCGCTGTTCAAATATTTTCCAAGCGGTATCGTTTCCTATTTCATTGACCATAAAAGGGAGTAACAACAATAGACTTTTATCTATTTTGAGTACTTCGGTCAATAGTTCCATTTCATAGCTGGAAATGATCAGGGACAGATCACAGCGATATATACTGGCAATTTCCCGTTTGGTCTTATCATCAGCTAACCAAGCTTCAGTAGTAAATGGAATTTCTTTTTTAAAACACTGCTCGCGCACATGACGAAGGGAATTTAAATCTTCCGTATCCAACACACGAAGTGCTTGCGGACAGTTTTCAGCAACACGCCACCCAAATTGCTCTTCGGTCAAAAACCGATCAAACAGCACCACATCAGGATTTAACTCTTTTACAAAAACATCAAAAGAACTATCGTTCATCTTGATCTCCGCAGTTTCATTTCCAAGCGCTACCATATCCGCCGAATATTCTGATTTTGAAGCCGCAGAAGCGATCGTAATTCGGTACCCTTGGTTTTTAAAAACCTGTAACAGTTGCATCATACGAACACCGGCCGCAGTAGAAGCAGGTTCTGGCCATACCAATGCGATTACGAGAAGGGTTTTGGGATGTTTTTTTACGTACAAAGTCCGAAGTATTAATTACAAAGTACGGGAAATGGTTGTTGGTTGGCAAGTTTATTACTTCATTGCAAGGAGCTTTTCGCGACGTGGTAATCTGTTGATTGTATGTTACGGATTATCAATAAAGTACTATTGTCAGTTCGAGTGGCTTTTTAGTTGAAGCATAGCGGAAACAAGAAAGGTGCCTGCCTGCCGGCGGGCAGGTATCTAGAACCTTTGGTACACGAAATAGTTCTCGATACTAATTTCTCGTGCCTCGAAATTCACTCGAACTGACTGACAGGTACAAAGTACGAAGTACGAAGTATTAAGTATTAAGTAGTTTGATTTTACAATGTGTTAAGTAAGAATTGAGAAAATAGAAAATAGAGTATAGACTTTTTGTTCTATGAAATTTAGCAAAGCTAAATTTCCATCAACCATCAACCATCAACCGTCAACCATCAACCGTCAACCATCAACCATCAACCAACAACCAACAACCAACAACTAATCACCCGAAACCCCTATTTCATCTAGCACCACTACCCCATAATCCGTTTGGTCGAAAATAAAACTGATCGTAGTGATCTCATCGACCTTAAGTGTTGAATTTGCTTCTGAAAAAGCTTTCAGGGGAATATAAAAGGTCTGTAATTGCACCTCCCAATCTTCACCGATCATTTCCTTATCCAAGAATCCGAATTTGGTAAAGCGGGTTTTTAAAGGTTTGGTTATGCCTTTGATATCGCTCACTTTTACCATGCTTGTTTGTCCCGCTTTATCGGTAAGCTGTATGGAGAAATCCAACTGTGGCACTTCACGTTCTTCAGCATCTTCTTTTGCTTCTTTTTGCTCATCGGTCAAATTGAAATCCAACCATTCGTGATTGCCCGCACCTAGGGTAAACTGCAGACTTGTGGTATTTCTAAAAGGGATGGAATCAGCTGCAGAAAGCAAGATTTCATACCTTGCTTTATCGGAACTATTAGTGGCATTTTCATAATCCCATCCCAGGATAACGGCATTGTTCTCTTGGCTACCTTCATCACGTGTAGGTAGGTTTTGTTCTTTCCAAAGTGCCATATTCGTGGCTATTATCTTTGCGCTATCTTTTGCCGTAGTTATATCAATATCGGCCTCAAAATCAGCAATAGTATGAAAATTAGAGGATTCAAAAGAAGTAAGGTAATGCTCTACCGGAAGCCATTGTTTGGCAACGGAAACATTTTTGAATATGGCGTGGTATTCTTCCCTATTCTTCAACGTAGCCTCTGCAAAGGAGCTGATAAATACCTTGGCAGCTTCTTGTTGCTGTACCTCCTTTAAAAGCGGATTTAAATTCAACAACCATTTAGACGGTGCTCCAAAATCCGAATTTCCCCAAGTGGAGTTGAATTGACCGTGATTGGCATGGTGAATATACACCCCGGCCTTAAACCTGGAAATAGAATCTGTGTACTGTAACCGACGGTAGGGTCTCATACCCCAAAAGCTCACTTCATCAGCATCATAAGAGCCCTGTATACTTAAGAAATTTATATTGTTCAGTATGATCTTACGATCATATCTATAATCCGTTGGAGCAAGTGCCACTACCCCTTTAATTCCAAAATTGAAATTGAATTTTTCCAAAGCCTGATCAGGAAAATAGGGTAACGGATTATACGCTGCAGCAATAGAAACCGCCTCTCCGCCACGGGAATGCCCAACGAGCATGATATTGTCCAAATCTACCTTTTGCGATAGCTCATGACCCTCTTGATTGTTCCAAGTTCTCCATTGCTCCAAGTGCTTTAATAATAACCATGCGCGCGCAGGCATTTCTTTTCCCCTAAAATCGCCAGACCAATGACCGTTTAAAAAGTTCTCATCTACGGATACCGCTATAATTCCCCTACTCGCTAATAAATTCCCCAAATAACCATAACCATCATCGGAGTAATCTATCATACTATGATTACCATGTACAATTAGGGTAATGGGGAAAGGTCCCTCACCTTCTGGCATATACACCCTGCCGTTCAATGGAAAATTCTCTGCACCAAAACCCCAATAGCGCTCGCGCCATTTTTTCTTTTTATCCTTCCAATCGGGAATTAACAGGGAACCATCAACAGTAGTCGTTTTAAACTTTACGCCGGTTGAAAATTCCTCTCGTTGTGCATCCGTTCCGCTACCATAGGTAAACGTTTGTACCGTGAACGCACCAGGTGCAGCAGGGTTCTGTATGGGAACCGGTTTTGGCGGAAAGGAGTTGTCATGTGCAAAAGCCAATGGCACTTCTTTCTCATAAGGGTCCGACCCGGAATTTGCCAGAGCGAACAATACATAACCGGTGCCGCCTAAAAGCATCAATAAAAAGGCACCATTTAGAAGGTTTCTTTTCAATTGAAATTGATATAGCGCAATACATAAAAGTATGCCTAAAACTATGATGCAAGTATAAAACAAGGTAGGCCAACCGAACCCAATACATTTTAAAATGATAAAAACAATAACTGCGCTAAGAACAGCGGTTATAGAGTGAAGAGAAATTTGCTTTAAACTTTTACCTAGAACATTTAAGGTGCCATATACCAAAATGTTGATCACGAGCCCCAAAATAATGGCAATGAACATCATGACAATAGGATGCCAACCGGTTAAAAAGTGATAGCCTGCAATGCCGTAAAATAAAATGGTTAGAAGTAAGGTGAGTGATAATAAGCGATTTTTCATTAGTTGAGAGCGTTCTGGTGGTTCTAGCTCTTGAAATTAACCAACTTCTATGTAAATAGGTAACGAACCCTACATTTTTCAATATCCCGTAAAATACGGTGCACCTAAATACAGAATTGGCAACTACGCCTATTCTAAATCATAATGCCTAACCTAGTCTTTACCCCTACATTTTAGCCGCAAAAAGTTTAGAGATTTTAGAACGTAGTTTACGCTCATAATCTTCCTCTAACCACTCCTTGTAATTTTTGGTATTGTTCATAATACAATACGAATATTGGCGTACACGATATTGAATTTCTTCCTTTAATTTTTTCGCAAGAATACGGGCATCAAAAACGTCTTCTGAGTTTTCTACACATATTTTGGCATGTTGCTCAATACTCTTTTCCAACACCAGTTTAGATTTTTCACCGTTGGCAAAACTCTTTTTGTATTCCGCCTTAATGTCAAAATCAATGTCGGTCGATTTTGCAAACTCCGCCCTTAGGTCCGGCGGCATTTCATACACGAATTCACGCTCAATTTCCTCATCATTTTTAATATTCTCCAAATAGAAATCTGGAAAATGGAAAATTTCCTGCCAATCTATACCAGCGTTCCAAAGTCCAAAACGGGCAACATTATTACCCATATCTATAACATTGAATTCCTGTTTGTTTGGCAGATATCTAGAACCACGACCGATCATTTGAAAATAAAGGGTCAATGAACGTGTAGCACGGTTCAAAATAATGGTCTCCACACTAGGTTCATCAAAACCGGTGGTCAAAATACTTACTGAAGTCAAAATGGCATCAGGGGTTTCTTTAAACCATTTTAGAATCTCTTTTCGCTCTGCAGCATTATTCTTATTATCTAAATGACGAATGTTATACCCTGCTTTTTTAAAGGTTTCACAAACGTACCTAGAAGTATTGATACCGTTGTTGAAAATTAAGGTTTTGGTGCCCTTGGCAATTTCATTGTAAGCGGAAACAAGCTTGTTCAACATGCTATGGTTTCCGTAAAGCTCATCGGACGATTTTACTGTATAATCTCCACTAATACCCAATTTTAGGGTCTGTAAGCTAACGTCATAATTGTACATGTTGGCCTTAGCCAAGAATTTTTTCTGAATCAAGGATTCTATAGACTCGCCCACGATCAACTTTTTATAGTTGTCTTTCATGGGCAGCTTAATATTGGAGCTTAAAGGCGTTGCCGTTACCCCAAGTATAACAGAGTTCTCAAAGTACTTAAAGAGTTTGCGGAAAGAATTGTAATGCGCCTCATCAATAATGACCAAACCAATGTTATTGATCTCTACCTTCTCTTCCTGAAGTCTATTGTTCAGCGTTTCCACCATGGCAACAAAACACATGAACTCATCTTGATCCTGCCACTCTTTGACCTCGCTATTAATTATTTTATTCTTTACCCCAAACCCTTTCAACATTCTAGAGGTTTGTTGACTAAGTTCTATACGATGGGTTAGTACAATGACTTTCTTATTGGTCTTGGCTATGTAGCGCTTGGCTATTTCAGAAAACACCACGGTCTTTCCACCACCGGTAGGCAGTTGGTACAGCAGGTTAGAATTATCACCGTTCTCTTCTAGATACTTAAAAATAGTATGTAGATCTTCCTCTTGATAATCGTACAGGGTCTTCTCAGCGGTCTCTTTATGTAACTTCAAAAGGTTTGTAGGCGTTTATTTAGATTAATAATGCAAAAACCTTATAAAATTATAAGAATTTTATGGGTATAGGAAATAAAAAACTTTAAAACACAATATTAATATCCCTTGTTCATATCTACCAGATTCTGCAATTTTTCGCCGGAATCTAACCTTTTGTAGTTTTCTACAATTTGTGGAATAACCGAACCGGTGTCCGATACACTGGCGTAATGAGGGGTCATGTGTATTTTTTTATGGCTCCAAAACGGATGGTCTTTAGGTAAGGGTTCAGTATGGTATACATCTAAACAAGCCCCTGATAAATGTTGCTCGTCTAAAAGTGCCAAAAGATCCTCATCTACCAAGTGTCCCCCTCGGGCAACATTAATAACATAAGCATCTTGAGGAAGTTTTGATAACAATTCTTTATTTAAAATACCTTCGGTTGCCGGAGTTAGCGGTAGCAGGCACACCAAAATATCACTAGTCATTAAAAAAGAATCCTTTTCCTCCGGACCTGCAAAAGTTTTTACGCCCTGTATGTCTTTTTTGCTTCTGCTCCACCCTTGTACCTTAAACCCAACGGAAGTGAGGTCTTTGGCAGTAAGTGCGCCCAATTCGCCAAGACCTAAAATGCCAACGGTAACGTCCTTAATTCTTTTGTAATCCTTAGGTTGCCAAACATGGTCTATCTGATCTAATTTATATGCGTTCAAATTTTTAAGATGCGCCAATAGTACACTCAGAACATGTTCAGACATGTCACTGGCCAAATAAGGATCTACAATACGTGTAATGGGAATATTCTTAGGTCTGGTATCATCTTCAAAAATATAGTCTACCCCTGCCCCTGCAGAGGCAATACATTTTAAGTTTGGGTAATCTGCCAGAGCACCTTTTGGATGTTTCCAAATACAGGCCATGGTTATATCTTCCTTTGGGTGCTCTTCTAGATAGCTGTACACCTTAAGTGAGCTATTCTCTTTAAGCAATGCATTCTTCCATAGATCTATCTTATTGTCTTGTCTTATGATAACTATTGCCATATGCTAATCAATTATATCCAAGGCTTTAGAAAATTCTTCTTCATAAGGCCATTTTTGGTTTTGGGTTTCCGTATAAATTTTAAGAATACGCTCTTTAAAATCAGTAAAGATTCCTTGAACGCTTGTAAAGTGAACTACCTCATTAAATGAATTCAACATGCTCTTGAAAAAGGAGTCGGGCACATTTTTCTCCATTGAAAACGTCTGTGCAATTTCAAGATTATAGCACATGACATCAGCAATAAGGTGAGGGTCTACCCCTAACTTAATAAAATGTTTGATGAATTTTTGGGCTACCGATCGTCTTGCCCGTGGGCGCTTTCTCTTTAAAGGGAAGTACTCGTTTGAGATTTTTGCCTTGGCATCTTGCACCAATTTATCCTCTTTAGGGTTAAAGGCAAAGTCATAGTAAGTCTTCACCGCCGGAAATTTCTCGTACAACTCCAATATCTGCTCTTCCAGCGCTTTTTTCGGTGATTTGGATAGGTGTGTTTTTAATGCCCTTTTACTCATAAATATGTGCTGTAAGACATCAAAAATACGCTTTACCAATGTAACGTCATAAATCCTTAAATCTTTGTTAAAGCTAATAAATGGTGTAGAACTATGATGTTATTCATTAGGTTATTACGATAAAAAATGCTATACTGTAAACTTGTACAACTTCTAAATTCCATACACACATATGAGGCAACTAAAGATTATCAAGCAGGTAACGAATCGTGAATCGAAATCACTGGATAAATACTTGCAAGATATCAGTAAAATTGATTTGATTACAGCGAATGAAGAGGTAGAACTAGCGCAGAAGATTCGAGAAGGTAGTCAAGCAGCTTTGGAAAAATTGACCACGGCCAACTTAAGATTTGTGGTTTCCGTAGCAAAACAATACCAAAATCAGGGTCTAAAATTACCTGATCTAATTAACGAAGGTAACTTAGGCTTAGTTAAAGCAGCAAAAAGATTTGATGAAACAAGAGGATTTAAGTTTATATCCTATGCCGTTTGGTGGATCAGACAATCCATATTGCAAGCTTTGGCAGAACAATCTAGAGTTGTTCGTTTACCATTGAACAAAATTGGTTCCATTAACAAGATAAAAAAGACATTTTCTTATTTAGAGCAGGCACATGAGCGCCCACCGTCTCCAGAAGAGATTGCCAAAGAATTGGAAATGACCGTTTCTGAAGTAAAGCAATCATTGAAAAATTCTGGAAGACACGTATCTATGGATGCTCCGTTACGTGAAGGCGAAGATTCTAATCTGTATGATGTATTACGTTCAGGAGAATCTCCAAGACCGGATAACATCTTATTGCAGCAATCATTGAACACTGAAATCAATAGAGCTTTAGACACCCTATCTCCAAGAGAAGCAGATGTAGTAAAGCTATATTACGGTATTGGTGATCAACAGTCCATGACCTTGGCAGAGATCGGACAAACCTTTGATTTGACAAGGGAACGTGTTAGACAAATTAGAGAAAAGGCAATTCGTAAATTAAGACATGCCTCTAGAAGCAAGTTACTTAAGACCTATTTAGGCTAAATATAATTTTGTTTTAAAAAAGAAAGCGCCCGTTTTATACGGGCGCTTTCTTTTTGCTTTTTTATCATCCTAAGAATAGGATAGTTTATTGATATTAAAATTTACCAGAATACTATTTAAATCCTGGATGAAATTTTGATAGGACGAGAAATCTTGGTTTTGATGTGCCATAGGTTTAAATTTTATTGGTGTTTTGGTTTGGTAGATTTTACATGTAATCCAACTCAGCTAATTCGTTGATACTTAAAATCTCATTTAAATCTTGAAGAAAAATAAGGTATTCTTCACCGTAGGTGTCGTAAAGCATATTGTAGGTTTAAAAGTTAATCTTAATTTGGGTTTTCATATCTTGATAGTAAATATATAATGATGTTAAGATTGTCACAATAAAATGTGGTGAACCAATTTAAATATGTTGTAAAAACTACCTAAATATGTTGTTAAACATAAAAATACCCTTCAACCCTGTGTTTTATTAGGGGTGCGACCAATGTAGTTCTTCCTATTTTTAGGTACTTAATCGGTATTTCCCTCAAATTTGACACTTTTTAATACCCATCCGTAATACTAACTTTCATATATGTTTTAAGCCATTGTTAAGAAATATTTTAATTTTTATTAATGCAAAAGATTGATTTTCAGCAAGATAACAAGTAACAATACCTTGGTGATATTTGCGTTTTTATAGTAATCCTTTAAGTATGGTATAATCTTTTACCTTTAGTAACATAAAACAATACATATAATGATGTGTTTCCCCGGCAGTAAAACAAAAAGTGTACTATATACGATATTGGTAACTTTTTTAATAGGTAACCAAGTAAATGCACATGCTGTAAAAGAGCATACTGCTTACGTAGATGATTTCACCAATGTAGAACTTATACTCAACAGCCACAGTTTTAATACACACCAACGTAGTACCTTCACCTATGGTTCACAAACCGAAACCATTGAACGAGGTCTGACCATAGTACACTTGCAAGGCGATCATAAAATAGAATTTAAGTCTTTTGACACCTACGGTAGTGATCAAGATGTACTAGATTTTATTAAAGTACTTACTGAAATGATGAATGCCAAAGCTAGCATAGCCATATTGGCACATGATTCCGCAGACGCAAAATTAGAAGACTACCAGAAGGAACTTAGCAATTTAGGGCTACCCCAGTTAAGTACATTAAAAGGAAGACAAGCATATATTATGCATTATATAGATGGGCAAATTTTTGAGCAAATAGATGATAATTCCATTACCAAGCAAATACGTATTGCTTCACCAATATTGGACACTACCATATATTTTCCAAGAGAGGTCTATGAATTTGAAGACAATATTGATCGTTACATTGCCCACGCAGGTGGTGAAATCAATGGTGTAAAGTCTACCAATTCTAAACACGCCCTAGATGAAAACTATAAAAAAGGATTCAGGTTTTTTGAGCTGGATATTATAGAAACCTCTGACGGCAAATTAGTAGCGGCACATGATTGGAGCATGTGGGCACGCTTTACGGATTATACAGGTACCTTGCCCCCTACACATGCCCAATTTATGAAACAGAAAATCTATGGGGATTATACCACCTTAGATATGGAAGGCATAAATACTTGGTTTAAGCAACACCCAGATGCTACTTTAATAACTGATAAAGTAAACGACCCACTAGCCTTTGCCAATGCTTTTATTGATAAGGACCGACTAATTATGGAATTGTTCAGTGTTATGGCCGTAGAAAAAGCATCTGAAAACGGTATACATACCATGATCTCCCAAGAACCCTTATTGGCTATTAAGGGAGACAAAATTAATTTCTTAAAGGTGAACGATGTAAAATACGCTGCGGTATCACGTAGAATAATCTCCAGTCAGAAGAAATTAATGTTATCGTTAAGAGATGCAGGAATTAAAGTGTTTGTCTTCAACGTAAATTTTGACAGCGGTAAAGATGAACAATATGTATATGATAATGAACTGGGCTTAGTATATGGCATGTATGCCGATAAATGGATTACCGATATGGGTTCTAAAAATTAAACTCATAGGTGAGCCCCGCTGAAATGGAATAGAAATAACTACCGGGGTCAAAAGATTGTTCTTGTCTCAAAACCCCAACATTGGTTCTATAAGCGCTCAAATTATTCTTACTTGTAAACTGATACTCAAAACTTAATCGTTGAGATTCTATATACAATAGGGTTTCTGCCAGTAATTGGTCACCAGAAGTAAATTGACGTAGCTCTGGTGAAAACCCTACACCTACATTTATACCCATAAAGTTTTCAGCATCCTTTAGATACTTGCGGATTAATAGATTCCCCGATACATTGGTTAAATTATCGGCTTCTGGCGTAATGTACGATCGCAATGAAAAATAGTAGTTACCAGTATAATACCCCAATGAATTGGTTATAGATTTTACATCCTTGGTCGCAAAATTTATGAATCTACCACCTGCAGAAAATTCAATACCACTTTTATGATTATAGTAGACATCCCCACCCATTTTATGGTTTGGATACAAATCAGATTCCGAATAACCATAATTTAAATAGGCATAAACACCCTTGGTAATTTTTGGATAAAGGTCTACATCTAATTGAATTCCGTTTTTGCCTAGCCTATTGCTGTTGTTTATTCTAGGAATGATCACTCCGTAAGGTGTTTGCCTGTTGTAAGAAATACTAGAGGTTGTAATAGGATCAAAACGCTTATCGTAAAAAGTAACCGAACTGTTTACCGAAACCGTGTTTTTAAGCTGTTCTTCAGTAACCGGTGTTTTATGTACATTTTGCAAGGTATCCCTCTCGGCAACCTTAGCAGTTTCTTTTTTTGGTTTTGATGAACTCCTTGCTATTTTACTGTCTACATTATACCAAGCTTTATCACTATAAACAATGCCATTTATCCCGTCTATGGCAATAGCTCGTAATCTTTGTAGCTCAGGGTCATTAGATTTATGCAGTAAAGCCTTATTGGCAAGACCAAGTGCAGTATGATAGTTTTTGGCATAAAGTTCGTTCTTTATAGCCCCTAACCACACTGCTCTGTTATTCTTGTTCTTAGACAGTATGGTATTGAACGTAGATCTGGCACCATCATAATGGCCTCGCCAACTTAAGGTTCTTGCCCATAGAATAGAAGTTTCCTCCTCTGTTTCCGGTTCATTGATCAAAGTGTACAATATATTGTGGGCAGTATTTGTTTTGCCCTCATACGCCAAAGCATAAGCACTTTCAAAAGAAGGGTTACTATACGGTGTATCTTGCCCTTTTGCTTGCGTAACAAGCAATAGCATGATTAAAGATGTAACATGTAGCCAACTCTTATTCATTATTCTATAGATGCCAAAGTGCTATTGGTAGTATCTTTTGAAGTTTCATGATTTTTAATTCCAGCCTTTCTTGCGCTTGTTTTAGCCCTTGCTATTTTATTGGAAATTTCATTGGCACTAGCACTGTTTTCTTGAACAATATCTACCAAGGCCAAACCTTCCGCATGTTTGTCATACCAGAAATACACATCAAAAAGTGCGGCGTAGGAATCTATATAATTGGGGTTCATGGCAATACATTCCTTTAAAATCTTTACCGACTCCTCATAATTACCTTTCCAAATGTGTAACCGTCCCGATAAAATCTTAGTGTCTATATGGCTGGGAGATTCAGACAGAATGTAACGGCATAATAAAAGTGCATCATCCCACTTTTTGTTAAAAGCTAAATCCCGTGCCTTAAAAAAGGAACGGTCAAAATTGCTTCCATCATAAATACTGTTGATCCACGTAATTTCTGCCGGTGTAAATTTTTCCGTTTGAACAGAAAATATGGTCAAACTATCTGGTATGATCTTATTTTCTGTAGTGACATAATGGTTCACGGACTTAAAGCGCTCCAATGATTTTTCAACCCCACTACCGCCAAAGGTAGAACTGATATCCATATTTTCATCCAGCTCCATAATATCACCGTTGGTATATAATTTTTCTTTACTTATATACTCTTTCAATTCATTTTTGTTACGCATTAAAGGTATGTTCTTAGTGGATCTAAATGCTGTTTCCATGTCTAGCGCATCACCCATCCATGCTACTTTCTTAGGCATTTTCATTTCGTATGCATTATCCAACAACGCTAGAATAGACGGAGTGACATCAAAATGTGATGAGATAGAACTCATTTTACGTGTTTTTTTTAGCATTGGGCTATACATGATCAATGGCACATGAAAACGACTGATACTGTTTCTCTGCGGAATAGGTATAAGCCTATGATCACCGGTAATCACAAAAATGGTATTCTCATAATTTGGCTGAGATTTATAGGATTCCATAAACCATTGTATAGCATCGTCTGTATATAACAGTGTGGCAAAAACATTATTGTTTTTTTCAATGATTTTTGTCTCCCTGGAACCAAAATCACCATTCTTTAAAATCTGATTCACTTTGGTTTCAAAAAAATCTTGGTTGGGCGGTATAAATGGCTCATGTGTACTAATGGTCATATACACTTCTAGTCTTGGTTGATCTTCGTTTCTTTCTAAACTGATACTTTTTTTGAACAATTCCTTGTCCGGATATCCCCATGATGAACCAGCGGCATCTTCAGCCTGTTGCTGGTATTGAATTCCAAATCCCGATTTATCCAGTATAAAATCAACATTCTCACTATTTAGAAATCGGTCAACCTTATCAAAGGAACTATTAGTACCTTGATAAAAAGAAGTATGGTAGCCATTATTTTTTAGAACACTGAACATCGTAAGTTTATTAGGATATTCTTCTAGCTCCATAAATCCGCTTTTACCAAAAGGCAACGAACCCAATAAAGAAGGTAAAACCCCAAAAGTTCTCCCGGTATTGCTCAAGAAATTTTCCCAGTACAAGGATTTGGTGGTCAATGAATCTAAAAATGGGGTAAATCCGCCAAACTCGGCACCTTCACCAACGAAATCCCTACCCAGACCTTCTACCATAATAAATACGATATTTGGTTTCTCTTCTTTTAATTCAAAGTAATCACCAAGAACATTTTCAATGATCGGACCTTGAACCAATGGGTATTCTTCTTTAGAGGTATATGAATTATCTTCTGTACTGGTATTGTATATGTTAACCGCTAAATATTGAACTTTGTTCTGGTTAATGGGCTTTCCATCTGTAAACAAAGAAGCCATGAACAGGCTAAACAACACAATGGTAAAAGGGTACATTCTACTGATCCTATGATAAAATTTAGAAGTAACCTTATATAAAACCCAAAAAAGACCAATTAAAAAAGCAACGGCAAAAAGTAGGTAAACCGAAATCATGAATCCGCCAGAATTGGCAAGGGTTATCTTTACATCTGCATAGCTATATCCTAGTAAATCTGACCCTAAAGGCACCAAAGTAGAACAATAGTATGCAATAAGAACTGCCTCAAATATCAGCACTAAGCCCAAAAGAACGAATACCAGGTTAAACCCATATCTGGAGCGTAGATTTTCCCAAAAATTAAAAGGAAAAACCATAACAATACCCATTAAAGCGGTAAAGCCAATTTGATGTACAACAGCTTTAAGAAAACTAATGGAAATAATAGCATCTATAACACCTTTATAGTATAGCATACCATATTGAAAAAGCGTTAATACCAGCAGACATCCAAAAAAGGATATCATAAGCCGCGTATACTGCTTTAAGGTATATCTATCTATTTTACTTGTGTTCATTGCTATTATGTTGCTTTTGCAAAACCTTTTCTAACTTGGGACCCCCAGCCAGATTTAATCTTAAATAGTTTTTTATAATTGCCCCTAACCGCAGCATATACCACAATTGGGTGAAAAATGAAAGGTTCTAAAATGGCCAGCCCCATGAGAATAAGAATATCTTTTGTTTTTCTATATTGGTTATAGGAATACACATCCCAAAGAATGGCGTAAAAGGAAATCATGATCGAAAACAGAAAAATGGCCAACGTAATCATGAAAAAGAATTCCCAATTTAAAATACCCAAATAGGCAAAAAGGATAATGGTGAAAAAACCAAAAAACTCCAATAATGGAGAAAGCCACTCATAAAAAAACCAGTACGGATAGCTTAACAATCCCAATCTACCATACTTTGAATTGAACAACATATCCTTATGCTTGAACAACGTTTCTAAATTGCCCCTGGCCCAACGATCTCTTTGGTTTACAAGAATGTTGAGATCTTCTGGAACTTCTGTCCAGCACAGAGGATCGGGAATATACTCTATTGTATACGGTTCCCTTCTATCATGCATGTAACGGCGCATTTTAAAGACGATTTCCATATCCTCACCAACGGTATCCGTATCATAACCGCCAACAGCCAAAGCAATTTCACGTTCAAAAAAACCAAATGCACCAGAAATAATAAGCAAACTATCAATTCTACCCCAAGCCATTCTTCCCAGAATAAAAGATCGTGTATATTCCAATAATTGGAATCTTGCCAGCCAATTACTGGGTAATCTTATTTCCTCTAACTGTCCGCCTTGAATAATACATGAATTAGCCACACGTATAACACCACCAACAGCTATGACCCTTTTCTTGGAACGTTGAAAGAATGATTTAACCACATGCAATAAAGCATCTGGCTGTAAAAGGCAATCAACATCTATACAACCTACATATTTGCTCGTAGAAAGTGCTACACCGGTATTAAGGGCATCAGACTTGCCTCCGTTCATTTTATCAACAACGGTCAGCTTTTCAAAAGCCCTATTCTTAGATTTATATATTCCACGAACCGGTTTTGATTTCCAGTCGGGATCCATTTCTACATCGATCTTTTCAAGGTCGTAAGAATCTATTAATTTCTGTAAAGTATCATCTTTACTACCATCATTAACAACCATTACATCATAGTTTACATATTGTAATGATAACAAGGATCGTATATTCTCTACAATGGTAAGACCCTCATTATAAGCAGGAGCTATAATGGTAATTGTTGGCGCCAAAGGAGATGCCATAATTTTTGAAATATCGGTGAAGCTGTTCTTATTTCTATAATGCAATGAATTTCTTGTTGAGAAATACGCCATTAAGGAAAATAGAATAAAGAGTATTAACGTGAATACAAAGAATACAAAATTGATGTATTCCAAAACAACACCGAATAATTCACTATCCATTTTTCTTATTATATAAAGAGTTGGACATGGAACATAATTGGTCAAATAAGGTAGAACCGCTTTCTTTTTGTGCTACGTTGTTTTTTGCTTTCTCTGTTATTTCCAATTCAAAATTAACATCGAAAATGGAGTTTTTTACGCCTTCTAACTGCTCTTCTTTGGACAATGCTAAGCGGATTTTAATCGCATTCAATGCATCATTTGCCTCTTTGGACAAATCGTTAGACGTAGAATCAATAATACTCTTCAGTAATCGGAATTCTTTTTCATCGCCCACAATTTTAATTTCATGAATCAACATAAGTTTGGTTTCATGATCTGCTTGGTGATAAATATCGGTAAACACGCTCATAGCCAAATTACTGTCCTCGCTTAACAGATCATTTGGTCGTGGGGATTGATAGGAGAATTTTTCAATAAGCTCATTAGCTCTTTCAATAACCAATTCAGAAGTATTTTCCTCAATGATATCATACAATAAACCTAGTTCACGGCAATCTCCGAGTTCCGAAATGTTTTCCAAAATCACCATGGTCTCCAATTCTTCCTCAGGCATAAAATTGGCCGAAAAATTAACGGTACCGTTCTTTATTTCTAATATAGGTTCAACTGAAGCGTCTTCTAAGTTGTTTTTGTCGTTTTCTGTTATGATGGATGTCCAATCAATACTCATTTCTTCATCGAAATCTTCTTCACTGTCTAAAGTTTCAGTGACCTTACCCACTTGGTTTAACGCTTCGTTTTCTAAAACGAACATAGGTTCCAAAGCATCGGGCTCCTCAAAGGCAACATCTTCCTGTGCAACAACATCATCTATCACCAACGGTAAAAAGTTAAACGTAAATTCTTCGTTTTCAATCTCTAAAACCGTTTCCTTTGTCTCCTCATCACCTAATTCAGTTACGTCATCATTCAAAACACTTACATTAGCTTGATCTTCACCCATAACATGAGGTAAGAAAGAAAGATCCAATTCACTTATTTGCCCCTCAACTTCTGGTTTTGACATTGGTTGTTCGGTAACGCTCGCTGTAGGTTCTGTAGAAATATCTGAAGATGCCTCTACCGCTGTATTTTCTATAAATTTATTTTCTATAACCGGTAAATCTTCTTCCCCTTCAATTTCAGCCTCAATTGAATCAGTATTCTCAATAACTTCTTCCGTTTCTATGGGAGAGGAAGGTTCTATTAGTGGTTCAATCACTTTATCTTCAATCACTTCTTCTACTGTCTCAAACTCTGGCTCATAAAAATCTACTTGAGAAATATTCTTTGTAGGCAATACACTTTCAGGATTGATCTTGTTCAAAGTGCCGATAACTTTGCCCTTAATATTGAAATGACGTTCTGTAGCTTTTAACTTTTCTAGAAAGGGCACCTCTGAAGCCGACCCCAATTCACCTATGGCATCTAATATTGCAATTTTTATATCATGGCTTGCCTTAGGGTACACCATAATTAATGTGGGTAAGGCGCTAACAAAATGAAACTCTTTAATGCACTCTATTGCCTCTGCCTGTATTTCTTTCTTTTTATGTTTTAACAGTGTTATGATTGACTGTTCAGCATCGTTTTGACTATAATATTTTATAAGTCGTAAAGAGAACAACACTACATGAGTATTGGTAGAGGTTAACCAAAGCCCAAATTGTGGTGGTGTGTAATTTGGTTTGTGCCTAAGTACATCTAACAATTTTAACTGTTGCCATTCTGCAATTTTATATTTTGTATTGTCAAGAAAGTATTTAATACCTTCTTCTTTTAGGTTGACCACAGCAATTTCTGCCTGTTTACGTACAGTACTTTGTCTATGGTTAATGAATTTAATGATCAAGCCATAGGCTTCATCCACCTCCATGGTCGTCAGTTCCAAAATTCCGCTTGAAACCACTTGCCATTTGCTACTGCCCAATTTTTCATAAGCATCATGATGCAGCCCTAAATCTTTGTATAAATGGATTAAAACATCTTGGGATTGTCCAGATAGGTCTTTGCGCAAATCAAGTAAAACTTCGGTCAATACATGTCTATCGAATTTATTCTTGATCAATTCCCTTATCTGTACTTTTAAATTTAGATAGTTCATTTTTTCCTCTTTAGAATTAGAATCATCATAGAATAAAAATTCATTGATCATAGGGGAAAATTCTACCTTCTTTTCTTTGGTACGCTTGTTATTGGCAGTAATGTTATTTCTGATTAGAAATACCCCAACAAAGTAAATTACCGATAACACCAAAAACAATATGGTGAGCCACCAGAGATATTCTAAATTGAATTCTGGGGCTGTAATCAGCGAAATTTTTATTTGTCTTGGGGGAATTAACAAATGTTATTATTTAAAATTATTTATTTATCTCTCTAGCTATGCGTACTAATAATTCTGTTGGACTAACTGGTTTTGTAATAAAATCATTTGCTCCTAATTCAAAAGCGGTAAGAACGTTCTGTTCATTGCCTGCTGATGAAATAATGATGATAGGCGTATTTGATTTAAGGTCGTTTCTAACATAATCTATAAGCTCAATACCTGAAAAATAGGGCATCATAATATCGCTCACGATAATATCGGGCATATCATTTTTCAGATATTCCTTCACCTCTTTTCCATTGACGGAATGATGAACCGCATAACCGCCTTTTTTTAGCCTAAAATTTAAAAGCGAGGCCAACAGTTGATCATCATCTGCCAAGAGTACACGTTTACCCATATTATTTTTTGTTTAGGGCTTTTAAATCCATATCCAAATTCTCCTCCAACAAAGGATAATCGGTTAAGAATATTTCATATAACTCTTTTACCTTTTCAGGTTGATGTCCTTTACAGCTTGCCTCTAGGTCTACAATAAGCTTTCTCATACCATCAGCTTTAACCATGGCAAAACCAGCCTTTAATTTATGTGCGGATAACGCTATCTCTTTTAAATTTTCGGTTTTTAAATGAATTTTTACGTTACCTATAAATTCTATGGCGTTTAATTTGAACAACTTCACCAGTTCATTTAGCATATCTATCTCACCAAAACACTCTTTTAAAAGATGGTTAAGGTCTACAACAGTTGTTTCTTTAGGTTCTATCATTGGCTTTTGAAGTAATGCAGAATACTCTGCTTGTTCAAGTTTAATATTCTTATTGTCTATTATGGTCTTCATTAATTGTTCTAATGTGTACGGTTTCAGTAAAAAATCATTTATACCAATTGCCTTACAGTCTTTACTGTCCTGCTCAGTGAAATCTGCACTAAATGCAACTATAGGAATAGTATTCACCTTGGTATTGCTATGCTCTCTAATGATTTTAGACACTTCAAAGCCGTTCTGTCCGGGCATTTTAAGATCCATTAAAATGAGGTCTATATCTTTGGATTCTAAAGTTTTCAATGATTTTGGCAAGCTTAGATTGGAATATACCTTACAGCCCCATTTGGTCAGCTGCTCTACAATTAAGCGCTGATTCATTTGGTTGTCTTCAAAAACCATAATTTTGGTTCCTGCCAACACCCTTTTACCTTCTAATGTGCTATCATTATTGGTGTTTTTGCTGGTATGGATATTATTACCTAAAGGATAAGGAACCCTAAAAGTTACCGTTGTACCGCTATCTACAGTACTATCTATTTCAATATTGCCCTGTAGTTTTTCAATAATCTCTTTTGTAATCGTTAAACCAAGTCCCGTACCACCATATTTACTAGAGGTGTCATTTTCAGCTTGAGTGTAGCTATTGAAAATGGTCTTTATTTTCTCCTGAGAAATACCAATACCGGTATCTGCTACGGAAAATTCAAGTTCACAACCATCATTGAAAGTCTTAGATGCAAAAACTTCAAGCTTAATAAAGCCTTTATGTACAAATTTTACCGAGTTCCCTAAAAGGTTAAGAAGCACCTGAGATAGTTTAGAAGGGTCTCCTTTAATTATCTTAGGTACGTTTTCGTCAATTTCTACCAATAACTCTATATCACGATCAACAATTAAGGTTTCGCACAAGAACATAACATCATTCAACAAGCTATGCAGATTGAAATCTACAGACTCGAAATTGGTATTACCTGAAGATATTTTAGAATAATCCAGTACCTCATTGATCAATTTTAAAAGTGTATTGGAGGCAAATTGTATGGCATCTACTTTTTTGTGTTGGCTTTTGGTCAAATTTTCTTCGTTCAGCAAATTTGCAAACCCAATAATGCTGTTTAAAGGTGTTCTGATCTCATGGCTTATATGAGCAATAAATTGGTTTTGAGCGCTCTCTTGCTCTCTCATATCACTAGCCTTGGTTTCTTCAACCATAGAGGAAGTAGTATTGGGAGAATAAATATGATTTTCTAAACTAGATCTAAACGTGTCAAAAGAGTTTTTTAACACCTTAGCTTCATTGGCATTTAGCTCCTCAAAAGAAAATTCACTTACTGTTTTTTCCAGTTGTACCAATTGACCAAGTAAATCCTTAGTTTTTGAAATTGCCATAAATAGGTTTTCTTTAATTAGTTTGGGTTGTAACTTATAATTCCCTAAAAATGCGCTATAACCATTATGCAGACAATAAAATGTTCTCTAAGGCTGGTTATTTGTTGTGAATACACTTAAATTGTAGGTCATAAACCAACCCTATGAAACAGTTTATCTATTTAATTTGCGTTTTATCGATAGTATCCTGCGCAGAAAAAAAGGAGAAAAAAGAAGAAACCACGCTTGAAAAAGCCCAACGAATTCATGAAGAAGTCATTACTATTGATACCCATAATGACATCAACATCAAAAACTTCACAGACAGTGTAAATTATAGTCAGAGGCTAGATACCCAAATCAATTTACCCAAGATGGAAGAAGGCGGTTTGGATGTTACTTGGCTTATTGTTTACACAGGTCAAGATACACTTACAGATGAAGGTTATGCCAAGGCCAAAGAAAATGCCATGTCAAAATTTGAGGCTATCCATAAGTTGTGCGAAGAAATTGCACCGGATCAAATTGAATTGGCATTAAATTCTGCAGATGTAAAAAGAATTGTAGAAAGTGGTAAAAAGGTTGCCATGATCGGTGTTGAAAATGCATACCCGATCGGACTAGATATGGACCAATTTAAGGTTTACCATGATTTAGGCGCACGTTATATTTCATTGGCGCATAATGGTCATAGTCAGTTTTCTGACTCCAATACAGGTGAAGCTGATGATGAATGGTTGCATAATGGTTTAAGTGATTTGGGGAAAGAGGCAGTTGCCGAAATGAACAGGTTAGGTATAATGATAGATGTATCTCACCCATCAAAAGAAGCTATAAAGCAAATGATTTCCTTGTCAAAAGCTCCTATAATAGCCTCACATTCATCGGCAAGAGCCTTATGTGGACATAGCAGAAATTTGGATGACGAGCAATTGCTTATGATGAAAGAAAATGGTGGTGTAGTACAAACGGTTGCCTTTAGTTCATATCTAAATACGGAAAAGCATGAAGCAAGGGCAGCATTCATGAAATCAATTTACCAGCAAGTAGCAGATTCCTTGGATATAGCTTGGTATGAGCGTTCTAAGTTTTCCAGTTTATCCGATGTTGAAAAGGCGGCATTCATGGACAACTACCCTAAGGTTTTAAAAATAGGCAAAGAAATTGCAGAAACTAAAAGCGATGCACCAGAAGCGGTAAATGTTAGTGATTTCGTAGACCATATAGATTATATGGTAAAATTAATAGGAATTGACCACGTGGGTATTAGCTCTGACTTTGATGGCGGCGGTGGAATTGAAGGCTGGAACGATGCTTCTGAAACCTTCAACGTAACCCTAGAACTTGTAAATAGAGGCTATACCCAAGAAGAAATAGAAAAATTATGGGGAGGAAACCTATTGCGAGTACTTGATGACGTACAGCGAATAGCAAAAGAATTGGGTGAAAGTTAATCAACTTCACCCAATGCCGCTAAGCGATCTTTTACAAACTCTATTTTGGTCTTACCATGTGGTGTAGGTTTTCCGTTTTCACCTAGGTTGACCATAATGATATTATCTACGGTAACAATAGTTTCATGATTCATCTTATTACGTACCTCGCAGTTTAAGGTCAATGATGTTTTACCGAACTTTACCACCTCTATACCTATTTCAATAACGTCACCTTTAACGGCAGCGCTCATGAAATTGATTTCTGACATATACTTGGTAACCACTTTACCGTTTTCCAATTGAATAATGGCGTAAAGGGCTGCTTCTTCATCGATCCAAGCTAATAATCTACCACCAAATAAAGTGCCGTTAGAATTTAAATCGCCTGGTTTAACTAATTTTCTTGTATGAAATCTCATAGTCTATTTTTTAGCAAAATTTACACTGCAAAGTTAGTTGTTAATTTAGTAAAACTACAATTTAGCCCATTTTAGAGGTACGATTTATCAATTGTAAATAGAGAGCAATTAATAAGTTTCATATTAATAATTGTTGCTTGACAGAATTATGATAAACAAAATTTTAGGGGTACTTATTTAATACTGTGGTTATTGTTCATAAGAGGTTAAAAACTTATTATACCCCTTGTATATGGATTTTATCTTATACGTACCTTTAAGTAAAATCTATACATAATGGACAGGACACAGAAATTGCAGTCAATTCGACCTTTAATTCCATCTGCCAGAATAGTACCAAATATGAGTGATGATGAACGATTTCAAAATCTTACATTACGTCCCATATTAAAATTACAGAATGATTTATTCCTAGCCTCTTTTCAGAATTATATCAAGAAAATGAAAAATACGTTTTACGAGCTAAAACTTGAAAAACGTTTGGACTATGTTACCAAGGCCATTCAAAAAGACATTAAGTTTAGAAATTCTTTAAAAGGTATGATCATTGGCCAATTTACTGTCGATGAATATGAAATTTATATTCAAAATTCATCTGCATTGAATAAGCGAATGATGAATATGGTGATTAAAAGAATACAGGATCAAATTCAATATTTTGAAAAGTTAGAGCTCGTCCAATAGTGATTCCCCATTTAAATTGGTGGTCAATATACTGCTCATAAGGTCAAAATAAGGTCTTATAGTTTTAAACGCTTGGTCTATTTGCTTGGCAAAATCGTCTGACAGTACCTCTGCATCGGTAAAGCTTTTGGTAAAAATGAATTGTTTTTTACGAATAAATGCAATGTTAGGGTCTTCTTTATCAAATCCCTTAGGTGCTGTCTTAAGCTCATCACCTACCAATGGACCCCATATGTTTTTAAACGAATTGTCTTCGATAATGGCGACCAATTCAGAAATATCTAACTCCCACTCCTTTCTTATGCGTAAAAGGTCATTCTTCTCTGGTGCCCAAAAACCGGTGGCTATAAAACTATTGCCCGGCGCAACTTGCACATAGTAGCCACCACGCCTATGCTTACCAGCTCTAGCAAATGAGGCAGAAAAATGCGTTTTATAAGGAGTCTTGTTCTTGGAAAAACGAACATCCCTATAAATTCTAAATATTTTTAATTTTTCAATTTCATCGTGGGCATTCAATAATTGTAGTACATGATTAAAAAAGCTTTTTACCTGTTCTTGTTCTTTTTGAAAGGTGGATTTATGTTCCGTAAACCACTCTCTATTATTGTTTTCTTTAAGTGCATTTAAATATTGTAAAGTGCTTTTTGTAATATTCGTTTCTAACATACGACCTAACTCTTGTGATTTTAAGCTAAAGTTAACCATTAGATGAGAAGTACTTTTAGTTATTTGGTTAATTTTGATGAACTAATGCAAACTCATGGACCATCGATCTATTATCGAAAAGATTAATACCCACAAGAAGCAACCAAACTTAAGATTTCGATTAAAAAGAAATACTGAAAAGTTTACCGACTTACTTTTTTATACCCTGTTCGATATTGAAACACCGGTAGCGGACAGCTTGGATGAATTGGAGAAACAATTTGATGAACTAGTTGATCTAGCTTGCTGGGAAAGTGAAAAACCCTGTAAAAAGGTTTGGGAGAACTATGTTGAAAAATTACCCTTAGTGTTAGAAAGTCTAAATTTGGACGCAGAGGCTACCGTTAATTGTGATCCTGCCTCATTATCTATTGAAGAGGTGTACATGGCATATCCTGGCTTTTATGCCATATCCGTATATAGGTTGGCACACGAATTGTATAAAACAGGATTTCCATTGGTACCAAGATTAATGACGGAATATGCCCATAGACAAACCGGAGTAGATATTAATCCTGGTGCGCAAATAGGAAAGTCGTTCCATATAGATCACGGCACAGGTGTGGTCATAGGTGAAACTGCAATAATTAAGAACGATGTTAAAATATACCAAGGGGTTACCTTGGGCGGTCTTTTTGTGGCTAAAAATTTACAGAAGACCAAACGGCATCCAACAATAGAAAATAATGTCACCATATATGCCAATGCCACTATTTTAGGCGGAGATACCGTAATAGGTGCCAACAGTATTATTGGTGGTAACGCATGGATAACGGCGTCTGTACCCGCACATTCCACTGTTTTCCACACCCCAGAAATTAAAATAAAAACAATACCCCATGTCTAATTCTTTATTATCGCTCATTGGTAATACGCCTTTGGTAAAATCAAGGGTTTTAAATACCAACCCTAACGTATCCGTGTATTTTAAGATGGAGGGTCATAACCCTGGTGGAAGCGTTAAGGACCGTGCCGCGTATAACATGATCAAAACAGGTTACGATAATGGTGATTTTACAGCAAATGATAAGCTGATTGAAGCTACTAGCGGTAACACCGGTATTGCCTTGGCTATGATTGCCGGAGTATACGGATTGGATATAGAATTGGTAATGCCCGAGAATTCTACGAAAGAACGTGTGCAGACCATGAGAGCTTATGGCGCAAAAGTAACCCTAACTTCTTCTGATGTAGGAATTGAAGGAGCTCGCGATTATGCTGAAAATAAAGTAGCCAATGAAGGTTATAAAATGATGAACCAATTTGGCAATCCAGATAACTGGAAAGCACATTATAAAACAACGGGACCTGAAATTTGGAACGATACCCAAGGTAAAATCACCCACTTTGTATCTGCCATGGGTACAACGGGTACCATCATGGGAACTTCTACGTACTTAAAAGAACAAAATAAGGATATACAAATTGTAGGAGTACAACCAAGTGACAACGCCAGCATACCTGGTATTAGAAAATGGCCTACGGAATATTTACCTAAGATCTTTGATGCTAAAAAGGTAGATCGTATTATGGAGGTCAATGAGATAGAAGCCAAGGAAATGGCAAGAAAATTAGCCAGGGAAGAAGGTATTTTTTCTGGGATGAGTAGTGGTGGCGCAGCTACCGTTGCCTTACGATTAGCTCAAGAAATAGAAGAAGGTATTATTGTATCTATCGTTTGTGATCGTGGTGATCGGTATTTATCATCTAGCCTTTTTGATTAGTTAAACAATAAAGATTAATATAAAAAAAGAGCCGCAAATGCGGCTCTTTTCTATTCATTGTTATAGTGAATTACTTTTCTAACATAGCAGTTTCATTGGGTCTACTATATTCTTCCACCAAAAATTCTAAATTTTCACCGTGTTCGTTGGTAAAAATATAAGTGGTTTTATCGTTCATCATTTTTTTGCTTTTCAAATTGATGTTCTCTACGATTTTTAGATTGTCACCCTCATTCATGGCTACCACCAATTCATTGTTCTTTGAAACCAAAACAAAATCTTCAGGAGTTTTAGCTTCATAACTAAACACTATTTTTTCATCGAAAGCATCGTCTTCGTCATTATCTATTTGAACTGTTTTAATAATTGTGGCTACACTGTCCACTACCCTATCCTGATCTATTTTGCCCTCATCTTCTTTAGCACTTTCAACAGTGTTCAATCGTTTTGTGGTAATCTCTACGGTGTTTTTAATCAACTTTTTTCCGTTGTTCACCGTATAAGATTTAGATATTTTAGTATCTAATACTTCTTGATTCTTCTCTTGCGCCATTAGCGTTCCTGTCATTAAAAGGATTCCCGCTAAAGACATATAAATATTCTTAGTTTTCATATATACATATTAAATGTTACTACTACATTTTGATCACTTTAAAAAAATGTCAAAACCTTATTTGTCCAATACATTGAACAAGGGCAAGATATATGAAACGCTAAGCTACCAATGACCCATAAGCATATTTCTTTAATGGAATACGTATGCTATAGGTAATTCAGTACTTTATAAAGGCAATAGACGCAGGTTTATAACCACTTCTTCTTTTTAAAATAGAACATCATACCTATAAATAGAAGTATCATTACGATCCAAACAACGTAGTAACCATACTTATAATGCAGTTCTGGCATATGGTCAAAGTTCATTCCGTAGATACCGGCAATAAAAGTCAATGGTATAAATATCGAGGCCATAATGGTCAATACTTTCATTACCTCGTTCATTTTATTACTCATATTACTCATGTACATTTCCATTAAACTCATAGACATTTCTCTATAAATCTGTAAACTTTCGTTTATTTCAATGGCATGGTCCAATACGTCTCGTAAGAACAGTTTCGTATCCTTTGTAATCAACGGATTTTCAGAATCTATAAGTCGGCTTATTAGCTCCTTTACCGGAAAAATCCATCTTCTGATCTTAAGCACTTCCTTTTTAAGTAGTTGAATATTCTTTGCCACCACCGGTTCTGGATTAGAATAAACTTCTTCCTCTAGAATTTCAATTCTGTTGTTCAGGTTTTCAATGGCTAAAAAATAATTATCCACAATAGCATCTAAAAGTGCAAAAAACAGGTAATCTGCACCTCTGGTCCTAATGCGCCCTAACTTACCGGTTATACGTTCTCTTAGCCCGTTAAACACATCAGCTTTAACCTCTTGAAATACCAATACGGTATTCTCCAATAAGACCAAGGCAATATGTTCCCCTACAATTTCTTCTTCCTCAGAGATATATAACATTCTAAATATGCCAAAAATATAGTCGTCATATTCATCTACTTTGGGTCGTTGTTCGGTATTTACGATATCTTCTAACACCAAAGGGTTTAGGTTAAAATGCTTACCTAATTTTTCAATAAAGGGCTCATCAGATATACCAACTACATTGATCCAAGAAGTTTGATCTGTTCTTTTTTCCGCAAAAAATGCTTCTAAATCCGTAAACTCTTTGGTCTCATAACCATCGGCATTATAGGTAGTACTATAAATAACACTATCTCCACGCTCCTTATCTCCCATGTAACTTATAGTTCCTGGAGCTTTCCCTAGCTTATTCTGCTGGCGCGATTTTTTCTTTTTTCGCTTTGGGAAGTTGAGCTTCTTATTTGTGGCCATATATAGTATTTTTTATAAATATATTAAACAAACAACTAATTCGTAAAGGTCAGTTCATTAAGAATTAAACCGGAACCAGGTGCAATAGTTTTTAAGACCATATTAGCATCTGAAAGCAAAGAAGCTCTAATATCATCAAGTGACAGTTCCCCTTTGCCCAATTGTACCAATGCACCCATGATCATTCTAATTTGATATCGCATAAAACCCTTGCCCTTAATTCTTAAAACATAACTCTGCTCTGGAAAAAAATTAGCGGTCAACATAGTGTTAGGTTCAATATGGCAAGAATCAATTTTTCTTATGGTTTTGGCATTCGCCTTTAATTCTGCAGTATATACAGAGAAGTCATGAGTCCCAGTGAATAATGTGGAACCTTCTTTCATTACATCTAAATTAAGGTCATGCATATAGTTTGTAATGAACGGGGCACTAAATGGGTGATTTTTGGTTCCAAAGGAAAAGAAATAACAATATTCCTTTGTTTTACTATCCTTAATAATATTAAAATTTGGTTCAACGGCTGATATGGAAAGTAATCTAATATCCGGTGGTAGGTTTTTATTGAAATCAATAACAAAACCATTGAAGTCTTTAATTTCATCATCCACGAACAATTCAAAAGCACCGTCTAATGAAGAAACCTTTGCATCTGTTCTACCGGCACCTAATATTTTAAAATGCTTATCTGGGTATAAGAAAGCATAGGTTTTGTTTAACATACCCGTAATAGTCCGCATTTTTGGTTGCTCTTGCCAACCGTTATATCGAAAACCTAAATATTGTAATCGTACCAAATAGCAAAACTGCTGTTTTTTCATAGCTACAAAAGTAATTACAATTTAGCATGAACTATACAGTTGCTTGTTGTTAATCATTGGGTTTTTATTAAATTGGTCTAAGTAACAAACACTTAGGTTCCCTCTATGATCAATTCAACAGTAAATCCTCCAAGAATTTTCTGGGCAGTTGCTGTTTTTGCCCTTTTTTATAGCATCACTGGAATTCTATCTTTTTTAAGCGAATGTTTTGTTACAGATGAAATTTATAACGTGTTGACAGATGATGAACGATATATCTATGAGAACCGTCCTTTTTGGTTGCTGATCGTATTTGGTGTTGATGTTTTTGCCGGAACTACAGCATCACTATTTCTTCTTCTTAGAAAAATTATGGCTTTTAAATTAGGTTTAATATCCATTATTGCAACGACTATTCAAATACTATATTTTTATTTCTACAGTAATATAAGTGATGTCGTAGGACAAACTAGCATGCAAATGCCTTTGATTATTTTTGCAATCAGTTTTATGTTACTTTTATTTATAAAATATAGTATCATGAAGAGGTGGTTAGCTTAAGGTCAGTAACTTAATCAACAAAGTTAACCGTTCATCGAATTGTTTAAAATAAACGAAAAACATACCCGTTCTTGAAACGAAACTATGGTTCCCCTAAGACCATTTAAACTTAGTTTTATGAATTCTATTAAAGGAATATTGACCTGGAAACGTACTTTAATCGTATCGGTTGCCGTATTGTTTCTATTGAACATTTTTAGTTTTTACGGCTTGTACACCAACAAGTTTTATTTCTTTAAGATTGACAACTACATTTTCCCTTTATTATCCATAATCCATTTGGTCTTTCTGTATGTACTATGGTTTAAAATCAGTGAAAACGAACTAAGTGACCCGCCAATGCGCACTTTAGAATACGTGTTGTATCTTATTTCTTTGGTCTATCTCTATAAATTGGTAGAAACCATTATCATATTATTCAGTTATTCGGATTTTGAAAATCATCTTATTCCAAGTACGTTTTTGCCCCTGGGCTTTGTTATATTATTGCTATACACCGTATTATTATTAGTTACCTTTTTGGCTGTAGTGTACAGAAAAGAAATTGTGGGTACCTATTTGTTCGATGATATGAACCAGCATGTAGATCACTGGAAATAATATAAAATTCTAGATATATTAGCCTCGATAATTTTTATTGGGGCTTTTTTTTTGCTGTCACACATCGCCTTATGGATTCGGTTAATCGGATTTATTCAACTTCTTTGTAATTATTATTGGATTACACGACTCAACACCCAAACCATTACAGTAGATACGGTACTTTTCTGCGTAATGTGATTTTTCTGTGATACTTTTTATCTTAATTCGTTACTCCATATGAAACGTATACTAATTATAGAGGATGACCCCGAAATCATTAAGTTGTTAGAACTTCATTTGTCTGATGTCAGCTATGAAACAACCATGGCTATGGATGGCGATGAAGGACTTCAGCTGGCTTTGCAAAATGATTATGAGCTCATACTTTTAGATTTGACCTTGCCAAGCTTAGATGGTGTTGAAGTTTGTAGAAGACTACGGGCTACCAAAAATACACCTGTAATCATGCTTACCGCAAAGTCAGAGGAAATTGATCGGGTTCTGGGCTTGGAAATAGGCGCAGATGATTATATGACCAAACCTTTTAGCATAAGGGAATTATTGGCACGGATAAAAGCTGTTTTAAGGAGAACTAACGACACCGGTAAAAAACAAGAAGATACTTCCATAATATCAGCGGAGGGTTTAACCATAGATATTGACAAACGTAAGGTCGTTGTGGATGATTATAAAATCGAACTTTCGCCTAAGGAATTTGAGCTATTGGTCTTAATGGCCTCTAATCCTGGTAGAAACTATACCAGAACAGAATTATTGAATATGATCTGGGGCTATAATTTTGAAGGATACGAGCATACGGTAAACTCCCATATCAACAGATTACGCGCCAAAATAGAATCTGATATGGCTAACCCAACCTATATTTTAACAACATGGGGCGTTGGTTACAAGTTTAATGAAGAGATAATGGCATTATGAAGAATGAAAAGACCTTGACCCCTAAACTGGTCAAAAAATTATGGATCGCTTTTATTTTCCTAATTGTTTTAATGGGTGCCTCTTATATTTTTATCACAGGGTATCTTACGCTTAACTACAATGAAGCCATTACCCAGCGCATTAATGCTAACGTTGCAGAACATGTCATCCAGGAAAAATTTCAGAACGATGCCCCTTTTCTTGAAGACGGTAGTGTAAACAAAGCGCTCTTTGGTGATTTAATGCATGATATGATGGCCGTTAATCGCGGTATAGAAATATATCTTTTGAACAATGCCGGTGACATTCTGTATTCCGTAGTATTGGAACATAACGATAACGAACCAATGAAATCGGTTTCCTTAGAACCGATTAATAAATACATTGCATCAAAAGGACAAGAATTTATTTTGGGCGACGATCCTTTGAACCCCAATGAGCAAAACATTTTTTCTGCAGCTCCATTTTCAATAGATGGTCATGAAGGCTATATCTATATTATTGTTGCCGGAAAGCAATTGGCCCTTATAAGTGACAACCTTTTTGGCTCGTATTTTACAAAACTGAGCATTGGTGCCATTTTTCTGACCATGCTTTTTTCGGCTTTAATTGGAGTTCTAAGTATTTGGTTCTTGACCAAAAATTTAAGGTTGATTACACAAACCGTTCGTAAATTTCAAGAAGGCGATCTAGATATTAGAATAGAAAATCCTGAAGAATCCGATATTGAAGTGGTAGCACTTTCCTTTAATAAAATGGCAGACTCCATAGTAGAGAATATGGAGAAAATAAAATCCGTAGATAATTTACGAAGAGAGTTGATTGCCAATGTATCACATGACTTACGTACTCCGCTTGCCGTTTTAAAAGGATATATAGAGACGTTACAGATCAAGAAAGATTCATTGACAGAGGATCAAAAAGACGAGTACTTACAAATAACCCATGCTAACATTGATAAGTTATCCGACTTGATCAATCAACTGTTCGAGTATTCTAAATTAGAAGCAGAACAAGTGACCCCAATAAAAGAACCTTTCTCTATCACAGAACTTTCACACGATCTTATTGCAAAGTTCAGGTTATTGGCAGAACAGAAGCAATTGCATTTAGAATTGGACAATCCAGAGGAGAATTATATGGTCTATGCGGATATTGGTTTGGTAGAAAGGGCATTGCAGAATTTAATAGAGAATGCAATTAAGTACACGGAGCCTCATGGAAAAGTCACTTTGAGCCTTGTAAAAATGGGCAAACAAATAGAAATCAATATTACCGATACCGGTAACGGCATACCTATAAATGACCAACCATTTATATTTGATCGATATAAACAGGTAGATAAAACCACCAAAAAACAAGGGTTAGGTTTAGGCCTTGCCATTGTTAAAAAGATTATGGACTTACATGACACCACTATTGTGGTACTCAGTAAACCATATGAAGGCAGTTCCTTTATTTTTAAATTGCCCGCTTATCAATTGCAATGAGTTTAAATTGCTATGAAAAAGAGAAAGCCCGTTCAAGTTTGAACGGGCTTTTCTATTTTATATGGAATTTTAAATTCCTTTTAAAAAACTACTGTACAGGTCTTTAAACTCATACCCGTCTGTAAAGCGTTGTTTGTTCAATTTTTTGTAGGAAACCA
The DNA here is from genome assembly GCF_001447995.1 of Maribacter dokdonensis DSW-8. NCBI lineage: Bacteria > Pseudomonadati > Bacteroidota > Flavobacteriia > Flavobacteriales > Flavobacteriaceae > Maribacter > Maribacter dokdonensis. Next base: position 218,786 of record NZ_LDPE01000001.1, on the reverse strand, counting down.
ATCCCCATAATAACAACTCTTTTAAGAAATAGGCATCTTTTGCATCAAAATCTGGCTGATGATCTTTCAACAGCTGATTTAATGCAGGAATACTATCCAATGCACGTTTGTATTCCTCATCGGTAAAATCGTCCATCAATTCAAAACCTTCTCCTTGAAAAAACCAGTGCAACAGTTCATCATAAACCGTTTCTTCATCTTTTCGTTCTAGCTTATTGATTTTTGGAAAATACTTCGGAAACAATGTTTTTACCGCATCATCTATCAGGATACCAGCAACAACATCCGCTCCCTCCTGCTCTCCTTCATATACCAATTCTATTTTCCCCGTAATGGCAGGTACAATTCCTAAGAAATCACTTAAACGTACCATGGTATGATCACCACCGTTCAATAAAGACCTGCGCTCTGCGGTACTCAATAAGTTTTCAAAAGCCGTAATACTCGTACGGGCACTCACCCCACTTTTGGCATCTACATACTCACTGTCCCGAGCTTCAAAAATCACTTGCTCCAAAAGGTCTTTTGCAAGATCCGGAACATAAACAGCATCGGTTTGGCGGGCATCAAGCCTGGCTTCTTGTTCCGTAATTTTTCTGGCTATTTCAATATCATCAGGATAATGGGTTAATATTTGCGACCCAATTCTATCTTTTAGTGGAGTTACAATACTACCTCTATTGGTGTAATCTTCCGGGTTTGCCGTGAATACGAACTGAATATCCAAAGGCAATCTCAATTTAAATCCCCTGATCTGGATATCACCTTCTTCCAGAATATTGAACAAAGATACCTGAATACGAGCTTGTAGATCGGGTAACTCGTTGATTACGAATATGCAGCGATTGGCACGTGGAATCATCCCGAAGTGAATTACCCTATCATCTGCATAAGATAATTTTAGGTTTGCCGCTTTTATAGGATCCACATCACCAATTAAATCTGCCACCGTAACATCTGGCGTTGCCAATTTTTCTGCAAAACGCTCACTTTTATGCAACCATGAAATTGGGGTATCGTCCCCTTTTTCTTTGATCAGTTCCATGGCAAATCTAGACATGGGTTTCATGGGGTCGTCATTGATTTCAGAACCTGCTACAACGGGAATATATTCATCTAACAGATTTATCATTAAATGCGCCAAACGTGTTTTTGCCTGACCACGAAGTCCCAATAAATTAATGTTATGTCTAGATAGTATGGCACGCTCCAATTCCGGAATAACCGAATCTTCATAGCCCCAAACACCGGTAAAGGCATCTTCTCCCTTTTTTATTTTATCAATAAGGTTGTCTCGCAACTCATCTTTTACACTTTTGGTTTGGTATCCGGCAGCTTTTAAGGCCCCCAACGTATGTATATTTTTATAATCTAATTTCATAGTATTCCTTTGGTCTTATTTCAATCTTTTTTTTCTGTTTGCTTCGTAATCTTCAAATATCATTTCACCCAACCCTTTTAATCCTGTGAAAAATGCCTTGCCCTTGTTGGCTTCCGTAAAATGGCGAATAAACTGCATGAGATATGGATCTTGGGCAATCATAAATGTGGTAATGGGTATATGCAACTTACGTGCTTGGCGTGCCATGTTGTAGCATTTTTCCACAATAAAATCATCTAGCCCCACACTGTTTTTATAATACGTACCGTCTGGCATGCGCAAACAACTTGGCTTACCATCGGTGATCATAAAAATCTGTTTATTGGTATTACGCTTTCTGCGTAGCATATCCATGGCCAGTTGTAATCCGGCAACGGTATTAGTGTGATACGGACCTACTTTTAAGTACGGTAAATCTTTGATGGGTATGGGCCAGGCATCATTACCAAAAACCAAAATATCCAATGTGTCTTTTGGGTATCTGGTGGTAATCAATTCTGCCAATGCCATAGCCACCTTTTTGGCGGGCGTAATACGGTCTTCGCCATACAGGATCATACTATGGCTAATATCAATCATAAGAATGGTGCTCATTTGTGCTTTATGCTGGGTATCTTCTACTACCAGATCATTTTCGCTCAATTGAAAACTACCTACACCATGATTAATTTGGGCATTTTTAAGACTCTCGGTCATAGATATGTTTTCTAGACCATCGCCGTAACGGTATTCCCTCAGGTCGCCCGTGTGCTCATCTCCTTGTCCGGATTTACCTGTTTTATGGTTACCTGCACCACTACGTTTTAACTTTCCAAAAATTTGGTCCAATGCACGCTGACGAATAATACGCTCCATTTTTGCGGTTATGGAAATATCTCCGCCGCCAGAACCTTCTTCCCCATCTTCACCGTCACCACCGCCATCCTTAAACTCTTCGCGTATATACCCTTTCGCCTTTAGATCTTCAATAAAATCGTCAATGGTGTAGTCTTCGGTAGTCAGTTCATATTCCTTGTCCAGCTCACGTAACCAGTCTATGGCTTCGTCAAAATCGCCAGAAGTATGTGTGATCAGCTCCTGAAAAATATCAAAAAGCTTATCAAAAATCGATTGTTCGGGTGCTTCGTACGTTTCAAAGCGAAACCCTTTTCTTTCATTCATAGCCATACTATAAAATTAACACTTTTACCTTGGATGCCCACGGCTTTTGGGAAATGTTAACTTATTTGGTTGTTCGTTGTTGGTTGTTGGTTGATGGTTGTTCGTTGTTCGCTGGTCACCGAACGCAATACGCTGTTCGCTTTTTTCTTTAGGATAGTTGCTGACGAAAAGCGAATAGCTTACGGCGATTAGCGCTTGGCATAAAAGAATTTATATTTGCGAGGAGCTTTTTAGCGAGGAAACAATCTATTTGTTTCGAGAACTCAAGATTCAATTATTATGCAGATAAGCTATATGTGCACAGCGCGTAGCGAAAAGCGACCGGCGCAAAGCGTATAGCGTATAGCGTATAGCGTTTAACATGCAACGTTTTGCGCGTAGCGTTTTAAAAAGTAACTTCGGCTACGCTCAGTTACCGGTATTTAGCAACACTATTTACAAACAACGGACAACCGAGCACCAACAACTAAAAAGGTAAACCATCGACCAACAAGCAACAACCATCAAACAGATACAAGGCTTTTTAAGCACTCCACCGCTTTGGGAAGGTGTGCAATTTGGCGTTTCTCAGTTTCAGTTTCCTGAGGTGGCGGTAGACAGTTTTGTGGTTAGTGAAATACCGGAAAAATTGCGTTTGGGACATCAAATGGAATTTGTGTGCAATCAGTTATTAGAGGCAAGTAATGCGTATGATGTTCTCCTGCACAATTTGCCCATACGAGAGGAAAAACGAACTATTGGTGAAATAGATTTTATTGTTCAGGAAACCGCTACAAAGCAGCTAATTCACATAGAATTGACCTATAAATTCTATCTGATCGACACCAATATTAAAGAACCCATACACCAACTCGTAGGTCCTAACCGACGCGATGCCTTTTATGCCAAGCTAGAAAAGATAAAAAACAACCAATTTTCATTGATTCACACGCTTATTGGGCGCTCCGCATTGTTGGAAAAAGGAATTGATACCGGAAACATGACGCAGCAAGTTTGCTATAAAGCCCAGTTATTTCAACCTTATTCAAGTTACACATTATCCATTGCACCGTTAAACAAAAATTGTATTATAGGCTATTGGTTACGCTTGGCAGCATTTCATACGGCTGACTTTACACCACATACATTCTATATCCCCACCAAAAGCGAATGGGTTTTGCACCCTACAGACAACGTAGCATGGCGCTCACACAAAGAAATTATTATAGCTATTACAGAACGCCTAAAAAACAACAGTGCACCCATGGTTTGGATGAAGAAAAACAACACGTTTGAGAAGTTCTTTGTGGTATGGTGGTAAGCAAAACTTCTTAGTTTAAACACACAAATGCCTGTTAATAATTGTTGATAGGTCTTTTTTAATGTGAGTGGGAATTAGATTACTTTTATAGGTAAAATATGTGCAATTGTGTGCATATACAATTGTTACCAACTATTTGAAAAATTTAGGAACAACAACTAATGAAAGTTTTTAATTCAATAAGTACATTCACAAGCATAACAATATTGCTAATTATGTACTTTAATTTTCATGATGTAGAATCAAGTTATGGAAAAGCAATTTTGTGGATTTATTTTTCTATCCCAACTGCATTAATTTGTGGAATATTATTAATTGTGACAATATTTTTGGGAATAACTAGTAAGAAACTTTTTAAGTTATTTACACTTATAAACATTGTAACAATATGCCTAGCGGGAACTTCACCTTTATGGATAACTTAAAAAAAATCAAACTCGAATGAAATTAAAAAAAGATGGACTTCTGATTTTGGTTGCGCTAATGGACCTTACTCAAACGCAATCGTTACGGATGGACTTCCTAATCGAATTGAATAAAATAATAAAACTTACTCGGATGCAAGAAAAACAGTTGGTAACAATGCCTAAACGTAATACGGGCTTTTGGGCTAAACCGAAAGGTCTGTGTATATTTATAATGTCGCTAAATCTTTGGGATTTAGCTTTGGACAAGAAAAAATAAAACTAAACCAAAAGCTTTAGCTTCGTGCTCAGACGGAAACAAATAGTTTCCTTACCCCCGAACTACGCTTAGCCGAAGCCGTTAGCTCTAATTATGAAAATCTTCACGACATTAAAAATCGTAATTTGGATTTCAATAATGGTTTTCTTTATAGGCTGTAAAAATGAAATTAAATTTGACTCTGCCGAATGGAATAAAAATGGAGTGGATTGGCAAATAACGGAATATAGAGAAAAAATGGTTTCAGACTTAATAAAAAGCGACACTCTAATCGGACTTGATAAAATCAGCGTGATTGAAGTGCTCGGAAAACCTGAAATTGAAACAGAGAAAAAATTAAAATATTTAGTGCGTGAAAAATATGAATGGAACATTGACCCGGAATACATCAAATATTTATGGGTGATATTAGACGAAAATGGAATCGCAACTAAATGTTATGTGGAAAAAACAAAATAATTGAGCTAACAAAGCCTATAATTAATGCGGTCTTGTGTCTTATTTGTGAGGTTCGTTTATTTTAATAATGTCGCTAAATCTGTTGTATTTCGCTTTGACTAGAAAAAAGAAAAAACAAAACAAAAAGATTTCGCTATGTGCGTGGCGGAAAGTAAACGCTAGTATACTTCCTTACTTTTCATAGCTAAAGCGTAACCAAAAAACTCAATACAAATTTCTACCAATGAATAAAATTTCTACTCAGAACTTGAATCTTTTACCGAACCCTAGAGAACTTAAAAGTATTTGCAAGTCAATTTCTGCATTGGAAGCAATAATATGTCCAGAATGGGAATACAGGTATTATTCATATCAGAAAGTTTGGAGTGAAACAGAAGAATGTTGCGAAATGCGAAATGGACAGGGCGATCAAATGTTGATTTTATTTAGCAACAATGGCACCTGTATAAATGGATTTGCTCACGAAAGTGAAATGAACGGATGGAAAAATGTCAAAATTGAAGAGAAAAAGTCTGTTATAGAAAAACTCCTCGACTCAAAAAAAGAAAACAAAACCGAACTAATCCAGGAAATCTCAAAAGAAGTTGTTAATGATTTACCAATGGTATTCAATGAATTTATATTCGGAGAACCTGTAAAAAGTATCGGAACGACTTTTTGTATTTGGCAAACAAACACCGACAAGAACTGGAAAACTGGCAAGGTTAATTTACCCGAAGATGACTACAAAGATGGCTCAAGTGATTTGCTTGAACTATTAGATGGTAAACCTATGACTTATAAGAATTGGGCAGAAGAATATTACGAAGAAAATTTTGAGGAGAACAAACTTAAGTTAGAACTTGTAGAAAAAATTTATAATGGAGATACAATAACTAAGGAATTGGTTCTTAGATTAAATCCGGAATTAGATGATTTGGAACAACTAAAATCTGATTTAGACGAAATCGGATATGAACATAACATATAAAAAACAGTTGTCTATATTGTATAACCGCAATTACGACGGATTCGGCTACGTCCAAATATACTTGGAATTGCAAATGCTATTACTAAATCGGAAATTAACGCATACAAAATCGTAGCTGACTATTATACAGGGTAGTGCATATTAAAACACCTAATTATATGATGAAAACCGACCTATTTAGAGTTGTGATCAAAATTTTTGGCATTTATTGCTTTATTAATTTTTTATTTCAGTTAATACCTACTTATTCTGTTTCTTGGGGCTTCGATTCATTTAATTTTATTTTCAGTCTTATCCAATTCGTTACCATGGGACTAATTACATTTCTCTTGTTATTTAAAACGGATACCTTGATTAAAGTTTTTAGAATTGACAAAGGATTTGACAATAAAGTAATAGTCACAAAAGATGTAAACGCAAAGGGAATTTTTAAGTTTGCTTTAATAATAATTGGGCTTTTTATGATAGTTGACAACATTTCTCAGCTCTTAACCTTCTGTTATTTGGCTTTCAAAAATCAAATTTCCGTACTCGGTATTGCCCAAACGGAAGACGCCGTACTTAATCAATATTTGGACTATAATCGTTGGATTACTTCCGGATTAAATGTTTTGGTTGGAATCATAATTTTGACCAATTTCAAGTGGATTTCAGAACTGTTCATGAAACAAGAAAAAAACAATAGGTAACATCGTGCTTTGATTATTGATGGTAAAATTCCTAATCGGAAATCCATGCCTTAAAAAAAATCGTTTTATGGAGAAATACTTGCGGACATAAGCACAAAATGATGCCAAACAAAGATTTACGAGCTATCATAAAATAATGAACTACCAAACATTTCAACCACATCAAGATCTGGAAGCTTTGGTAAGTTGTTATTGGACTTTGGAAATTCCTGCTAAATATAGTTCAGAAAGACAGCGCATAGTACCAGATGGTTGCATTGAAATGGCGTTTATTCTTGGCGATGATATTAAACGCTATACTTCGCAAGATGAATTTATACTACAACCACGTGCCATGGTACTTGGGCAAACTATTGCACCCTTTTTTATTGAACCTACGGGCTATGTAAACACTTTTGCCATACGTTTCTACCCTTATGGCTTTGCCAATTTTGTTACTACACCCATTGAGCAATTGGCAAATAAAGAAACCCCGCTAACCTCACTTTTTGATGCTTCAATTGTCAATGAACTGGAGCGCAGCATTATTAATGCAGAAGACACAAAACAACGCATTGTAGTTATTGAAAAATTCCTTTTAGAAAGGTTGCATGAACAATCCACCATTGATACTATTGTAAAGCAAACCGTAGATGCCCTTTTAACCTCAAACGGTACTGCGACTATTACCACCATTCTCAAAGAAGATTTGTCCAAAAGAAGACAATTGGAAAGAAATTTTAAAAAGCAGATTGGCGTTAGTCCCAAACAATTGGGCAAGGTCATACGATTGCAATCGGCATTAAAAATGCTACTGAACAAAGAAACGGACAGCCTTACTAAAATTGCCTATGAAAGCGACTATTTTGACCAAGCCCATTTTAATAAGGATTTTAAGGAGTTTACCGGCATTAGTCCCACAGCATTCTTAAGCAATGAACAAATGGTACTCTCTACCTTGTTCTATAAATAGCCTGCGTGTCGCATTTTTACAATTTTTTAGTTGAATACTATTTCATATTTGTATTTTACCTGTAAACACTACAAATGAAAAAGGCAATACTATTAAGTGCGGTATTATTTTCTTTTTGGGGAATTGAGTGTAATGCTCAAGATAAAGCAATGAATACGCACGCAACTGAAAACAAAAGCGATATGAAAAGTTTTATTTCCATTTTTGAAATTCCGGCTACGGATATTACAAGGGCGGTTAATTTTTACAAAGCTATTTTGGACATAGAAATAGAAAAAATGGAATTCCCGGAAATGCAAATGGGTATATTCCCCTATGAAAATCAAATGGTCACTGGTGTTATCATGAAGGCGGAAGGCTATACCCCATCTGCAAACGGAATAACCATTTATTTAAATGGTGGTGATAACTTACAAGCTATACTCGACAAAGTCGAAATCAATGGTGGCGAAATTATGGTGCCGAAATCGCTTCATGCAGACGAAAGCGGTTATTATGCTATATTCCTGGACTCTGAAGGCAATAAAATGGGTCTGCATTCACCAAACTAAATGACAAACCAAGCACTAATTGCTGTAGCGCTTGGTTTTTTATTTGTTTATTCAAACTCTTACTGGTCCACTACAAGTTATTCTAAAATGGAATAGATACTTGGCGGAGCCTTATAAAAGAGTTAAATAAACGAATAGTCTTAATAACTCACTTTAGACTTATTCTCCAACTTCCCTTCTATTAGCGGGTACAAATTGTATGTAGGGTAAATTTCAGATTTAAAAGCTTTCCAAGCCGTTTTTTCTATCGTCAAGTTCACGTCCCGTAGTTTAGAAGCGGGCAATTCTAATACCACCATTTGCCCAATACCCATAACAACATACCAATTGACCACCGAAACACCTTCCGGAGGAAAACTTTCATAAAAGCCTTGCTTGGTTCTTATGCCTTCTATTTCACTTAAATTCATAGACTGATCGTGTTTTAAGAAAATGGTCAAAAGCATTTTCTCCGTGTCTTCCTTTTCCGAAACTTTCTTGTCTGGTGATTGTGCATAGCCAAAAGTTGAAAAGCACATTATAACCCATGAGGCAAAAAGTAAATTTTTCATACGTTGTTTTAGTTTAAAATTTATAATTAGAATATCTGTTTTTTTAGAATACCTCAGAAACATTCGGTATCAAAATCCAGTAAAAAAGCTATCTCAATTTTATGCTTAAATCAGTTCTAAGGTACATGTTAATCTAGCTGCATATTATTACAAATTATGCATTGTATAGCACATATGTGGCAAAACCTAAATTGAATAGTGTTTGCAAAATAGTAACCTAAGTGCAACATCAGTACTATTCATTGCTTGATTAATTATAGTCATAGACCATCAACTCCTCTATTTTTACCATCATAAATATAAAGTTATGATGGATCATACTAGTATTATGAAATTTACGATTAGTATTTTTTTACTCTTCATTTTAATAGGAACAAATACTGTTTTTTCACAGATGCCCATTGCAGAACAAGCAGATAGGTTACAGCAATATTTAGGGTTCTGGGTCAGTTCTTTAGATCATACCACAGATAGCGTTGCCAGCATACCGCATATTAAAATGAACAACTATCCTACAATGGATCATACTGCCATGTCTGTAGATGTGTTTCAAAAGGAAGGAGATATCTACAACCATACGCTTACTGAACTTATTGGTTATGATACCAAGACCGATTCCATTTTTGCCTTGGGAAAAAGTGCACAGGGCGATATGTTTTTGGGTAAAGGCGAATTTACCAGTGAAAAAGATTGGATCATGAAAGATCGCGACTTTACGGGCAAAGAAACCATGACAGTTACTTTTGATTTTAAGAATCAGACCGATGTACATTTAATAGGCAAAGACCCACAGAACCTAATACTTTGGCAAACACGTTATATCAAGAAAAATCCAAAAAACAAGAATATTGGAATTCAGCTGGTTTCGGTTCATGAACAAATGCAGAACAACCCAAAAGAGACCTTAAAACATCTTGATAGAATGGGCTTTAGTTATATTGAAACCTTTGTATATAAAGACCGCTCTTTCTATGGACTATCTCCCTTAGCTTTTAAAAGTTTGGTGGAAGAAAACAACTTGAAGTTTACCGGGTCCATGACCTTTTACGACCTGCCCAAAAACGAAGATCAAGCTTGGAAAAACGCCATGCAATGGTGGAAAAATTGTATAGCTGATCATAAACAGGCAGGTGTTGAATACCTAACCATATCAAACAATCAAATTAAAGACATTAAAACCCTAGCAGAATTAAAAAAGTATACCGAGTACTATAATGCTATTGGTAAGCTGTGCACAGAAAGAGGAATAACGTTTGCCTACCACAATCACTCCGATGAATTTAAAACAATAGAAAACAAGGTTGTTTATGATTATTTGTTGGAAAACACCGATCCGGCATATGTTGGTTTTCAAGCAGACCTGTATTGGATGCATTTTTCTAAAGTTGACCCCATTGACTATTTCAAAAAATACAAGCACCGTTTTATAAGCTGGCATGTAAAAGATTATGAGGAATTAGGACAGAGTGGTGAAATGGATTTTGAACTATACTTTAAATACGCGGAAACAGCCGGACTTAAATATACCATAGCGGAAGTTGAAGCTTTCAATTACCCAGTGTGGTATAGCATTAATGCCGCCTGGAACTTTCTTTATTTCAACATTTTATAACAACTCACCGTCAACTTACACAACTTATGAAAACTAGATTTTTACAATTAACATGTTTCATCATTTTAACTTCCCATCAAATGACCTATGCCCAAGACCAATTTAAAGTGCTGTTGTTTACAGTACAAGATACCTGGCATTATGAGTGTATTCCTAAAGCCGTAGACGCTTTTCATAAAATGTCAGTAGAGCACCAATTTAAGTTTGATTGGACGCAAAGCGCAGAAGACCTTGCCAAAAAATTACCGTCTTACGATGTGGTGGTCTTTTTAAATGCAAACACGGACAATTTAAGCAATGAACAGCTTAATGTTCTCAAAGAGCACATACACAATGGAAAAGGTTTTGTAGGCGTACATTCAACATCTGATAGTGATATTAGAAACCCGTGGTTTGATATTCTTGTGGGTGGGGTTTTTAAGGACCATCCAAAATTTCAATCTGCCGTATTGACCAATCATGATTCAAATTTCCCTTCAAACATGCACCTACCGGAAAAATGGTTATGGAGTGAGGAGTGGTACAATTTTAAATTATTAAAATCAGATAAAATCACAGTACTCTTATCCGTAAACGAAAAAACCTACGATTATCAAAAAGGATATGACGAGATACCGCTTGAAGGTATGGGCGATCATCACCCCATAGCTTGGTATCAACTATTTGAAGGAGGTCGCTCATTTTATACAACACTTGGTCATAAACCAGAAGCCTTTCAAAAACAAAATTATATAGACCACTTATACGGTGGAATCTATTGGGCTGCGCAAGGTGCACTAAAGCAAAAATGATTTAGAAATAATTGAACACTACATTTAAAACAAAAAAACCAAGCACTAATTGCTGTAGCGCTTGGTTTTTCTATTCTTAAAAAAGACTTCTACTCTACCGTATAACTTACCTTATTGGTTTCCGTTACCCTAAAATAACCATGGGCATAATTATCTGGGTTGGTCGTATTAATGCAATTGCCACGAACATCTACCGGTGTAGCTTCAAAAATACCTACGCCGCCAATTTGGTCTATAACAATATCCATATAGTTAAAATACGATCTAGAAATACCGTGCATGCTGATATTTACTACATCACCAGATAATAACGGTTTTATTTCCTCGTCCTCATCATCATCGATCTCATACCACCAGTCCACTTCGTTCCCGTTTATAAACTCATCATCACCTGTTTCCAAAGTAGGTAACAGGTCTTGTGGTCGTTCAAACTTAAAAAGGTAATTATCGCCTTCGTCCTCAAAATCGGTAAATACAATATGCAGTTCAATAGCTTCATCATCAAACCCATCTTCCGTATCTTGGTAGATTTCGGTAATATTGGGAACAGGATTCATAGTATCTTCAGCAACATACCGTTCTCCATTATATACAATTTCCAAAGTATAGGTGGCAAACAATTGAGGTTGAAAGGTACTTGTGGAATAGGTGCCATCATTCTGATCGGTAAAACGAAAAACTTCTCCAGTATCGTTATTGGTCACAGTAACTTCCGCACCCGTAACATTGGTATTTTGAGTGTCAAAAAAAGGTGTGGACGTACGTAACGTAATCACTTGATCATTACCCGTAGTTCCTTTTTCCCAGTCTAAGGAAGCCTCTACCACCAAACGTAAGGTATCTGTTTGTACGTCAACATCTATAACATCTGTACAACCCGTAAGAATAACGGTGAACAGGGCTATTATTGATTTTATATAATTTTTCATCGTATTAAAATTTAAAGTTATAGGTAATGGATGGTACAATTCCGAATATGGCGGTTCTAGTAGCCTCATTTGCTCCTGTTTCTATATTCTGCCCAAAGGATACCGAAGCAGCATTCTTGCGGTTATAGGCGTTATAAATACCAAGTACCCACTCCCCCTTTAATTTGGCATTTGGCTTTCTGTTGGGCTTATAATTGACCGACAGATCTAAACGATGATACGCAGGTAGGCGATCGGAATTTCTATCGGAATAACTAGCAATGGAAACGCCTTCATACTCATATTGACCATTAGGATACGTAACTGGCCTACCCGTTTGAAAGACCAAATTGGTACCAAAACTCCATTTATCGTTTAATCGATATGACCCGGATATAGAGACATCATGCGTTCTATCATAAGGTGTGTTGTACCAATTACCGTCATTAATACCCAAACCACCGGCATTACCACCGGGAGTTCGCTGCTCTGACTTGGATAGCGTATAGGAGATCCACCCCGTAAATTTACCCTCGTTCTTACGGAATAAAAGCTCTAGTCCGTATGCCCTGGACTCCCCTTTCAATATTTCGGTTTCAATGGTATTCTGTCCAATAAGATCAGAACCATCTATATAATCGATTCTATTATCGGTATTCTTATAATAGATCTCAGCCTCCATGGAATACGCCTTGTTCTTAAAATTACGGAAGTAGCCCAAGGCATACTGATTGGATAATTGCGGGTCTATATACTGACCGCTTGGTGTCCAAACATCTAATGGCGTAGCAGAAGAAGTGTTGGATAATAGATGTATGTATTGTGCCACCCTAGAAAAGCCAGCCTTTAAAGAAGAGTTATCATTTATGGTATATGCCAATGACGCCCTAGGCTCCAAATTACCAAAGGTCTTAATGGCATCTCCCTTTTCGTAGACCGTTTCGCCAATGGCTTCACCACGTTCATAAATACCTAGATCCTCATTATAGACTACTGGTTGATTATTGGCATATTCCGTCATGGGCTGCCCCCCAAGTCTAGAAAATGCACTGTAGCGCAAACCGTATTGTGCAGTCAGCTTCTCCGTTAATTTATGTTCCGCATTTACATACACTCCAGTTTCCAACGCCCTTTTCTTATCCAATACTAATGGATTGACAGATGACGTTTCGGTCGTAGGAATAATTTCACCGGGATCAAACTCATAACGTATACCGCTTGCCCCAAAATCTAGTTTAAAAGCATCACTGAAGTAATACTTTAAGTCATATTTTAGATTGTAATTGGTAATGGACGACACCCAATCGAACTCCGCAGAGGTAATACCCAGCTCATAGTCATACTTACTATAAATAGCGGACAGGTTAGAAAAAAGTTTATCGTTAAAAATGTGGTTCCAACGCAGATTAGCAGTTGAATTCCCATAAGAACTACTAAAGTTTTCTCCCAGCTCAAAAGCATCGCGTCCAAAATAACCAGAAAGAAAAAGTCGGTTGTTCGTATTGATCTTATAATTCGTTTTTAAGTTTAAATCGTAAAAACTTACGCTATTATCTTCCCCCGCAGCTTTTAATAACAAATCGGCATAAGAACGACGACCAGCAATTAAAAAAGAACCTTTTTCTTTAAACAAAGGCGCTTCTAGTGCCAAACGGCTAGATATGATACCTATGCCGCCCGTTGCAGCAAACCGTTTACTGTTACCGTCTTTCTGCCTAACATCTAACACTGAGGAAACACGCCCACCATACCTTGCCGGTATACCGCCCTTGTACAGTTTTACATCTTTAATGGCATCTGCATTGAAGACCGAGAAAAAACCGAACATGTGAGAAGTATTGTAAATGATAGCTTCATCCAACAACACCAGGTTTTGGTCGCCCGCACCACCACGTACGTGAAAACCGCCGGTACCTTCACCGTTATTGGTTACCCCCGGTAGCATTTGTAACGATTTTAAAATATCCACTTCACCCAGAACCACGGGCATTTGCTTAACCGTTTCAATGTTCATTTTGAGGACGCTCATTTCCGGTTTCCGTAATACGGCAATTTCAGATTCCTCTGCTGTTACCTCTACTTCATCTAACTTGGTAGAAACTTCAGAAATTTCAAAATTGAAGTTTTGGTTTCTGTTCAGGTTTACATCTTGCTTAACATCACCATATCCCATGTAGGTAATGAGTAAACGATAAGATCCTTCTGGTGCGGTCAACGAATAAAATCCGTATTCATTGGTAACCACCCCAATACTGGTACCCTCCAAAAAAACAGATGCCCCAAAAAGAGTTTCTCCGTTGTCAATGTCGGTAATTTTACCACTTATGGTATAATTTTCTTGGGCATGTAATTGAATTCCTGCAAATAGTAACATAAGCACTGCCATACGTTTTAGCTGCCTTATGCACACTTGTTGTTTTTGTTTTTTAATCATGCTATTTGTTTAATTGATTGATGAACATTACTAATTGACAACATAATTTGTAAAAGGTTGCACAGTAGATAAAGTTTTATCACAATGGTAACATTCGCCCCTTTGGATCGTACTAACTTACAAGTCTATTAGTTTCAAATAAATAGTAACAAAATGCAACTATCTAAAAAATTGGTTGTCTTTATTATAGAAACCAATTTTAGAGTACAAATAACCACCTAAATTCATTGGAAACCGAAATTCGTTTTACGCATCGATCCCTTGTTGAGCGCAGCAAGACTGGCGATAGAACCTCGCAGTATCAACTGTACGAGCTCTATGTTGATGCCATGTACAACGTTAGTATGCGGTTTTTGGGAATTAAGGAAGATGCCGAAGATATTGTGCAAGATAGTTTTGTAGATGCTTTCAAAAACCTGGATAGGTTTAAATATGAGTCTTCTTTTGGTGCTTGGTTAAAACGTATTGTCATTAATAAGAGTATTAACCATTTAAAGGCAAAGCGGCTACCGCTTACCTCTATGGATGAGCATGAATACCACCTAACCGATGAAGTGGAAATTGAAAAAGTGAATGCCATGGATATTTTAAAAGTGAAATCTGGTATTGAAAAACTTCCATTAGGGTATAAGCAAATAATAAACCTTTACCTATTGGAAGGATATGATCACAATGAGATTAGTGATGTTTTGGGCATAACCACATCTACCTCTAAATCACAGTATCACAGAGCAAAAAAGAAAT
This sequence comes from Maribacter dokdonensis DSW-8, assembly GCF_001447995.1. NCBI lineage: Bacteria > Pseudomonadati > Bacteroidota > Flavobacteriia > Flavobacteriales > Flavobacteriaceae > Maribacter > Maribacter dokdonensis. Next base: position 203,599 of record NZ_LDPE01000001.1, on the reverse strand, counting down.
TAGTAGAAATTATAAACGGATTGTAATGGATCAATTTGAAAAACATATACGGGATAATAAAGCGGTCTTTGATGATCACAAGGCAGACCGTGCAAAAATGTGGGCAAATATTGCAGCGCAATTAAACGAAAATCCACCAAAGGTGGTACCACTCTGGAAATCGCCCATGGTACGTATTGCCGCCAGTATAGTAATTCTATTGGGAATTACCGGAATTGTTGGGCTTACTTTCTTTGGCAGCCCCAATACACCAACCCATTATGTCTCTAAGGAACTACAGGATATAGATATGCATTACAAAGGTTTGGTAACCTACCAAGTACAATTAGTGCAAAACAACAATCAATTAACAGCGGCAGATAAAGAAGAGTTTCTGTCATTTATGGTAGAGCTTGATGCCGAATATGAGCAACTAAAACTTGAAATGCAGAACAATCTAGATAATGAACAGGTTTTGGCAGCCATTGTTTCCAATTATAGAAAGCGTATAGAACTCATTGAAAATCTATTGCAGCAGCTAAACGAATCTAAAATTAAAGAAGACGATTATGGATATACTTTGTAAAAAGCTTAAGCTTTTCGCCTTGGCGATGCTGGTTGGTTTTACAGCCTTGGCACAAGAAAAGGTATCTAAGGATATCTCTAAAACCTACCCTTTTACCAATGCAGGAGAGCTTCATTTGGAAAATAAATACGGTAATATCAATATCTACGGATGGGTCAAGAATGAAGTCTCCATCACTGTTAATATTACGGTAACCGATAAGAAAAGGGAAAACGCCCAAGAGCTCTTGAATAGAATAAAACCTGTAATAAGACATAGCGATAAATTTATATCCGTTAACTATGAAATAGCGGATAAGAACTCCGGATTTTTCTCTAACCTTTTTGAAAAAGCCAATCCGTTCGATTTTGACCGAAGCAATGTGCAAATTGATTATAAGGTTTACGTGCCCCAAAAAGTTGAACTAGAGGTCATCAATAAATTTGGCGATGTTTTTATTGAGGATTGGGTAGGTATATTAATGGCAGATGTACAGCATGGAGATATGTGGATAAGCGATAATTTAAACAAAGCGGATGTAAGTATGAAATATGGAAAGCTTAGGGCAAAAAATGTCAATTATGCCAATATAGATATTACCAATGGCGGTTTGGATATGGACCATGCGAATACCATGAGACTTAATAGCAGCGGCAGCAACATAGAAATACACCAAGTAGAATCCCTTGAATTTTACTCTAATAAAGATGAAGTTGATATACAGGAGATAGGTACTCTTTACGGCAATCTTAAATTTAGTAAACTACGCTTACATCGCCTTAAAAAGGATATTGATGTGAACTTAAAAATTTCAGATTTATGGGTAAAGAATATCCTTTCTGCAACGTCTAAAATAAGCTTGGAGCAAGAATCATCTGAAATACACATCAATGTTATTAACTTTCCACATGTCTTCTCTGCAACTTTAGAAGAAGGTTTGGTCAGATTGCCAAAATCATTTCATGACGTAGATTCCAAAATGTTGGATAAGGGCAAAAAGTTACGTGAAATAAAGGCGAAATATGGTAAAAAAGGACAAGGATATATTTCTATTTCAGGTAAAAAAGGGGTTGTTCTATTAAAAGAAATTTAACACATGTATCCTTACTACATGAGATTAATGAAATGGTAAAACCGTACTAAAACACAGTTAATTAGCATATTTGCCTTCTGAATAAGCTGATAAAATACTACTGTTAGGGGTTTTACAGTTTTGTGGAAAGTCAGAAAAATAAATACATTTTGGCAATCCGTTATCAAATGTAATACGAACAGATCCCCTACTGTTTCCACCAAAACCGGAATAGCTATAATTAGCGCTAAGTTCTCTAGGTCTGCCTTGACTATCCTTAGTGGAAGAATACACATTTGTAATACTACCGGCAGTGTATTTATTAAATGCCCAAGTCTTTGCTTGGTCATATACCAAGTCATCTATTAATTTGTTGAAATTTTGTGCACCAGTTGGTCCGCCAGTTTTTTTCATGGTAGTATACTTGCTGGCTTGTTGCATTCTAATGGATGCTTTATTTCTTGCAAACAATTCTAAATTTTCATCGAACCGTTTTAAGGCTTCACCATTACAAGCGTTCATTTGAAACAGTTTTACCATATCATTATTTAAACCTTTAGTTTTATGAATCATATCTACAGAATTCCCCATACTATTAGGGTTGGTAATCATGTCCATCATGGTATTCAATCCTTTTGAACGTTGGATTTGATCCACTACGGCATAAGCATCATATAATTCTGGTTTGGCGTACAAACCACTACCAACCCAAGTATACTCTACGCATACTCTGCTAACAACATCTCCCCAGCCATTTTTTGTAACCTCCTCGGTCTTACAAACCTGATTCAAAATTTCAACTTTGTCAGCCGGTAAATAGCGATCGCAATTACCACCATAGGCTCTTAAATATTTATCGAAAATGGTTAAAAACATCATGTCATCTCTTTTGATCTCTAAATTCTCAAAATGACCACGGTAAATATTGTCATAAAACTCAGCAAAATAGAGTCCGTCTGTTTTCAGCTCAGCTTCGTCAAGAGCTGCAGAATCAAAATTTTGGGAGTCGTTACTGGAAAGAGAAACAAATAAAAGCCAGATAATACTAATAAGAAATAAATGGAAGATTTGAACAGATAATTTCATGGTTGTGAGTTATTTTAAAATGAAACAGTCTGAGGGAAAGGTAAATATATACAAAATGCGATTGACAATCAATAGATTGCAATCGCATTTATCAACTTTTAAGAATGACTATTCTGAATACGCGCCAGACGAATAGGTTAATTCATAACTGTGCGTGTATACTTCAAAAACAATCCCAAAAGGGTCTTCAACATAACACATTTTATAGGGTTTGTCATTTGGATAGTATGAACGTATAGGCATACGCTGTTTGCCTCCATGCGCCACAATTTTAGCGACCAAATCTTCTATATTTGGGTCTTGAATGCAAAAATGAAATAATCCTGTATTAAACGGATTAAATTCCGGTGCTTCTTTAACTCCATGAGGAAAAGAGAACAATTCTACACCTATACCATCTGAGGTAGACATATGTGCAATTTCAAACTCTTCCCAATCATCACCAAAAACATCAATACACATTAAACCAATCGCTGTTTCTTTTTCTTTTTTAATTTTTGATGGTTTCATAATTACGTACCAACCCATTACTTCTGAGTAAAATTTTACCGCTTTCTTTAAGTCCAGTACTGTAATGCCAATATGCGAAAATGATTTTGGGTATTCTTTATTCTTATCCATAGTTCTAATTTTACTACAAAATAAATCTATATTTGCCTTATGGACAATAACTTACCTAAAAGTACCATAGTTACCAAAAAGAGTAAAATATTGATTTTCAAATAATTAAATTTTAAATGAATACTAAAAAATATTGCCCGTTAGACCATACGATGAATCTAATTGGTACCAAATGGAAACCTATTGTACTTTTTCATTTATTGGATGGCGCATTGCGATCGGGAGTATTACAGAAAAAAGTACCGGGAATATCCAATAAAATGTTTACACAAACCGTACGCGAATTGGAAAAACATGGCTTGGTAGAACGTATAGTGTATCCTGTTGTTCCTCCAAAAGTAGAATATGGTTTGACCGAACGAGGAAAATCCCTTAAAACTATTTTACTTAGTCTTGACTCATGGGGAGCCAATGACACCTCTAATAAGCTAGTTTAAAAGCAATTAGAGGTATGTTTATACAACAAAATGTAGAATTTTGGGTTTTATCTAAAAAATAATGGTTTTTGGTGCAACTATTTGTTGCTTAGGTTGTCTATTAGATAATCAATCAAAAATCAAACAGTAATGAAACCACTTCAATTTAACCTTCTTTTGTTTTTATTTCTGTCCGCCATGTGTAGCTACGGACAAGAAGAAACTGATGAATATCTTGAATTTAACGATCGCAACAATGTAGTACATGGTGTCTATGTTGGTATTCATATGGGCTTAGGAGAAGTTGAAAATGAAAGGGCTTATTTGGGGGGATTAAAAATTGCCTATGTTGCCAATCAACAGTTCGAAGTTGGATTTGCTGCCAATTTTTTATATTCCGAACAAGATATCTTTAACAATACACTCTCTAGATATGAAGATTTAATTGCTGTTTATGGCGGGTTACATTTAGAACCCATATTGTTCAGTAAGAAAAGAATTAATTTAAGTTTTCCGTTGTTGCTTGGAGCCGGTGCCGTAGGTTACGTGGATGCAAAATATAGACACGACGACAATTTTGAAGAGGAACTTACCGAAGATGATTTTGATGAAGTCTTTGTGGCCGAACCGGGAATAAATGCTCTTTTTAATATCTCTAGATACTTACAACTAGAAGCAGGTGTGAAATATCGCTTTTCCAGCAAAATAGAATTACCACCCACCAGAATCTCTAGAATTAACGGCTTTTCAGCCGGTATAGGCATTAAAGTTGGCATATTTAATATGGGACGTAATCGTTATAAGAAAAACGTGCAATGATCAACAGAAGAAAATCAAAAAAGCGTTACGCTAAAAAAGGTATAGACACGCAACACGTGTTCACTGAAAACAATCAGGTTTTCGTAAAGAACAAAGCTTCATACAAGGCAAACCCAAAAAGTGAATGGTCACCGATAACTTTTAAATGGGTGTCAATTGAAAAAGTTCAAGATTGTTTAGTACTTGAATAATCCAGAACCTAGTTATATTTGAGGTCAAGCATACACCATGTCAATGACCATAAAAATAATTGAGATTTCTGCCGCAGACACACTACCTATAAGACATTTGGTTATGTGGCCAAATCAACCATTGGACTACGTAAAGCTTCCAAAAGACCATGAAGGTCTGCATTACGGACTATTTATAGATCACAAACTTATATCAGTAATTTCTTTGTTTATTGATGGCGATGAAGGTCAATTTCGAAAATTTGCTACGTTAGAAAACTACCAAGGTAAAGGCTATGGAAGCTTGTTATTAGAAGAAATAATGCACTTTGCCAACACAAAAAAATTGACAAAGATTTGGTGTAATGCCAGACAGAACAAAAGCACCTTTTACGCCAAATTCCAAATGCACAAAACCAATAAAACCTATGTGAAAGGAGGAATAGATTTCGTAATCATGGAAAGAACTTTTGAATATGAGTAAAGAGTATGACCAAATAACAGCCTTGCATTACGCAGCTTATAGACCTTCTTTACATGAAGATATTCTAAAAACGTATCTTCCCACTACCCCTAAAAGTAATTATGGATTAGACATTGGTTGCGGTACTGGGCAATCTGCCATAGCCCTATCCAAATTTTGCAATACCGTAGTTGGTGTTGACCCAAGTAAGGAGATGATCAAAAAGTCCATTAAACACACTGGCGTTAGCTATGAGTTAATGGAAACCAAAACCCTGAACTTTGACAGTGATAGGTTTGATATCATTACGTTTGCAGGGTCATTATTTTATGCAAAATCTCAAGAAATACTAGATGAATGCATAAGGGTATCAAAAGTTAATTCCCTCATCATAGCTTATGATTTTGAAATTCTTTTGACAGATATATTAAAACTGCTTGGCGTAGGTACAGAAACAGGTGTGAATTCTGACTATGATCATAAAATCAACTTTTCTGGACTACATACCACGAACGTACATTTAAATAGCCAGTATAAACAGTCAATTCGCTTTGATATCACAGTAGCCGATTTAGCACATGTGTTGTTGTCCTCTAAAAACGACTACATAACAATGGCAAATACTTTTGGAACAGAAAATTTATTTGAAAAGCTACAACAAGAATTAGAAAACAAGTTGAATACAACCCATACTACAATAAAAGCAAACACATTTTTAAGCGCATATACGGTAAAAAAATATGGGTTGTAAAGATTATTTTTTACGTTTCATCAATTCAGCCTCAATATCTTTTAGTGTAAAACCTTTTGCTTGTAAGAGCATTAGATAATGAAACAATAGATCGGCACTTTCGTACAAGAAAAGCTCATCATTATTATCCATGGCCTCAATTACAGTTTCAACGGCCTCCTCTCCCACTTTCTGGGCTACTTTATTAATGCCTTTTGCAAATAAGGAAGCTACATATGATTTTTCTCCATCAGCATTCGTGCGCCTTTGTTCAATAGTTGATTCCAATTCAGAGAAGAACCCAAAGTTTGAATCATTGCTTTCTTTCCAACAAGTATCGGTACCTGTGTGGCATGTAGGACCTATAGGGTTTACCGAAATTAATAAAGAATCTTGATCGCAATCATTTTTAATGGATACCAAATTTAGAAAATTACCACTTTCCTCACCTTTGGTCCATAATCGGTTTTTAGTTCTACTAAAGAAAGTAACCTTACCCGTTTCGGTGGTCTTACTAAGGGCTTCAGCATTCATGTAGCCCAACATTAATACGTTTTTAGTACGTGCATCTTGTATGATTGCAGGTATTAATCCGTCATTTGTTTTATTCCAATCCGGTGTTTTAAACTCCATATATACTATCTTCTATTTTTACTTTAAATTTTTCTAAATCTTGTTAACCGTAAGGTAAACTGAAAATGACATGCAGTTTTGAAAATTGTCTGCTGTTACCCTAATGCAAACTCAACGGCAGCTTTAGCATGCTCCTTTGTTGTGTCAAATGCAGGTATGTCACAATCTGCTTGGGAAATTAACAATGGTATTTCCGTACAGCCCAAAATTACGGCTTGTGCACCTTCATTCTCCCCTTTTTTGATGATATCCACATATTTTTTTCTAGACTCATCTTTAATCATACCTTTTGCAAGTTCATTATAAATGATGTTATGCACCGTAACTCTATCATTTTTGTTTGGAACCAAAGCTTCAATACCAAATTGACCTCTAAGGATATCCTTGAAAAAATCCATTTCCATGGTATACCTGGTACCCAACAACAAAACCTTTTTACAACCTTTGGCTTGTATAGCCTTACCGATTACTTCAACAATATGAAGCACCGGAACAGTCAAACTTTTCTTCATTATTTGAGCACTTAGGTGCATAGTATTGGCGCAAATAACGATAATTTCTGCTCCGGCATCTTGCAGCCTTAATGCAATATTCGTCATTTCTTTATGCAAAGCATCCCAATCTCCTGCTGCTTGTTTTTTAGAAAACTCAGCAAAGTTCACAGATTCAATAATGCAGTGACAAGAACTTTGTCCGCCCAGTTCTTCTGCCACCATTGTATTTAACAATTGGTAGTACAACTGAGTAGACTGCCAAGTAATACCACCTATTAATCCTATTTTTTTCATTGTATAACTTCTTCTTGTTGCCACTATTTTAATTCAATTCACTCAGTTTAACCGATTTGAAAAATCGTGTCCTAAAGCGTCTGTCTCTGCAGGTAAATTCAGGAGACATTCTGACTACCGAAAACTGTAACTACCTACTATCCACTTAGCGACTACTTATTGAAACTAAACCCTCACAGGAATTCCGTTCTCCTGTAATTCAAGTTTCAGTTCCTGAATCCCTATTTCCTTAAAATGAAAAACACTTGCCGCCAAAGCTGCATCTGCTTTTCCTTCTATAAAAGTATCCGAAAAATGCTGCATATTACCTGCACCACCAGATGCGATAATCGGGATATTCAATTCTGTGGATAATCTAGCCAAAGCCTTATTAGCAAAACCATCTTTAGTACCATCATTATCCATTGATGTAAATAGAATTTCACCAGCACCGCGCTCTTCAACTTCCTTGGCCCATTCAAACAACTTACGCTCTGTAGGTACTTTGCCACCCACTAAATGCACGATCCATTCTCCATCTATCTGTTTGGCATCTATAGCCACCACAATGCATTGTGAACCAAATTTAGCCACCAAATCATTAATCAACTGCGGATTCTTAACTGCCGATGAGTTTATAGACACTTTATCGGCACCATTTTGCAATAGAACATCTACATCTTCTACAGAGGAAATTCCGCCACCTACAGTAAATGGGATATTCACTTTTTCTGCAACTCTGTACACCAAATCAGCCAATGTTTTGCGTTTTTGTTCCGTTGCAGAAATGTCTAAAAAGACCAATTCATCTGCCCCTTCTTTACTATAAATTTCAGCAAGTTCAACAGGGTCACCGGCATCACGCAAATCAACAAAATTCACGCCTTTTACCGTTCTACCGTCCTTTATATCCAAACAGGGAATTATTCTTTTTGCAAGCATTTTTTTTTTTAAGTATTAAGTACTTAGTATTAAGTACTAAGTATTCTTTGTTAACATCAAGTTCTCAATTACTGTAACCTCAATACTTCGTACTTTGTACTTTGTACTTTGTACTTTATACTCTGTACCTTTCTCAAGTTACTTATTTTTTATATTCAAATCTACACCGTCATAAAAGCCAAGGTCCTTATTCTTCAGCTGTTTTACCCAAAAGGCTATTTGCCCAGTATGATATGAGTAGTGTTCTACTACGTGGAGAATAATACCTATTCCAGAAAAGGAAAACCCCTGTACCGAACGTTTTTGAACTAATTGAGCTGTTGAAGCATCAAAAATGATTCTTTTTGCCGAGTCTAGCACATCATCCAACTTATTTAGCAATTCTTCTTTGGTGTAACCACCGGTAGCAGCAAACTCTGCATCACGATTTCTTGTGTCTTTATTTTCTCCTAAAGACGATATGGCGTATTGCGATATATTACCACACAAATGAAGAATTAAATTTGCAATGCTATTTAAGGAAGCGTTTGGTTTTTGCCATACTTCTTCTTCAGAAATATCAGCAAGGCTTTTCTTGATCATACGTGTACTTTCATCTATACGATACAAGGCATTTTGCTTTAGCTCTTCAATAATTTGAAATTCCTTATCCATTGCTTAAAATATAAGATTCCAACTGTTTTAAACTAATTCTGTTCTCGTAAATAGCCTTTCCAATAATTGTCCCTTCACAACCCATTTGGGCTAATTTAGGCAACTCATCAAAAGTAGATATTCCGCCGCTTGCAATCAGTTTTATTCCAGATTCCGTTGAACTAATAATTTTTGAGTATAAATTAAAGGACGGACCTTCTAACATACCATCTTTACTAATATCCGTACAAATTACGTATTGAATTCCCTTTTCTTGGTACGATTGAATAAAAGGAATCAACTCTTCTTTAGATTCTTCTAACCAGCCCGAAACAGCTACTGTTTCATCCATAGCATCGGCTCCCAATATTATTTTATCAGAACCATGCTTTTCTATCCAACCCATAAATGTTTCAGCATCCTTGACCGCAATACTACCACCAGTAATTTGCTTGGCACCACTTTCAAAAGCAATACGTAAATCTTCATCCGTTTTTAATCCGCCACCAAAATCAATCTGTAGTCCGGTCTTGGTTGCAATTTGCTCCAGTACTTTATGGTTAACAATATGCTTAGATTTTGCACCATCTAAATCCACTAAATGCAAGTGTTTTATTCCGTGTGCTTCAAACTCTTTGGCAACTTCTAACGGGTTTTCATTGTATATCTTCTTGGTATCATAATCCCCTTTAGAAAGGCGTACACACTTACCGTCTATGATATCTATGGCTGGTATTATTCTCATTTTAATAGTTGTATTAAGTCTTTAGTATTAAGTAAAAAGTACAAAGTATTAAGTCCTTAGGAATAAGTTATTACTAAATTTCATACATCTTACTTATGTTAACTATCATTATTTTAAGCTTTTTTGTAAAGCATAATTCATGTTCTTAATTTCTTGGCATAACACCAAGGCATTATTTATATCTGTTTCTAGTAAAAATTTCAAGTTTACAGTTAGTATTAATTGTGTTTCAAGTTCTGTGGTTGAGCCATTTGCAATACTAAGAAAATGGGCGAATTCTTTATTCGAATTTCTACCTGCTCCCTCTGCAATGTTTGATGGTATAGAAACACTACATCTTTTAATTTGAGAAGTCAATCCAAATTTTTCATCATCCGGTAATTTCTTTGATAAGAAATAAATTTCCTCAACAAGCTGCATCACTTTTTTCCAAATATGGAGTTCTCTATAATTATTCATCCACGTAATACTATGTACTTTGCATTTTGCAATCTTTACTTAATACTTAATACTCTGTACTTTTCACTAACTATTCTAAAATTTGTTTATCAACAGACATCCACAATGCTGAATCTCCTATTTTATTAAATCCGTAACGCTCATACATTTTATGGGCATCCTTGGTTTTTAATGCAAGTGTTTTTAGGTTTTTTATGATTGGGTCTTCTAACATAAAGGCTACCAATTTTTTACCGTAACCCTGACCTTGAAATTTATCGAGGATAATGACATCCATAAAATAACCAAAATAGATATAGTCGGTTACTACCCTAGCAAAACCAATTTGTTCATTATCAGTGGTATAAATACCAAAACAATACGAATGTTCAATAGTGGTCTTTACATCTTCAATAGTCCTATTATTTCCCCAATAAGAATTTGCGATAAACTCCTGTATGGCTTCCACATTTAATAGACTTTTATCTTTGGAAATAAAGTAATTCGGCTTCATTACATTTTTAAAAAGTTCTCTAAAATTTTCTCACCAACATCACTAGATTTCTCTGGGTGAAACTGCGTACCGTAAAAATTTCCTTTTTGTAATGCAGCGCTATAGTTGAGTCCGTATGAACATTCAGCTATAGTTTCGCTACACAATGGGGCATAAAAGCTATGAACCAAGTAAATATGCTCATTCTCGGCAATCGAGCTAAACAAATTTGATTTTAGGTTCGCTATTTGATTCCATCCAATTTGGGGAACCTTTACGCTAGTATCAAATTTAATGACATCAACATCAAAAATACCCAATCCTTTGGTATTCCCCTCTTCGGATGAATTACACATTAATTGCATGCCTAAACATATACCTAAAACAGGCTGTTTTAAGGTTGGTATTATTCTATCCAGACCGCTATTCAACAGCATTTTCATGGCACTACTTGCCTCGCCTACTCCCGGAAAAATTACTTTATCGGCATTTTGTATTTCCTCGGCATCGCTACTTAAAACAGCATCAAAACCTAACCTTTTGATGGCAAATTTTATGCTCTGTATATTACCGGCGCCGTAATTTATGATTACAATTTTCATTAAAACTAGTATTTAATACTCAGTATGAAGTACAAAGTAAATCTTAGAAGGATTTTATACTTAATACTTTGTACTATTATAGAACTCCTTTAGTACTTGGTAACACCATCTTTTCTACATCTCTTTTTACTGCCATTTTAATGCTTTTTGCAAAGGCTTTGAAAATAGCTTCTATTTTATGATGTTCGTTGGTGCCTTCAGCTTTAATATTCAAGTTGGCTTTTGCTCCGTCTGTGAATGACTTAAAGAAATGGTGAAACATTTCAGTTGGCATATCACCTACCATTTCACGTTTAAAGTCTGCATCCCATACTAGCCAATTTCTGCCACCAAAATCAATAGCGGATTGCGCCAAACAATCATCCATTGGTAAACAGAATCCGTAGCGCTCAATACCCAATTTATTCCCTAAGGCATTATGAAAAACTTCACCTAAGGCAATACCGGTATCTTCAATAGTATGGTGTTCATCAACTTCTAAATCGCCATCAACCTTAATGGTTAAATCCATTTGCCCATGACGAGCCAATTGATCTAGCATATGGTCAAAAAATGCCAATCCGGTTTTGATATCACTTTTACCGGTACCGTCTAAGTTCAATTGTATGGCAATATCGGTTTCATTGGTCTTTCTATGAATTTCAGCCGTTCTATCATTCAGCTTTAAAAACTCATATATCTTTTCCCAATCATTACTTTCAATAGCAATATGGCTATCTAATTCATCACGCTTTACTGTGATTTCACCAGTGCCAAGATTCGTATTATCGTTAATGAAAATCCCTTTAGAACCAAGGTTTTTAGCCAATTCCATATCCGTTAATCGGTCACCGATCACAAAGGAATTCTCCAGATCATAATCCTCGGAAAAATATTCGGTCAATAATCCGGTGCCAGGTTTTCTTGTGTCGGCATTTTCATGGGGGAAAGTACGGTCAAGAAAAACTTTATCAAAAACAACTCCCTCATTCTCGAATGATTTAAGAATGAAATTATGAACCGGCCAAAAGGTATCTTCAGGAAATACATCTGTACCCAAGCCGTCTTGGTTGGTAATCATGACCAATTCATAATCCAATTCTTTCGCTATTTTACCTAAATATGTAAATGCCTTAGGATAGAAAATCATTTTCTCAAATGCATCAATCTGCTCATCTACAGTTTCTTTAATAATTGTACCGTCTCGGTCTATAAATAGTACTCTTTTTTTCATATTAGTTTGATAGTGCTCTTAAAGCGGTAATTACAATAATATTTTCTTCTGATGTACCCACGGTAAATCTAAGCGTATTCTCGCATAAGGGTTGCGTAGTTCGGTTACGTACAACGATACCTTTTTCCAATAATTGAGTATAACGTAGTGTTGCATCATCAACTTTAGCCAAAATAAAATTAGCATCGGTAGGATAAATGGTAGAAACAAAAGATATGGTTTTCAATGTTTCGATCAGTTTTTCACGTTCTTCAAGAATGGAAGCAACTTCTGTTTGCACGGCCTTTTGGTCAGACACTCTTTCAATAGCCTTGTCTTGGGTAAGCTGATTGACATTATATGGCGGTTTAATTTTATTGATTACCGCGATAATCTCTGCAGATGCCAAACATAAACCCAAACGAATACCTGCCATGCCGTAAGCTTTTGATAAGGTCTGAGTAACAATTAAATTAGGATAACCTGCTAATTTCGATGTCCAGCTTTCTTCGGATGAAAAGTCGATATACGCTTCATCGATAACCACTAGCCCATTAAAAGAATTTAAAAGCTCTTCAATGATTTCAGTAGAGAAACTATTGCCCGTAGGATTGTTGGGAGAACATATAAACAACAATTTTGTATGTTCATCAATTGCCTTTTTAATTTCTGCGATATTCGGCTGAAATGCAGTAGTCAGTAATACTTCTCTATTTTCGACTAAATTGATACCGGAAAGCACCTTATACATACCGTATGTAGGCGGCAATGTGATAATATTATCCTGTTTAGGCTCACAGAAAGCCCTGAACAACAGATCCAATACTTCATCACTACCATTGCCTAAAAGTATGTTTTCTTCCTTAATTCCTTTCTGTGCAGCTAAAATTGTCTTTAGACTACGTTGTTGTGGATCAGGATATCTATTAACTCCGTTTTTAAACGGATTTTCATTAGCATCTAAGAAAACCATCGCTGAACCATCGGACACATATTCGTCACGTGCCGAAGAATACGGACTTAAACCCTTAACATTTTCCCTTGTAATATTGTTTAAATTGAAACTCATTAGTTCAACATTGAATTGGTCATTGAGCATAGCCAAAATGACATTATTTTAAACTGTTTAATCTTAAGGTCACAGCATTCTTGTGAGCCTGCAAGCCTTCTGCCTCAGCCATAAGCTCAATTGCTTTGCCTATGGTTTGGATACCTTTTTCATTTATCTTTTGAAAGGTCATACTCTTCATAAAACTATCTAAGTTTACACCGCTATATTGCTTGGCATAACCATTGGTAGGTAAAGTATGATTGGTACCCGATGCATAATCCCCGGCACTTTCAGGCGTATAATTTCCTATGAACACTGAACCTGCATTTTGGGTGTTGTCAATGTAGAAATCTTCATTCTCTACACAAACAATGTAATGTTCCGGTCCGTATTCATTTATTAAATCAATAGCATCTTGATCATTATCAACATATATTAATTTACTATTTGCAATTGCCTGTTTTGCGATTTCCTTCCGTGGCAATTCTTCTATTTGAAGGGCTACTTCCTTCTCAACAGCATCGATCATACTTTTTGAAGTCGATACCAAAATTACCTGACTATCCACCCCATGTTCAGCCTGACTCAGTAAATCTGAAGCTACAAAGGCGGCGTTTGCAGAATCATCTGCAACGACCAATAATTCTGAAGGACCTGCCGGCATATCTATGGCTACACCATATTTAGTGGCAATCTGTTTGGCGACGGTTACATATTGGTTACCCGGTCCAAATATTTTATACACCTGAGGAATAGTGTCTGTACCAAAGGTCATTCCTGCAATAGCCTGTATTCCTCCTACTTTCACTATTTTGGTAACACCGCACAAATTTGCCGTATAAAGAATAGCCGGATTTAGTTTACCCTCCTTATCCGGTGGAGAGCATAATACAATTTCTTTACAGCCAGCTATAGCCGCAGGCACGGCCAACATTAAAATTGTTGAAAACAAAGGTGCCGTACCTCCAGGAATATACAATCCTACCTTCTGTATTGGTCTTTTCTCCTGCCAGCAAGAAACTCCCGCAGCAGTTTCTACTTCAACACGCTCGGTTTTTTGAGCCTTATGAAATACCTCTATATTAGTTTTTGCGAGCTTTATAGCTTCTTTCAAATCATCTGAAACCAATTTTTGTGCCTCTTCAATTTCGGTCTTTGACACAAGCATACTTTCCAAGACCACCTTATCAAATTGTTCGGTATACTTGTTTAAAGTATCGTCTCCATTTAATTGTACCTCTTTAAAAATACCATTCACCAAACCTTCAATATCAGCAACGGTTTGCGTAGGTCGTTTTAAAACGTTGTTCCAATCTACTCTCTGTGGATTATATATTTTGTTCATTATTTATTTAGTTGTTCGTTGATGGTTGTTCGTTTTTGGTTTACGAAATGTAAACAGAACAATCAACATTACCATCTAATATCAATTCCAAATAATACTACTTATTACTATTTTACAATACCATCTTTTCAATTGGGCAAACCAAGATACCTTCTGCACCGGCTTTTTTCAATTCATCTATCACTTCCCAAAAAGTATCTTTATTGATTACGGTATGCACAGAACTCCATCCCGCATCAGCTAAAGGTAAAACTGTAGGACTCCTCATGCCCGGTAATAATTTTAAAATACCTTCCAATTTTTCATTAGGTGCATTCAACAAGACATACTTTGAAGCTCTTGCACGTAAAACCGATTGAATTCTGAATTGTAGTTTTTCAAGCAATTCTCTTCGCTCGTTAGATATTTTAGGAGAAACCGCCAACACCGCCTCACTAGTAAGCATTACTTCTACTTCTTTCAAGTTATTCTTGAATAAAGTACTACCGCTAGATACAATATCACAAATGGCATCTGCAAGTCCAATATTGGGCGCTATTTCAACAGAACCGTTAATAATGTGCAGGTCTGCCTTAACCCCTTTATCCTTCAAATAGTTAAGTACTGTATTTGGGTAAGAAGTAGCAATACGTTTACCCTCAAAATCCTTTACCGAATTATATTTAACGGATTTTGGTACGGCCAAGGAAACTTTACATTTAGAGAAGCCCAATTTTTCTGCAATGGAAATATCTTCTCCTTTTTCAATCAATACATTTTCTCCGATAATAGCAATATCTACTACACCATCTCTTAAGTACTGCGGGATGTCACCATTTCTTAGATAAAAAACCTCCATTGGAAAATTTCTTGAAGATGCTTTTAATTGATCTTTGCCGTTATCAATTGAAATTCCGCAGTCTTTTAAAATTTGAAGGGATTCTTCATTAAGTCTTCCCGATTTCTGAATAGCAATTCTAATTTTAGTCATTGTTTTAATTTAATGCTTGGCAACCAAAAGAGATTTAAATACAAAACCCGTTTGATTGCTCAAACGGGTTTTTAAATATGTTGTACTACTACAATACATTCCTACCTCGCCTGAGCGTGTGTATGAATATGATGATGTGTAGTTCTATTTTTCATTCTGTTGTAAAAGTAAAAGGTATTTTTCATTTCGCAAAACAAAAGTTTAAAATGAAACAAAAATAATGTTCTACGTGTTTTAGTTATTACCTAAAATTAAAGGAAGACCAGATTCACCACCACCAACTACAATCACCTTGGTATTGGGAGATTCAGAAAGCTTTAGCGTTGCATCAATACCTTTGTCCTGTAAAATTTTATCAGTCAAGGATGCACTTAAAATTTTATTGGCATCGGCTTTACCTTGCGCCTCAATCGTTACTTTTTCAGCTTCTTTTCTAGCGGTCACTAAACGAAACTCATATTCCAATGACTCCTGTTCTTGCCGTAACTTTCTTTCAATAGCCTCTTTAATTGTTGGTGGTAAGGTTACATCACGCACCAAGATTTCGTTTAATTGAATATATTCTCCCTCAACAATTTTTTTGGTCTCATCAAAAATCTCTTGTTGAATAGCATCTCTTTTACTTGAATATAATTGCTCCGGCGTATAACGCCCAACTACAGATCTTGCTGCCGATCTTATGGTAGGCAACAAAACACGTTGAATATAGTCTTCTCCTTTTTCTTGATGCAACTTGCCCAAATCATTTCTAATAGGCTCAAACCAAGCGGAAGCTTCTAATTTTATATCCAGTCCGTTACTAGAAAGCACATTCATTTTTTCTAAAACTTCTTGCTGTCTAACTTCATAAATAAAAACTTTATTCCATGGAGCAACAATATGAAATCCTTCACCTAAAGGCGGTTCATCTGTAACTACACCATCTCCAAATGTTTTATACAATACGCCAGCTTCACCAGAACCAATGGTGACCGTAGATTTAGAAAACATTATTACTAGTACTATTAAAACAAATATTGCAGGTAATGCAATTTTAGGTAATTTATCCATTAGTGTTCAATTAAATTAATCCGTTATATTTTCTTATAAACCATTCTGAAGCAAAGGCAAATACAATTATTGCCAGTAGTATTTCGAAATCAATCAAAGATACGATATTTTCAGTGCTTTTCTCCGTGGGGACGTAGGTGTCATTTTCTTCCAAATCACTTATTAGCTCATCTATTTGGGAAGGATAATACAATTTACCGCCAGAGTTAGTTGCCAATTTTTCCAATTTTAAATAATCGCTTGAAACAAATTGATTTTCCAAATTAAATTCATTGATAACAAATGAACCAGTTTCTGATTTTTGGTAGTTTTCAACCGACACCACAAAACTATAACTACCTGAAATTAAATTGGATAAGTCCGCTTCAAAATACCCGTTTTTTAAAATCATGGGGCTGGTTTGAGTATTTTTGGTTTTTGTATCGGTAACCTTTATACTGATTTTGGCATTTGGGTCAAATAAAAAGGCCTCATCAAAATAAGTTGCTGTAATAATAGTGTTATTACTGCCTTCATAAATTTTTTCATAATCTACATTTAACCTGGTCTTGTTTTTAGAACTGGTTAAATAACGGACTAGATTTGCTATAAACTCATCAAAATTAGAAAACGCTCCGGTATTTCTATATGTCTGAACCCTCCACTTCCAAAGGTTTTCTCCAAGTAAAAGTGCTTTTTTGTTTGAGTTTTGTTCCAATACAGTAAGTAACGGCTGTTGAATATCCTTTCCTTTAATCTGTGTTCCTAACAGCGGTTCAAAAGCTGTAGTAATTAATACTGGTCCTGCATCACTAAGCAAAGGTGGAAAATCCGTTAAATCAAAATTTGCAATATCATATTTTGAGAAGCCATTGTTCAATAACCCAAATACTTCTTGCTCAGGATATCCGTTCTCAATTTCAAAACCTAAATTACTCCTGTTCAAAAAGTTATAATCCGTTTGAATACCTGTAATCACAAATGAATTAGAATTTCTATCCTTAACAAAATCGAACAATTTTTTAAATTTGGCATTAGGCTGATAAAAAATAAACAAATCAATATCCTCCAAATTATTAGCCGTATTTGGCTTTAAAAAAAATACCTCTCTTTGCTCATTACTTTCAATAGCTTTTTTTAATGCACCTAAGTCTGGATGTAAAATATCACTGACCAAGGCTATTTTTGTTTTCTCGTCTATGACTTCAATACTAGTACTGCGTACGTTATTATTGACATTACGTTCATCTTGCAGTTTCGTAACTTCCACACGAATATTTTTTGTGCCAACTGAATTGGCATCAACCTGAATAGAAATTGTTTTTAAATTAACATCTGCATTGAGTTCAACCTTTTCCCTATGCACAACTTTGTTATCCATTCTAACCAAAACAGTTGCGGAAGCAGTTACTTTGCCCTGATAAGAAATATAAGTCTCTAATGGGAATTTATTTTTTAGAAATGCATATTTATTGGTCAATATGGGACCCACAGAAATATCTTTATACAAAGTAGTATCACCTAATACCACTGTGTTTATAGCATTGCTTTCATTAGATTTGAAAAAGCTATAGTCCTCACCAATAGTCTGGTTACCGTCTGACAACAACAGTGTAATTGTTTGCTCGCGACTATAGATATTTTTTAAGGCTGATAAGGATTTATGAAAATTGCTATACTTTTCATCAAATGAAAGACTATCCAAAACTTCTAACCCTGTCCCAAATTTATAACTAGCCACATTAAAACGATCTGAGATTTTATCAGAAGCTCCAATTGAACTCATTAGCTCATTTAACTCTGCTCCATTTTCAGAAATGGAAGAAGAATTATCAGCAAGAATAACCAGATTAGGTTTTTCTAAGGTATACGTTTTTTGAGAAAACTTCGGATTTATCAATAATAGAAGCAATCCGAAAACCCCTATAAATCGTAAAAAGGCTAAAAGCAAATTAATTTTGCTTTTAGCCTTCTGTTTATACAAATACTGAAAAACAACGATACCCAGTGCAGCTATTGCCGCAATAATTATATACAGTACCGTTATGCTCTCCATGAATGCTTCTAAATTTCAATTAATCAAAGGAACTTAAAAAGTAAGCCTAAGAATAAATATTGTGTTAGGTAAGCATACCACCATCAACATTAAGTACTTGACCTGTTACATAACTAGAAAGGTCAGATGCAAAATACAAACATGCATTTGCAATATCCTCGGTAGAACCTCCTCGTTTTAACGGAATACCGTCTCTCCATCCTTGAACCGTTTTTTCATCCAATTTATCGGTCATTTCTGTTTCAATGAATCCTGGTGCAATAGCGTTACATCTAATATTTCTAGAGCCTAATTCCAATGCAACAGATTTAGTAAAACCAATCATACCTGCCTTAGATGCAGCGTAATTGGTTTGACCTGCATTACCTTTTACCCCAACCACACTACTCATATTAATGATAGAACCTTTACGTTGTTTCAACAAAGTTCTTTGTACGGCTTTGGTCATGTTAAAAACAGATTTCAAGTTGATATCTATGACAGCATCAAAATCTGCTTCTGACATGCGCATTAAAAGATTATCTTTAGTGATACCTGCGTTGTTGATCAACACATCAATTCTTCCATCAAAATCTTCTAGTACTTTAGCAACCAGCTCTTCAGCTTCTTGAAAACTGGCAGCATTACTTTTATAGGCTTTTGCCTTAACGCCTTTCTCTGTTAATTCCTTTTCTAACGCTAATGCAGGAGCTTCACTAGAACTATATGTAAATGCAACATTTGCTCCATGATCCGCAAAAACTTGGGCTATACCCATACCAATTCCTCTGCTAGCCCCTGTTATAATTACGTTTTTATCTTCTAATAATTTCATAAGTCCGTTGTTTTAAACCGATGTTTATCAAATATACCTTTTGTTTCATTTATAGGCTAAAAAAAATCCCGCTATAAACGGGATTTTATACTATAAAGAGGGAATCTTATCCCATTACTTCTTTAACTTTTAAGCCAATTTCAGCTGGAGAATCTACAACGTGAATTCCACATTCTCTCATAATTCTTTTCTTGGCTTGGGCAGTATCATCACTACCACCAACAATAGCACCAGCATGACCCATTGTTCTACCGGCCGGAGCAGTTTCACCTGCAATAAATCCAACAACTGGTTTTTTACTTCCACTAGCTTTATACCACTGTGCAGCATCAGCCTCTAATTGTCCGCCAATCTCACCGATCATTACCACACACTCTGTAGCAGGATCATTGATCAATAACTCAACTGCTTCTTTAGTAGTAGTTCCAATAATTGGATCACCACCAATACCAATAGCAGTAGTAATTCCTAAACCTTGGCGAACCACCTGGTCAGCAGCTTCGTAAGTTAAAGTTCCTGATTTGGAAACAATACCTACATTA
This sequence comes from Maribacter dokdonensis DSW-8, assembly GCF_001447995.1. Taxonomy (NCBI): domain Bacteria; kingdom Pseudomonadati; phylum Bacteroidota; class Flavobacteriia; order Flavobacteriales; family Flavobacteriaceae; genus Maribacter; species Maribacter dokdonensis. Next base: position 183,426 of record NZ_LDPE01000001.1, on the reverse strand, counting down.
CCTTCTTTAAATACAAAACCTGGCATAATACCAACTTTTGCCTCACCTGGTGTTATTACACCCGGACAGTTAGGTCCGATCAAGCGACATTCTTTATTTTTAATATAGTTGGCTACCTTCACCATATCGGCAACAGGAATACCTTCTGTAATTGTAATAATAACTTTAATACCAGCTTCAGCAGCTTCCATTATAGCATCTGCAGCAAATGCTGGCGGAACGAAAATTATAGTAGTATCCGCGCCTACCTTTTCAACAGCTTCGGTAACCGTATTGAAAACGGGTTTTCCCAAATGCTCTTGTCCACCTTTACCTGGTGTAACACCACCTACGATATTAGTACCGTACTCAATCATCTGTCCTGCATGGAAAGTACCTTCACTACCGGTGAAACCTTGTACGATTATTTTGGAATCCTTATTTACTAATACGCTCATACTACTGTAGTTTATTTATTTTTTTAATTATGAACAAAAATATAAGTTGTTAATGAATTTTATAGCATTACTTAGCTATTTCTTATCTATTTTTTTAATTATTTCTGGAATCTGCTTTAAATAGGCCAATTGCTTTAGCTTTTCACGAGATTCCTCTATTGGCGTACCAAAGTAGCTCTTACCTCCTTTTACAGATTTTGTTACTCCTGTTTGCCCCATAATTACAGCTTTGGCACCTATGGTAATTCCACTATTGGTACCAACTTGTCCCCACAAAGTCACTTCATCTTCAATAATAACACAACCGGCAATACCCGTTTGAGAGGCAATTAAGCACTTTTTACCAATAACCGTATCATGGCCTACATGAACTTGATTGTCCAACTTTGTTCCGTAACCAATTGTCGTATCACCCGAAACGCCTCTATCAATGGTACAAAGCGCACCAATATCAACATTATCCTCAAGTACTACCCTACCGCCCGAAATTAATTTATCAAAACCTTCTGGGCGCTTTTTATAATAAAAGGCATCAGCACCTAAAACAGTGCCTGCATGTATGGTAACATTATCACCAATTAAGCAATTATCATAAATTGTTACGTTTGAGTGAATTATACAATTCTCTCCTATTACAACATTGTTACCAACAAAAGTATTGGGTTGTATAACAGTATCCTTTCCAATTTTTGCAGTTGCGGCAATTGATTGACTGCTTGGCACAAATGGTTGAAAGAACGTGGTAAGCTTATTGAAGTCCCTAAATGGGTCATCAGAAATCAATAATGCTTTTCCGTTTGGACAATCTACTTGCTTATTGATTAAAATGATAGTAGCCTTGGACTCCAAAGCCTTATCATAATACTTTGGGTGGTCTACGAATACAATATCCCCTGGTTCCACAACATGAATCTCGTTCATGCCCAACACAGGAAAATCATCTTGCCCAACATATTCACTAGAGATTATCTCTGCAATCTGTTTTAACGAAAAAGTAGTAGGAAATTTCAAATGACTTTTTTAGCTCTAAATAAAGAATCTACCTTTGGCAATTATTCCTTTACACGTTCCATGTAAGAACCTGTAGAAGTATCTATTTTAACCTTATCACCTTCATTAATAAAAAGTGGCACATTCACTTCCGCTCCAGTTTCAACCGTTGCAGGTTTTGTAGCATTGGTAGCTGTATTACCTTTAACTCCAGGTTCAGTATACGTAACCTCAAGAACAACACTTGCCGGCATATCAACAGATAAAGGCATGCTGTCCTCTGTATTGAACATGATCTTTACAATTTCTCCTTCTTTTAAAAGACCAGGAGCATCTAAAGAGCTTTCTTGAAGTGTAATTTGATTGTAATCATCAGTATTCATGAAGTGATACGTTTCACCTTCTGGATATAAATATTGATAAGAACGTGTTTCTACACGAACATCTTCTATTTTATGACCTGCAGAAAATGTATTATCCAATACTTTGCCTGTAGAAACACTTTTTAATTTAGTACGTACAAAAGCAGGACCTTTACCTGGTTTTACATGTAAAAATTCAATTATTTTATAGATATCGTTATTATATCTTATGCATAGTCCTTTTCGTATATCTGATGTAGATGCCATTACTGTTTAATATTAATGTAGTTAACTTAAGTTTAAAATATATTTAATTATTGCTGAAATAACCTTTCATGATACCACGCTGAGAATCACGAATAAACTGCAATATCTCATCTCTTTCTGGAGTGGCCTCCATTTCAGCTTCTATAATTTGTACCGCTTGGGTATTGTTGTAGTTTTTTTGATAAAGTATACGGTAGATATTCTGTATTTCCCTAATTTTTTCCGAGATGAAACCTCTTCTTCTCAAACCAACAGAATTGATTCCTACGTATGAAAGAGGCTCTCTCGCCGCTTTCACATAAGGTGGCACATCTTTTCTAACCAAGGATCCTCCGGTAACAAAGGCATGTTGACCAACCGATACAAATTGATGCACGGCAACCAAACCAGCCAAAATTACATTATCACCAATTGTAACGTGTCCCGCTAGTGTGGAATTATTAGAAAAAATACAATTATCACCCACCAAACAGTCATGGGCAACGTGGCAATACGCCATTATCAAACAATTTTTGCCGATTACCGTTTTCATTCTGTCTGAAGTACCCTTATGTATAGTGGCACACTCCCTAATGGTAGTATTATCACCAATAACTACCGTGGTATCTTCCCCTTCGTATTTTAAATCTTGTGGAGAAGCGGAAATAACCGCACCAGGAAAAATATTACAGTTTTTCCCAATACGTGCACCTTCCATGATAGTTACATTAGACCCGATCCAGGTACCATCTCCAATAGTAACATTATTGTGAATTGTAGTAAATGGCTCTACAACTACATTCTTTGCAATTTTAGCTCCCGGATGAATATAGGCTAAAGGTTGATTCATACTATGTTCTTTTTACAATTTGAGCCATCATCTCCGCTTCACTAACCAACTTATCATTAGCGTAAGCATAAGCCTGCATATGGCAGATTCCCCTTCTTATCGGGGTAATTAGACTACAATGGAATATTAATGTATCTCCAGGTAGCACTTGTCTTTTAAATTTAACTTTGTCAATTTTCATGAAAAGTGTTAAGTAGTTTTCTGGATCAGGCACTGTACTTAGAACCAAAATACCACCAGTTTGTGCCATTGCCTCTACTTGCAACACACCAGGCATTACAGGTGCTCCAGGAAAATGACCTACAAAAAACGGCTCGTTCATGGTAACGTTTTTCATACCTACAACATGTTGATCGGAAAGCTCTAAAATACGATCGATCAACAAGAATGGCGGTCTATGCGGTAACATATCCATTATTTGATGAATATCCATCAATGGAGGTAAACTTAGATCGTACTTAGGTACGTTGTTACGTTTCTCCAATTTTATTATTTGAGCAATTTTTTTAGCAAATTGAGTATTTACATAGTGCCCAGGCTTATTTGCAATAACCTTACCTCTAATTCTGGTACCTGCCAAGGCTAAATCACCAATAACATCCAATAATTTATGACGAGCTGCCTCGTTTGGCTGATGCAAGGTCAAGTTGTCAAGAATACCATTTGCCTTAACGGAAAGTTTCTTTTTATTAAAAGCTTTTTCAAGCTTTTTCATTGTTTCCTCCGAAATCTCCTTATCCACATAAACAATGGCATTATTTAAATCACCACCTTTAATAAGTCCGTTTTCAAGTAAAGCCTCTAATTCATGTAGAAAACTAAAAGTTCTAGCATCGGCAATTTCTTTTTTGAAATCGGAAATATTTTCTAATGTTGCATTTTGGGTACCCAAGACCTTAGTGCCAAAATCCACCATAGTAGTTACTTGGTAGGTGTCACTAGGAATTATGGTAATTTCACTACCCGTTTTTTCGTCTCTATATGAAATAACTTCCTTAACTACGTACTCCTCTCTATAGGCATCTTGCTCAACAATACCAGCTTTTTCCAATGCTTCTACAAAAAACTTGGAAGAACCATCCATAATCGGAGGCTCCGCAGCATTAAGCTCTATAAGAACATTGTCAATTTCCAAACCTACCAAAGCAGCCAAAACGTGCTCAGAAGTCTGAATTTTAACACCATTCTTTTCTAAGTTAGTACCTCTTTGTGTATTGTTCACCAAATTGGCATCTGCAGGTATTATAGGAGTACCTTCCAAATCGACTCTTTTAAAAGCGTATCCGTGATTTTTATCTGCGGGTACAAATTTAATGGTTACATCACTACCGGTATGTAAACCTACTCCCGTAAGACTTACCTCTTTACCAATTGTTGTTTGTTTAATAGTTGTTGTGCTCATCGTCAATCTTTCTTTTCTAAGGTGTCGATTCTACTTATTATTTTTGATAAATTCTTAAAATGAACATATGATTTGTTGAAATCACCATAGTTTAGTGCTGGTGAACCTTGCAAAACTTCATTGTCTTTCACATTTCTACCGATACCAGATTGTGCCTGTATTTTTACATTGTCGCCAATGACAATATGACCAACGATACCTACCTGTCCGCCAATCATACAATGTTTGCCAATTTTTGTAGAGCCAGCAATGCCTGTTTGAGCGGCAATTACGGTATGCTCTCCAATTTCAACGTTATGCGCTATTTGTATTTGATTATCTAGCTTAACCCCTTTTCTTAAAATGGTAGAGCCTAATGTAGCTCTATCTATGGTGGTACCTGCGCCAATATCAACGTTATCCTCCAAGATTACATTTCCGGTCTGTGGCACTTTAATAAACTCGCCGTTTTCGTTTGGAGCAAAACCAAATCCGTCTGCACCCAAAACTACGCCACTATTTATTACGCAATTGTTTCCAATTATAGTTTCTGAATACACCTTTACTCCAGCGAAAATGATAACGTTGTTCCCAATCTTTACGTTATCACCTATATAAGCATTTGGATAAATTTTCACATTATCACCCAACACCACATTATTTCCTAAATATGCAAATGCACCTATATATACATCTGATCCATAAGTAACATTATCAGATTTAAAAATAGGCTCTTCAATACCCACCTTATTATTTTTAACCTGATTGTAGTATTCCAACAACTTGGAAAATGACTTGTAAGCATCTTCTACCTTAATCAATGTAGTGTTCAAATCTTGTTCAGGAACAAAACTTTTATTCACTATCGTTACCGATGCTTTTGTTTTATAAATGAATGAAGTATACTTAGGATTGGCTAAAAAAGTAAGGGAACCTTCTTCACCTTCCTCTATTTTAGCAAGTTTATGTACGGCTATTTCTGGATTTCCATGTACTTCTCCTTCTAAGATACCTGCAATCTGACCTGCTGTAAATTTCATGAGCGTAAAAGTAAGAAAAATTGTTAAACCCCTTCTTTAGGATAACACATATAATATTTGGTTACCGTTTTTGAAAGTGCATTTAAATTTAGGTGATCAGACAATTTGGCGACATCGGTTATTTTTCCATTTTTCCTTAAAATGTTGATAGTCTGATGTTGCCTATCGTAAGCTTTATTTCTCAACTCGCCCTTAAACACAAAATACGAAGCCTCTTCATCCGTAATATTATACTCGGCTTTTACCTTATTTAATTGCATTAAAAATTTAGTTTCGCTAATAGGTTCCTTTTTCACCTTTATATGAAGTAGTTTTCTATTAATGATCATTGCACACAATGAACTTAAAACAAAATCATTAGAATATTGCCAATCTTTTAATGCTGCAAGTATGTCTATATCATCTAACTTGGCAAACTTTAATAAGGTATCACCATTAAAGTTATTGATGTCTATATGATGGGTTAAAAAGTAATGTAAGGGAGTACTAGAATTCAATGTTTCACCTTTTTCAATTAGAAAACGTGCCCTTTTAAGTATACTGATAAGTAATCGTTCTGCCACCACTGCTGTTTTATGAAGATAAACTTGCCAGTACATGAACCTACGTGCCATTAAGAATTTTTCAACCGAATAGATACCCTTTTCTTCAATGACCAAGCTACCGTTCACTACATTCAACATGGTAATTAAACGTTCAGCATTGGTATTACCTTCCGCTACACCAGTATAAAAGCTATCTCTTTTTAAATAATCTAAACGGTCCATATCTAATTGACTAGACACTAGCTGGTTCAAGAATTTTTTTTCATGATTTCCAGTAAAGATAGAAATGGCCTCCGTTAAACTTCCGTTAAATCGTTCGTTGAGTTCTTGCATGAATTGAAGTGAAATAAACTCGTGGCTAACACCTTCAACAATGCTATGTTCCATGGCATGTGAAAAAGGTCCGTGACCAATATCATGTAAAAGAATGGCACATAAAAGTCCGTCTTCTTCACTTGTAGAAATCTCAACTCCTTTGAAACGAAGCACTTGTATAGACTTCTGCATTAAATACATACAACCCAATGCATGATGGAATCTAGTATGGTGTGCCCCCGGATAAACTAAATAGGACAACCCCATTTGTGAAATTCTTCTCAACCTTTGAAAATAGGGATCGGCAATAAGGTCAAATATTAGGGCATTGGGAATTCTAATAAATCCGTAAATTGGATCATTAAAGATTTTCAATTTGTTTGATGTCTTCAAGATAACGTTGTCTTTTCTGAAATTAACATTTCAAAGTTATACAAAAGCATTAGCATATAATTTGATTATCGTCAAATAATAATTCAATGAATAAAATAAAAATATTGTGGGTAGATGATGAAATAGATCTACTTAAACCACACATCATCTTTTTAGAATCTAAAAATTATAGTGTAATCACCTGTCAAAGTGGACAAGAGGCCCTAGAAGAACTTGCACAAACTAGAGTAGATATAGTTTTTCTTGATGAAAACATGCCAGGCATCTCCGGTTTGGAAACATTATCAGAAATTAAAACAATAAACAATTCTTTACCTGTGGTCATGATCACCAAAAGTGAAGAGGAGTTTATAATGGAAGAAGCCATAGGTTCTAAAATTGCAGATTACCTTATTAAACCTGTAAACCCCAATCAAATTTTATTATCCCTTAAAAAGAATTTAGACCACTCTAGATTGGTTTCTGAAAAAACCACTAGTAACTATCAACAGGAATTTAGAAAAATAGCCATGGATCTATCCATGGTCAGCACTTATCAAGAATGGTCCGACCTTTATAAAAAGCTAATTTATTGGGAACTTCAATTAGAAGAAATTGAAGACAGTGGTATGTTCGAAATCTTGGAATCCCAAAAAACCGAAGCCAATCAACAGTTTGGTAAATTTGTAGACCGCAATTATGAGGATTGGTTTACAGATACGAACGCACCTGTAATGTCTCACACCTTATTCAAGAAATGGATCGCCCCCGAGATAAAAGATCAAAAAACATTATTGATCGTAGTAGATAATTTACGATACGATCAATGGTATGCTTTTGAAGATACGGTCAACTCTTTTTACAAAAAGAAAAAAGAAGATTCCTACTATAGTATTCTACCTACTGCAACGCAGTATGCTAGAAATGCGATATTTTCTGGGTTAACACCGTTAGATATGGAAAAGAAATATCCGGAATGGTGGAAAAACGATACCGATGAAGGCGGAAAAAACCTTTTTGAAGACAAATTCTTAGATGCTCAACTAAAGAGACTTGGACTTGATTTAAAATGGGAGTACCATAAGATTAGTAGTTTAAAACAAGGCAAACATTTAAGTCAGAATTTTAAGGGGCAGAAGGATAATGATTTGACCGTAATTGTGTACAACTTTGTGGATATGCTTTCTCATTCTAAAACAGAAATGGAAGTTATAAAAGAATTGGCTTCCAATGATAAATCTTACCGTTCATTAACAACCAGTTGGTTTAAGAATTCTCCCATGTTAGAAATTATACAGCAAGCGCAGACCTTGGGAATGAAATTGATTATTACCACGGATCATGGCACCATCAATGTAAAAACTCCTTCCAAAGTTGTTGGCGATAGGGACACAAGCCTGAATTTACGCTATAAAACCGGCAGAAGTCTTACGTATGAAAAAAGTGAGGTTTTAGCAGCCAAAGACCCAAAAACCATTAATTTGCCAAGTATAAATATGAGCAGTTCTTTCATATTTGCTAAAAATGATTATTTCTTTGCCTACCCCAATAATTACAATCACTATGTAAGTTATTATAGAAACACCTATCAACATGGCGGAGTTTCTTTAGAAGAAATGATTATTCCTTTTGTAGTTTTGGAACCTAAATAGTTTATTAAAATGGAATTCATTTATAACGAAGGTGAGTTACCTAATGTTGCCAAGCAAATTGTAACACATTCTAAAAGTAAAATATTAGCATTTTATGCCCCAATGGGAGCCGGAAAAACTACGTTAATAAAATCATTGGTCAAAGAATTGGGTAGCAGTGATACTGTAAGTAGCCCAACTTTTGGACTTGTCAATGAGTATGCACTTGAAACTGGTGAACTATTGGGCTTTCATTTTGATTTTTATCGTCTAAATGATGAATCTGAAGCAATGGATATGGGGCTTGATGATTATTTGTCTTCAAATGGCTGGATATTTATGGAGTGGGCAGAAAAAATACCGAACCTTCTTCCTACGTATATTCAAAATATTACTATTGAAATAATTGACGAAACAACAAGAAAACTAATTCTTTCTAAATAAGGGTTTTAACGCTAATATTCATTTGGTATAAGAATTGTGGAATTTAGCATCATTCAAGCTAAAGATTTATTGTATTTATTCGATGAAAAACAAGGATTTCGATAAAATGTGCAAATAATCGGTTAAAAGTCACAATTTTAACGTTTAACGACATTTTAGTTGTATATTTTTTCTTACGTTTGTAGGAGAACTAAATATTTGTATAACCAAAAACCCCTTGAAAATGAAAAACAAAAGAACATTCTTAGCTTCAATCGCTTTAGGCGTATTCCTTTTAGCAATGGCAGCACCGGTAATCAACATTGATAATCAAGATTTAAATGTTGATAAAAGGAAGTTGACTAAGAAAATATAATATCTATATTTTTTTGAAATTTAAAGAGCAATTTAATTGCTCTTTTTTTTTATATAATAAATAATAAATACGGTCGTTAGCATATAGTAATACTATTTTGTCAATGATCAACAAATCAAAAAAAAAGAAAGCCAAAAAGAAGATATTTTTAGAATCTCTTCTCGTTTTTTTTATTGCTATATCACCTTTTCTATACAAAACATATGATTATTTACCATATGATTCAAATGGTGATGTATCAATATTAGGTTTTACTTTAGACGGAAACGGATTTCCTGATGCATCTACATACCTATGGTTTTTAACATCTAAAATTGTTCCTTTATATTTATTGATTTTCTGGTTTCTTACCTCACGAGATTGGTGGTATCATATCATCATCATTCCAATAGCTATGTACGCATTTCAAATGTTTGAAGTGTTCTATGATTCTGATCACTACATTGATACTGATAATATCTGGTGGATAATTCCTATTTGTATGATTACCATTCCCTTTGTTTATTTTATTCGTATTAAATTATACGATAAGCATGTTCATGGAATAGATCTAGAAGCAATGGAAGCTGAACTAGAAGATCTAAAGGCTAAAGGCTACACCAGTGACAAAAAAGATGATAGCTCCCTAAATGATGTGCCCTCTTTGTCTGATGATTTAAATTCCAAACTATCTACCGGCAGTATTGAGAACTTTTTAAAAAATTTACAAGAACGTGTTCAAGGTTGGCTACACCTTAAGTTTTAACTACACTATATCATTAATTAAGCACAACCCATTCATTTCTTTAAAAATTGTACATTTGAGTTTCAAGTCAGTGATTTGAACCACGCATTTTTTTAGTTATGAATGAACCCACATCACCGTTTAGCAAACACCAATTAATTCCACAAGAGGAAACCTTAGAGGTTTTACGCCAAAAAGGTGAATTGTTTATAGGCATCCCAAAGGAAAATCAGTACCAAGAAAAAAGAATATGTTTAACGCCTGATGCTGTCAATGCCATAACGTCTAACGGTCATCGTGTTCTAATAGAATCTGGAGCAGGTGAAGGAGCCCATTTTTCTGATGCGGATTATGTAACCGCTGGTGGGGAAATTACCAGGGATACTAAAAAGGTTTTTGCGTGCCCGTTAATTTTAAAAGTAGAACCTCCTACCCTTACCGAAATAGAATATATAAATCCGCAGACTACAATAATATCCGCACTTCAGATTAAAACGCAATACAAAGAATATTTTGAGGAATTGGCAAGAAAACGAATTACGGCTATAGCTTTTGAATATATCCGTGATGAAGAAGGGAAATACCCGGCCGTGCGTTCTCTAAGTGAAATTGCCGGTATTTCATCGGTATTGATTGCTGCAGAATTAATGGCCGCCAATAATAATGGTAACGGACTTATGTTCGGTAATATTAGTGGCGTACCACCGGTTGAAGTTGTTATTATTGGTGCTGGTACCGTTGGTGAATTTGCAGCACGCTCCGCAATAGGTATAGGAGCAAATGTAAAGGTCTTTGACAATTCTATTACCAAGCTAAGAAACATTCAGACCAATCTTAAACAAACGGTATACACATCTACAATACAACCCAAAAATTTATTGAAGGCCTTAAAACGCTGCGATGTTGCTATTGGCGCCACAAGAGGAAAAGATAGGTCACCCGTTGTAGTTACCAGCACCATGGTAGAGCATATGAAAAAGGGAGCCGTAATCATTGATGTAAGTATAGATACAGGCGGATGTTTTGAAACCAGTGAAATTACCGATCACAATAAGCCTACTAGAAAAAAATATGATGTAATACACTACGGCGTGCCCAATATACCCTCTAGATATCCAAAAACGGCATCAGTAAGTATCAGTAATATTTTCACGCCTTATTTACTTAAAATCGGCGAAGACGGCGGACTAGAAAACTCCCTTCGTTTTGATAAGGGACTTCGAAATGGGCTATATATGTACCATGGTATTTTGACCAATAAATCGGTCGGAGAATGGTTTGACCTTCAGTATAGCGATATTAATTTTTTAATATTCTAAAACAAAAAAGCAAAATTTTCTCTATCCATTTAAAAAGACATAATTTCGCGTTCTTAATTATTACAACAAGCAGCTAGGATGGATTTTCTTAAGAGGTTAGGTTATTTTTTGGTGGGGATGTCTATAGGAATCGTTTTTCTAACTTTTTTTCTTAAAAAGAAATCTGAAGAAACCGGTGTATATTTTTGCTACCTACCTAATTGCAGAACATTAAAAGACATTCGCTCAAAATCTATGTACTACAGTGAGGAAGCCCAACAAAAACTCCAAGAGTTACAGTTGGATTCCACTGCAGTGACCTATATTTTAACCGAGGGTGATGTGGATTTCGGAAATAGTGATACAAAATCCGTTCCCTGTAAAACTTATATTATTGAGTCCGATTACAAGGAACAAGATTATATTTTCACCGTTAAGAATTGCAGAGAAAAAGCTACGATAGAAAACGTGCAACTACAATAAACTTACATTTTTCTGCGCTTTCTTTCTTTTTTCAAAAGGGTAAGCTCCCTACTGGTTTGTCCTGCTACAGAGGTATTTTCATCCGCTCTTCTAATTAAATAGGGCATTACATCGCGTACTGGTCCAAAGGGCAAATATTTGGCAACGTTATAACCATGTGCAGCCAAATTGTAAGAAATATGATCGCTCATACCATACAACTGACCAAACCAAATATGAGTGTTATTTTTTTCAATACCCTTCTTTTCCATTAACTCCATCAATTTATAACAACTCTCTTCATTGTGTGTTCCTGCAAAAATGGAAAGCACATCAATATTATCGATCATATATGCTATTGTTGCATTGAAATTATCATCAGTTTCTTGTTTGGTTTTGCAGATCGGTGAAGTGTAGCCCTTTTCCTTTGCTCGATCATTCTCTTTCTCCATGTATGCACCCCTAACGACCTTCATTCCAACCAAGAAACCATCTTTTATAGCGCGCTCATGCAACGCTTTTAAATACGGTAAACGATCCCATCTGTATGTTTGCAGGGTATTGAATACTATCCTTTTTTTCTTATTATACTTGCGCATCATTTCTTCAGCCAGGTCATCAGCGGCATCTTGCATCCAGCTTTCCTCACCATCGATCAGCAAAGACACTTCAAGGTCATGCGCTTTTTTACAGACTTTGTCAAACCTATTGACAACCCTTTGCCATTCTGCTTTTTCTTTATCAGTGAGTTCTTTTTTCTCGCTAATTTTTTGGTATAAGGCAAATCTCCCAAAACCAGTTGGCTTAAAAACAGCATAAGGTATGGCGTCCTTTTCCTTTACAAAATCCAAAATGGTCAAAATAATTTCAGTAGCCGTATCAAAAGGATCCTCTTCTTCTTTTCCTTCTACGGAGTAGTCCAATACCGAACTTACGCCTTTCTCCCACATTCTATCAACAACCGGTAAACAATCTCGCTCATTAACGCCACCACAAAAATGGTCAAAAACTGTAGCTTTAATTAAGCTTTCTACTGGCAAATGCGCCTTAAAAGCAAAGTTGGTAATCACCGAACCCATTTTTACCAAAGGTTCGTTTGAAATCATTTTAAAAAGAAAATAAGCGCGTTCTAACTCCGAATCGGTTTTAAGAGCAAATGCGGTTGCAGTATTTTCAAAAATTTGGTCCATTCCTTATAATTTCTATAACGATCAAATATAATCACAGAATTTATAATCTTAAGACTAAAATTTACCTTTATTTTGCGTACAAGTTTCAAACAAACTAAGCTATATTTTTAATGGATTCCATTATTTCAGATTCTTACGCAGTACATTTCAATGAACAAGCTTTTTCTGCCCTTAATACTCATTTAGCAGAGAAAAAATATTCTACTATTTTTATAATGGTAGATGAAAATACCCATGAACTCTGTCTACCAAATTTCATGGCAGAGCTAAATGGAGACTATGCATTTGAAATAATTGAAATTGAATCTGGGGAAATAAATAAAAACATTGAAACCTGTGTTGGTGTTTGGGAGGCACTTTCAGAGCTTGGTGCGGACCGTAAAAGTTTACTAATAAATTTAGGTGGAGGAGTATTGACCGATATGGGCGGTTTTATTGCCTCTACATTTAAAAGAGGTATAGATTTCATAAATGTACCCACTACCCTATTATCTATGGTAGATGCTTCGGTAGGCGGTAAAACAGGTATTGACCTTGGCGCGTTAAAGAATCAAATTGGTGTTATCAACCAACCGGTAATGGTATTGGTGGTACCAGATTTCCTTGATACCTTAGAAGACAGACAGGTCAAAAGCGGGTTTGCCGAAATGCTAAAACATGGTCTTATTCAAGATAAAGATTACTGGCATTCACTTAAAGAAGCTAAAGACCTTGAGGATATGAAAAATCATATTCTTACTTCAATTCAAATTAAAAATGAAGTGGTCTTGCAAGACCCTACCGAACAACATATACGTAAAATATTAAATTATGGACACACGTTGGGTCACGCCATAGAATCGTATTTTCTTGAAAACGAATCTAAAGAAATGTTGCTACATGGAGAAGCAATAGCAATTGGTATGATCTTAGAAGGCTATTTATCACAAAAACTATTAGACCTACCCCAAGAAGCCATGGAGGATATAAAGAAAACTTTTTTGAACAGGTATGACAAAGTGGAATTTTCTGATACCGACATTGATAATATTCTAAATTTAATGAAGTATGACAAGAAAAATTCTCATGGAAAAATCAATTTTGTACTCTTAAAATCTATTGGTGAACCTAAGTTTGATGTTGAAATTCCGGTAACATTATTTACTGAAGCTTTCGCTTACTACAAACTTTAAAAACTTCACATACCCAAATCATTACTTTCACAACTCTATAAAGATGTGTGTAATTTTAATGACTAGTTTAGTTATAGTTAAATAATAACCCGCTATAAATAAATTAGTTATGACCAGACGACTTATAGATTATCGTAAATTAGACCACAACTTAGCAGCTCTTTTAATTGAAACTTATCCTTATGGTTATGGTGATGAAGACATTATAACCTTCAAGAATATTAATGGTGATTATGTTGAGGCAGTTGAGCTGAAAACAACAGACACCTTATACTTGGTAAAAATTAGTAAGAGCCTTTCTAATTTTATCGCAAATTTTGAGGAGAATGTTGGAAAAGAGCTAGAATCAAGCACTCCCGAAGAAATAATGTCTTCAGAAGATATGACAAATACCTTACACCTAAATTTTGAAAACGAACACGAACAAGAGTTAGATTAAACTAAATATCGCTCTTTTATAATATTAAAATGATGCCTTTGATGACCACTAATCACAAGGCCTAGCGCTGCTACAGACCAAGGTAATCCGCTTGCGGTACCGGTTCTTTTTAAGACATCATTAGATAAAAGACTGAAAAAGTTAATAGATGCTTCTCTAACTATTAGGAATTCCTGTAAAATATCCTCTTTGGTTCTTTGATTTGCATAACTCTCTAAAACGTAATCATCTTGCTCAAAACCTGGTAAAGGAGTTTTATCGTTTCTAGAAATTCGAAAAGCCCTGTATTGAAAAACGCGTTCAGAATCTATTAAGTGAACTAAGACTTCAGCTATAGTCCATTTACCCTCCCCGTAGCTATACAACAACTGATCTTTGTTTAAATTTTCAATTAGCTGCTGAAAGTTCTTCTTGCCATTTTCTAAGGCAGACTTTAAATCTTCTTCTCCATTTAAAGCATTTAAGTAGGTTCCGTAAAAATATTGCAATTCGCTATTCTCTAAATCTTTTACCTTCATAAAATATTTTTTGTTTTACAAAAACAACCAAAAAAGCCCAATTAAAAAATTTAACCGGGCTTTTCTTCAAGTTAGTTGACTATAATATTCTTATAACTCGTTAAAAATAGTATGCATTAAACGCTTTTTGTCATTAAAGCTTTCTTCTAACGAAATCATTGTCTCGGTTCTGCTGATACCATCTATATCATCAATTTTAAAGATAATATTTTTAGCATGCGTAGTATCCTTTGCTCTAATCTTACAGAAAATATTGAATTTCCCGGTTGTAATATGTGCAATGGTAACATTTGGTATTTGATTTAAACGTTCCAATACAAATTTGGTCTGGTGCGTTTTTTCAAGAAAAATACCCACATACGCTATAAATGCATAACCTAGTTTTACGTAATCTAAAGTTAGTGAAGAGCCTTTTATTATACCGGCTTCTTCCATTTTCTTAACCCTTACATGAACAGTACCTGCAGAAATAAGAAGTTTTTTTGCAATATCAGTAAAAGGTGTTCTGGTGTTATCAATTAACATATCCAGAATTTGGTGGTCTATTTCGTCTAATTTGACTTTGCCCATAGTTGTAAAATTTCTGCCAAAAATAAAAAATAATCACATTAAATTCATTGAAACTCGATTTTTTTTATTGAAAATGTAAACAATTTTACTATTTCAAAGAAATAAAACAATGAAATCTAAGAAAGTAGTTTTAAAATATCATTTTCTCTCAACCACTTCACATCGTTTTCATCATTGCAATTCAATGATTTATGTGCAAAAACTTCAGGAGGTTCCTTATCAAAAACATGAACCATAGGAACAAAATCCACTTTACCATTTTTTAGCACCTCCTTATACTGAATTGTTGTAAATTCAGCCGAAGTAAGACCATTATTTTCAAAATCTATATTATACACCCCAATATCAACAAACTGTTTACCATTCTCCGGTATTGATAAATATTGGTCAACGGTATAATCTGTTATTTCATTATCCCTTATAGTTAACAAACTCTTTACTAAAGCTTTAAAAATGTATACCCTTGTTACATCTCTATCATAATCATTATAATAATGACCAGCTTCAAATAATATAGTAGGTGTTCCCTTCATTTGAAAAGCATCGCCTACGCAATTTGCATTAAAGCCATCATCATACCTACCTACCTGTCCAGGTATTTCTTCTTGCAATTTGCTGTTCATTGCCGCTATTAATTGCATACTCAGTTTTCTAGACGGTGAGTTATTACGGTCTTCATCAAAAGCTGGAGCCAAAAAAGAAACCGTAGCCGGTTTATGAGTAGTACCTACATTAAAAATAGTACGCTGATCATGTAGATTATAACAGAAATCTGGTGTAAAATCTTCATAGACCTTTTTTAGCACTTTACTCTCTGGTTGCGATAAGTTTTGTGCGTCTCTATTTAAATCGATTTCATTAGCATTTATTCTAGTAAAGTCTCTAGCTCCATCCGGATTTAAAATTGGAATAATCTTAATGGTACAGGCATTCCATATTTTGAAGGCTTCCATGGATTCTTGACTCATAAAATTAAATAAATCTAAAACAGCCTTCGTTGTCGTTGATTCATTTCCATGCATTTGAGACCACATTAAAATTCGCTTAGGTCCGTTACCAAAAACAACACTTTTTATAGCTTCTCCGCGTACCGATCTACCTACTACCTCAGTTTTAAATGTTACCGGTAATGAATTTAAAAACTCATCTATATGGTCATAAGTAATATATCTTCCCGATATACTGGTTACACCATAGTCCTTATAATTTATTTCTTCCATGTATTACTTTTCAAAAAACAAAAATACTACAGGTACAGTTTACAATTGTAAATCAGTTTGTGATAAAAGAACCAAATTAAATTGTATTGAAATTTACAATTCTAATCAAAAAGACAAATAATATTTCATTATATTAAAAATCAGTAGTTTACCGTTGTTTAAATAAACATAAACTTCATAAATTTCTAAACGGATTTAAGAATTTTACACATAATTTAACTACTATTAAATGGAGTATGAATTAATTTTGTAAACATGTTAGACAGCAATTCATTCATATTAAGGTTAAAGTTAATTTTAACCAATTACGAACTTTCCTCCTCTGCATTTGCAGATTTAATTGAGGTGCAAAGATCTAGCATATCACATTTGTTGAATGGCAGAAACAAACCTAGCCTAGAGTTTATCATGAAAATTAATGATGCCTTTGCGGAGGTAGATATTCAATGGTTGCTTTACGGCATTGGTAGCTTTCCTAAACTAAACAAAAAAGAACCAACCAAAACTTACAATAAATCCTTACAGACCACCTTACCACCTAGCGAAAAGAATATTGACCGAATAGTTATTTTCTATAATGACGGTACATTTAAAACATACCTAGAAAAATAGTTGTAAAATTCTAAATTCAGCATTCCTAACTTTTACTAGAATCATCATCGGGAATTTGTTTATTTTGCAGTATGATGAGAAAGATATTTTTTACCGCTATCACAAGCCTTTTAATTTGTTCTTGTTACCAACCAGAACGCGACTGCGAAAAGTATAAAACAGGCACTTTTAAATTCACTTATCAAGTTGGAGACACTGTTAAGGAAGGAAAATTCATAAGAACCAAAGATTACAGCATTGACTATTATGAAAACAAAATAGACAGCGCCACCGTCCGCTGGTTCAATGACTGCGAATTTGTTCTACAAGACATTAATAGCAAAACAGCTATACATTATAAAATTATTAGCACAACGGATTCTTCTTACACCTTTCAATACAAAAGCGCTGTAAAAGACCCCAACAAAAAATTAGTAGTAAAAATCGGAACCGCAATTAAAACCAACTAACCATGTTTGAAATTTTCACCAGTCCAGATGCTTGGATTGCCCTACTTACACTAACATTTCTTGAAATAGTTTTAGGTATAGATAATATAATTTTTATCTCCATTGCCGCAGGAAAACTAGAACCTACACAAAGAAAAAAAGCTACCAATATTGGACTTGTATTGGCCATGGTTATGAGAATTGTATTGTTATTTGGCATCTCATTGCTTACTTCAATGAAAAAACCGTTTTGGGTGTTTGACAGTGAATGGATTACAGGAGGAATTAGTGGACAGGGAATAATACTCTTTCTAGGAGGTTTATTTCTGCTCTACAAAAGTACTAAGGAAATCCATGAAAAGGTCGAAGATAAAGGGCATGACGAACGGGAGGTAAAGAAAGCGAGATCCACATCCCTGACCAATGCCATTTTGCAAATAACCGTAATAAACATAGTATTTTCATTTGACTCTATTTTAACTGCCATAGGAATGACCAACGGCATCTCTCCCAACCCTAACGATGCTTTAATACTTATGATTGTAGCCGTAGTTATCTCAGTAATCATAATGATGTTATTTGCCAATCCTGTTGGTGAATTCGTAAATAGACACCCTTCCATTCAAATCCTAGGGCTTTCTTTTTTAATCTTAATAGGTTTTATGCTAATTGCAGAAGCAGCTCATTTAAGTCATCTAATTGTATTTGGAAATGAAGTGGGCACCATCCCGAAAGGATACCTTTACTTCTCCATTGCATTTTCATTAATGGTTGAATTCTTTGATCTAAGAATGAAAAAGAATAAGAAGCCCGTTACACCAATTGAAGATCAGTAGAAAAATTAAATAACGTAAAAACCCTAATTAAACATGTGTTTAATTAGGGTTTTATATTTTCTTGCAACTGTATTTTAAACCGCCTGAGGTGTTTAATTTGGTCTGTCAAAAGCCATTTCAGGGTTTTGTTCTTTTTGCTGCTTAAAAAGCCTTTGTTGCTGCTTAACAGTCATTGTACTACCATCATGGCTCCATCCTGGAGGACCAAAAATATACATTAGTTTGTGTTTAAATTTCTTCACCTTCTTCACATCTGCCCATATATCTTTAAATTCATGGGTAAGAATTACAATAGGGTTATTAGAATTAGGCGCATGTATAACGCCGAATTTTACATCAATTTCTTCATCATACTCTTTCCAGGTACCGAACATTTTATCAAAACAATTAAGAAATCCACCGTGATTCTTATCTAAGTACTCTACATTCTGTGCATGGTGCACTTGGTGCATGGTATGAGTGTTGAAGATTTTTTCTATAAAGCCCATTTTAGGCACATATTGGGAATGCAATTGAAACTGCCAGAAAGATTCTATAGCCAAACAAACTACAACCATTTCTACCGGAAAACCAATAATAGGCATCCAAACATAGAAGAAAGGTTTATACAACAAGGTAAACCACCCATTTCTTATAGCGGTACCAAGATTAAAATTATCTGAAGAATGATGTACAATATGTGCAGCCCATAAAATTCGTATTTCATGATTTGCCCTATGAAACCAGTAGTACGTAAAATCATCGGCCAACTGACATAAGAGCCACACGTACCAAGCATACCCAAAGGACTCATACCCCATTATATTGGTTCTCACCCCATCAACCATTGGGTTGAACAATTCATAGGCCCATTCAAAAAGAACTACCAACAAAATAACCTTAAGTAAAGGACCAATAATGGCCGAACCAATACCCATTGCACTACTAGCTGCAAAATCTTTCCAATCATAAAGATCATCATCTCCATGAGTTTTGCTATAGGTCAATTCTAATAAGATAAAGGCAATAAAAGCTGGTGCACCGTATACCAGCGGGTTAGTGAAATCCATTAATTCAAATTTTTGTAAAGGTAGTTATAAAACCAACCGTTCTAAAAAAATGTCTAATCTTAACTTTCTATTTTACGATAAGACAATTCAATTGTTCAACACAAAACAATTATTTCTTGTTTTTAAGTATCTCATTTTGCTCCTGTAACAATTTTTCCAAACTAGACAATAGCGCAATATTCTTTGGTGTTTCCACCTCTTTATTTGTAGGATCTTCAGATTTTTGCTTGAACCTGTTAATAAACTTCACCATTACGAAAATGGTAAAAGCAATAATTCCAAAATCTATAAGTGACTCTATAAGCTCCCCATAACCAATGGCAACTTCTTCTACACTATCCGTTGCCTGCCTAAGTATCCACTTTTTATTTGAAAGATTAACATCATCTGTCAACAAAGAGAGAGGGGGCATAATAATAGCAGAAACAATTGTACTGACAACTTTATTAAATGCGGTACCAATAATAATACCGACAGCCAAATCTATCATATTGCCCTTGATGGCAAAATTCTTGAATTCTTCAAAAAAATTCTTCATAAACTCAATTAATCAAATAAAGTGGGTTCATCTGCAGAACCACCATCTACATCTTTTGATTTCTTATTTTCGGTACCAGATTCTACTGCCTGCTCATCTACTACTTCAATATCTTCCGTTTTTTCAGGGATAACCGGCTCATAAGGCAAAGGCTCTAAGCTATTAATGTTTTTCACCTTTTCAGTAATCAATTGATTACCTAAAGCTTTAATTCCCTTGATAGCTATAAAATTCTCAATATCAACACTTTCATTTTCCTTAGCCTCTTTACCTCTAGGCTTTGGAAATTCAATTTCAATCATTGGTCTCCAATCTGTAGAAACAAGCTCCAAGTATGATTTTGGATGTTCTGAAATAAATAATTCCTCTTTATTTTCATTCTCTATTAAAAATCTTTTTACGTAGAATCTTTCTTTCTCACCCTCCCAATAAATGGCTGAGATGGGCTTCTCAGGTATCCATTTTTCAAGTACGATCATATCATCATCAAAATGCGAAGTAAGCACTGGCAAAAATGTTTTAGCCACACCTTTTTGATTGATTACCAAAAGTAAATCATCACCTTTAAACTCCCCCAACAATTCTCCCCTGCCATCAACATTCAATCTACGCACAACATCATCAAACCAAATCTTTCTTGGCTTTAATGTAGAAACACCTTTTTCTTTAAGTTCTATGCGTTTTACAGAGTATTTGGTTACTATATTTCCTTTGGACGCTCTTCCTTTTATAAGAACATCTGAAAAATCAATATCCCATTTTAATTTTTTAATGCTTCCAACCTGACGCAACAACACGGTAATAACTTCAGCTTCACCGTTAGGGTTTGCGGAAAAATATAGCACCTGTGTTCCAGGCTTACCTGTACCTAGCTCATAAATTCTATCACGTGTTATACTGGTAACATTAAAACGTTTTATATAGGTAGCCCCACCTTTACCGTCCTTGTAAATTAAATTATAGGTAGTACGCTTATCTTTCTTTTTAAATACAGCGACATGAATGATTCCCTTACCGACAAAAGTTTTGGAATCTACCTTTGAAACCATCATCTTACCCTCGTTGGTTATAACAATAATATCATCTATATCACTACAATCCGTCACGTATTCATCACGTTTTAACGAAGTACCCACAAAACCTTCTTCCCTGTTTACATAAAGCTTGGTATTCCTTATTACCACTTTGGTAGCTTCTATATCGTCAAAAACACGAATCTCGGTTTTTCTACCTCGATCCTTACCATAAGTTTCCTTTAGATTTTTAAAATAATCAATGGCAAACTCTATCAAATTAGCCAAATGGTTTTTAACTTCCGCAATACGCTCTTGCAGACTCTCTAAATGTTGTTGCGCCTTATCTAAATCAAATTTTGAAATTCTTTTAATACGAATTTCAGTCAACCTGGTAATATCCTCTACGGTAACGGCTCGTTTTAAATGCTTTGTATGTGGAGCAAGCCCTTTATCTATAGCATTTATTACCCCTTCCCAAGTCTCCTCTTCCTCAATATCTCTATAAATACGGTTCTCAATAAAAATCCGCTCTAAAGAGGCAAAATGCCATTGCTCCTCTAGCTCACCAAGTTGAATTTCCAATTCTTGTTTTAAAAGATCAACCGTAGAATCCGTAGATCTTTTCAACATCTCCGTTACACCAATGAATAAGGGTTTATTATCTTCAATAATACAACCCAATGGTGAAATAGAAGATTCACAAGCCGTAAATGCATAAAGGGCATCTATTGTTTTATCAGGTGAAATTCCACTGGGCAAATGCACCAATATTTCAACTTCCGCGGCGGTGTTATCCTCAATTTTTTTAATTTTTATCTTACCCTTTTCATTGGCCTTTAAGATAGAATCTATTAAACTACCAGTATTAGTACCATAAGGTATCTCATTGATTACCAGTGTATTTTTATCTAACTGAGAAATCTTTGCACGCACACGAATTTTACCACCCCTAAGTCCATCATTGTAATTGGTAACATCAATAATACCAGCCGTTTGAAAATCCGGAAAGATTTTAAATCGCTGTCCTTTTAAGTGCTTAATGGATGCATCAATCAGCTCTACAAAATTATGCGAAAGTACTTTTGTGGAAAGCCCAACAGCAATACCTTCCGCTCCTTGAGCTAATAACAAAGGAAATTTTACGGGTAAGTTTACAGGTTCTTTTTTTCTTCCATCATAAGAAGCCTGCCACTCGGTAATTTTAGGACTAAAAATAACCTCTAAGGCAAATTTAGATAACCTTGCCTCAATATATCTTGAAGCAGCCGCTCTATCCCCGGTCAAAATATTACCCCAGTTTCCTTGAGTATCTATTAAAAGGTCCTTTTGACCTATTTGAACCATGGCATCGGCAATACTGGCATCACCATGTGGGTGATACTGCATAGTGTGACCTACAACATTCGCCACCTTATTATACCTACCGTCATCCAACTCCTTTAGTGAATGCATGATTCTACGCTGTACAGGCTTAAAACCATCTTCAATTGCAGGTACAGCTCTTTCTAGAATTACGTATGAAGCATAATCCAAGAACCAATCTTTATACATACCGGTTACCCGTGTAAGGGCCTCGGCAGGTTCAGTTGTTTCGTTATTTTCTTCGGAAAGGTTGTCGTTAATTTCCTCGTTCAAATCGTCATTTTCTTCCATTCAGAAGCAATCGTATTAACTTAATTTATATTACTTTATCTTCTATTAAATCAACTTCTACTTTAAGATTGTTGATAATAAATTTTTGTCGGTCGGGTGTGTTTTTCCCCATATAAAAACTTAGCAATTCTTCAATGGACATTGCTTTATCTAACATTATGGGCTCCAATCTAATATCGTCACCAATAAAATGCCTAAACTCATCGGGTGAAATTTCACCCAATCCTTTAAATCGGGTAATTTCTGGTTTACCACTTAACTTATTTATCGCATTTTGACGCTCTTCATCACTGTAACAATAAATAGTCTCCTTTTTATTTCTAACCCTGAATAAAGGAGTCTGTAGAATATACAAATGATTTTCCTTTATCAATTCCGGGAAAAATTGCAAAAAGAAGGTAATCAATAATAATCGAATATGCATACCATCTACATCGGCATCTGTGGCAATAATGATATTATTATATCGTAAATCTTCAATAGATTCCTCAATATTCAATGCCGCCTGCAGAAGATTGAATTCTTCATTTTCATATACAATCTTCTTTGACATTCCGTAAGAGTTCAAAGGCTTTCCTTTTAAACTAAAAACGGCCTGAGTATTCACATCCCTTGACTTTGTTATGGAACCAGATGCAGAATCACCCTCGGTAATAAACAGGGCACTTTCCAATCTACGATCATGTTTCATATCACTTAAGTGTACCCTACAGTCCCGTAATTTCTTATTATGCAAACTGGCTTTCTTAGCCCTGTCACGTGCAAGTTTACGAATACCGGACAACTCCTTACGTTCCTTCTCCGCCATCATAATCTTACGTTGAAGTTTCTCTGCAGTCTCTGCATTCTTATGTAGATAGTTATCTAAATACTTACCAACAAAGTCATTGATATAGGTACGTACGGTAGGAAAGTCTCCACCCATATCCGTAGAACCCAATTTAGTTTTTGTCTGACTTTCAAAAACCGGCTCCATTACTTTGATCGATATAGCGGATATTATTGATTTCCTAATATCAGATGCATCATAAGACTTTCCATAAAAGTCACGAATAGTTTTTACGATTGCCTCTCTAAATGCTGCTTGGTGCGTACCACCATGGGTAGTGTGCTGACCATTTACAAAAGAATGATACTCCTCACTATATTGTGTTTTGCTATGGGTAATGGCTACTTCTATATCTTCACCCTTTAAGTGGATAACAGGGTACAACATATCTTCTACATTGTTATTATCCTCTAAAAGATCTTTTAATCCGTTTTCAGAATGAAACTTTTCACCGTTATAAACTATTGTCAACCCCGGATTCAAGTAAACATAGTTTTTGAGCATACGTTCTACATACTCATTCCTGTATTTGTAATTTTTAAAAATAGTCTCATCAGGTATAAAGGTAACTTTGGTACCTTTCCTTTTACTGGTTTCCTCAGGACCTACTTCGCTTTCTAAATTCCCGGAACTGAACTGCGCGGTCTTTAGTTGATTATCCCTAGAAGATTGCACCTCAAAAAAACTGGATAAGGCATTAACCGCCTTGGTACCAACTCCGTTTAGACCCACTGATTTTTTAAAGGCGCGACTATCATATTTACCACCAGTGTTCATTTTAGAGACTACATCCACCACTTTACCTAAAGGTATACCCCTACCGTAATCCCTTACCTTTACAACTTTATCTTTTATGGAGATTTCAATGGTCTTTCCAGCGCCCATTACAAATTCATCTATACAGTTATCTATAACCTCTTTTAAAAGAATATAGATTCCGTCATCGGCAGAAGACCCATCCCCTAACTTACCAATATACATACCAGGTCTTAATCGGATATGTTCTTTCCAATCGAGCGAGCGTATGTTATCTTCAGTATATTGAGATTCTTGAGCCATATAAAAAAATTTATGAAAGTTGCGTTAAAGATAGCACCACTCGGCAAAAGATAAAATAGCTAACTGTTAAAGTAATTAACAATTAATTCATGTCTTTTGTTGATAGCATCAACAAATATGGTAATTCGGTCAAAAACTATTGCATTAAAATTCATAATAAATGAACTAAAAATAACTGACCTATGTCATTGTAGTTTTTTCGTCAATTAAATATCTTTAATGAAGAATTTGAATATTTATGGAATTTATTGACTACTATAAAATTCTTGAATTAGACAAAACGGCTACTCAAGCAGATATTAAAAAGGCGTATCGCAAATTGGCCCGCAAACTTCATCCGGATTTAAATCCTAATGATAAATCCGCACAAGAGAAGTTTCAACGCGTTAATGAAGCGAACGAGGTTTTAAGCGATCCTGAAAAAAGAAAAAAGTACGACCAATATGGTAAAGATTGGGAACATGCCGAAGCTTTTGAAGAAGCCAAAAAAAACCAGCGCCGTTCCAATTCTAATACAAATAGAACTTACACCAATTATAGCGGGCAGCAAGAAGATTTTTCAGATTTCTTTGAATCCATGTTCGGTGGTGGCGGCTTTGGAGGCAGTACAAGACAAAGAACCTCCCAATTTAAAGGTCAAGATTTAAATGCTACATTAAATTTAAATATGACCGATATTCTACAGGAACAAAAGCAGACTTTAGATCTTGGAAACAAAAAAATTAGAATCACTATCCCTGCGGGTGTCGAAGACGGACAAACAATAAAGATTACAGGTTATGGTGGCGAGGGCGTAAATGGTGGTCCCAAAGGGGATTTATATCTAACATTTGAAATTTACAATAACACAGATTTTCAAAGAGTAGGAAACGATTTATATAAAAATGAATCTATTTCTCTTTATGATGCCATTTTAGGTAGCTTAATTGAAATTACAACATTGACCGGAAAGGTAAAATTAAAAGTAAAACCAGAAACACAGAACGACACCAAAATAAAGCTAAAAGGAAAAGGTATGCCTATTTATAAAAAGAAAGGTGCGCATGGAGATTTATATATTACCTATAAGATCACTATGCCAACCAATTTATCTCAAAAAGAAAAAGAATTGTTTAAACAGCTATCAGAATTAAGATAATTATGGATCAAGAGAACTATATACAAATAGAAGTATACTGCAAACAAACGCAAACTCCCTTAGAGTTCATTGACGACTTGTTAGAGTTTGAGATGATTGAAGTTCAGGAAATTGACAACAAGAGTTATGTGTTACCACATCACATATTAGAAATAGAACGCATTTACAGATTGAGAAATGACCTTGGTATTAACATGGAAGGAATAGACACCATAAATCATATGCTAAAAAAAGTCAACCGACTGGAGCAAGAATTAAAAATGCTACGAGATCGGCTGACTATATATGAGCCTAATTAAAAGTTATTTCCTAACTTATGAAATAGTAAGATTAAAATGATAATCAAATTCTAAAATTCACATTGACCAGCTTTTAAATCAAAACAATTACCTGCGGCATTTTGTGAAATAGAACAATCAATTGTAGGATTTAAATCAATTAAATTATTTATACCACAATAATTTCTAAGCAAATTGTTATTGTAAATTGACAAGGAACCTTCTACTTTAACTAAACTTTCCAATCCTTCCAAATTAATTAAATTATCATTAGCATAAATTTGAAGATTTGCCCCAATAAATTCTAAATTATTTAAACCATTTAAGTTTTCTATATTTAAAAATTCAAGTATAAAACGGGAACCTATATTCCGCAATGAACTAAAACCACTTAAACTAATTAGTTTTGGATTATTGGAAATCTGGATTTCCCCTTCAACAGATTCTATACTATTCAAAAAATTAATATTTTCTAATTGTAGATTATTTTCTAAAAAAATATTTCCAGAAATTAACTTTAAGGCTGAAAACGTATCATCCTCTAATAGACTACTAGTTTCTGATAATCGAAAAGAATTTACTTGCTCCAAAGCATTAAAACCTGATACATTTTCAATGGTTTCATTATATCCTATACTAAAATTCCCTGTAACACTCTTTAAAGAATTAAAACCATCTATTATTTCAAGTACAGGATTAAATTCTATTTCAAATCTACCTTCAATAGTCTGCAAGGATTCAAAACCTTCAATACTTTTAATACTTGAATTTCTTGTAACTTTAAAACCAGAGCTAATACTAACTAAAGTATTAAAACCCTTAATTTCAATCAATTTTTGATTGTTGTAAATTGATAAACTACCTTGAATTGATTCTAACTTATTAAAGTAAGGAAGACTTATTAAATTTAAATTATCATTAATACTAATTGAACCAACTTGCATTTTAGCATTATTAAACCCTTCAATCAATGTCAATGCATTATTATCTACAATTTGAAAATTTCCAAAATTTATAATATTGTCAAAGCCTTTTACTGAAATTAAAGCATCATTATTTTCTACATGAATATTTTGAATTTGTGTTAAATTATTAAACCCATCAATACTTTTAAGATTAGTATTATTAACAAATACCATTCCCTGCAAAGTTGACAATTCGTTTAAGCCCGAAACATCTAACAAACCAACATTTTGTTCAATAAAAATATTGTTTTCAATTATCTTAACATTTTTAAATCCATCTAAATTTTCTATTAAAGTAGTTGCCTGTATGCTGATTCCCAAAGAAATTTCTTGCAAGCCATGAAAACCAATTAAACTTGAAAGTGATTTGTTGCCAAAAATATGAATGAAATTAGCTATTGAAATTTGAGACAATGCATCAATATTTTCTAATTTATCATTTGAGTACAATTGAATATCTCCACTAAAATCATTAAGATTATTTAATCCACCTAAATCTTTTAAAATTTCATTTTCATAAAGTATTAAATCAGCACCAATACTACTTAGACTATTTAAAGAAGATAAATCAACAATTGTTGAAGGATTATTTGAGTCTCTAATTTCTAATGAACCAGAAATTTCTGTATAATTATTGTCACCAAAATCATCTACCTCTTTTTGGGATGTAAGCACTACATCACCTTCAAAAACTTTTTCAATTTGCTCGAACATACCAGTTTTAAGGCTAACTTCATTCCCATAGCCCACACCCTCACTATTGGTTGCGTAAGCCCTCACAAAATATTCGGTATTTGATTCCAACCCATCAATTACACTTGTAAAATCTGCTGCGCCAGTACCATCAGATGTTATAAAATCATCAATTGTTGGTGTTGAAGAAACACTCCAACAAACTCCTTTAGATATAATTTCCGCACCTCCGTCATCAGAAATGTCACCCCCTGAAACAGCTGAATTATCAGTAATATTCGTAACAATATTAGTAGTTAACTCCGGAATTCCTAACTCTACAAATTCATCTGTGCCCAAATCATCCGATTCAGAATCCGAGCAACTAATTGTACATAAAATAATAAAGTAAAGCGGTAATAATTTTTTAAACTTCTGCATTTAGATAGATAAAATTTTAATTTATTCAAAGAAAACAAATCAACTAATTATCTAACTAAAAAACAGACTTAACAATCAAATTAATCGCCAATTAACATCAGTAGCCTCTTACACATTAAAACGGAAATGCATTACATCACCATCTTTAACAATGTATTCTTTACCTTCAACTCTCATTTTACCCGCTTCTTTTACTTTTGACTCACTCCCAAAGGTAACATAGTCATCATAAGCAATAACTTCTGCACGAATAAAACCTTTTTCAAAATCGGTATGTATAACTCCAGCTGCTTGTGGAGCAGTTGCACCAATAGGAATTGTCCATGCACGAACCTCTTTTACCCCTGCGGTAAAATAGGTTTCCAAATCTAATAACTTATAAGCTCCACGAATTAATTTTGCCGAACCAGGTTCCTCCAAGCCCAAATCTTCTAAAAACATTTGGCGCTCATCATATGTTTCCAATTCGGTAATGTCAGCCTCAGTGCCAACAGCCAAGAATATAACCTCTGCTTTTTCTGCCGCAACTGCTTCCTTCACCTTTTCTACATATGCATTTCCATTAACCGCTGCCTCTTCATCCACATTACAAACATACATCACTGGCTTATCGGTTATAAACTGTAACGGTTTCACAAATTCTAGCCTTAACTCCTCTTCAATTTCGATAGCCCTTACAGAGGTACCGGCCTCTAGACCTGTCTTAATGGCTAATAGAACAGCTTCTTCTTTTTGAGCTTCCTTGTTTCCCGTTCGTGCGGCTCTTTTTACTTTTTCCAATTTCTTATCTACAGTCTCCAAATCTTTCAACTGAAGTTCCATATCTATAGTTTCCTTATCCCTAATTGGATCAACACTACCGTCTACGTGAACTATGTTATCGTTGTCAAAACAACGTAATACATGAAGAATTGCATCCGTTTCACGGATATTTCCTAAAAACTGATTTCCTAAACCTTCACCTTTACTGGCACCTTTAACCAAGCCGGCAATATCCACAATTTCTACAGTTGCAGGTAACACTCTTTCTGGGTTTACCAATTCCTCTAACTTCTCTAACCTTGAGTCTGGGACATTAACCACACCAATATTAGGTTCAATTGTACAAAACGGAAAGTTTGCGCTTTGTGCCTTAGCATTGGACAAACAATTAAAAAGTGTTGATTTACCAACATTTGGCAACCCTACAATACCTGCTTTCATAATTTATAATATTTCAAGAGTGCAAATATAGTTTTTACCAACACAATTTTCATTCATTTTTAAATCTAACACATCTGTTAAATTACATACGATTAAATTAAATATAATTCAAATTATTTAGCTAAACGATACTTAAATTGAGCGTATTTAACATTATTTAAGAAATATTTCTTACTTTGTCAGCAGAACGTGTGAAAATATATGGAACTTCATTCAGATGAAACAATATGGTATTTCTTTAAAAAGGGCGAAGCAAACGGCTTTAGTCTCCTTTTTAAAAAATACTATCCTCAGTTACACGTGTACGGTTTAAAGCTTAGTAACAACAGAGAAATAACAGAAGATTGTCTGCAAAACTTCTTCATTCAACTATTTGAAGAACGCGAAAAACAAAATGAGATTAAGAATCTTAAAGCCTACCTATTTGTATCTTTCAAAAGAAGGTTGATCAAACAATTACAAAAAAATCAAAAGAACGTTCCAATTTCTGAAGCACAGCTATTTAAATCTAATTTTACTTTTTCTGCCGAAGAAATTTCAATTCACCAAGAGATGCATTTTAAATGCACGTCTACCTTAGCCCAACTGATTAATAATTTATCCCCTAGACAAAAAGAGGTACTCTATTTGAAATACTACAGCGAAATGAAAAGTTCCGATATTGCTGAAGTTATGGATATGAACTACCAAAGTGTTTTAAACGTACTTCAAAAAGCTTTATCAAAGCTAAGAAAAGTATCTGAAAATCAACAGATTAAAAATATTTTGAAAAAAAATTGAATTTAATAGGGTATATTTTTAAGAAGTAAATCTCTTATAAATGGAATACCTTACTAAATGAACAAAAAGCACAAATTCGATCTACATTATTTTCTAAACGATGCGTCTTTTGAAAACTGGGCCAAAGGCTTAAACAATAACGATGTCTCCTATTGGAATTCTTGGATACAAAACAATCCAGAACATCTAGAAACAGTTCATAATGCAAAATCTATAATTACGGGTATTAATTTCAATCAAGACTACCCTAGCAACATCGATGTAGATCATGCGCTATCAAAGGTTTTAGATAAAATTGATATTGACGATTCTTCAACAAAAAAAATGAAGAAAGTTCGCTCATTGAACACGGTATTATTCTCTACAGCTGCCGCAGTACTTTTGATCCTTATAAGCTACAGCAGCATTACATATTTTAACGAACATTCCACCACTGTACATAAAACCAATTACGGAGAAATAATTGATCTAAAGCTACCTGATGGTACATCTGTAGTACTTAATGGTAACTCAGAAATTTCATATGACAATGATAATCCACGCCTGTTGAACTTAAAGGGTGAAGCTTATTTTAAAGTTAAACCCATACCAAGTACAAATGCCAAGTTTTGGGTAATTACCAATGACCTTAAGGTTGAAGTCTTGGGCACACAGTTTCATGTGAATACCAGAAAACAAAAAACAAACGTGGTTCTTGATGAGGGTTCTATTCATTTAGAATTTAAAAATGGTGAAGTGGCAAAAATGATACCGGGCGAAATGGTTTCATTTTCAAATGAGAGTAAAAAATTACTTCATAAAAGGGTAAATATTGAGACCCCATATGCTTTATGGAGAGGCGGTACTTACGCCTTTAATGAAATTCCACTTAAAGATGTTATGACCAATTTAGAACTGACATATGGTCTAGAAGTACAGTATTCAGCTGATCATTTAAAAGAAATACCCATTTCCGGTGGTATTCCCAATCAGAATTTAAATATATGCATAGCTGCCATAGAGAAGGCTACAGGAACAAGAATTATTAACAAAGGAAATATTTTACGCGTACAAGAAAACCCTATTTATTAACTAAACTATTTATTTATGAGAACAAAACAAATAAAGAGATTGCTTTTTGCAACACTACTATGTACTAGTAGTATTAGCATGATGGCGTCTGAAAAACTCAAAGAAAAAATCACTTTAAGTGAGTTTTTAAACGAGATAAGTGAAAAGCACGAAGTGTATTTTACTTACAACCCCACTCTGGTATCTACTACCAGTTTAAACCCTGAGGAATATAAGTTCCCTGTTTTAGATAAAATCATAAATAAACTAGAACGTAAAACTAGTTTCGATTTTGAATATTTAGGAAACAAATACTATGTAGTTTATCATAAAAAACCACAAAGAGCTAAGGTTTTAAGACTAAACTCCAGTACAAACGGTATATCTGCCATGACATTGAACACTAAGGTTCAAAATAGCATTACAGGTAAGGTAACCGACGATTCAGGAATGCCTTTAGCAGGTGTGAACATCGTAGAAAAAGGAACCACAAACGGAACAACTTCAGATTTTGATGGTAATTATACCATTAATGTTGAAAATGACACCAAATTAGTTTTTAGCTATATAGGTTTTGCTTCCCAAGAAGTATCTACAGCTGGCAAAAGCGTAATTAATGTTCAATTATCTGAAGGTGTAGCCCTAGATGAATTTATTGTTGTTGGGTCTAGAACCGCTCCTAGAAGTAATACAGATACACCATTACCTGTTGATGTTGTTGGCGTTAAAGAATTGACCTCTACCGGTCAGGCTACTTTTGACAAAGCTTTACAATACAGAATACCATCTTTTAATACGGTACAGACACCTGTAAATGACGCAACTTCATTATTGGATCCTTATGAGATAAGAAATATGGGACCAAGTAGAACGTTGATATTAATAAACGGAAAGCGTAAGAACTTAAGTGCATTATTATACACTCAAACATCCCCAGGTCGTGGTGAAACCGGTGCTGATATTTCGGCAATACCTACAGATGCGATTAAAAGAGTGGAAATTCTTAGAGATGGAGCATCTGCTCAATATGGTTCTGATGCTATTGCGGGTGTAATGAACATTATTCTAAAGGATTCTCCAAATGAAGGTTCTGCAACGCTGAGAACAGGTATTACTTCTGAAGGTGATGGTGAAATGTTCGGTGTAGCAATCAATAATGGTTCTACCATAGGTGAAGACAAAGGTTTTGTAAATTATACATTGGATTTATCTAAAGTAAATCAAGCAAATAGACCAGGTACTGTTAATGCTGCTGGTGAAGCTGCTGATTTTGGTGCCGATATTGCAGATGTACAAGAATTCCTATCAAGACGTCCAGATGCTGGTAACATCAATGGTTCTCCAGAAACTGCTGCTGCAAAATTCTCCGTAAATTTAGGTTATGACTTAAGCGAAAACACCACTTTATATGGTAACGCTGCATATGTCTACAAAGCTGTAAATAGTTTTGCAAACTACAGAACACCATATTGGAGAACAGTTGATGATTTTCCTTATCTAGCTGATTTCTTTCCGGGTGACAACCCAAATACTGCCGGTGGATATGATGGTTACTTACCAACATTTGAAGGTTTATTAAGTGATTATAATGCAACAATAGGATTTAAATCAACTATTAATGATTGGAATGTTGATGCAAGCTTCACAACCGGTGGCAACTTACAAACGTATAAGGTAAACAATACCCACAATAGAAATGTTGTATATTCTCCATCTGTATTTATAGATGCTAATGGTAATGGCTCTGTTGATGACGGTGAAATTACAGAAGGCTCAGAATTATATAGAGAAAATAGCCAGCAGTCTTTTGATCCGGGAGGAACTAGATTTTCCCATAATGTTGGTAACATTGATATCTCAAGATTACTTTCAGACAAAGTAAGTATTGGTGTTGGTGCTGAGTTTAGAACAGAAACTTTTGAAATTATAGAAGGTGAACTTGCCTCTTATGACGGTGGTGGTGCAGATTCATTTGCAGGAGCATCTCCTCAAAACTCAGGAAAATTCAATCGTTACAACATTGGTGGATATTTAAGTTTAGACTACGATGTATCTGATGCATTTTTACTAAGTGGTACTATTAGAACGGAAAACTATTCTGATTTTGGAAATACGTTCATCTATAAGTTTAGTTCTCGTTACAAGTTTAGTGATGCATTTACATTGAGAGGTTCTATTTCTTCTGGTTTTAGAGCTCCTACCCTACACCAAATTTATACTCAAAAAGCACAGTACAGCTTTGTACCGGGTCAAGGTATTCAAGTTGGTGGTCTGATCAACAACGTGTCTACACAAGCAAAACTTTTGGGTATACCTCAATTAGATGCTGAAACATCTACAAACTTTACTATAGGTTTTGGAGGAAAAATCGCTAATAAATTCAGCTATACTTTAGATTATTACAACATTAAAGTAAAAGATAGAATTGTATTAGGTAATGAAATAGGTCCTAGTGGCGACGCTACTAACGCATTAGACGTTTTATTGGCGAACAACAACTTAAGCGATGTAAGTTTCTTTTCTAACGCAATTGACACCAAAACCTCTGGTGTAGATGTTGTACTTGCCTACAAAGGAATTGAAATTGGAGAAGGCAGCTTAGATTTGAACTTATCTGGTAACTATACAATTCAGAATGAACTAGACGGTCCTGTAAAGGATATCGCCTTAGTAGCAAATTCTGGTCAATCTGTAGTTAACCAAACGCAAGAAGCCTTGTTCTTTACATCAAGACCTAGAACAAAGTGGATTTTAGGAGCTAATTATGACATCAATAAATTCGGTTTTTCATTGAATAACACATTATTTGGTAAAACCAGCTTCTTTCAACAAGGTTTAAGTACTGATGCAAATGGTAACTTTAATTTAGGTACAGAATTCGATCCAAAAGTAGTTACGGATTTAGGAGTTAATTACAGTGCTACAGATAAATTAACTATAGCCTTAAACATTAACAACTTGTTCAACGTATTACCAGAATGGAGTTTTGTTTCTCAAAATGCTGCAGGGGATGCTATCTTAGCAGATCCAGCTCAGACTCAGAACCAATCTAACCTAATTACTTTCAACCAACGTTATTCTCAAATGACGTATGATGGTTACCACTTTAGCCAATTAGGAACCATGTTCAACTTATCTTTAAATTACAAGTTTTGATTTTGATTTAGTTTATTTAATAAAAAAGCTACCTATTGATTTAGGTAGCTTTTTTTTATTTCATCAAGAAGTAATAATAAAATCTAATTCAGAATATATTTTTTATGATAGCTATATTCTAAAAATCACCCCCTCATTTATTCAGGGTGCATAAAGCGTTGCTTTGCCAATAATACCTCCTCTGTTTCAACATGGTCATCATCTGGCACACAACAATCTACCGGACATACAGCTGCACACTGTGGCTCTTCATGAAAGCCCATACACTCGGTACATTTATCTGGAGCTATATAATACACTTCATCACTAATAGGTTCCTGTACTTCACCCGCGTCAACTTCTTTTCCATCAGGTAAAACAACATTGCCCTCTAAAGATGTACCATCACTATATCTCCACTCATCTGCTCCTTCATAAATTGCAGTGTTTGGACATTCTGGTTCACAAGCCCCACAATTTATACATTCATCAGTTATTATAATTGCCATAATTTCTTCTACATTAAAATGCCCAAAAAAGAACGGGCATGCTTATTTTTGCACAAAGGTAATTCCTACCTATTTAGTATACAAATATAATGGCCCATAGCAACCTTACGATAACAGCTTTTGTTAAACTTGGAAATTTTCTAAGAACATTTTGTGAATTAATAGACAAAAACACCATTTCTGATCATTTAAATGACAAATGGGTAAGTTCTTTCAAATCAGAAATAGAACGAGCACATCATTACAATGGCTGGTTTACGGAAGAAAACTGTACCCATGCTTTCAAAGAATGGGGAAAAGTACTTTCTGAAGAAAATATTGAAGCCTGGCTGAGTAACTACGACCTTAGCATCAACAATGAAAAGATTGTAGCGTTAATTTTGGCCGGCAATATTCCTTTAGTAGGGTTTCACGATCTTTTATGCGTTTTAATTACCGGCAATAAAGCTTTAGTAAAACTATCAAGCAATGATCAAAAATTAATTCCACTTCTCATTGATTTTTTAATTGACATTGAACCTTCTTTAAAGGATAAAGTAATATTTACCAAAGAAAAACTTGATCATTACGATGCTGTAATTGCGACTGGAAGTAACAATACGGCACGTTATTTTGAGTATTATTTCGGTAAAAAACCAAATATTATTCGTAAAAATAGAAATTCTGTGGCTGTTTTATCCGGAAAGGAATCCCAAGAAGAACTAACAACATTAGGAGAGGATATTTTTAGATATTTTGGTTTAGGGTGTAGAAGCGTATCTAAAATATATCTCCCAAAAGAATATAATATTGACACTTTTTTCAAAGCAATGTTTCCGTACAATAGCATTATCAACCACCATAAATACGCCAATAACTACGATTACAATAAAGCAGTTTATTTAATGAGCGAGTTTAAATTATTGGATAATGGTTTTTTGATTTTAAAAGAAGAGGAAAGTTTTGGTTCGCCAATAGCTTCATTGTTTTACGAGTACTACGAAGATGAGTCAACATTAATAGAGAAGCTTAAGGACAATAAAGAAAACTTACAATGTATTGTTTCATCTGGTTTTGTAGAAGATGAAATTTCTTTTGGAAACACCCAAAAACCAATGCTAAACGACTATGCCGACGGAATAGATACTATAGCATTCTTATTGAACACTTCTAAGAATTAAATAGCGATAGTAAAGAAAAATCTTCAAAAAATTC
This sequence comes from Maribacter dokdonensis DSW-8, assembly GCF_001447995.1. Lineage (NCBI taxonomy): Bacteria > Pseudomonadati > Bacteroidota > Flavobacteriia > Flavobacteriales > Flavobacteriaceae > Maribacter > Maribacter dokdonensis. Next base: position 147,480 of record NZ_LDPE01000001.1, on the reverse strand, counting down.
TGACCTTTGCAACCTTAAATTACACACAAGATGAAAAAACATAATTTTAGTGCCGGTCCCTGTATCTTACCAAAAGAAGTACTTTTAAAAGCTTCTGAATCTGTTATGGACTTTAATGGTTCTGGACTTTCACTTATTGAAATTTCACATAGAAGTAAAGATTTTGTTGCCGTAATGGAAAATGCAAGATCATTGGCATTAGAACTGCTAGATCTTAAAGACAAAGGCTATAAAGCATTATTTCTTCAAGGTGGTGCAAGTATGGAATTTTTAATGGTAGCATACAATTTACTAGAGAAAAAAGCAGGTTATTTAAATACAGGTACTTGGAGCGATAAAGCCATTAAAGAAGCTAAATTATTTGGCGATGTGGTTGAAGTTGGCTCATCTAAAGATGAAAATTTTAAATACATACCTAAAGGATACTCAGTTCCCAGCGGTTTAGATTATCTACATATTACATCTAACAATACAATTTTTGGTACCCAATTCAAGAAGTTTCCAAAAACCGACTGTCCTCTTGTTTGTGATATGAGCTCAGATATATTCTCAAGAAGTTTAGACTTCTCTCAGTTCGATTTAATATACGCCGGTGCACAAAAGAATATGGGTCCTGCAGGGACAACTTTGGTTGTCGTTAAAGAAGAAATTTTAGGTCAAGTATCAAGAAAAATTCCTTCAATGTTAGATTATCAAGTACATATTTCGAAAGATAGCATGTTCAATACTCCACCTGTATTTGCAGTTTACACTTCTATGTTAACGTTAGAATGGTTAAAAAATCTTGGTGGTATTGCAGCTATAGAAGAAATCAACGAAAAGAAGGCAAGATTACTTTATTCTGAGATTGATCTAAATCCTGTTTTTGAAGGCTTTGCCAATGTAGAGGATCGTTCTTTAATGAACGCCACTTTCAACCTTACGGATGATGTCTTAAAAACCACTTTTGAAAGTTTGTTAAAAGAAGCCGGAATTAATGGTTTAAACGGTCACCGTTCTGTGGGAGGGTATAGAGCTAGCATGTACAATGCATTATCATTAGAGAGTGTTGGTGTATTGGTAGACGTCATGAGCGAAATGGAAAGAAGAGGATAATTGTTGTAATAGATACCGAACACAACAATAAAATTGTATTAAAACATATGAAGATATTAGCAAATGATGGAATTTCCCAAAATGGCATCACCACTTTGGAGAAAGCTGGATTTAACGTTTTAACGACGACGGTTGCTCAAGAACAATTAAGCAACTATATCAATGAAAATAAAATTGACGCATTATTGGTACGTAGTGCTACCAAAGTCAGAAAAGAATTAATTGATGCCTGTCCTACTCTAAAACTAATTGGTAGAGGTGGTGTTGGTATGGATAATATTGATGTAGATTACGCTAAATCTAAAAATATTCATGTCATAAATACACCAGCTGCCTCATCAGAATCTGTGGCAGAATTGGTTTTTGCACACCTTTATGGAGGCGCACGTTTTTTATATGATGCAAATAGAAATATGCCTTTAGAAGGTGATAGTAACTTTAAAGGATTAAAGAAATCCTACTCAAAGGGTACGGAACTTAGAGGTAAAACCTTAGGTATTTTCGGATTTGGTAACATTGGTCAAGCTACCGCTAAACTTGCCATTGGCGCGGGTATGAAGGTTATATACTGTGATCCAGATGTAGCGCAGACAGACATTGAGCTTACTTTTTATGATGGTCAAAATGTTACGTTCACACTAAAGAACACTGACAAAGATGATGTCCTGAAGAATGCAGACTATATTTCATTGCATATTCCCGGTCAAGAGAACTATGTTCTGGGAAAAGCTGAATTCTCCAAAATGAAACAGGGTGTTGGTATCGTCAATGCCGCAAGGGGTGGTGTTTTAGATGAAGTTGCATTGATCGATGCTTTGGAAAACGGCACTGTTGCTTTTGCCGGTTTAGACGTTTATGAATCTGAACCAAAACCAGAGATTAAAATTCTAATGCACTCTAGCATTTCGCTTTCTCCACACATTGGTGCAGCAACTTTAGAGGCACAAGAAAGAATTGGACAAGAATTGGCCGACCAAATTATTTCTTTACTAAATTAAGAGCTCAATAGCATATTTTATTGACTCTTTTTCGTATTTTACAGCATAAACATTAAATTAACCATTACAATGGCAGGATTATTAGATTTATTAAATAGCCCAATGGGGCAACAATTAATTAGCGGTGTAGCTGGGCAAACAAATCAGCCTGAAGACAAAACCGCCAATGTACTAAGTATGGCAATGCCACTAATTCTTGGTGCAATGAAAAAAAACGTTTCAACACCAGAAGGTGCTCAGGGTTTAATGAGTGCATTATCAAGTAATCATAGTGGCGGAATCTTAGATAACCTAGGAAGTTTGTTTAGTGGCGGTGTAGACGAAAGTGTAATGAATGACGGTGCTGGTATTTTAGGTCATGTATTCGGAAGTAAACAACCACAAGTAGAAAGTGCTTTAAGTGCAAAATCTGGTTTAGATTCCGGATCGGTTGCCCAAATATTAAAAATTGCAGCCCCTATAGTTATGGGCTTTTTAGGTAAGCAAACTGCGCAGAGTAATGTAAGTGATGGCACAGGCATGAACGCTCTTTTAGGTAGTATGCTGGGAGGTCAACCTCAAGAAAACCAAAGCCTTATCACTTCATTATTAGATGCTGATGGTGACGGAAGCATATTAGATGATGTTGCCGGTATGGTAATGGGCAGCAATAAAAAACAAGGTGGTCTTGGAGGTCTTTTAGGAGGTCTTTTCGGTAAATAACACCTAGAAATCATATAGTTAAGCCGCTTGTAAATACAAGCGGCTTTTTTTGTATCTTATTTCTATGAAAAAGAAGATATTTAAAATTATCTACGGTACTATAGCTGCGACCTTTTGTGCATTGTTATTTAATTGTGGTACAAAGAGCGCATCACTAGCTATAAGCGAAGATGAAAAAAATGCCTTTACCCAAGTAGAAGGAGATACCATTTCCATTTCAAGTGAAGAAACTGAATATGAAATTATTATCATAGAACCCGGTTTTAATATATGGTTGGCATCAATAGCAAAACCTGAAGGTTATTATTCGCAAAATTTCTTGGAAAATAGAAATCAAATAATGGCTTTAGAATGGAACCAAAGATTATTACAGCCTGCTAGATACAATCCAAATTTATATGAAATGCAAATAGATTACTCTAGACAAATTGATTATGGCTATGAAGTAAACTATAAGCTGTATAATTATTTTATTTATTTCCAAAGAAAATACAATCAGCGATTAGGCCCTTTTATACCACGTATATAAAAAGTATATTTGGCGTTTTCAAAACATGCCATGCAGAAATTAAAAGAACGCTGGGGAATCACCAGTAATTTTCAACTTGTTATTATATTTATAGTATTTGCCATCACCGGATCATCATCTGTATATGTCGCAAAGCCTTTTCTAAATTTAATTGGTCTTCAACAAGAAAATTTTTCGACTGCCTGGTGGGGAAGCCCTCTGTATTGGTTTTTACGAATTTTGTTAATTTTCCCTTTCTATCAAGTGTTATTGGTAATTTATGGGTGGTTATTTGGTCAATTTAGATTTTTTTGGTCTTTTGAGAAGAAAATGCTGAAAAGAATTGGACTTGGATTTTTATTCTAACACACTTTTGTTGGGTTTTCTTTAACAAACAGTTCTACATCTTTTAGTACTTTAGCGCTGTGAAGAGGTCAATATTTACATATTTCTCAGTATTTATTTTGTTCTGCCTTATGCTGATCAAGGTAACTTCTTTTCATGTCTATTCCCATCAAGACAATAAAGTAGATACAATAGAAAATTGTAGTATTTGTGAATTGGCAGTTCAGAATCAAAACGCTGAATACACTTTAGTTGCCACATTTTTATTCATATTTGCTTCAGTAATTATTATCACTGAAAAAAAACTGATACCTTTTTCAATTACAGTACCTAAAACGCTTTTCAGGTACACTACTTTTGGTCGTCCCCCACCCTTCCAAGCCTAATACCCCTTCCGAATTTTAAAATTGGTATTCTTTTTCAACCAATTTATTATAGCGCTAAACTTATATAATGAAGAATTATTTATATGTTTTCGCAATCTTATGTAGCACAATTATTTACGCTCAAGATTGCAATTCAATATTATTAGGAGAAATAGTTGATTTCCATGACAACAGTCCGTTGAGTGGAGCAACTATTAACATAACTGGCAAAGGTTTTTCTACGGTCTCCCAACAAAACGGAAAATTTAGCTTTAAGGAGCTATGTGACGGAGTTATAGAACTTGAGATATCGCATCCAGAATGTACAACAAAGTTTGTAACATTGACCATTACTGGTGCTACCTATTCAGAAATTAGGCTAGAACATCACCTAGAAGAATTAAAGGAGGTCAAAGTTGTTGGTGATGTACCAAAAAACACAAATTCCGCTCAGGAAAATATTTTATCGGTTAAAGATATCGAACGAAGCAGTGGTAATAGTTTAGGAGATGCATTAAAAAAGATTGCCGGAGTATCAACCTTAAATACTGGAGGAAATATAGTTAAACCGGTCATACAAGGTTTAAACGGTAGTAGAATCTTAATTTTGAACAATAACGTTCGTATGCAAGATATGGAATGGGGAGAAGAGCATGCCCCTAATGTAGACGTAAATGCAAATCAGAATATAAGCGTTATAAAAGGTGCTGCCGCTATAGAGTACGGAGGCGATGCTATCGCAGGTGTTATTGTACTTGAACCTTTACCAATAATAAGAACTGACTCCTTGTTTGGCAAAAGCCAACTTAATCTTGCCTCAAATGGCCGTGGTGGTAACATAACATCTTCATTGACCAAATCATATAAATCAGGCCTTTATATTAAAGGACAAGGGTCTTTTAAAAGACTTGGGGATCTTGAAGCACCAGATTATATATTATCAAATACAGGTATTAAAGAAAGTGGGGTCTCACTTAGTATAGGTAAACGAGACTTTATACAAGGATGGGAAGGTTACTACTCATATTTTAATTCGGAAATTGGCATATTGAGAGCATCGCATATTGGCAATATAGATGATTTAATAACAGCCATTAATAGTAAGGCACCAAGCGTGGTAAACGATTTCACATATGATATTTCCCAACCATACCAAGAAGTTAGCCACCATTTAGGAAAGCTGAATTATTATAGAAGATTTGAAGGTTTTGGAAAATGGACCCTGCAATACGATTTTCAAAAAAACAGAAGATTCGAATATGATATACGTGTAGGCGATGATGCAGATAAAGCATCTTTAGATCTTGATTTAACCACACATTCCGTACTTACCAATATAAAATTTGATGCAAAACAAGGTCTAGATCTCAAGGTTGGAGCTTTAGGAAGGTTCCAAACCAATTTTGCCAATCCAGATACCGGTGTCCGAAGATTAATACCTGATTACGATAAATTTGATTTTGGTTTGTATTCAATAGGAAGTTATGAACTTGATACCGATTGGACGCTAGATGCCGGACTACGATATGATTTCAGCAGAATAGATTCTAAAAAATTCTACAGAACTTCTCGCTGGGAAGAACGTGGTTATGATGTAGATTTTGCCGATATCATATTGGAAGATTTAGGTACGCAACTACTAACAAACCCTGTCTTTGACTATCATAACGTCTCAGGAACATTAGGTTTCCATTATGAAATAAACGGAAAAGATCATTTACGGTTTAACTATGCCCTATCTCAAAGAGCACCTAACCCATCTGAATTATTTAGCGATGGTCTTCACCATTCTGCGGCACGAATAGAATTGGGCGATTTAAGAATGAACAGTGAAACCTCTTCTAAATTTTCAGCTTCACTAGAAAGAAATAGTAACAAATTGGGGTATTCTGTTGCTCCATTTGTTAATAGCATTAGAGACTTTATACTTCTTGAACCTACGGGTGTAGAATTTACTATACGTGGCGCTTTCCCCGTATGGTCTTATCGTCAGACCAATGCAGTTTTGTTTGGTATTGATGCTTCTTTATATAATAATTGGACATCAAATATTAGAACAGATCATAAGTTTGCTTGGGTAAAAGGTACAGATAGTGAAACAGACACACCTTTAATTAATATACCTGCTGCAAATTTTACAAATAGCATTACGTACACCAATACCAAATGGAACAATTTTCTTATAAGTCTTGAAAGTCAATATGTATTTGAACAATCCAGATATCCAGAAAATATTGAGGTTTTTTCTCCTCAACAACAAGAGAACGTATTATTGGAAATTAATACACCGCCCGAAGCTTATCACCTATTGGCAATAAATACGGAAGCATCTTTTACAATTAAAAATAAAAATGACTTAACCGTAGGTCTAAGTGCAACCAACTTACTAAATACAAACTATCGTGACTTCCTAAATAGGCAACGTTATTTTGTAGATGATATGGGCAGAAATATAAGTATGCGCCTAATTTTTAACTATTAATAATAATTATTACTAACAATTGAAAACAAGTAAAACTATGAAAAGAAACAGCACACTAAAAACCGTTCTAGCACTAAGTTTAATGGCAACCGTAATGACTTCATGTTCAAGTGATGACGATACCCCAGAAGTAGTAAACGAAGAAGAAATTATTACTACCATGACAGTTACGTTAACTAGCGCTAATGGTTCTGCAACATTGCAATCTCAAGATTTAGATGGAGATGGACCTAATGCTCCTGTGGTAACAGCTGATAATTTATCCGCAAATACGACCTATACTGGGAGTATTGTATTATTGAACGAAACGGAAACACCTGCAGAGGACATTACCGAAGAAGTAGAAGAAGAAGCAGACGAGCACCAGTTTTTCTTTGGACTATCTGGTTCTTTATCTGAAGTGACTTATTCTGATACCGATGAAGATGGAAACCCAGTTGGTATTGAATTTGAATTAACAACTGGTGATGCCGGTTCTGGAACAATTACTATTACGTTACGTCATGAGCCTACAAAACCTAACGATGGCACTTTAGCAGATGCAGGCGGAGAAACAGATATTGCTCAGACTTTTTCTGTTACGGTAGAGTAGTAAAAATATAAACCACATGTAAAACTAAAAGCCTTTGATGTTTAATTCAAAGGCTTTTGTTTTTTTATTCTTCAAATTGATACCATTCAATATCCGTCAGTACAGCCCTCCTACCTAATTTCTTAGGTGGGTAATTGGTAACCAAGTAATTAATAATTACAGCTTCATTTTCTCCCAAGTCCCATAAATTTTGGGTTTCCTGCATCCATTTTATAGTTGATTTCCAGCGTTCTTCGTTCATTCGGTTCTGCATTACCAACTTAGCGGAATGACAGTTGGTACAGTTTTGAACGGTAACCATCATTCCCGGGGCATCTATAAAACCGGTACGTACTTGAATTCCATTTTCTATCTTATCGTAATCGTCCTCTTCGGGAATAGTTACCAGCTCGGTTTGTGGTGCATCCGTTTTAAATGCAGAAAAGCTTGGATCAACTATTAAATACACTAAAATTATTGCACCAATACCAATAACAGCGCAAGCTAATATTATCTTTCTGTATAATTCCTGAAAATCGCGTTTTAGCTTATTATGATTCTGATTTTTCATTTATGCGATTTTTACGGCTATCCTGTGACAAGCATTGTTTAAATACCCTTTTGGATTCCACCCAGGCAATAACATAGGTTGACTAACCCCATTGGAATCGGTAGCTTTTGCCCAAACTTCATAATAGCCCTCTTGCGGAAATGAGATATCTGCTGAGAAATGCTGCCACGCTAATCGGTTTGCAGGTTTTTCAATTGTACAATGATGCCAAGTAGCGCCAAAATCTATAGAGTATTCCATTTTGGCAACTTCTAGTTCACCTGCCCATGCATGACCTCTAATACTTAATTTTTTATTCTTTGATAAAACAGCTCCAGATTTTGGATAGGTAATTAAAGATTTTACCGGCATAGATTCAATGATACACATATCTTCATCCGCGACTTTTTCACCAGGAGCAACGGGTTTACAAGGCACTCTATATGCCGTTCCGGTCATTTTGGTACCGTCATGAACTATATTTCTAATACTAATACGTTGTAACCATTTTCCAGAAACCGAGGCAGGCCATCCTCCCGCAATGACCCGTAAAGGATAACCATGTACTAAGGGAATCTCTTCACCGTTCATTTTAAAAGCCAACAATGTTTCATCTTGTAAAGCTTTTGACATAGGCGCTCCTCTAGATATTGGTTCTTTAGTAGGATCTCTACTAAGGTGTGAATCTGCAGAATGATAACCAAAGTAGACAGCATCATCTTTAATACCGACATCTTCTAACACATCACGTAATCTCACACCTGTCCAACTTGCACAATACACCGCACCCACAGTCCACTGATTTCCTTTTGCAGGTGGATCAAATTCGCTTCTACCATTACCACCACACTCTAAGGTCAATTGATAGGTATGATGATTAAATTTTGACTTTAGCTCAGACAACGTATATGTTTTCTCCTGCTTAACAGACTCTCCGTCTATGGTAAGTGTCCAAGTATCAACATCTATGTCTTCCGGAATCAATCCATTATTTCGAACAAAAATAGATTTATTTGGAGTTACCCTATCATCTAAAAGATGAGCTTTAGCCTCAATATTCCAAGGCTTATCGTTTAGTACGACCATGCCTTTATCCTTATTGAATAGCTTAAACGGGTCTGATTCTTGTAACGCCACAGGTGTGTAGCCCAAAGGCATAAATTCCTTATAAATAATATCCACTCCTAGTAAAGCGGCAAGACTACTTAGACTAGATTTTGCAACAAAATTTCTTCTCTTCAAAACTCATGGTATTTGAGTTAAAGTTAAGAGTTTCTATAAAAATAAAGGTGGGTTTTACACTTCAATCGTACGCCCTTTTTTAGAAGACTTGAACACATATGTATATAACCACATTAGCGTAAACGAAGGTATGATATCAAAACCAGGAACAATTTCTTCTATAAAAGTGAAAACACCTGCAGCTTGACCTATTTTTCCTTTATACATACGTGTCATTAACCACGCAGAAAGTGGAGCCCATACCACATCTGAAAATTCACCGACGAAAGGTATAGCAAAAGAAAGCATACCTATACCATCAAATAGCAACCCCATGAAAAGTTGCTTGTATTTTTTATCTTTTAAAATTGACATACTTAAAAATTAGTTATTCTAACTTTAGAATACAACAAAGATGCCAAATTTTACAAAAAATATTCTCAACGTGAAGAGATAGTAATTAGGAAAGTTTAGCACTAATTAACTTCAAGAATTCATTTCTAGTCTCAATTTTTTCAAATTGACCTCTAAAACCAGATGTTGTAGTTACAGAATTTTGCTTTTGTACACCTCTCATCATCATACACATATGTGAAGCTTCTATAACAACGGCCACCCCCTTAGGCTTTAAAGTATTATTAATACACTCTAAAATATCATGCGTTAACCTTTCCTGTACCTGTAACCTTCTTGCAAAAACATCTACCACTCTTGGAATTTTACTTAATCCTACGATATGACCATTTGGTATGTAAGCAATATGTGCCTTACCAAAAAATGGCAACATATGATGCTCACATAGGGAATACAGCTCAATATCTTTTATAATGACCATGTCATCATAATCTTCTTTGAACATTGCCCCTTTCAAAATTTCAACGGCATCTTGCTTATAACCTTGAGTTAAAAATAGCATTGCTTTTGCAGCACGTTCAGGTGTTTTAACTAAACCCTCTCTTGCTACATCTTCACCAATTTCATCAATAATAGATGAGTACCTACTTTTAACTTCATCGGTAATTTCAAGATTATATTCTTCTAAATTTCTATACGGGGACATATTTTATATTTAATGTTTAACCTAATTAAATTTAGGTTGAACAAATTTAATATTTCTTTCATCAACAAACGTAAAAATATCATAAATAGTTCATATTGCTATATAGTCCTAAATAATGGCTCCAGAACATTGGACCAAATGATCACTAAATGAAAATTACAGTTTTTAACGTGCCCCTTTTTCATTAATTTTGAATTTCAAACTATCACAACTCTAAACTAAACTTAACTCATGATAAAAGCTTCTAACATTCATAAATATTACGGAGAATTAGAAGTATTAAAAGGAGTTGACCTCCATATTAAAAAAGGAGAAATAGTATCTATAGTTGGTGCTTCCGGTGCCGGTAAAACTACCTTATTACAAATTTTGGGAACTTTAGACGTTCAATCAAATAGAAAAGACAGTACGTTACTGATCAATGGTATTGAAACTACGGAACTAAATGATAAAGATTTAGCAAAATTTAGAAATGAACATATAGGATTCATTTTTCAATTTCACCAATTATTACCAGAATTTACGGCCATTGAAAATGTATGCCTACCTGCATTTATAAAAAAAACGCCAAAATCTGAAGCTGAAGATAGAGCAAAAGAACTATTAAACTTTTTGGGCCTGGGTCAAAGATATGATCATAAACCTTCAGAATTATCGGGCGGAGAACAACAGCGGGTAGCGGTTGCCCGTGCGTTGATCAATAACCCCTCAATAATTTTTGCTGATGAACCTAGTGGAAATTTAGATTCAGAAAGTGCAGACAACCTGCATAAATTATTTTTTGAGCTTCGTGAAAAGTTTGGACAGACCTTTGTAATTGTGACCCACAATGCTGAATTGGCAGAAATGGCAGATCGTAAATTAACCATGGTAGATGGTAAAATTGTAGACAAGGAAATAATAATAGCATAACCAAGATCCGTATGCTTCAAGAACTACTTTCATTTATAAAAAAACCTGTCTATACACAAGATACTGAAAGTTCTTTATCAGAAAAATTGAGAATTCTCTTCAAGCTTTTAATTATTGCATTAACGGCAAGTATTCTATTATTAATGGCAGCTACAGTTTTAGAAAGTATCCTAAAGCTTGAGATGGGCAAACATGCCATGGATGATTTATTCGGAAACTACTCAGTGGCACTTATTTTCTTTTTAGCAGTAATTGTAGCTCCTTTCTTTGAAGAACTGTTATTTAGAGGTCCGCTTGTCTTTTTTAAAGATTCAAAATTTTTTAAACCAATTTTCTATTTGTTTACAATTGCGTTCGGCTTTATGCATATCAGTAATTTTGAAATGAGCACTCAGGTTTTACTTTTTTCCCCATTGTTGGTTGCACCACAAATTAGTGTAGGTTTTCTTTTAGGCTACATACGGGTAAAATTTGGTCTGTTATGGTCTATGGCGCTACACGCCATTTACAATATGGTTTTAGTGGTTCCTGTGCTAATTATGCAATTGTTAGATATTTCTATTGAATGACAAAAAGTGAGCTAAAAATATTTCTTGACGAAAAGGTTTTTGAATACAATAAACCTGAATTCTTAGAAACCGACCCTATACAAATTCCGCATCTTTTCACACAAAAAGAAGATATTGAAATCAGTGCTTTTCTAACGGCAACCATTGCTTGGGGTAACAGAAAGAGCATCATCAATAATTCTCATAAGTTAATGGAAAAAATGGGACAAAGTCCGTATGACTTTGTGCTTAACCATACCGATGATGATTTAGATAATTTATTAGGATTTGTTCATAGAACTTTCAATGAAAATGATTTAAGATATTTTATAAAAAGCTTAAAGAATATTTACCTTCAACACCAAGGTCTTGAAGGTATTTTCACAACTCTTCAAGACAAAAATTCTCTACAGCCCACCATTTCAAAATTCAAGAAAATATTTTTTGTGTTACCATATGAGCAACGCACAACAAAGCATGTATCTGATCCTTTAAAAGGTTCTGCCGCCAAAAGGATAAATATGTTTTTACGTTGGATGGTTAGAGATGCAACTACCAATGTAGATTTTGGCATATGGAAAGGAATACCTACCTCAAAATTATCTTGTCCATTAGATGTACATTCAGGTAATGTAGCTAGAAAATTAGGATTATTAAAAAGAAAACAAAACGATGCAAAAGCGTTAGCCGAGCTAGATAAAAGCTTAAGAAAACTGGACCCTTTGGATCCAGTTAAATATGATTTTGCCCTTTTTGGTTTAGGCGTTTTTGAAAAATTCTAGTTTATGGCTTCATTCTCAAATCTTTTATCGGTAAGTGTTCTCATAAAAGCAATTATCGCCTTTGATTCTGTAGTCGTTAGATGTAAAGAGTCAGGTGGTAATGTTTGGTAAGGTACATCTAAGCCCATGCCCTGACCACCACCAACATTATAAAACTCCACTACTTCCTCTAAAGTTTCATACACCCCGTTGTGCATATATGGTCCGGTTAATTCTGCATTACGCACTGTTGAAGTTTTAAAAAAATGCTTCTTCTCCTCTACTTCATAAGGATAATACTGCCCCCAATCATCATCTAAAACAGGGTTTTCAAAACTTGCATTTTTGGGCACGCCCAAATTTTCAAATTCGCTTTCCATATATTTAGGTGGTACGGTACCGTTAAATGCCGGTGGAAAATGACAAGTGGCACACGCAGCTTTACCCATAAAAAGATTAAAACCGGTAATCTCTTCGGTAGTCATGGTTTCTTCTAGATTATTCATGTTCCGATCGAATTTAGAATCGAACGGAGCTAAACTTCTTATATATGTTGCAATGGCATTACGTACGTTCATATCGGTAATTTTGCCATCGTAAAGCGAATCAAATTGAACTTTATACACTGATTTATCTTGAATTTTCTCTTCTAATTTTTCCAAATCTATATGAAACTCATTTTCATTATTGGTGACTCCAACAATTTGATCCTCAAGACCATCTGCCCTACCATCATAAAACAAAGAACGTTGGTAAACGGCATAGGTTAATGTTGGTGAATTACGTTGCAAATCTTGTCCATTTATACCTTTAGCAATTTTATGCCCGTCGGTAAATGCTTTTTCCGCAATATGGCAAGTCGCACAACTTATAGTACCGGAGCCGGATAAATCCGTATCATTGAACAATTGTCTTCCTAACTCAATTCTTTCTTCAGTTATATCTGGTGCTCTTTGTGTGGAAAACATCTTCATATTGAAAAAGTTCTTGTCAAAAAGATTGGTCACCTTAGGGTCTAAAGCCCTTGATTGGCTTAATTCAATTCCCCAATCATTAGCAGTCTTATCCACTAGATGCAATTGCGTATTGGTATGCAATTTTATAAACGAGTATCGATCAAATTCGTCAAAATTGGCACTTTGTAAATCATCAATGGTGGAAGAAATTTCTTTTTTCCATTGTACATATAAGGTATTATTCCTAAAAGCCTCTTTATAAATATCCAAAACTGTTTGTAGCGTTTCATAATTATAAACAGCTTCGTTCAAAGAGTTTGCCAACATTGGAGAATCAAAACCTGTAATGCCTTTAGTAGCCACATTTACAATGGCATCTCTTATCATTTTTAAATGATGTCTATCTCTTTGGGTGATGAGAATATGATTTTTTCTTACAAACGGAATTCTAATCTTTAAATACTCCAATACAGTATTCAAATCTTCATTGGAATATCCTTCTTCACTATAAAGGAGCTCTTCCAATACTTGAAAACTCTTTGGTTTTTGTTTTTTAATATCGGTATGGTCGTCTATTTCTACCTTAAGCAAATTAGGCGCATTCATTGAGATGTAATTCTCATAATCATACGCGATAAGCATAGGCTCTACCCTTTTATACCATTCCCTACTTTTTAAAAACAGTTCTTTGTTCTTTGAGAGCGATTGTGCGGTATCTATTTGCTGCATGTAATAAGAAGTACTATCCAATGCCAAAAAATAATGTTCCCTTATAGCATTGTTGAACATAGATTGATCATTAGCATTTATAGCTAACAAAGGTTTTGTTTCCTCATTCTTGCAGGACAGAAAAAAACAAACAAATACTATCAAAATCCATTTATAATAAAATGCTCTCATGTTTCACTTTGAAATTAATATGAATAGAAAAAGGTTCCCAGTGAAGGGAACCTTTAAACTTGGTACAATTACATCACTTATCTAGGTAAGCCAGTCAATTTGAATAAAACTGAACCTTCTAATGCAGCACTGCCTTCACTAATTGCTGTTGGGTCAACAAATTTTAGTCCGTCTGCCCTTACAGCTGTATCAGGAGTGGTACTAAAATTCCAACCATGTACTTGAGCCCCACCAATAAAGGTTGGTTCAGATGCACCTATGATATCGGTAACATCGATCAAGCCGGTTATTTCCCACATACTATCGGTATTACCAATACCAACACTTGCAGCATAAGTTTGGTTACACTCCATAACTTCAACAAAGTTGCCCGTATTTAGGTCTAATTGCCAAATTTTGGCAAAACCTGTGATATCTGCATTTAAATCACCATAACCGTTTGGATCTTCTTGAATGTAAGCATAGTTCTCAGTTACCAAAATGTTATCTGGAGAATGCATTCCATCACCTTTTCCACCTTCTAAGTCACCATCAACTACAACAGTTAATTTAGCAGGAGCCGTTGGATCTTCAGTATCTAAAACTAGTTTGTATACACGACCAAAACCTGTACCTCTTAAGTTAAGGTCCGGATTATCACCACGTATTCTACCGGTAGCATTAAAATATACTTCTCTTTGAGCATCGGCAGAACCTCTTCTCCAATCGATATCTTCAATTCTTTGAAATCCTATAGCACCCAAGTCAATAGCTTCTTGGTTCAACTCATCTATAGTTCTTTCAGTAACTTCTACCCATTCTACATCGTATTCAATGTCTTGAGCCATACCCATTTCAAATAATTGACCACCTTCTCCTGGAGCAGATTCTACTGGGTTTGTACCTCTAAGTACATAAAGTTTTCCTCCATAAAGGTCACCTCTTTGACCAACGTACATTCCAAAATGAGCTTGCGGATATGTATTATCACTATGATCATCACCCATAAAAATTACCGTTTGAGAAGAATAGGCATCTTTGCCAATAACAACAGCATTTTCAGTTGACCACTCACCCAGTGCAGGTAATCTTTCTACTTCTACCCTGTCTTCTTTTGCTCTAAAAGGGTTTACTTTAAATACACCTTTAGCGTTACCGCCCCATTCTCCACCAGATAGGTATAAAGGACCAAATCCGTGCTCTTCAACAGTAATTGAAGATCCAGAACACATTGCCGTAAATGCAGTAGCTGTAGAATTTACTATATAATCTCCTTGTAAAGGCTGAAGTTCAGAATTCAACATAATTCTTGCAATGGAGTAATCTGCTTCTAGATTATTGATTAAAGCATAGTTACCATCTTCGGTAGGATATAGTGCAGCACCATCCATATAAGAACCATAAACAAAAGTAGAATCAGATTCTAAGATATCTGCAGAAGACATGATCATATTAAGGTCGGCAGACCCTGCAAAAGCACCTTTTAATTCGAAAAGTTCGTTTGGAGTTACGGAACTAGTTAATGGAATAGATTCTTCCAGAGTCAAATCTTGTCCGTCAGCACCATCGGCGCCATCGGCTCCGTCTGCGCCATCAGCACCGTCTACACCGTCAATACCATTTGTACCATCTACACCGTCTTCTCCATCACAGCTCATTACAGCTAATCCTAAGCAAGAAAGGAAAAGGGCTTTAAATAGTAAATTTTTCGTTTGTTTCATTATCAATATAGTTTTTAGGTTATGAATTCCAAAACTATAGAGATAACCTTTAAGTAAGGTATTCTAAAAATTAGCAATAAATGAACTAAACCTTATGATAAGGTTAACATGTAAATTTAACTTGAAATCGAAGTGATCAAATCTTGAACTTAACTTTAAGTTAAGTTTTAACTATTTGTTTTTCAAATAATTACACCACAATACCTAAATCACCTAATGACAATAACTGTTCTTGTCCACCTTCTCTTATCGATTTGTAAATAGCCTCTACAATTATCATATCTCTTTTTCCCATTTCACCAGGAGCCACGTTTTTACTGTCCAACAAAATATGCTTTGCAAAATCATCCATCTGTAAAGCCTGTTGTCTTTTATGTGGAAACTTTAAGACATCTCCATTAGAAGTTCTACCACTTATTGGTCCGTAACTATGGGCTGGATCAAGTTTAAACCAACCTTTACTACAATGACATTTTAATCTATTACCATTTGCATTATGCGAAGTCATCATATGTGCAACAGCACCATTCTCAAATTTAAACTGAGCTGTAATGGTCTCATCGGTATCCTTAAAATAATCTGGTCTAGTACTAAATTCTTGTGCAGAAACTGAAATAGGGTTTTGACCTGTACCATAAATACTGGTTTGTATAGCGTACACACCCATGTTCATGAGCGCTCCGCCACCAGATAATTTTTTATTTAATCGCCATTGATCTGGATTACCGTTAGAGACATATCCTGCATCAGATGAAACAAACAATACATCACCAAAAGTTCTTTCCCTAATGTATTTTTTGACTTCATGGGTATAAGGGTCGCTTTGCATTCTATAACCAACAGAAAGCTTAACCTTATGTTCATTGCACGCATTTATAATTGCATCACATTCCGCAACACTTACCGCCATTGGTTTTTCACAGATAACATGTTTACCTGCCTTTGCCGCACGAATACAAAATTCCGCATGCATACTGTTGGGTAATACTACATAAATAACATCTATACTGTCATTATCCGCAATGGTATCAAAATTCTCATAATAATAAATATTCTCTTTGGGTATATTGTATTTCTCTTGCCAAACAGATTCCTTTTCTTTGGTACCGGTTACAATTCCTGCCAAATAACAATGCTCCGTATCCAATAAAGAAGGTGCTAATTGATAAGTACTGTAGCTCCCTAAACCAACCAAGGCTACACCCAACTTTTTACTACTTTTATTAGTTGTAAAGGCATTTGCCAACGGCATATTGGCTAGAAAAGCGGATCCTAACAGGCCTTTAGTAGCCAAACCATTAAATGATCGTCTTGTAAGTTGTTTCATGAGTATTAGTTGTATGAATTAGAAAAGTAAATAATTCTCAGGTAATTCCATAATTAATTAAGTTGTATTAACATTATGAATACCAGCTAAAAAATTTTAAACATTCCATTTTTAAAACCATCATAATTACGGATTTGACATTTAAAACTCAATAGGTCCGAACAACGAATAAAATAGCACAATTATGCTTATTTTCGTTTTACAACAGAACCTTATCAAACCATGAAAAAAATAGTACAATTTACCATTTGTTTGGTCACTGCATTTGCCTTTGGCCAGTCTAGGGAATTACCCGTAGACACCGTTATCACAACACAACATAACGCTACCATTAATGGCGCTAGTTTTTCGTACACCGCACAGACTGGGACCCAACCTGTGTGGGACGAAAATGCAAAACCCATAGCCTCTTTGCATTATACCTATTATACTAGAAACAACATCAAGGATCGTGCTGCTAGACCGCTATTGATTTCATTTAATGGTGGTCCAGGATCAGGTTCGGTATGGATGCATTTAGCGTATACCGGGCCAAAGGTTTTAAAAATTGATGATGAAGGATATCCTGTTCAACCTTATGGTGTAAATGACAATCCGCATTCAGTTTTAGATATTGCGGATATCGTTTATGTAAATCCAGTAAACACAGGTTATAGCAGAACTATCCCTGCAAGCGGAAAAGAAGTAGACCGCGACAAATTCTTTGGCATAAATGCCGATATTAAATATTTGGCAGAATGGCTGAACACCTTTGTAACCAGAAACAACAGATGGCGCTCGCCAAAATATATAATCGGGGAAAGTTATGGGGGCACACGTGTAATGGGTCTTTCTTTGGCTTTACAAAATCAGCAATGGATGTATTTAAATGGTGTCATAATGGTTTCACCGGCTGATTATAAAGTGATACGCAATTCCGGACCCGTTGCCGAAGCAATAAACCTACCTTATTATACTGCGGCGGCATGGCATCACAAAGCTTTACCACCAGCCTTACAGAGTAAGGATCTTTTAGAAATTCTACCGGAGTCTGAAGCATATACAATTGATAAGCTAATACCGGCATTGGCTAAAGGAGGATTTTTAGAAGCTTCCGAAAAAGAAGCCGTGGCAGATAAAATGGCTTATTACTCAGGATTGAACAAAAAAGACATTCTTGACCACAACCTTTCCGTACCTACTTCTTTCTTTTGGAAAAATCTTTTAAAAGATAAAAGCGGGCATACCGTAGGACGCTTAGATTCAAGATATTTAGGAATAGATAAACAACTATCTGGAACAAAGCCAGACTATAATTCTGAATTAACATCTTGGCTACATAGCTTTACCCCTGCCATTAACTATTACTTACAGGAAGAGTTAAATTTTAAGACCGATGTAAAATATAATATGTTCGGTCCGGTACACCCTTGGAACAATGACGATGACAACACCAGAGATAATTTAAGACAAGCAATGGCACAAAACCCATATTTAAATGTTTTGGTACAATCTGGCTATTATGATGGAGCTACCACCTACTTCAATGCAAAATATACCATGTGGCAAGTAGACCCAAGCGGACGCATGAAAGATAGATTTAGTTTTAAAGGATATCGTTCAGGTCATATGATGTACCTACGAAGAGAAGATTTAAAAACTGCAAATGA
Organism: Maribacter dokdonensis DSW-8; assembly: GCF_001447995.1. Classification (NCBI taxonomy): domain Bacteria; kingdom Pseudomonadati; phylum Bacteroidota; class Flavobacteriia; order Flavobacteriales; family Flavobacteriaceae; genus Maribacter; species Maribacter dokdonensis. Next base: position 128,830 of record NZ_LDPE01000001.1, on the reverse strand, counting down.
TGATATTCGTGATTTCATAAACCGTACTATTGCAACAGGAAAAAGTGCAAAGTATTAGAAAACTACCTTTCTAGAACAGTACTGGACATTCCCAATACAAATAGCGAGTTGATCTCTGTTGTTTTTATTGGGAATTTCATTTGATGACGGTAATCTACAGTTTTTGTAGCATCTTTAAATAATTGCTCCCTTTTACGTTGTTTTCTTTTTTTGAAAATATCAATTGTAGCACCAATTGTTACACCACCCAATACGGTAGCTAACAAATCTTCATTGCTCCATCCTCCATATTGATTTTGATCAATGGCCTCTTTGGCCAAACCAATAAGCAAACTTCCACCAACTGCACCAACAAAAGTCCACGTTCTGTTTCCATCTGAAATTTCATTCGCAACCCCTGCCCCCACAAGACCATATAAATTACCTCCTAAGTAGTGAAGAACCTTATCTTGCTCAATTTGACCGTAAGCATTGACAGCTAAAAATAGCAGAAGAGAAATAGTTAGTATCTTTTTCATACTGCGCAAAGATAAAAATTCTAATAGATGCCCTAGGTTAAATAATGACAAGTAATAACCCGTCAAATTCATCATAGGTCAATTTTATATTATCTTAGGATTTTAAATTAGAATATGGAAATAAAAAGTTTTATCAAAAGTCTTACAATAATGCACCTATTCCTATTAATAGGCTTAAGCATTTTTACCCTTTGGGTATTTTTACAGATCAATTCTTTTAATACGAGTACTGCAGGGCAAGGGGTCGTTTTATACATGGTACCCGTATTTGCAATGTTAGGGTATTTTGGCAGTCAATGGGTCTTCAAAAAAATGACTTCCAATATTAAATCAGAAAGTCGTTTAGAAGAAAAGCTAAAAAAGTATCAATCTGCTTTGCATATCAAATATGCCCTTATTGAAATCCCTGCCTTCATAGGGTTGTTTGCATATTACAATACTGCCAATGCCCTTCCATTGGTCATTTCTGTGTGCTTATTGGCCTATTTGGCAGCGCAAAGACCAAATAAGGCGAATATTATAAACAACATCCCATTAAAAGCAGAAGAAAAAGAACAAATTCAACAATCATAATAAAGATGAATAGAATAAAAACAATAATGTATACGTGTATGTTATCTATTTTAGGATTAACCTCTGTAAATGCCCAAGATTGGCCTGATCTAAATCATTTTGAAGTTGCTAATGATACAATAGAACAAGCCAAAGAAAACGAAAATCGGGTGGTGTTTATGGGCAATTCCATTACAATAGGTTGGCTAAAAACGCGTCCGGAGTTTTTTAAGGGCAAGCCCTATATTAATCGCGGTATCAGTGGTCAAACCACGCCACAAATGTTAATACGATTTAGACAAGATGTCATTGATCTTAAACCAAAAGTGGTAACAATATTGGCAGGCACCAATGATATAGCAGGTAATACAGGACCATCTACCCTAAAAATGATTATGGACAATATTAAAGGCATGGCAGAAATGGCGCATGCAAATGACATTAAGGTAATTCTTTCCTCTACCCTACCGGCCTACGATTATCCTTGGAAGCCAGGTTTAGAACCTGCTGGAAAAATTATAAAGCTTAATGAGATGATAAAAGAATATGCCAATACGCATGGACATATCTATTTAGATTATTTTTCAAAAATGGTTGATGAGCGTAATGGACTTCCAAAAAAATATGCCAGAGATGAAGTACACCCAACAGCTGAAGGCTATATGGTTATGGAGCCATTAGTTGAAGCGGCTATCTCTGAAGCTTTAAAAAATTAAAGCTTTTAATAAGGAGGTAATCTTATTGTTGATTACAACAATTGAAACCAACTAAGATTTAATTATTTTTGATAAATTTTGATCACTATAAAATGAAAAAAACACTATTCTTATTGGTCGCAACGGCCTTATCTTGTAATTCTTCCCAAAAAACCATTAAAGAGAACGCTACTGAAGAACCACAAATTGCATCTGAAATTACTTACGCAGAAACAATTACCGAAGCTGAACTAAAAGATCATTTATATATCTATGCATCGGATGAGTTTGAAGGTAGGGAAACCGGACAACCAGGTCAGAAAAAAGCAATAGCCTACTTAAAGGCCGAATATGAAAAGTTAGGTATTCCTGCAGCAAAAGAAGATGGCAACTATTTTCAAGAAGTACCTTTAGAGATAAGTAAACTACCTATAGGTAAACTAAGCTTAAACAATACGGATTTTACTATAGGGAAACACGTACTTACTTTTGCTGCCGCAAATTCTTCAAATGATGAAATTGTTTATATAGGTTATGGTATTGATGATACGGTATACTCTAGTTATGACAATGTAGATGTTACGGATAAAATTGTACTATTAAAATCTGGTGAACCCATAAAAGAAGATGGTACTTACGTTATTTCAGGCACTTCAGAAAAATCTATTTGGAGCAATATGTCAGAGTCATTGACCAAGCGTATACAAATTGCAATTGACAAAGGTGCCAAGGGAGTATTATATTACGATAAGGACAATTTCAGCAGATTTAAACGCAGATTTGAATCTATGAAGCAAAACAACAGTGGTAGAATGGAAGTTGTAAATAATGACGCCCCTGAGTTTTACAGTTTATTTATAGACCAAACCCTTGCAGAAAGTATTTTACCGACAATAGAAAAAGAAAACGATTCTAAAGTTTTAACTGAAAAATTGACTTTGAATTTTGAAAGTTCTAATGACAAGGTCTCTTCAGAGAATGTTGTTGCCATCATAAAAGGTTCAGAAAAACCAAATGAATTTTTAGTGATATCTTCTCATTTAGACCATATTGGCGTAAGTGGTGATGGTCAAATAAATAATGGAGCAGATGACGACGGATCGGGTACTGTTGCCCTTTTGGAAATTGCAGAAGCCTTTAAAAATGCAGCCGATGCAGGCAAGGGACCAAAAAGGTCTATAGTATTCTTACATGTCACTGGTGAAGAAAAAGGGTTATTGGGATCTCAATATTACACTGATGTTGACCCTATTGTGCCTTTAGAGCAAACCGTAGCCAATTTAAATATTGACATGATCGGTAGAATTGACCCAAAACGTGAAGGAGACAGAAATTATATTTACTTAATAGGTTCTGATAAGCTTAGTATTGAATTACACAACCTATCAGAAGAAGTAAATAAGAAATTCATGAATATTGAATTGGACTATACCTATAATGACGAAAACGACCCTAATCGTTTTTACTATAGAAGTGACCACTACAATTTTGCTAAAAATAACATTCCCATCATATTTTATTTTAATGGTACGCATGCTGACTATCACAAACCAAGTGATACACCAGATAAAATCAATTATGATTTATTGGAGAACAGAACTAGGTTAGTATTTTACACTGCTTGGGAAATAGCCAATAGAGAGCAAAAATTAAAGGTAGATTAAGCATCAGCCTATTTAAATCCAATAAGCCTGGCACTTTGTGTCAGGCTTATTTTTTTGCATAAAAACTGACAATCAACACCTTTAAAACAAAAAAGTCTTGGAATAAATCCAAGACTTTCTATCTGCTTTAGGGTGGAAGACCGGGTTCGAACCGGCGACCCTCGGTACCACAAACCGATGCTCTAACCAGCTGAGCTACAACCACCATTTGTAAGCGAGTGCAAAGATAATTTTTTTCTTTAGTTCTAACAAATAATAAATTGAAATTTGAAGAAATAAATAATTTTAATAAACGTTTAATTAATTTATTTATAACTTGAAGTTTTAAATAAAACAACCTACTTAGCCCCTAATGCGTTCTAAATCAAATTATAAATATAATTTTTTACTCATTGCATTAATATGCCTAAGTTATTCTACCTCTTTTTCTCAAATTGATAGTGTTCAATTTTATAAATCAAAAATTTCTAAATTAACAGAAAGTCCAGACTTTACTGAAGACAATACCGCATATATTGATAACCTAAATTACTTATCCTATTATTCAAGGTTAATTGAGCAAGACTCCATGCTTGTTTATTCTGAAAAAGCACTTGAACTAAGTTTAAAGAACAACTACAAACAAGGAGAGCTCGAAGCTTTGACCAATTTAGCTACTTTATTTCTTTATACTGGGGATACCAATAAATCAATAGAATATACATTACAGGTCATTGAAAGTCCCTTATTGTCGACTTACCCAAAAACTGAAATGAAGGTTTACAATGTACAAGGACAGGCTAATTTTTTCAAGCAAGATTACCCTGCCACATATGCTAATTTTTTACATGCACTTTCAATTGCAGAAAAACAAAACGATTTGTTTTTTCTGTTTAGAATGAACATGAATTTAGGCACAATTTTTAGCAAGTTGGAAAATTATAACGAAGCTTTGGCATATTACGACAAGGCATTAGAAGTGACCCATAATTTAAAGGATCCTACTAAAGATGTAATGCTATTAAGTAATCTAGCATATTTAAATATTAAACTAAACAATTTAGATGAAGCAAAAATTCACCTAGATAAATGTTTAAAGTTATTTGAAAGTCAAACCAATAAAACATGGCTGGCTTGGACACAATATACACTAGGGTATTATAATCAAGCAAAAAATAACTTTGACATCGCTTTAGATTATTATAAAAAAGCATTGGTGCTGCATAAAAACTTTAACGATGTAAAAAGCAAAGCCGATATTATATACGGCAAAGCTGGCACCTATCTAAGCAAGGACAACCTACCCTTGGCAGAAGAAAACATCTTAGAAAGTATAGCATTATATAAAGCATCTAATCACGATAGCGGCTTAGAACAAGCATATCGTATTCTATATCAAATTAAAAAACAGCAAAATGATGTTGCTGAATCTTTGAAGTATTTAGAGATGACCGAAAAATTATCATATGATAATTTCAAGAAAAAGAATACACGAAATTTAACTATGCTTAATGCACGATTAAATTATGAAAAGGAAACTGAAGAACTCAAAGCCCAAAGTGAGCTTGCACTAAGTCAACAACGCAAATACATTAAATGGTCATTAGCCGCTCTATTTACGTTAATTATTATAGTATTCATTATTTTAAATGCCAATAGACGAGAAAAAATATTAAATAAAAAACTGGCCAAACAGGCAGAAGTATTAAATGAGAATCAAAAAGCGCTTAAACAAATAAATCACAATCAGGATCGGTTATTCTCAATAGTTGGACACGATTTAAGGAGTCCGATCATATCCTTAAATGAAATATTGGGTCTTTACCTAGAAGACCCGGAAGGAAAGGAATACTTTGAGAAATTTGCTCCACAGTTAAAAGAAGATATTGAACAAGTGCAGTTTACCATGGACAACCTTTTACACTGGGGAAAAACACAAATGCAAGGTAGCACCGTAAATATTAAAAGTATATTAGTTAAAGAAGAACTAGATATAATCCTACAACTATACAGAAATGAAATTAAAAAGAAATCCATAGTTGTTAATAATCAAGTAGCTGCTAACCATAGTGTCTTTGCCGATTTACAACAATTTAATATCATTTTCAGAAACCTAATTAACAATGCCATTAAGTTTACCCCAAATAATGGCATGATTACGATTTCCACTAAAATAAAAAATAAGAACTTGGTTATTGAAGTGTCTGACACAGGCGTTGGTATGACAGAGACCGATATTCAAAAGCTTTTTAGTTCTTCTGAAAATTTCTCTAGTTATGGTACAAACTCAGAAAAAGGTACCGGCTTAGGTCTAAGGCTTGTAAAAGCTATGGTTATTAAAAATAATGGAGAGATAATGGTGAAAAGCGAACCTAACAAAGGCAGCCAGTTTATTGTTGAGCTTCCCATAGATATCAAATAGAAAGAAACTTCTAAGTTCATTAAAATTTGTTTACAAAAACAGCAATAACAAAACCATATTTTGGGTTAATATTTCATCCTTGATTTAAGAAATCATCGACCAACTACACGTTTAAGACGTTAAAACACACAATAAAGCGCATTTCACAACATTTATTCTATATCCCTAGCCTACTAACTTAATTTTAAACCAAGTTATAGGGATTACTATGAATTTTAGCAGAATAACCTCAAGTTTAAAATACAACCTACTAAAGGGTTGGCTTGGTGTGTTCTTATTTTCCTGCATTATAGCTCCTAAAGCCTTAGCTCAAAATACTAAAAGAGATACGCTACTGCAAGAAATAAAGGAATTTAGAAATTCTAATGTTTTCGATACCAGAGATACATTATATATTCATAATTTAATAAATCTTGCCATTGAACATCGCTATCATAATCTTGACAGTCTTTTAATTTTAAGTAAACAAAGTCTTGACTTAAGCAAAAAATCCAAATATGTAAATGGTGAGATAAGCTCACTTCACGCCATTGGAGGTTACTATTCTGATAAAGGCAAAATAGACCAAGCAATTACGTATTTTGAAAAAGCCTATCAGCTTGCCAAAAAAAATAATGACAATTCTATTTTAATCATTAGAACGTTAAATGATTTGGCCAAAGAATATGGTTACAAAGGAGATTATTCAAAAGCTTTAAAATGGTACTTGGCAACCATTGAAATAGCCGAAAAAAACAATGATAAAAATTCCATTTCCATTGTAAATGACAACATTGCGCATTTATATCTTGAACAAAAAGATTATGAACAAGCAATGGTCTTTCTACAAAAATCAAAAGCAATACATGAAGAAGTAGGTAACCCGGTTTTTATGGCCGAGACCTTAAGCAATATCGCATCTACTTATGCAGATATGAATGAGCTTGAATATGCCATGTACAATATCAACATAAGTATTGCAACTTTTGAAAAAGAAAAGATTTTAGAATGGCTTGCGTTCTGTTATGAAATTAAAGGCAAAATCTATTTAAAAAAGAACAAGAATACTTGGGCGCTTTACTGGTATAAACAAAGCGAATTATTACATAAAGAAATAGAGGATGACCGTGCCAAAATAGACCTCTTAATTGGTATGACCGAGGCTTACATGAACCAAAGTAAAGATAGCATTGCCGAGGCTTATGCCTTAAATGCATTTGATCTATCAAAAAAAATTGGGCTTAGAACCGGAATTAAGAACAGCGCTAAGAAATTAGCACAATTACATAAGAAGAAAAAAGATTTTGAAAAATCATTATGGTATCATGAAATTTATCAGGTAACCTACGAATCATTAACGCAAACCGGAAATGAAAAAGCATTGAATATGCTTAAAACAAAAATGGAATATGATCAACAAAAACAACAGTTGATCGATGATAATGAAAAAGCATTGGCAAAGCAGAAGATATTTGTATATGTAGCCATTATTATTCTCATCATTTTTGCCATTATTATGTTCATAATTCATAGAAATGAACAACAGCAGAAAAAATTAAATCTTGAGTTAAGAAATAAAAAATCTGATTTAGAAGAGAAACAAGCCTATTTAAATGAGTTAAACCAAACAAAAAACAAATTATTCTCTATAATTGGTCACGACCTTAGAGGACCAATTGGGGCTTTTCAAGGTCTTTTGAAATTATTCAAAGAAGGGGAAATGACCAAGGAAGAATTCTTGAATTTTGTACCCAAGCTAAAGGTTGATATTGATACTATTTCATTTACCCTAAACAACTTACTTTCGTGGGGTCAAACGCAAATGAACGGTTCTGTCACCAAACATGCTACCACACAATTAGATAGCATAGTAGAAGAAAATGTAGCCTTGTTATCCGAAATTGCCGAATCTAAATCTATTTCAATAGTCAATAGAATTGAACCCAATTGTCAAATTTGGTGCGATCCCAACCAAATAGACATTATTATAAGAAACTTACTGAGCAATGCCCTTAAGTTTACTCCTAACAACGGGCAAATTGTAATAGGCGCCATTCAAAAAATCAAGACCTGTGAAATTTATGTAAAGGATAATGGTATGGGCATGAGCGAAGATATCATCAGTAAATTGTTCGAAAAAGATTCCAACCACACCACTTATGGTACAAATGATGAAAAAGGCACCGGACTTGGACTTTCCCTTTGTAAAGAAATGGTTGAAAAAAACAATGGTAAAATTTGGGTACACAGTGCTTTGGGCAAAGGCTCAAGCTTTTACTTTACCATCCCAAGGGTTCAACAACCGCAAAAACAATATAAAGAGTCTGCTTAAATCAAGTTATCAAGAGAATCTACAGCTACCAACCTTTCTACTGTAAATCCTTCTGCATAATCGACACCGACCAATCTACCTAAGTCTTCTGCCCTATACTTAACGCTTTGTATAAAAGTTTTGCTACTTATTGGCGTTTCTGGCTCATTACTATTAGGGTCGTGAAATTGAGAGGCATATGCCAGAATTGAATTGGTTTTTTCTTCCATATAGCCACTAATATCCACCACAAAATCTGGTGTAATATTTTTCCATTGTATATAATGGTAAACTTGTTTAGGTCTCCATTCTTTTTGGTTTTCCTTCCCAACTGTTGTTTCTATTCTTCTCAACCCACTTAAAAAACAGGCATCACTGACCAACTTACTTCCTTTACCATGGTCTATATGTCTATCATCAATAGCATTGCATAAAACGGTATTAGGCTGGTATTTACGTATCATTTTTATGACTTCCAGTTGATGCTCCTCATCATTAACGAAAAAACCATCTCTAAACTTTAAATTTTCTCGCACAGCTACACCTAAAACTTTTGCAGCAGCGGCAGATTCCTTATCACGTATCTCAGCAGAACCTCTTGTGCCCAATTCACCACGTGTTAAATCTACTATACCTACTTTTTTCCCAAGTGCTATTTCTTTTGCAATGGTACCTCCTGCCCCAAGTTCAGCATCATCAGGGTGTGCTCCAAAAACCAAAATATCCAATTTCATTTTATATTCTTTCTTAGTACTACTAATTATTAATTTATTTAATTGAATTCAATGCTTGTTGAATATCGTTCTTTAAGTCTTCTATTTCCTCAATTCCTAACGAAAATCGAATTAATCCGTCAGAAATACCTTGTTCAGCCCTTACTTCTGCACTCATTAAGGCGTGTGATGTTTGTGTTGGGGATAATACAGTGCTTTCTACACCTGCCAAACTCATTGATGGTTTTATAAGGTTCAAAGCTTTTTGGAACTTTGAAGAATCTAATTTTTCATTCAATTCAAATGATAACATACCACCATATCCTTTCATTTGTTTTTTGGCAATATCGTGATCTATATGTGTTGGTAAACCAGGATAATATACTTTTTCAACCTCTTCCAATCCGTCTAAAAAAATTGCCATTGCCAAAGCATTTCCATTTTGCGCTTTAACGCGTATGCCCATGGTTTTCATACTTCTTTCTAGCAACCATACCGTATAATCACTTAAACTTCCTCCAAAATTCTTCGCCAATTGAAAAATGCGATCCATATTTTCTGTTGTTGAGGCTACTGCCCCTGCACAAATATCCGAATGCCCACCCATATATTTGGTTGCACTATGAATTACGATATCAATTCCAAAATCAATTGGGTTTTGATTTACCGGACTAGCAAAAGTATTATCAATCATGGTTATTAAACCATGTTTTTTAGCCATGACCGCTATTGCCTCTAAATCTGTTATAGTCAATAAAGGATTAGATGGCGTTTCTATATAAATAACTTTGGTATTTGCCTTTATTTCTGCCTCAAAAGCATCGGCGTTCCATCCTGACGTAAAAGAGTATTCAATACCGTATTTAGAAAACTCCTCATTGATTAAATTATAGGTTCCCCCATAAAGCGTCTGCTGTAGCACTACATGATCACCAGCACCCAAAAACGCTAATAGAGAGGTGCTTACAGCCGCCATTCCACTACCAAATATCAATGCAGATTCTGCATGTTCTAACGCTGCGATCTTTTTACAAAGACCTTCTTGGTTGGGTGTATTAAAATATCTTGGATAGCGTTTTACATCAACATCTTCATAGGCGTAAGAAGTACTCATATATAGTGGAGAAACTGCGCCTTTGTGCTGCTTATCTTCTAATTCACCCACATGGGTACAAATAGTATTTAATCCTTTTATCTTCGAATTCATATGCAAAAATTATAAAAAATAAAGGTAAGGAAATTGAACGTAATGACACCCTTAACTCATACCCTACCTGATTAGATAAAACAAAAAACCAAGCAACATTATTCGCCCTTTACAATCATTCACAAGCAACTTATATTCATTAAAATTTAATAGAAGGATGCTAGTATTAAGAATTATTGAAAAGTTGTAATTAAACTATATTCCATGAGTTCATTTTTCTTTTTTGTTGATAGATTTATAATGAATAATGTAGGTTAGTCTTCAAAATAAATAGACTAGGCTTAAAGAATACCAAAGAATTATGAAAAAAACGATAATTACCATAGTGATCTGTATGTTGATTTTATCTTGTAAAAATCAGGAACCTATTGCCAAAGGATATCAAGGACAAGGTAAAAGTGCTGTGGTATCTACCCTATCTAAACCAGTACAAAAGCAATGGAAAGGCGTATGGACCTTTGATAGTGAAACTGTATTCTTTAGCAACGACTTTGAAAGCGGAAGATTAAACGGGGTTACTTTTGATGGCAACAATCACTACACTACTTTGATTACTGCAGAGAATACTCCTGTTAATGTGAGCCCGTGGTATGCATTTAAAGTGTGGTCTAACACTCCAAAGACCATAACCATAAAAATGACCTATCAAGATTCACGTAGTAGATACTACCCTAAAATTAGTACAGATGGATTGCATTTTACACCATTGGACAGCACCAATTTTACCAGTATCAACCAAGGTTCTGGCTCATTTGGTATAAAGGCAGTACCGGAAATGGTAGAGATAAAAGTAAATATAGATAAATCCCCTATTTATATTACAGCACAAGAACTTTACGGATCCACTAGGGTAAAAAATTGGATTGATTCATTAGCTACCAAAGACTTTATTTCAACCTATGAAATTGGCAAAAGCAAAGAACAAAGAGCAATGAATTTAATGGAAGTGAGTACTGGAGACCACAAAAAAGCCGTTATGGTCATTTCTAGACAACATCCGCCAGAGGTTACCGGTTTTCTTGCCATGAAATCATTTATTGAAACTTTGAGCGGAGATTCGCCAAAGGCTCAAAAATTTAGAGATAACTATGACTTGTTCGTAGTTCCGTTAATGAATCCTGATGGGGTAGACAATGGCCATTGGAGACACAACATGGGCGGAATTGATTTAAACCGAGATTGGCAAGATTTCAATCAACCCGAAACACAAAGCGTAAGGGACTTTCTTGTAAAAAAGGAATCTGAGGGTTATGAATTTGTATTTGGTGCAGATTTTCATTCCACCTGGGACGATATTTACTATCCAATAGATTCTACGATTACCGGTAATAAAGGCAAAATTGTATTCGACTGGATAAATAATATAACCAATAGACTACCACAGAAGCATACCAATGTAAAACCATCAACAGAAATAAAACCAACAATGGTATCTAGAAATTACTTTTACGTTAACCACCATATGCCGGCCATAGTTTTTGAATTAGGCGATAATACGCCTAGAGATTTTTTAAAGGAAAAAGGAAAGGTAGCAGCCGAAGAATTAATGGATTTATTGGATAATAAAGATTAAAATTAACGAGTAACTAAAAACAAAAAGCCTCATGGAAATTTCCATGAGGCTTTTTATACTATATACTATACTTATTTTTATTTACTATAATTAACTTTATATCTCCAAAAGCTAATTCCGCCCAGTACTAAAACTCCAGCAACCAAATAATATATAAATGTTGGCGTAATAACCTGTGCTCCACTTGCATAACTATGTAGACCTACCAGGTAAAAATTTACACCAAAATATGTCATCATAATACTACCAAAGGCAACAACACTCATAAAGTTAAATGTCCATTTACCTCTAAGACCCGGCACTAATCTGGTGTGTATTACAAAGGCGTAGATCATTATGGAAATCAATGCCCAAGTTTCTTTTGGATCCCAACCCCAATAACGCCCCCAACTTTCATTGGCCCATTGACCACCTAAAAAGTTACCTATGGTAAGCATTACAAGACCTGTGGTTAAGGCAAGTTCATTAATAATGGTCAATTCTTTGATATTGATTGCCATACGTTCTTTATTCTTTTGGGTAGTCAAAATCATTAAAATCAAGGATACCAGACCTAATATCATACCTACGGTCAAGGGACCATAACTACCCACAATTACCGCAACATGAATCATTAACCAATAACTGTCCAAAACTGGCTGTAAGTTGGCAATAGATGGATCGATCCAACTTTGGTGCGCTATCCACAATAACATTGAAGTAACAAATGCAGATGCCGCAAAAGTCATGTCACTTTTACGACCCAAGGCCCAGCCAATTCCCATAGTAGCCCAAGCTACATATAGAATACTTTCATAAGCGTTACTCCAAGGTGCATGCCCAGAGATATACCAACGTAATATTAGACCAGCGGTATGCCAAATGAACAACAACATGATAGTTCCTTTGAAAAAATAAATTGCCACTCTCCAAATGGAACGATCTTTGAAAATTTGAAATATTAGAACAAAGAACATTAAAAGACCTACTAAGGCATAATATTGGTACAACCTATTAAAAATGTTCAGCTTGTTGTAGATTACCTCTGTATCTATCTTCTGTTGAGATGGCAACACCTCACTACCATGGTTTAGCTGATTTTGATGAAATGCAGCCAATAATTTATCAGCAGAAGCATAGTCTCCACTTTGTTGCGCTTTGCCTAGTGTCATTAAATAATAAGGCATTGCATTTTTTACAAAATTCGCGTACAAAGAATCTCTAATCTCATACTGCCCACCCCTATATTCAACAGCGGAAATCCATTTATTATTTTCATCGTCCAACAATGGAAAAATCTTAACAATGTCTTGTCCTAAAGCCTGATTCAATAGACTTAATCGGATATTGGCATCCTTAAAATCTTGTTGAAATTTGTTTGGATTGTTGGTAGCGGTAGCTTCTCTTAAAAAAGGTTCTAATTTGTACTGTCCTTTTTTATCAAAGAAATCAGTTGCTTTAACGTATTTCTGACCAGAAGGAATACCTATAATTTTTCTAATACTATCGTTTTGCGATTTTTTGTCCAAGGCAATAAATTCAGTATTGTACCAAACCGCCGGATTCATCATCATTGAAAGTAAAATTTGATCAGATGTATATCCTAAGTAAGAATCTTTTAAACTAAGCTTACGAAGAAGTTCAGATGAAAATGTATTGATAGGCTTCATACGCCCACCTTCATCTTGTATTACCAATTTACCAAACTTATCGGCATGAGCTTTACTGACCATACTAGCTTCAAGCAAAGAATCGATCTGCATTTTGCTAGGCGCCTGTTGGTGACCCTCTTCTGGTGTATGTTGTTCTTGGGCAAAAGAAGAAAAAGAGAATGCCATTAAAAGGGTAACAACACCAAACATTTTTTTCTTTTTAATTTTAAGCTTATCTAAAGAATCTGCTAAATCTTGAAAACGAGTTTTCCCGAAGAACATAATTCCCATTAAACCTATATACAAAAGAAAATAACCAATGTAGGTGATCCAAGTTCCCCAAAAGTCATGATTTACAGATAATGTAGTCCCCTTTTCATCAGGATCAAAACCAGATTGAAAAAAACGATAACCTTCATGGTCCAATACATGGTTCATAAAAATATCGTAATCAAAAGGTCTTTCATCTTCAATAGTCACCCTACTCATAAAAGAGGCATAACCTTTTTCTGTACCAGGATATTTTTCGGCGATAAAATCGTTCAATTTAATACCGAATGGCAACTCATGTACCTTAGATCCATATCTAATGGAAAAATTGAGTCCGCCTACATTAACCTTCTCACTAAAATCAGATGGGCCTTTGCTACCCAATAATTTTATTTGTTTTGTTTCTCCATTGGCCGATACATCAAAAACAATGGCATCTTGATCCATTTTTGTTTTCTCATCTTCTGGAATTTCAACAATACCATATGAGCCTTGGGTAATAGAATCAGGTATTACAAATTGCATACCTGCCGTATTATACAATGACCTTAACTGTAAAGGTTGTACACTGTCTTTAACCAAAACCCCTTGAAATTGGTCTGCCATTCGCATAAAATTACCATCAAAAGGAGCATAAATTTGATATAATGAATCGGTCGTCATAATATTGATTGCCCCATCTGTCTTATTATTCAGGGCAAATAACACGTTATGAATACTAGAGACTTTACCATCTTCTAAAAAATGATCATGTCTTTCACCATCGCCAGCTTCAACAATTTTTAAAAACTTAGTTCCTTTTGGGTCCGGTAACAAACCTTGTTTAGCTCCCTTTATAAATTCAACATAGGAAATTTCAAAATCTTCACCATTGAAATCGGCACTCCATGGTAAGTTAGATTTTATTGCTTCGGGAGTAACGATCAAATCGTCCTCTAAAATTTTTCTTCGAGGTTCACCATCAATTTCACCGTCAACATAAACGGTTAAGTATGTTTTATCTGAGTAGAACACATTCTCTGTATTCCCCTCTCTTATAGGCATCATGCCCTCAAAACTAATGTAACGCGTTACAAAGGCACCAACAATGATCAAGACCCATGACAGGTGCAAAATTAGTACTGGCCACTTTTCCCATCTTAATAAACGGTATCTAGAAATATTACCAATAAAATTGATAACGAAGAACACCATTATAAGCTCAAACCACCAGGTATTATAAATCCAAATTCTAGCAGTTTCTGTACTATACCAGCTTTCAATAAAAGTACCGAATGCCATAGCCGTGGCAAAAACAATAAACAAAATGGACATTAAACGCGTAGAGAAGAATATTTTCTTGAACATTTCCGTCATGGAAGATAGGAGTTGATTTTCAAGTTGCAAAAATAAGGCCTTTTCACCATTTACGAATGACTTTTACCACTTTATAACGTCTTTGAAACTGTTAATTTTAATACAACAATAGATCTATAAACTTTGTACTTTTGCGCCATGATATCCGTAGTAATAGTTGGCACCGGTAATGTAGCGCAAAATCTTTATTATGCCTTACAACAAACCGATGGTGTTAATATTAAACAAGTAGTAGGTAGAAACAACACACACTTAGAATTTGTAAAAGATAAACTATTGGTGAATACTGACTTTACCAATATACCAAATGCGGATATTTACCTTTTAGCAATTTCCGATGATGCTATTGGTTCAGTATCAGGCTTTTTCAAGGATAAAAACGGACTCGTTGCCCATACCTCTGGAGCCACTTCCATTGCTGTTTTGAACGGGGTAAAAAGACCTGGCATATTTTATCCTTTACAAACCTTCACAAAAGGCAAAATAGTTTCATTTGCTTCTATACCTATCTGCATAGAAGCAACTACTAAAAACGATATGGAATTATTAACCGGTCTTGGCAAAACTTTAAGCAATACCGTTGTCGAAATAAATTCTGAACAACGAAAAACACTACACGTTGCTGCCGTTTTCGTAAATAATTTCACCAATTATCTCTATACCTTAGGAGCTGAAATTTGTGAAGAACATCAAATTGATTTTAACCTTCTAAAACCTTTAATCACAGAAACTGCCACTAAATTAAATGATTTATCTCCTTTACAAGCACAGACAGGACCTGCCAAAAGAGGTGATCAAAAAACATTACACAACCATTTACAACTATTAAAAAACAAACACCAAAGGGAATTGTACACCCTTTTAAGCAACGCAATTAAAGAAAAACATGGAAAAGAGCTATAAAGAGTATTTAAAAGATATAACAACATTTATTTTCGATGTCGATGGTGTATTCACGGACGGCAGCCTGATGATTACCAGCAATGGAGAATTATTACGCAATATGAGTGTAAAAGACGGGTATGCTCTTAAAGTTGCCTTGAGCAAAGGTTATAATGTTTGTATTATTACTGGCGGCACCAATGAAGGGGTACGTACTAGACTAAGAGGTTTAGGAGTTACGGATATTTATATGGGAGCACATTATAAAATGGATGCTTTAGATGAGTATATGGACATATACCATATAGAAGCAGAAAATATTTTATATATGGGAGATGACATACCAGATATCCCCCCCATGAAAGCTGTTGCACTACCCACCTGCCCGCAAAACGCCGTAGCAGAAGTAAAGAATGTAAGCAAATACATATCTCACAAAAATGGTGGACATGGTTGCGTAAGAGATGTTATTGAGCAAGTTTTAAAAGTACGTGGCGATTGGACCAATCATTTTAGCGCAGCAAACGATTAGATCATGCTGAAACAAAAGTTAAAAGATTATCGCTTAATATTAGCATCAGGCTCTCCAAGAAGACATCAATTTTTCAAGGATATGGAGCTTGATTTTGAAGTACAGATAAAATCTATTGATGAAGTGTATCCATCAGAATTACAGGGCGCAGAAATCTCGGATTATTTGGCTAAATTAAAAGCCAGTGCTTTTAAAGATGAGCTTCAATCTGAAGATATTTTGATAACGTCTGATACGGTGGTATGGCATAAGAATGAGTCTTTGGCAAAAGCAGCAAATGATACTGAAGCCAAAGAAATGCTAAGCAAGCTCTCCGGAGATTGGCATCAAGTTATTTCTTCTGTATGTTTTACCACAGTTGAACGACAAATTGTACAACATTTGATTACCGAAGTCAAGTTCAAGCATTTATCCAAATCAGAGATTCATCATTATATTGAAAAATATAAACCTTATGATAAAGCAGGCGCATACGGAATTCAAGAATGGATAGGGCTAATAGGTATTGAGGAAATCAAAGGCTCATACACTAGTGTCGTTGGCCTGCCCACCCAACTAGTTTATGACACATTATCAAAATTGGTAACATAAAAAACTATCACCATGAAAAGTATAAAGCAATTAAAACCAACCACATTTTTTTACAGTATTTTCGGAGTCCTTTTAATTTTTTCCAGCTGCAAAGAAAAATCGGAAAAGAATAGCGATACTTTAGCCATGGCAACAACTACACCCGTTGTAGAAGTACCTAAAAAACAGTTATCCGAAGAATTTAAAAAATACTGGTATAATGGTACGGCTGAAATTACATCTTATAAACTAGAACAGGCAAGATATGGTGAGATCAGGGAAGGTAGCGCAGTAATGATCTATGTAACCGAACCATTTCTACCTGAACAACAAGTTAAAGCTGATAATAGCCATAAAACCAACATTCCGGTTCTTAAGTTAAATTCCACAAAAAATTATATTACCGGAATTTACCCCTACTCTATTATGACCAGTAGTTTCTATCCTGTACATGATAACCAACACGCCATAAAAGTATCTTTCTCATCGCAAGAATGGTGCGGACATGTTTATGCGCAATTGAACAATAGAGAAGATTTTGAAATTACCAGTCATTCTTATTTTGAATCTGAAGGCGACCAAGATTACAGTATGGAAAAAGCCATTCTTGAAAATGAAATTTGGAACAAAGTAAGAATAGACCCAAAAAATTTACCAATTGGTGAAGTTTCTATAGTTCCTTCTCTTGAATTTATAAGGTTGACCCACAAAGAATTTAAAGCGTATAATGCAATTACCTCTTTAGACACAAAAGGTAATACCAATACATATACTATTAACTATCCAGAACTTGAGCGCACTTTAAAAATCAACTTTGAAAACGAATTTCCATATCTAATAGAAAGTTGGACAGACACCTTTCATGACGGATTTGGTGACAACAAAAAAGTACTGACTTCTAAAGCAACAAGAATTAACAGGATTACAACACCCTATTGGCAACAAAAATCGAATAAGGATTTATCTTTGCGCGATAGTTTAGGGTTATAGCATATGAAAGAATTTATTAATGAGCATTACAATGAACTAATTTATAGTCTCATTGTACTTTTAGTCATCTTAATTTTAAAATTCCTTTTTACTACTGCGGTAAGAAAAGTGAGTAAAATCAGTGATTTTAATCCTGTAAGAACCAACCTGATCATTAAATTCATAAATATTGCATTGACCATCATTGCAATAGTAGCACTTACTTTTGTTTGGAGCGTAAACTATCAAGATCTAGGTGTAATGCTATCTTCTGTATTTGCAGTAATTGGTGTTGCATTATTCGCGCAATGGTCCATACTGAGCAATATAACCGCTGGTGTCATCATTTTCTTCTCCTTTCCCTTTAAAATTGGTAACACCATTCGCATTTTAGACAAAGAACTTCTAGACCCAGATAATGCTGATCTAGATAAATTTGTAATAGAGGATATTAGGGCTTTTCACTTACATTTAAGAAGAAGTAATGGTGAGATACTAACTTACCCCAATAACTTGGTACTTCAAAAAGGTGTAATTCTTATTTCTACCTATCAACAGGGAGAGTTTTTGAATATAGAAGAAGAGGAAGAGCAGATCATATGATTTTGTTAAAGAAGTCGTAAAATCGTAAGCTTAGGTACTAATCTTATTATATTTGAAATCACTACCAAAACCAACTGAAAATGCGATATTTGTTAGGGTTCGTTACCTGCAGCCTATTAGTACTCGGCACCCTGAAAGCCCAAACCCCTAAAAACAGTTCAGCAACAGATATTTACCACGCTATTGAAAAACTCAATTTTCTTGGCACCGCCCTATTTATTGCTGCTCATCCCGATGATGAAAACACTCGTTTAATAGCTTATTTAGCTAATAATGTAAAAGCTAGAACAGCATATTTGTCATTGACCAGAGGGGATGGCGGTCAAAATCTTATTGGACCAGAACTACGTGAACTTTTGGGAGTATTGAGAACGCAAGAACTACTTGCGGCCAGAAGAGTAGATGGCGGAGAACAGTTTTTTAGTAGGGCAAATGATTTTGGCTATTCAAAACAACCCGGTGAAACATTAGAAATCTGGAACAAAGAAGCTATACTAGGTGATGTCGTTAGAACCATTAGAAAGTTTAAGCCAGATGTAATTATCAATAGGTTTGATCATAGAACACCTGGCACCACACATGGACACCATACATCATCTGCCATGTTAAGTTTTGAAGCTTTTGATCTGGCAAATGATGCAAACGCATACCCAGAGCAGTTAAAAATGACCGATACTTGGCAGCCAAAAAGATTATTTTTTAATACTTCATGGTGGTTCTACGGTAGTCAAGAAAAATTTAAGGCTGCAGATAAAACCAATTTACTACATATGGATGTTGGTACCTACTACCCTATGTTAGGCAAGTCTAATAATGAAATAGCTTCGTTGGCAAGTAGCCAACATCTTTGCCAAGGGTTTGGTAGATTAAGTACAAGGGGTACAGAAGATGAATACATTGAATTATTGAAAGGTGATTTACCTGAAGATAAATCTAATTTATTCGATGGCATTGATACCACTTGGAAAAGAGTTGATGGTGGTGAACAAATAGGTGATATCCTTTATAAGGTACAAGAGAATTTCAATTTCAAAGACCCCACTGTTCATATTCCGGAATTACTTAAAGCATACAATTTATTACAAGGAATATCTGATGTACACTGGAAAGAACTTAAAAGCGAAGAATTAACCGCTATAATTTTCGCCATATCAGGATTGCATTTAGAGGCATTTACCCAGACCGCTTATACCAACCCTGGACAAGAAGTTGAAGTTAATGTGCAGGCACTGAATAGAAGTAATATTGACATAAAATTAAAGTCGGTCTTTATAAACGATCAAAAAGTAGCTATTGATAACGAAGGTTTAAAGAATAATAACCTTGTTACCAAAAAAGTGGACCTGAAAATACCTTCTACAACAGATTACACCAGCCCTTATTGGTTAATTGAGAAAGGTACTTTAGGCACGTACAAGGTTTCTAATACCGATTTAATTGGCAAACCAGAAACGCCAAGAGCATTTAATGCAAAATTCCTAGTGAACATAAATGGCACTTTAATACCAATAACAAGACCTGTTGTTTACAAATACGCAAAACCCGATAAAGGTGAAATTTATCAACCTTTTGAAATTGTACCGGAAGCCACTGCAAGCTTTGCCGATAAAGTATTGATATTTGCGGATGCGTTAAGTAAAAAAGTTCCGGTTACCATAAAAGCACACCAAGACAGCATTTCAGGAACTATAGCATTGGAATACGGTAAAGGATGGAAACTTGATACTGACACACAACACTTTACCATTGCCAAAAAAGGTGATGAACAAACGGTGTATTTCACTTTAAGTCCGCCGTCTACTGAAAACGAAAGTAGTATCTCCCCTATCATTAAAGTAAACGGAAAAGAGATCACAAAGGAATTGGTCACCATTGCATACGATCATGTCCCTACCCAAACGGTTCTTCTACCTTCCGAGGCAAAAGTGGTACGCCTGAACATACAGAAAGCCGGTGAAAATATTGGTTACATTATGGGTGCAGGCGATGAAGTACCCACAAGTTTAGAACAAATTGGCTACAATGTTCAACTTATTGACCCATCAACCATTACAAAAGAATCTTTAAATAAATATGACGCTGTAGTACTTGGTATCAGAGCTTACAATGTTGTAGATGAACTTAAATTTAAACAACGGTTTATTTTAGATTATGCCAAGAACGGTGGTACGGTAATTGTGCAGTATAACACAGCAAGTAGATGGGGTGCACAATTTGAAAATATTGCACCGTATGATATTGAAATTTCAAGAGATAGGGTAACCAATGAAAATTCTGAGGTCAACATTATAGCCAAAGATCATTCTTTGGTTCACTTTCCAAATAAGATTGATGAAAACGATTTTAACGGTTGGGTACAAGAAAGAGGATTATATTTTCCCAATAAATGGAGTGAAGAGTTTACACCAATACTTGAAATGCACGATGAAGGCGAAGAAGCTTCAAAAGGTAGTCTACTGATTTCATCGTATGGAGAGGGGTATTATATTTATACTGGACTTAGTTTTTTTAGGGAATTACCCGTAGGTGTACCAGGTGCCTATAAATTATTTTCTAATATGCTATCCGTAGGAAAAGATAAAGTAGAAACGAAAGTGAAAATAAAAGGATGAGTAAAGATCGAAATGAAAATACCACCTGGAAAAAAGAATACACTATTGTTTTAGTGTTAAACCTTATTTATGTACTTGTTTTCTATTACGTAATGACCTCATTCAATTAATATGGAAGGATTAGATTGGATAATTCTTGCCGGCACACTTCTATTCATCGTAATATATGGTGTATGGAAAACCAAAGGAAGCCAGAATGTTAATGATTACGTACGTGGCGGAAACGACTCTAAATGGTGGACCATAGGTTTATCCGTTATGGCAACGCAAGCAAGTGCCATAACATTTCTTTCAACACCAGGTCAAGCATTTCACGACGGAATGGGGTTTGTGCAATTCTATTTTGGATTGCCCTTTGCCATGATTATCATTTGCATGGTTTTTGTGCCTCTTTACCATAAGATGAAGGTGTATACCGCCTATGAATTTTTAGAAGGTCGGTTCGATTTAAAGACTAGGTCACTAGCAGCGGTTTTATTCTTAATTCAACGAGGTTTAGCAGCAGGTATTACCATATTTGCACCTTCAATTATTTTATCGGCTGTTTTAGGTTGGGACCTAAGAACCTTGAACATTATTATTGGAACACTGGTAATTATCTACACCGTATCTGGTGGCACAAATGCCGTTAGTGTTACGCAAAAACAGCAGATGTTCATAATTATGACCGGAATGTTCATCACTTTCTTTTTTATTTTGGGCTACTTACCTACCGATATTACATTTAGCAAAGCAATGAAAATTGCAGGTGCCAGCAACAAACTTGAAATTTTGAATTTTGATCTGGATACCTCTAGTAGATATACTTTTTGGAGCGGGATCACAGGTGGACTCTTTCTTTTTCTAGCCTATTTTGGCACGGACCAAAGTCAGGTTCAACGATATCTTTCAGGTAAATCCATAAGAGAAAGTCAGTTAGGTCTTGTATTCAATGCCATTTTCAAAATACCCATGCAATTCTTTATTTTATTGGTAGGTGTAATGGTTTTTGTCTTCTATCAATACAATCCGTCTCCTTTAAATTTCAACCCTTCTGCAACACAAGCGGTTATGGAATCTGAATATGCTGAAGACTACAAACTACTGCAAGAAGGACAAATAGCTTTAGAAGCAGAAAAAAGAATAGCCCAAAACAAGTTTTCCGCTGCATTGGAAATAAAAGAATATTCCGCCGTTGAAGAAGCTAAAAAGCAGATTATTCGCATAAACCAAAAAGACAGTACTAATAGAATATCCGCAAAATCACTTATAAGTCAAGCTAATGATGTTGTAGAAACCAATGACAAAGATTATGTTTTTATACACTTTATCCTTAACAACCTACCCACTGGCCTTGTTGGGTTATTGCTAGCTGTAATATTGTCTGCTGCAATGTCGTCCACTGCATCGGAATTAAATGCTTTAGGGACCATTACGGCTTTAGATTTATATAAGAGAAATAGAAGTTCGGCACAACTAACCGAAGCCCACTACGTCAAAGCTTCTAAATTTTTTACTCTAATTTGGGGTATTGTCGCTATTTTGATTGCATGTATTGCCAATCTTTTCGATAATCTCATACAGTTGG
Organism: Maribacter dokdonensis DSW-8; assembly: GCF_001447995.1. NCBI lineage: Bacteria > Pseudomonadati > Bacteroidota > Flavobacteriia > Flavobacteriales > Flavobacteriaceae > Maribacter > Maribacter dokdonensis. The sequence goes on along the minus strand of NZ_LDPE01000001.1, from coordinate 106,225 downwards.
TAAATATTATTGGTAGTATCTTTTACGGGAATGTTTTAGGAATTTTTCTAATTGCATTTTTCTTCAAGTTCATTAAAGGTAACGCTGTGTTTTTTGCGGCTGTGGTAACCCAAATTATTATCTGTATTATTTATTATTACCTAATTCATATTTACCCGTCCGGACAAGAAAAATTAGGTTATTTATGGCTAAACTTCTGTGGTGCAGCATTGGTCATAGTAATATCTTTTATATTTGAAGCTTTTGACCGAATGTTAAAGAAGCCATTAACTTAAGAACAATACAACCGCTTAATGATACATAATAAAGTTAAGTCCTATTTTGAAGCTAATTATCTAAAAAATCCCATTCTAATAAAGGCACCTGGCCGCATCAATTTAATTGGTGAGCATACAGATTACAACCAAGGATTAGTGCTACCCGCCTCTATTGAAAAAGGTATATATTTTGCGGTTTCCCGTAATGAAGAAAACAATATTCAGATAGAATCGTTTTTGACCCAACCGGAGAAAATAGTTTTTCAATTAAATGGTGAGCACAAAGTATTTGAATCTTTTTGGGGAAACTACTTTAAAGCAATCATTGAAATTTTAATAGCCAAAAACTACCCTTTTAAAGGAATGAATTGTGTTTTTGGCGGAGATATACCAATTGGATCAGGTCTGTCCTCCTCTGCTGCACTATGCTGTGGATTTATTTACGCCATTACGCAAGTATCTGAAAAAGAAATTTCAAGGGAAGATATTGCACTAATCGCACAAGAAGCAGAACATAAGATTGGATTAAATTGCGGGCTTATGGACCAATATGCCGTGCTTTTCGGTAAAAAAGGAAATGCATTTTTTTTAGATTGCAATGATCTAAGCCATAAGTATATTCCAATTAATTTAGATGGTTATAGTTGGGTCTTGATCAACTCTAACATCAAACATAATTTAGCTGTTGATTCTGAATACAATAAAAGACGTGTATCATGTGAGAACATTGTTAAGCAAGTTCAAGCCTATAGACCCCAAGTAAAATCTTTAAGGGATATAAGAAAGGATGATCTGGTGAAAGTAAAGAATAAGGCGAATGAAATTGATATTCAACGGGCAAAGTATATCATAGAAGAAAATGAACGTGTATTGCAAATGATGCAAGAATTAACTGCTGGTGATGCCATTGCTGTCGGTAATGTTTTAAAAGATGGTCATTGGGCCATGTCAACCGAATATGAAATTACTACCAGCGAATTAGACCACTTGGTAAAAATCGGTGAGGAACTAGATGGGGTACTTGGCTCTAGAATGATGGGTGGCGGTTTTGGTGGCTGTACCATAAACCTTATAGAAACAAAATCTTTAGATGAAAGTATTAAGGCTTTGCTTAGCTCTTATAAAAACAAAACAGGTATAGATGCTGAATATTACCATTTGGCCATAGATGATGGTGTTAAGGTATTTGACTAAAACGACAATAATTTCCATAAAAAAAAGTCCGTGTTTAGCACGGACTTTTTACATTTTAGAAATTGTAGTAATTACTTAGAACTCCACTCTTTTATAGAATCATTGTTCATTTTAATGTAATCATTGTTTCCGGCTGCGGTTGCACCCTCCAAAGATTTTTTTGCAGCTTCAATAGCCCCTTTCTTATCTCCTGCCTTTGCCAAAATTAAAGACTGTTGTCTTAATTGCCAAAATGCAGGTTTCTTTGTCATGGACATTGCTTTGTCCATCCATTCTTTTGCTTTTTTAACATCCTTTCCTTCGCTTGAATAGTAAACAGCGGCAGCATAGTAATCCTCAGCAGTTGGTCCGTTCAAGGCTTTATCAATACTACTCATAACGGCAGCATCGGTAGGAACCGTAAAAGGTATGGCTACATAGGTATTCTCCCAGATTATTCCAATACTAGCACCGTTACTGGTAACATCATCAACGGTGATGGTAAAAGTTTCAACCGGCATTTCAATATTATATACAGGTGTTGTTAATTGTGCAGCAATTTTACTCTCCTCCCATTTACTAGGTGTTCCACCACCAACAATATCAGTATAAATATAAACTTCCCAATTAGAAGCTCCTGGCTTTGTAAAAATTGAATATGTGCCAGCTTTAACCTCTTTACCTCCAATAGTAACATCGGTATCAAAAGAAACTTTGGTGTATGCATTTGCACCTGTACGCCATAATTTGTCAAAAGGCACCAAATTACCATATACCTTTCTACCTCTCATAGATGGTCTTGAATAATCAATACTCACTTCTGTTAAACCAACAGTCTGAATTAATTTCGCTGCAGGACTAGGTGCAGGAGTATTTATTTGAGCCTCAACAGTTAAAGAGGCAACAATGGCCAATAAAAAAAGTACTACTTTGTTCATGATTTTTTTGTGTGATTAGTTATAATCACAAAACTAGCTATAAAGAAAGGGTAGAAATGTTAACAAATACTTAAATAGTATACCCTATAGTTTAATAAACAGCAAAGGGAGTAGAAACAACACTGTCTTCTAAAAAAATAGCCATGTAATATATTGAAGATTCCAAATGCTGGATAATGATACCCTTTTTTTCTACATTTTCAGAATTCTGCCAAACCTCTTTTCCGGTAACATCGTAAATTACTTTCCCGTAAACATTTTTATCGGTAGAAATAGAATAGTAATAATGATCAGAAGAATTATCCCTATAAATAATTAATCTTTCATCCTCTTCATCTTCGTCATTGTCATCTGGCAGATCTGGATTATCGAGCTCATTTGGTTTCTCTGGTTCATCGGGAGTTTCCGGTTCTTCAGGTTCTTCAGAATTAACTAATGGTATTTGAAATGAGAACAACCTTGATGGAGATTCAATAGTGGGTGTTTGTCTAGAATAATATTCAGAAGAGAAAAAATAGTTACCAGAAGTTGTTTGTGTTATACCTTCCGCCTGCACAAAATTAAGTCCAAGAGATTCCTGGGTAAATCCTTCAAAAGGCATGTCAATTTTTAAATCTTCTACCACACCAACAAAAGGGCTTAATATTGATGAATAACCAATCAATACCAACCTATTAGCTTCAATATCATGGGTAGCATCGGTTACCAAACCAATATTCTCAATGGCTCCCACGCTAATAGCTACATGATTTCCAGGTAATTTGGAAAATTGATAAGCCTCTGACCCTAAACTTTGCCACTGCTTTGTAAAAACTAGTATATTATCTTCAAGCACTATAAACGCTTCTGCATCCCAATCACTGTTGCCATTATTTTCAAAGTTTTGTTGGTTCTCATAAGAGAAATTAATTATCTCGGCCGTAACAGTATTTGAGCTAGTATATTCATCTTTGGAAATTCTATACACTGCCAAATCTGTTCTTGTACCAACATTGTTACCAAAATCACCTATATAGATATAATCCTCATCTTGAGAAATTGCTTCCCAATCAATATTGGTTACGTTATTGACGGTTACTCTTCTTTGAATGGTTAAAGACAAGGTATCCAATTCATACAAAATTGGTTCATTACCAGAATCATTATGGGTAATTAGATTTCCGTTGTAATAAATAAGACCAGAAGTTTCAAAAACATCACTTGGCAGTTCACCCACGGTTTGAACATTTTGCTGTGCATTACCAATAGCGCTGCAAATGATAGTGAAAGTGACAAACAATAGAAGATTTAAGATTTTCATTGATGCAAAATAAGATAGAATAATGATAATCTGCTGTTTTAAAGCAACCTAAATTTATTTTAATCGATAAAGTTAATTTTTGAACCGATAAAAATGTTATTATTAAATTGTTTAACTATTTTTACAATTATTTAAACAAAATAATATTTGTTTTATTTTCAATATAGAATATGAAATTATATCAGCTACATTCTAAACAGGCTTTACCTATTTCAAGGCACGAAGCTTGGCAATTTTTATCAGACCCTGCAAACTTAAAAGTTATTACCCCAAAGCATATGGGTTTCAATATACTTACCGGGGCAGACAGGGAAATGTTTCCCGGTCAGATAATTCAATATAAAGTTTCTCCATTTCCCGGGTTTACCACAAAATGGGTGACAGAGATTACACATGTGGCGCAGGGAAGCTATTTTGTTGATGAACAAAGGTTTGGACCCTATGCACTTTGGCATCATAAACACTTTATAAAAGAAATTGATAACGGTGTAGAAATGGAAGATATCATTGACTATAAACTACCATTAGGGATATTAGGTCAGATCGCTCATCCTATTTTAGTAAAAAAACAACTGCAAGAGATATTCACTTTTCGAGAGCAAAAATTACAAGAACTATTCGGTTCCATAGCAGATATTTCAACACAACTTGAATTTAAATCTTTTTAAATGAAAAATATACTTTTGATAGGCGGTTCATACGGCATTGGGCAGTCTATAATTACAACGTTAAAGGACACACACCATTTATTTGTGGCATCAAGAACAAATGAAAACCTACATCACAAAAATATTACTCATATTCCTTTTGATGTTACGGTAGATGAACTTGATGTTGATATTTTACCTAAAAAATTAGATGGCTTTGTGTATTGCCCAGGTAGCATCAATTTAAAGCCGTTTAAAATGATGTCTTTAGAGACGATAAAAGATGATATGGAACTCAATTTCTTTGCCTTAGTAAAAGTTATGAAACACATTATCTCTAGAATGAACGAACAATCTAGTATCGTTTTTTTCAGTACTATTGCTGTTGGCACAGGAATGCCATATCATTCAAGTGTTGCAGCATCTAAAGGAGCAATTGAGGGATTTGCTAAGTCCTTGGCTGCAGAATATGCGCCAAAAATAAGAGTGAATGTTATTGCCCCATCATTAGTAGATACACCTTTGGCAAAAAGACTATTGAACAATGATAAGAAAAGAGCATTAATGAACGAGCGCCACCCTTTAAACAGAATTGGTAATGCAGAGGATATTGCAGAAACCGCAATATTTTTATTAAGTGATAAAAGCGCCTGGATGACCGGACAAATAATTGGAGTTGATGGCGGACTCTCAACATTAAACATACACTAAATGTCACAAGAAGTATCACTGTTTTGGTTTAGAAGAGATTTAAGGTTAGATGATAATGTTGGTCTTTTAGAAGCTTTGAAAAGTAATCATCAAATATTGCCCATTTTCATTTTCGATAAAGAAATACTATCCAAATTGCCAAAAAACGATGCTCGGGTATCCTTTATTCATACCACTCTACAGCGCATGCGTAAGCAGCTACAAGAAGAATGTGAAAGCTCTATTGCAATGTATCACGGTTCTCCAATTGATACCTTTAAAACAATCATTGAAGATTTTAATGTGAAAACCGTATTTACCAATAGGGATTATGAACCTTACGCAAAGAACAGAGATAAGAAAATCTCCGATTTCTTAAAGGAAAATGAAATTGAATTTAAGACCTTCAAAGATCAGGTGATTTTTGAAAAATCTGAAATTGTAAAAAGTGATGGTGACCCTTACGTTGTTTACACACCATATAAAAATAAGTGGCAAGAACAGTTTAATGCCAATACAGATTTAGACATTCATTACACCAGCCAATATTTATCAAATTTGATAAAGAACACTAGATTACCAAATTTATCATTAAGCGATATCGGTTTTGAAAAATCTAAAATTGAAGTCCCAGATTATAATGTAACTCCTACCCTAATAGACAATTACGAAGACACTCGTAATTTTCCCGCAAAGGATAAAGGAACATCTAGATTAGGACCTCATTTACGTTTTGGTACCGTATCTGTACGTAAAATGATGAAAAAGGCAATAGCCGAACAAAACAAAGTATTTTGGAGCGAGTTAATTTGGCGAGAATTTTTCATGTCCATTTTATACCATTATCCTAAAACGGTCACCAATGCTTTTAGAGCCAAGTATGACCGAATAGAATGGCGCAATAATGAAAAAGAATTCGACAAATGGAAAAAAGGCAAGACAGGATATTTATTGGTCGATGCCGGCATGAGGCAGTTAAATGAAACAGGTTACATGCACAATAGGGTAAGAATGTTAGTTGCTAGTTTTCTATGTAAGCATTTATTGATCGATTGGCGTTGGGGAGAAGCCTATTTTGCGGAAAAATTATTAGACTATGAGATGAGCTCTAACATTGGTAATTGGCAGTGGGCAGCGGGCAGTGGTGTAGATGCGGCACCTTACTTTAGAATCTTTAACCCCATGACACAGGTAGATAAATTTGATAAGGACAAAAAATACATAAAGGAATGGATTCCTGAATATGGTACCGAAGATTATCCAGAAAAAATGGTAGATCACAAAATGGCAAGGGAACGCTGCTTAGAAACTTACAAAGAAGCAGTATCTTAATTACGATTTTCATAATTATTCAGAATACAAAAAATCATCAGAAGAAATTAGGTTAAAGTTGAGTATATTTAAAAGGACTAATCAAAACAACTACTTAATCTAATTGAAAAAATGAAAAAAACAATTCTAATGGCGCTCTGTTTTTGCTTGAGTGCAACAGTTTTTGCCCAGAAAATGAGCAAAGACAAAAACCAAATCATCACTTCTATTGAAAAACACAAAGAAGAATTAATTAAAATTAGCGATTCTATTTGGGCATTGGCAGAAACTGCTTTTGACGAAAGTGAATCTTCACGAATTTTAGCCGATTATGCTGAAAAAAATGGGCTAAAAGTTACAAGAGGCGTTGCAGATATCCCAACCGCTTTTACAGCTACTTACGGATCAGGAAGTCCCGTAATCAGTATTTTGGGAGAGTTTGATGCCTTGCCTGGAATTTCTCAAAAGGCATCACCCGTAAAAGAACCTTATGAAGAAGGTGCGGCTGGGCATGGTTGTGGTCACAACATGTTCGGTACCGCAAGTTTGGGTTCGGCAATTGCTATTAAAGAATTGATGGAAGCCGGAAAAATAAAAGGAACGGTTAAATTTTTAGGCACACCTGCAGAAGAAAAGTATTTTGCAAAAGTTTGGATGGTAAAAGCCGGACTTTGGGATGATGTAGATGTCAATGTAAGCTGGCACCCATCTGCTCAAATAGAGGCAGACGTACAGAGCGGACTTTCGTTAATAGATTTTATCGTAGAATTTTACGGTCAAACAGCTCACGCTTCTGCCGATCCATGGAATGGAAGAAGTGCCTCTGATGCCCTGGAGCTTTATACCACTGGGATAAACTATTATAGAGAACATATTTTACCAACTTCTAGAATACATTATCATATACAAGATGGAGGTCAAGTGGTTAACGTAGTCCCAGACTATGCCAAGCTTTGGGTACGTGTTAGAGATCCCAAAAGATCAAAAATGTTACCCACTTATGAACGTGTAAAAGAAATGGCGGAAGGTGCCGCTATTATGGCCAATGTAGATTATAAGATTTCTTTGGTATCGGGTATTTATGAAACATTGGTAAACCGGTCTGGGGGAGAAATTATGCAATCCAATTTGGAATTGTTAGGTCCTATTACCTACACTGAAGAAGAAACTGCCTTTGGTAAGGCAATACAAAAAGCAACAGGTAAACCAGAGGTGGGAATAGACGGATCGGTACATCCATTAAAGGAAACGGAAAAGAATCCAGGTGGTGGATCTACAGATGTTGGTGATGTAAGTTGGAACGTACCAAATATAAATTTAGGGGTATCAGTAGCTCCTACCGGCACACCGTGGCATTCCTGGGCCGTAGTGGCTTGCGGCGGCATGTCTATTGGTCATAAAGGAATGATACATGCATCTAAGGCAATGGCAATGACTATGCTAGATCTCTTTCAAAATCCAAAATTGGTGAATAAGGTAAAAGAAGAATACAAAACACGTAAAGGTGATGAAGTTTATGAACCTATGATAGATGGTCCACCACCATTAAACGGTCAATAATTCTAAAGAAAAAGAAGCTATCTTAACAGATAGCTTCTTTCATTTTTAAGTAACTTGAACCAAACTTAAACAACAAAAAAATGAAAAAAATAACCATACTACTATTCACTATATGTAGTACAGTTGTGTCTGCCCAATCGTTTGATTTTGATTATGACCATTATTCTGTAATCGTTAAGGATTTGGACAAGGTGGGAGACTTTTACAAAAACGTTTTAAACCTCAAAGAAATACCACATCCATCAGCGCCAAGCGGATTTAAATGGTTTGTTATACAAGGTAATTCTCAGCTACATTTAATAGGAAAAGATAGTGTTGCCATGCAGCACAGCAAAAGTGTACACCTATGTTTGGCCACCCAAAAATTAGATGAGTTAATAGCTTCTTTAGAGGAAAAACAAATTACGTATTATGACTGGCCAGGGGCAGAGAATTCAGTAACCTTAAGAGCGGATGGTGTTAGGCAGATTTATTTAAAAGACCCAGAGAACAATTGGGTAGAAATCAACAATGCGATTCACTGATTGTTTAATTGACAACTAAAACAAATATGGAAATTAAAAACATTTTCAAACTAGGCTTTCCATGGCAAACACAAGATCCCTTTTTATTTTGTGTTTATCATTTAGACCATTATCCAAAAGGCAATGGAGAGTTAGGACCAGATGATTCATTAGAAGAAAGAACCTTAGGGAATGATTTTGAGATAAAGGATGGGTATAGAATGTATCATGGTACAACGGTGCCAGGTTTTCCTGCTCATCCACATCGTGGATTTGAAACGATTACCATTGTTAATAAAGGATTTTGTGATCATTCAGATTCACTTGGTGCCGCTGGGCGTTTTGGTGAAGGTGATGTACAATGGATGACGGCCGGCAGAGGTGTTCAGCATTCAGAAATGTTTCCCTTGGTACACACTCAAAAAGAAAATCCTTTAGAGTTATTTCAAATCTGGCTGAACTTACCTGCTAAAAGTAAATTTGTAGCCCCACACTTTAAAATGTTATGGCACGAAGAAATTCCTGTTGTTAAATTAGAAAATGCCAGCGTAAAAGTTATTGCCGGGCAATTTAATGCAAACAATGCACCAGATCCAGCACCTGGCTCTTGGGCAAATGATCCAGAGAATGATGTTGCCATTTGGAATATTACAGTTGAATTAAATGGGACCATTACACTGCCAAAAGCAAAAATAGGTACACAAAGGACAGTATATTTTTATGATGGCAACACCATAAATCTTGCAGGAGAATCCATTGAGCCAAACCACGGCGTAAATGTTGATGCCACTATAGAAATTAAGATAGAAGCCATTGGTGCAGATGCCCATTTACTTATGCTACAAGGTAAACCTATTGAAGAACCTGTTGCTAAATACGGTCCGTTTGTAATGAATACCGATGAAGAATTACAAAATGCGATGAATGAATTTAGAACTACACAATTTGGAGGGTGGCCATGGAGATACCCAGACCATACCCATGAAGTTAATCGTGGTAGATTTGCTCAATATCCTGATGGGACAGTTATAGAAAAATAGTATAAACTAAAAAACTCCATAATAGACAAGCATCTACTATGGAGTTTTATTTATTTTATAATTAAAGTATTACACTCTAACAATTTTAGCACCAATAGCGCGTAGTCTTTCATCTATATTTTCATAACCACGATCTATCTGTTCAATATTATGAATGGTAGATGTTCCTTTAGCAGATAATGCTGCAATTAACAAAGAAACACCTGCTCTAATATCTGGCGAGGTCATTGTGGTCGCCTTCAATGTAGATTGAAAATCATGACCAATAACAGTAGCTCTATGTGGATCACATAGAATAACCTTTGCCCCCATATCCAATAACTTATCTACAAAGAACAAACGGCTTTCAAACATCTTTTGATGAATCAATACCTCTCCCCTAGATTGTGTGGCAACTACCAAAATAATACTCAATAAATCTGGAGTTAATCCCGGCCAAGGCGCATCTGCAATGGTTAAAATAGATCCATCTATATAATTTTGAATTTCGTAGCCATCTTTATGCTCAGGAATGTAAATATCATCTCCTTTTCTTTCTAAGGTGATACCTAATTTACCAAATACCGTAGGTATTTGTCCTAAATCATCCCAACTTACATCTTTAATGGTCAATTCACTTTTAGTCATTGCCGCCAAACCGATCCAACTACCAATTTCGATCATATCGGGCAACATACGGTGATCTGTACCTCCTAATTTTTCAACTCCATCAATAACCAATAGATTAGAACCAACACCTGTAATTTTAGCGCCCATTCTATTTAGCATTTTACAAAGTTGCTGTAAATAAGGTTCACATGCTGCATTATAAATAGTTGTTTGACCTTCTGCCAAGACAGCTGCCATTACAATATTTGCAGTTCCGGTTACAGAAGCTTCATCTAACAACATATAGGTACCCTTCAGCTTATCAGCTTCAACACCATAGAAGTATTCCTCCTTATTATAGCGAAATTTTGCACCAAGCTTAATGAAGCCTTCAAAATGGGTATCTAAACGTCTACGTCCAATTTTGTCACCACCTGGTTTAGGAATATATCCTTTTCCAAAACGTGCCAATAATGGACCTACCAACATAATAGATCCCCTTAAACCTCTACCATCTTGCTTGAACTGATCAGATTGTAAATAATCTAAATTAACATCGTCTGCCTTAAATGTATAGGAGCCTTTGCCTTTCTTCTGAATTTTTACACCTAGATCTTCTAAAAGTGCAATGAGTTTATTTACATCAACGATATCCGGTATATTGTTGATCGTTACTTTTTCATCTGTAAGTAGTACAGCGCAAAGTATTTGAAGTGCTTCGTTCTTTGCACCTTGAGGTGTTATTTCACCAGATAACTGGTGCCCTCCTTCAATTTTGAATGTCCCCATCTAGAGAAGTGGAAATTAATAGCGTTTTTTACCGCGGTTATTATTTCTTTGATTTTTTTTATTTGAACTGGACCTAGGGTTTTTAGCAACTCTATTCTTCAAAAACTGACCACTATCCGTTAAGCTTTCACCTGTTGAAGCCAAGTCTATACGACCATCACTCAACTCAAATAAATGCTTAAATATAGCTTTATCGTCAACAACGTCTTTGTTCCAATTTAAATAGCATTTTTTCATATGGTTGGCAATTGCATACTCTAAACCAGAGCGTTTATCACCTTTCTCCCACTCTACAGCTACATCTATCATTCGTTTTATGTTGTTGCCATAAAACCTGTATTTTGGAAAATTCTGTGGATACTCTAATGCATCAGGTCTTTGTTTCAACACCTCTTTTGAAGTAATTGGAAAAGGTGAGTCCACATCCAACTTAAAATCAGACATGATAAAAAGTTGATCCCAAAGTTTATGTTGAAAATCTGGCACATCACGTAAATGTGGTTGCAGATTTCCCATTACACTTATAATTGCCTGGGCTACTTTATTTCTTTCTTCGCGATCTTCAATGGATACTGCATGATCTACCATTTTTTGAAAATGACGACCGTATTCAGGTATGATCAAATGAGGACGCTCCGTATTATATTCTAGGTTTTCTACTAATTGCAAATTGAAAATTTTAGCTTAATGTGTTTGAGAAGTGTTCTAATAACGATGCCAAATTAATAAAATTATAGATGAAATGCTATTTTATAAGGAGATTACCCCTCCTATTTCACCAACTTCTTTATATTTTTCTATAACCTGATCAGGTCCGTTTAAATTAACGGTAATAGAAACACTGGTATATTTTCCATTTTTGGATTTCTTTAAGTTGATGACAGCTCCCATATTATCAAAAATTGCTTCGATCTGGTCTATTTTACCTGTAGCGGTTTCAACAATGAACTTGTAAAGATAATTAGACGGCCATTTAGAAGTTTCTGTAAGCTGCTCTCTTAATTTTTTATAAAATTCCTCTGGATTCTTTTCGTCCATAACTCATATTTTAAGCAAAGATAAGTCTAATACACCAGTTTTTTAATACTAGCGGTTTATGTACTTTTGCGTTTATAATATAAGAGTTTGAAAAGCAAAAGAATTGTTGTCACTGGAGGACCGGGGACTGGAAAAACTGTATTGATATCATCCCTAGAAAATAATGGCTACCATTGTTTTCATGAAGTTATAAGAACCATGACTTTAGATGCATTGGGTGATGTTTCATTAGAAGATCAATTGGTCAACCCTATTGATTTTGTTAAAGATGCCAAGAGTTTTAACGATGAGTTGATCAATGCTCGACTAAAGCATTTTGAGAACGGTAACGACATAAATAAAGAACACGTGTTCTACGATCGTGGATTACCTGACGTTATTGCATATATGAACTATTTTGGGCAATCTCCTGAGCCACGTTATGCCGATTTATGTTCAAAAAACAGGTATGACGAAGTGTTAATACTACCACCATGGAAAGAAATCTATGTACAGGATAATGAAAGAATGGAAAATTTTGAGCAAGCTTGTGGTATTCATGAACAATTGGAAAACACGTATATACAATTAGGGTACAAACCTGTTGAAGTTCCTTTTGGGACCATTGAAAATAGATTGCAATTTGTAATAGACCACTTAAACGGCGCTAGTGAATAATACCCCAAAAGAAATCTTATCCAAATACTGGGGTTTTGATAGTTTTAGGGGCTCTCAAGAAGAAATCATCAATGCCATAATCAATGGTCAAGATGTACTAGGTCTACTGCCCACTGGTGGTGGAAAATCTATTTGTTTTCAGGTTCCTGCTTTATCAAAAGAAGGCATTTGCATTGTGATATCGCCACTTATCGCTTTAATTGAAAACCAAGTAAACAATCTTCAATCATTAGGCATTAAAGCTATAGGTCTAAAAGGGGGACTTAAATTCAACGAGATCGATAAGCTATTGGATAATTGCATTTATGGTAATTACAAATTCCTATACCTATCACCGGAACGCCTACAACAAGAATTAGTACAAGAGCGTATAAAAAGCATGAACGTTTCTATGTATGTTATTGATGAAGCTCACTGTATATCACAATGGGGACATGATTTTAGACCCGCCTATTTAAGTTGCGCCATTTTAAGGGAATTACACCCTACTCCTCCAATGGTAGCTTTGACCGCAACGGCTACAAAAAGAGTAAGTGAAGATATTATCAGTTCATTAGAACTTACTTACCCTTTAGTCTTAAAAGATTCATTTTTTAGAAAAAATATTGGGCTGGAAGTTCAGTTTACCGAAGATAAAAGAGGGTTTTTAAAACAATACTGCCAAAAAGTTCGGCATAGTGCCATAATTTACGTTAGAAGTAGAAGAATGGCAGAAGAATTGTCTAAGTTCTTGGTGAACAACAACCTTAGTGCTACTTTTTACCATGGCGGTGTAGATCAGGAAAAAAAAACAGAACGATTAAATTTTTGGCTTAAGAACAAGTACAAAATTATGGTCGCCACCAATGCCTTTGGTATGGGTATAGACAAACCAGACGTAGAATTGGTTATACATTATCAAATTCCCGATAGTTTAGAAAATTACTTTCAAGAGGCTGGTAGAGCCGGTAGAAATGGGGAATTTTCAAAAGCAATAATTCTGACCAATACAACCGATAAAGTTCTGGTAAAAAGGCAGTTTATTGAAATTCTACCTAGTGTTGCCCAGGTGAAGTTGATCTATAAAAAACTAAATACTTTCTTTCAAATTGGATTTGGCGAATTCACCGAAGCAAAATTTCATCTTAATTTCAATAAATTCTGTAGTATTTATAAGCTCAATACCTTTGTTACTTATAATACCTTACAGTTATTGGACAGAAATTCGGTTATTTCACTTTCTGAAAGCTTTTCAAAAAAAATTACCATTAAATTTATAACGGACAAGGACACCCTTTATCGATATATAGATAAGAACAACAAACTGGGTGATTTTATAAAAATTGTACTTCGAACCTATGGTGGGTTATTTGAGTTTGACACACATATTAACACCTATGTATTATCCAAAAAAACAGCTCTACCAGAAAAAATGATCCATCAAAATTTTGAACAATTGGCAAAAGATGAGATTATAGATTACACAAGCGCATCTAGCGATTTAGAATTGTTTTTCTTGGTACCAAGAGATGATGACAGGACTATAAATGTATTTGCAAAAAATATTGAAGAACAAAACCAACTTAAAATAGCAAAAGTTGATGCTATGCTTACTTACATTGAAAATGATACTATGTGTAGAAGCATACAGCTCTTACATTATTTTGGAGAACAACAAGAACAACCTTGCGGAATCTGTGATGTTTGCGTTAGTCAGTCAACAGGAAACACACCTATTGTTCACGCCAAAATAAAGATCATCCAAATATTAAAAGAGAAAAATGCAGGTTCACGAGAATTACAAAATAAACTCAATACCACTCAAGAGATAACCATTGCAGCCATACAAGAGCTCTTGGAGGATAATTATATTACATTAAACAACATTAACGAATACCAACTATTATAATATGGAAGCATTGAGAATTGTATTTATGGGAACACCGGACTTTGCCGTAGGCATTTTAGATAAACTGGTTAAAAATGAATATAATATTGTTGGCGTCATTACAGCACCGGACAGACCTGCGGGTAGAGGAAGAAAACTTAATCAATCTGCAGTTAAAAAATATGCCGTTGAAAATAATCTTCAAGTACTACAACCTACTAATCTAAAAGACGGAGACTTTTTAAATACTCTAAAATCGCTAAACGCCAATTTACAAATTGTTGTTGCTTTTAGAATGTTACCCAAAGTAGTATGGAGTATGCCCGAATATGGCACATTTAACTTACATGCTTCACTTTTACCACAATACCGTGGTGCGGCCCCTATCAATTGGGCAATTATTAATGGAGAGACAAAAACAGGAGTTACCACATTTTTTATTGACGAAAAAATTGACACCGGTGAAATAATTATGCAAGACGAGGCAGTGATTGAAGAAACCGATAATGCCGAAGATTTACATGATAGGCTAATGCATTTAGGAGCAAACACCGTACTAAAAACCGTAGAACAAATTGAATCAGGGAATTTTACTACCCATGCGCAGCCTAATTTACCTAGTTTAAAAGATGCACATAAAATTCATAGGGAAACTTGTGAAGTAAACTGGAACAATTCTGCCGTTGCCATATATAATTTCATCAGAGGTTTAAGTCCATACCCAGCTGCCTGGACCACACTTACAAATGGTGACCAAAATATCATCACAAAAATATATAAGGTAGAAATCGAAACCGAAAAACATGACCTTGCAGTAGGAGCTCTAGTTTTTAATAAGAAAGAGATAAAAGTAGCCGTTAAAGAGGGATATATAAATCTACTAGAAATACAGTTACAGGGTAAGAAAAGAATGCAAGTAAAAGACCTGTTGAACGGTCTTAATTTGGAAGAAAATGCAAAAATGGGCTGAAGCCCCGTTATTATTGGGCTGAAAGAAACGTAGAAAAAAACCTACTTTATCAACAAACACGCTGAGTTATCAACAAAATAAGGGATTTCCGCCCGTTTTACTTGCGTTGCCCAGAAATCCATATAAATTTGTTAGTAGGTATAAATTATTTAATCACAATTAATTATCACATTATGAACAAAACAGAATTGATCGATGCAATGGCAGCTGACGCTGGCATCACAAAAGCTGCGGCAAAAAAGTCATTGGAATCTTTCTTGGGAAATGTTGAAAATTCTCTTAAAAAAGGAGATAGAGTTTCTTTAGTAGGTTTCGGTTCTTGGTCCGTATCTAAAAGAAATGCAAGAGAAGGTAGAAATCCATCAACTGGAAAAACTATCCAAATCGCTGCTAAAAATGTAGTTAAGTTTAAAGCAGGTGCTGATTTAGGTAAAGCTGTAAACTAATTTTACACTGATAAATTTATGAAAAGCGCCATAAAAGGCGCTTTTTTTATTTCTATGTTTTTGATTTTTAAGAGGATTTGTCTTACTTTAGAAATATAATCATATCAAATTTATGATAGCTTTAAAGCCAACCAAAGGAAAATTACTAGTGGCCGAACCATCGTTGACCGGAGATGTTTCGTTTAACCGGTCTGTAGTTTTATTAGCAGAACACAGTACTGAGGGCTCAGTTGGTTTTATTTTAAATAAACCATTAGAGTACCAAATCAATGAATTGGTTACTGAAATAGAATTACCTTTTCAAGTATACAATGGCGGTCCCGTAGAGCAAGACAACCTCTATTTTATACACAAGGTTCCACATTTAATTGACAACAGTGTTGAGATTTCTGATGGTATATATTGGGGAGGAGATTTTGAAACCACTGTAGAATTGATCAATAAGGAAATTATATCAGAAGATGATATTCGATTCTTTTTAGGATACTCGGGCTGGTCATCTTTACAACTAGACGAAGAGCTTACTTCAAAATCGTGGATAGTTGTAGAAAATGAACATGAAAGCAGAATCATTCAAAGGGCCGCAAAAGCCATTTGGAAAGAAAATATGATTCAATTAGGTGGTAATTATCTTTTATGGTCAAATGCTCCAGAGAACCCAAGTTTAAATTAACTCCCGGGACTTAAAGACAATCTTGCCGCAGCATTTAGTTTACCCAATAAACTTTTAGAAACGGTATTAACAAATTCCTTCTTTCTGTATTTGGTTATAGGTATAATTCCGTCAATTGCATTGACTATGAAAAGTTCATCTGCTTTTTGTAGCTCAAAAGGAGAAACACTGTCTTCCACAAACTCAAACTCTTTTAAATTAGAAATCACTTCCACCAATTTTTTTCTAAGAATACCATTGGTACAACCATCTGTAATGGGCGGAGTTTTAACCTGACTACCTTTTACTACAAAAATATTGCCATTTATAGCCTCTATAACCTGCTTTCTCTCGTTAAGCAACAGACAATCCTGATAATCATTTTCACGGGCGTAAATCGCAGCTACAACACTTAAAATTTTATTGTTGGTATCTAAGTTAGATAGCATCGTAGAATTTTTATAAAAGTCTTTAAAAAGTTCTACTTCATAAATGCTATTGTTCAATACAAAAAAAGGATTCTCTAACGTACTGCTGTTAATAAAATAAGAAATACTATTATCAGAATCCAAATAATCTTCTTGACTATTTCTAAAAACGTTGAATTTAACCCGTTTTGCTTTTTTAAGGTCACTTTCAGAGAATATCTTAAGAATTTCAGCTTCCATGAACTCCATAGTAAAGTTCATTGGAATTTCCATTCTCAATATTCTCATGGACGACATTAGGCGCAAATAATGATCTTCTAGATAAATTATTTCACCGTTCACCACCCTTAACTCTTCAAAAACGGCATCACCCAGCTGCACTCCCCTATTCTTTTCATTTAGAAAAGATGAATTATCCTCTAGTAGTCCGCCATTAAAATTGAACATAAAAAAAGCCTTAAAAAATTAAGGCTCAAAGATACTGTAAATAAGAATATTTTTAAGCTGAACCCAATACCTGTTTTAAATCAGATACTTGATTGGTCCAAAGCATTTTAGACTCGTCTATCTCATCTTCTTCGGCAAAGTCAGTTATAAACAATGAGACATCTTTTGTTATTTCATCAACTATTATCTTCATTTCAAAAAAGCTATCATCGTCTGCTTCTTCCCAAGCAAAACGTACAAACTCATCTGTTTTTCTTTTTAACAGTTTAGCCTCTTCTTCTGCCCCGTCCCAAATGAAGGTAAATTTTTCACCTCTAGAATTAACATTATCCGCAAACCATTCAGACAGTCCTGAAGGCGTTGCTAAGTACTGATATAACATTTGTGGTGAAGACTGAATTACAAACTCTATTTCAAATTTTATTTTATCGCTCATTGTCATGCTACTTTATGCCGAGCAATATATATATTTCTAAATGATAAAAAAATAAATGATCAGTATAATTTTTTTCATGAAGTTTTGTTGAAGAACAAATAAATTACCACTATATTTGCAGCCGTTTAAAAATAATATGGCGAGGTAGCTCAGTTGGTTAGAGCGTCGGATTCATAACCCGGAGGTCGGGGGATCGTGCCCCCCTCTCGCTACAGTAGGTAAAGACCAACAAAATCAACGGTTTGTGTACGCACAAGCCGTTTTTTTATGTCCTTAAATTACATACTTTTACCTACCGTATACGATAACGTATACGGTTTGAACATGAAACTGAACTATTCCGAACCCAAATTCTACACTGGAGGTGTCCCTATAAATGGTTGGTCCAAACTTACTTATAGGCAGAAAAAAGATGCCTTGGCCAAAGATTGGTACGTTTATTTTTCTTATCGAAATCCAAAAACACATAAGTTAGAAAGACAAACACCAATAAAAGCCGGTGTGAATCATTTAAAAACGAAGAAAGAATTATTTTGGGTGTTTAGCAAACGAAAGGCTTCAAGAATTAACTAGTGAGCAACGTCTAAAACTTTTTAAAAAGAAAAAGCTGTACGTAAGCTCTAGCGTGGTCGCTATTCCGTTCAACAAGACAATCAACCTGAATGACAAAAGTAATTTTAAAACTAGACTAGATCCTTGCCCACCTCTTGTAGAGGCATATTACGCCTTTATATTGCAGCGTTATCAAGAACATATAAATAACGTATTTATAAATTTCTTCCATCAGTTCAATAATCACACTATTGGATTAAAAAAGAAAGAAGCAAAGATAATAGCAAGATTATTATTTATGAATATCATCAACAATAGAAACGCTCCCGGGTTTGACTTTGTCCATTTGCTAGAAAACATTGATGGTATGCCAAAATTAGAGAATACGCCAAAAATTGAATTATACTATACCAAGCGTGAAGCAATGAAGTTAAATGTCATTCAAAATTACCCTGAGGGATTGAATGAATACTTAACAGGAAATGCAAATTACTTCAATGAGAAATTAATAGATAAAGTAACAATTTTAAAGGAAACCATTCAGTTTGAAGGAGAGCTAAAGATTATATTAGCTTTAAATAAACAATATAAATTTGAAAAATATTCAACTCCGCTGCCTTCTATAGATAATCAAGCTGAAACTAAATCATCAACAAAGACTTTAAAAGACCCAATTTTTAAAAACAAAATACCCACAGATGATGAAATGGATGCCTATTTGATGAAATATGTGTTCAGTGAAAAATAAACCAAATAAAAATGAAGCGTTATTCCGCAAATGAACTCTCTTCATAAGTATGAATAGGTACATACTTATCTATTATATGCTCTGTAATCGCTTTTAAAGTTTTTCCATTAACAGGATGTAACCCAGGACCGGTATAAAATTCAATAGTATTACCAGACTTATAATACCATTTTGTTGGCTCACCCGTAGTTTCATCAAAAAAGGTACAAGTAATATTTACTTTAACTTTTTTAAAATTTTGTAATCTTACTTCATCCAATGGTATAATATTTTCTGTGTAACTAGTGGAACAATCCGTTTTTTCATAATGGTCTATTCTCCACACCATACATTTTGGCTCCTTACTCTTCTCGCTCAAACCTAAAATCAATCCAACAACTACAATCAAACTTATAGCTGTTATTAGTTTCCAATTCTTTTTCGCACCTACTTTATTAACTTCAAGATTAATCTTTCCTTTTGAATTTTGTTTAACGTAATCTGCAAATGATTCGTAACCTAGATATTGACATAGCACATTAATAGTGTGCTCAGATTGCTTACCTATATTGTCTTTTTTGTCAATATACTTCTGACAAAGTCTTTCTGCTGTTTTATAGCTTATTGCCGTAGAATTTTCAATATGATTATTAAGAGCATTATTAGTATGAATTGCACATTCTGTTTTTGCTTTTGCAAAAACCTTTTGAACTATTTCATTAATTATCTCCTCATTCATACTTCTAAAATTACAATTTAATTCTTATTTCTTCCTAGCAAACACCCTCTATAACCGCTGCTATCATTGCTGTCCAACATATGTCCAACACAAGTCAAAGTTATGTCTAGCCCCTATTCGTCAACTTCTTATTTCTTTGTTTAAGATTGATTTAGGACTACGAATAGCTATCAAAATCCAACAATAAATCAGTCTCTCGGAAATCTATAAATGCGGTCGGTAAATAGCCCGATTGAGAAGTAGCTAGGCACTACCGCATTTGGATTTCTACTTCTCAACATTGGGAGACGTCCTTTCATTTTATATGCGATTTACGTCGCAAACCATAACTGATTTCTAATTCGGACAGCCATTGGTATGTCCAAAAATCTTAAACAAAATGAAGAAAATTTTTATAATATTATCTACGGTAATCCTCAATGCTGCCTCTTTATCTTGTGACCCTCAAGATTTAGCAGAGCATGAAATAGAACTACAAGCATGTTGTGGTGATGGTGGAGATATTCCTCCTCCGCCTCCACCACCAGACCCACCAATTAATTAATTGTAATAGTTTTAAAAGAAGAGCGAATCAAATATGGTTAGCTCCTCTTTTTTATTACACTATTTGAAACTAAAATTTAAAAACACTGGCAAATGATCAGACAGCTCCCTTGCACTAGTTAGATTCTCACAGGCTTTTACAAAATCGATTGCATAACTTTTATTAGCTAAAATTTTATCGGAATAAAAAATATTATCAATTGGATAATTTAGGTAACCGTCTATGGTACAATTGAGTTTCAATGTAGTTTTGGCGTCTTTAACCGCTGCGGTATAACCTTGCTCTTTTAAACCTTTAAAAGCTATTTTCTTTTGATCTACATTAAAGTCCCCAGCAAGTATTATTGGATGTTGAAAATCATCTGAATTTAAATAGTCGGTAATTGCTAATATTTCCCTTTCCGGGTTTTTATCATGTGGTCTAGAGTGAAAATTGATTATAGAAAGCTTACGCTCTTTAATATAAAAATCAAGAAAGAAAGGCTCTCTATCAACCAGTGAATCCAATTCTAAAATTAAGGCTCCCCTATTCTTTATTTTAATGTTTTTGGTCTTCCAAATAAACGCATAACGTTCAGTTACATACTTAGGACTATTGGTTGGATTACTAATCACATAATCCCATTTTGCACCTTTTCTATTTAGATTATCCGCAAGCTTCGCAACCGCTTGTGCCCCGCCATATCCTGCTACCACTTCTTGTAACGCAACTATATCAGCATGACGAAGTATTTCTGCCATTCTATCTAACTCTTCGCTGTTTTTGGTTTTACCAAAATCTTGAATGTTCCAAGAAATTACGCTGATTTGGTCTTGAGAGAATACAGTAAAATGAAGTATAATTAATAGTAAAAAACAGGGCTTTTTTAACATGGTTGATTTTAGTTAAAACAAAATTAACATTAAAAATTTAGGTCGATTACGGAATCCCGTAACAAATAAAAAAAAGCTTTAAATACTTTTAAACTCTAATTAAAATTTAATCATAAATAAAAATAAAATGAGCCAACCAAATTCAAAGCAGTGGAGTTCAGCTACTCCTGGTTATATAATTTTCTTAGTAGACCAATCTGGTTCTATGTCGGAAAATTATGGAGAAGGAAAAAACAAATCTGAATTTACAGCACTAGTAATAAATAGAACTATCAATGAGCTGATCAACACTAATATGGACGGAGAAAAGGTTAAGGATCGATTATTCATATCAATGATTGGTTATGGAGGTAGTGGTTCATTAGCAGTTGATGATATTAGATCTGACTATTTAAGTTCTTTTGCTGACAGTCCTATAAGAATGGAATCTTTAAAGAAAAAAGTATCCGATGGGGCTGGTGGTTTAATTGAAATAGATGAACAAATGCCTATTTTCATTGAACCCGTAGCTAATGGACTAACCCCAATGGCAGAAGCACTTTCATTCGCAAAGGAATTAATTAATGGATGGTTAACAAAAAAACCTGAGAACCCAGCACCAGTAATAATCAACATTTCTGATGGATTACCATACACTGGCGGTTCTTCTGTAGATACCAGCAAATCCATTTCGGTTTCAAAAGAAATAATGAGTATTAACTCTATTGATGGTAATCCATTACTTTTTAATTGTCATTTAGGAGATGGAGGAGCAAAAGTTTGTGAATTTGCAGAAAGTGAAAGTGAAATTTCTGACGATCAAGCTAAGTTTTTATTTAATATTTCAAGCAAAGTACCTGAATCATATAAACAAGCAGCCGTTAAACAGGATTTAAAGGTAGGCACTGAGTCTAGAGGTTTTGTTTCTAATGCAGATCCAGATTTATTTATCAAATTTATCAATTTTGGATCATCAGGAGGTGGTACTGATAAAATTGCTTAATCCTAATAGTAAAAAAGTAAATGCAATTATCCATAAAAGGTTTTATTAAACCAAAAGAGTCCGAATTATATTATGATTGTGCAGATCGATTTGCATATAATAAAGAGAACCATAAATTTTCAATTTCTGATGGTGTATCCAAATCCTTTTTCCCAAAAATTTGGGCAGAAACTTTAGTTAACAATTGGGTTGATAAAACTTGGAATACGGATAATGAGTTTATAAATCATTGTCAAAAAAAATGGCTAGAAGATGTTACAAATATCGTTCAAAATCCAGAGACAAAATGGTTCACAAAAAATGCTTTTAACCGAAGAGAATCTGCTCTAGCTACATTTGTAGGATTAAACTTTTTTTATCAAAATAGCGAATATTACTGGACTGCCCAGGCTCTTGGCGATAGTTTTCTATTTTTTGTACCAAAAAATTTTACTGATTTCAAAGTTGACACTATACCTATTTCTTCAAAGCAACCTCCAATTGAATTCGATAATTTTCCAGATTATTTAAATAGTATTGGAACAAAACATAAAGGAGAAAAATGCACTTTAAAAGAAAGTCTTACAGAGGGTACTTTTTATTTAATGACAGATGCCTTGGCGGAATGGTTCTTAAATGAAAAAGAAAATGCTATTCATAAAATAAAAGTTTGGACAGGTCAAAATGATTTTGAGCGATTTGTAGATGAAGAAAGGCTAAATAACAAATTAGGGAACGATGATAGTGCAATATTAATAATAGAGGTCAACGAGGACGGAAAAAAAGACCTTAATTATAATGAAGAAAATACTGCTAGTATTGATGAACTGATCGAAAACGAAAGAATTAACATAAAATCATCTATTACTTCTTTGGTTGAATCTAATGAAAAAAAACAAGGATCTATAGATGAAGTTAAAGATTCCCCTAAGCAATCAGCTAACTTAAAGAATGAAGAAGTTGTTGAACAAAATTCTGATAGGCAAACAAAAGCTGAGACAACAAATGAAAATAACGAATTAGCGGAAAATATCAATCTTAGCCTAACTGAAACCCCAAAGGGGTTTACTAAAGACTTAGAAACACCTCTTTCATCAAAACAAATCAATTCACCTGAGGATAATACTACTATAACAGTTAATAAGAAGAATAACAATCCTTCTCAACAAATAACAGATAAATTTTAGTTATGGCAAATTATCCTTCTCGAACCGATTTAGTTACGGCTATGCGAAACCCTAATGTAAGTTTCAAATCAAATGAAATATTAGGTGGATCTGTTATTCAAAAAGGATCTAGAACAGTTCAATATTCCGGCGGGTACACTACTGTATTTCCATTTCACAAATCATCAGGGGAAAAAGTGGCTATACGACTATGGATAGCTGATATTGGTGATGCAAAAAAACGTTCTCTTGAGATTTCAAATTATTTAGAAAAACTCAAAAGCAATTACTTCGTTAGTTTCAAATATATTGATGACGCAGTTCTAGTTAATGGCAAATTACACCCAATAGTCTTAATGGATTGGGTAAATGGAAAAACCTTAAAAGAATATATTAACGATAACATTTCAAACTCCAAAGCTATTCTAGATTTAGCCAAAAGGTTTAGGGATATGGTTGAATATTTTCATAGTCAAAATATAGCTCACGGTGATTTACAACATGGAAATGTTTTGGTTAAAGATGATGGCTCCCTTGTTGCTATAGATTATGACTCTATGTTCATTGATTCTTTGGACGGAATGCCAGATACTATTAAAGGATTGCCTGGCTATCAACATCCGGCAAGAAATACTAATAGTTATGTAAACTCCCAATTGGATTATTTTTCTGAACTGGTAATTTACCTTTCCCTACTACTATTTGCAGATAACTCTAATTTATGGAGCGATTATTATGAAACAGAAGATTTACTTTTTTCTAAAAATGATTTTGAAAACCCAAATAGCTCTTCGATAATTAGTTTAGCCCTTAATTCTGTTAATACGGAGATTAAAGAGTTGACAGAAAAAATGCTTGAAGAATTGATGATTTCGGATATAAAAGATTTAAGACCTATTGAGGAATTATTAGTAAATAAAAAAGAGGCATTGAAAGATAATATTTTTAATAAATGGGATAGTCAACCAAACCCAGCAATTAAAAAATCAACGACATATCCCAACAAGAGAAATATTACAAATAAATTTTAATGACTAAAGTTTACTTCGACAAAATCCATTTAGAAATTATACATCAAATCACTAATGCCCAATTTGATATAAAGGTTTGTATTGCTTGGTTTACAGATTTTGACATCTATAAAAGTTTAGTTAAAAAGGTAAAAGAAGGTATTAATGTAGAAGTTATAATCGCAAATCATAAGCATAATAAAAAATCTAGAGTCAATTTTAAAGAACTATTAAAGTATAATGGAAAAGTAAGCTACATAGGTAATCTAAATGATGGTCTACGAGAAAGTTTTATGCATAATAAATTTTGCATAATAGATAATATCCGTGTAGTTACTGGATCTTATAACTGGTCTTATAAAGCAAGAAAAAATGAAGAAAATATTTTAGTATTGGATAACAACCAAACACTTGCAAATAAATTCATTGAAAAATTTAATGAACTAAAACCTAAATATGGTTTCACCATTAAAAATAATGAAGTTGCATTATTACCTATTGAAAAAATAATGTCTAAATGGGATAATAAACCTAGTAGTGTATTAAAACCAAGTTCTAATATAGTTGATAAATTTTAATGCATGGCTAACAAACAGGACATAATAACTGCTATTAAAAACCTTGATTTGTTTTTAAAAATACCACAATTACAAGGCGCTGTACCAAGGTTTAACAAAAATGGCAATCCCTTTGTGTATGTAGGTGGTTTTAATATGGTTTTTCAATTAACCCATAATTTTAAAAAATGGGCATTTAGAGTATGGCACGTGCCTATGGATGAAAATGAAGAACGATATTTAAAAATATCGAATTATTTGAGTTCAAAAAAACTTAGTTATT
Organism: Maribacter dokdonensis DSW-8; assembly: GCF_001447995.1. NCBI lineage: Bacteria > Pseudomonadati > Bacteroidota > Flavobacteriia > Flavobacteriales > Flavobacteriaceae > Maribacter > Maribacter dokdonensis. Next base: position 81,077 of record NZ_LDPE01000001.1, on the reverse strand, counting down.
TTGCAGAGTTTATTTATGATAAAAAAGGGATTCTCGTTAATGGTGAATTAATAGACACCATCCGAATGGAATGGCTTGAGGGTATTTTGCTAAAGGAATTTATTGAACAACACCTTAATAATCCATCCGTATTAAAAAAGTTATCAAAGGATTTACTCTTAATGTTTAAAACGTTAAGAGAGAATGAGATATCACACGGCGATCTACAAGAGGGAAACATTCTAATCAATAAAAAGGGAGCATTAAAATTGGTCGATTATGATTCAATTTGCATTCCAGAATTAGAAGGTAGTCAGCAATTAGTAACAGGTCTTAAAGGTTACCAGCATCCTTCAAGATTTAAGGGCGGAACATGCTCCTTGAAAGCTGATTATTTTTCCGAATTAATTATTTATTTATCAATTCTAATACTTGCTGAAAAACCTGAATTTTGGGATAAATATGAAGTTAGGAACACTCAATATTTACTATTCACCGAAACAGATTTTGAAAATTTTGAATCTTCAACAGTTTATCAAGATATAAAAGGAATATCCATAAAAATTGATTGTCTAATTTCCATATTAATTGAATATTTAAACACTACAAACTATTACGATTTAAAACCATTTAACAAATACTTAGAACCACCAACAATTCATGAATTTTCATGCAATAAAAAGGTTGTAATTAAAGGTGCTGAGCTAATTCTATTGTGGCATGTTGAAAATGCTATAAAAGTTACAATTAGTGCTGTTGGAGAGGTAAAACATCTTGGAAGAGCTATAGTTAAACCCTTAGACCACCATGAATATAAATTAACAGCAATAGGTTTTAACGAAACTAAAGAAGCTGTCTTAAATGTAAAAGTATTTCCCACACCATTAATTGAAAGCGTTCTAGTACCCATTCCTGAATTTCATTCAACTACAAACTTAAAAATTAAAATACCGCAATTTCCAGATATACAATTGGGAATCAACAAAATAAACTCCAGTCTAGACCTAAATTTTAATGAAAATTTAGAAGAAATAAACTTCATTGAATTAAATGATAATTTCGGTGAAACTATTAAAAAACCAATTAGTTCCAATATCTGGAAATCATTAAACTTTACATCCATTCTAGGTAAAATTAAAACAACTAAAACCAGCCCAAATGATAAATAGATTTTTCTGGTGGTGCGCAGGTGCCAACATTGACATATTAAAGAAATGTCCAACTGACCACGCCAAATACTTTGGTGTTGGTGGCACTATTGTCTTCACTGCATTAATGGCTAGCTTTGCCGGAGGTTATGCATTTTTTACAGCTTTTAAGGCTGTTACACCGTCTATTTTTTTTGGTGCATTCTGGGGTTTATTAATCTTTAATTTAGATAGGTATATTGTTTCTACCATTGGAAAAGGAGATGGTACACAAAAAATAACTAAAGATGAATGGAAAATTGCTGCACCACGTTTACTTATGGCAGTATTATTAGGATTTGTAATCTCTACACCTCTTGAATTGAAAATCTTTGAAACAGAGATACAAACTGTCGTTGAACGATTGAAGATCGATAAGGCTGAAGAATTAAAAAATAGAGATACTACTTTCATTGCTGCATTAAATAAAATTAAAGAAAGAAGAACATCAATCGAAAGCGAAATTAGTAAACTCACTTATGATAAAACCAACTTAGCGAATAATGCAGGACTATTTTTTCAAAACTCTATAGCTGAACTTAAGAACGATTTAAAAAACAAAAATTCATTAATGGAGACACTTCAAAAAAAAGTAAATAGTTCGTACAGCCAATACATAAGAGCCAAAAATGATTCTTTGAAATCCAACGTTATCAATAGCAGATTAAATACTCTACGTGCAAGACAAGGAGAAAGAAATAAAGCGAGAACAGAAATAGCTGAATTACAAGAAAAGATCACCGAACTAAACGAAAATAAGGGTAATGCAATTATAGAAGAGAAAAATCGAATCAATGATTTACTTTCTAACAAACAGCAAGAAAAAGAAGCATTAGATCAACAGATAAATTCAAAACAAAAAACAGTTGATCTAAAAAATGAAGGATACGAGCAGAAAACAAAAAATTATGACGGATTCGCAGCGCATTTAGAAGCTATGAGTATTCTAACTTCATGGGATACAGAAGTTGAAAATTGGTGGAAGGTGAAAATACCTGCCATGTGGTGGGCTAAATGGCTAATAACATTACTATTTATTTTCATTGAAGTAGCACCTGTCTTATTTAAGTTAATGGCAGAAGCTGGACCATACGATGATATGATGGATAGAATAAAACACGAGTCATTTGTTAAAGAAAAACAGAGAATTTCAGACATCAACGACGAAATTAATACTTCTATCAAAATATCTACTGAAAAAAACCAGAATAAGCTTGATGCAGAAATTGCCGCTAACACAGCTTTATTGAATAAAATAGCACTAGCTCAGGCTGAAGTAGCTGAATTAGCCATTGAGAAATGGAAAAAAGAGGAATTAAAGAAGTTAAGATCAGGTGTAAATAATATTATAAATGGACAAAAGAAAAAACCAACATCTGAGACAAAAGTATAGTTTTGGATATATTAAATTAATCAAAACAACCCTAGCCCTACTCTTCTTCCTATGCCTACTAAACATGCCCTATGGCTATTTTCAATTAGTACGCTTTCTGGCATTGGCAGGTTTTGGATTCTTAGCATACAAGGCTAATGAAGAAGATAAAAGTGAACAGGTATTCATATATGTTGCCCTTGCACTCCTCTTTCAGCCATTTTACAAAATAGCTTTAGGCAGGGAATTATGGAATATAGTTGATGTTGTGGTTGGCATTGTGTTGTTAGCTTCTATTTTTATTAAAAAATCAAATAAAACCGATAAAAAATTTTAATTATTATAAGCATTAATTTTCTCATTTTAAGAGCACTAGGTTTTTATAAAATTGTAAAATTTATATGAGTCTTATTTTACAATAGTTTTTAAAAATGCTTTCATTATTTTGGTAGTAGAATAATTCCCCCATAAAAATTTCAATGTTAATATGCCTGATTGCACAACGTGTGGTGAATACACCAAATTCAACAATGGTCTATGTACCGAATGTTATAACAAGAAAAACGGAAATCCCTGGGTTTCGGGGGTTATTAAAGGTAGAATTGCCGAAACCATAATAGAACAACTTTTTATATCTCTAGATTTTCAAGTCTATAAGTACGGAATGGAAAATACCATTCCGGGAATTTTGGATTTACTTAAAGGTGTTAGGGGCGATGTTTCTAAAAATATTAGACAAATGCCGGACTTTGTGGTTTTTAAAGATAAGCAAGCCCATTTTATTGAAGTAAAATTTCGTAAAAACGGAAAGTTGACCTTAAAGGATATTGAAAGTTATGGCGATTATCCTTTTGAAAATGCCTTATTTGTATTAGTTACCCCTAAACACATAAAGTGTATATCTTATGCCGAATTAAAAGCCGGTAAGGAAATTACAGAAAAGACTAAAAACTGGCTTGGTAAACGAAAAGAATTTGAAACTGATAGCGAACTTATTATTGACTACTGTAAATACGCTACCAAGTTTTTTGAAAATGTTGATTAACAAAACAGATAAAGAATTCCAATAATGAACAAATCATCCCACAATAAATTAGTATCCTTTATTTGGTCTATTGCAGACGATTGTTTACGAGACGTATATGTACGTGGCAAGTATAGAGATGTTATATTACCAATGATTGTACTGCGCCGTTTAGATGCCTTGCTAGAACCCACAAAAGAAGCCGTTTTAGAAGAACTTGCTTTTCAAAGAGATGAAGCTGGCTTTACAGAATGGGACGAGACAGGACTGCGCCAAGCTTCTGGTTTTGTTTTTTATAATACCAGTAAGTGGACACTTCAACAATTAAAAGATACTGCTACTAATAGTACACAAATACTACAAGCTAATTTTGAAGATTACCTAAACGGATTTAGCCCAAATGTAAAGGAGATTATTCAAAAATTTAAACTTCGTAGTCAGGTTGCGCACATGGCTAATAAAGATGTGCTTTTAGATGTTTTGGAAAAGTTTACATCTTCCAAAATTAACCTTACCCCTTTTGAAAAAGAAGACCCGGATGGCAGGAAACTACCGGCGCTTTCTAATTTAGGAATGGGGTATGTATTTGAAGAACTCATTAGAAAGTTCAACGAAGAAAATAACGAAGAAGCAGGAGAGCACTTTACCCCACGTGAGGTGATTGATTTAATGACCCACATTATCTTCGATCCTATTAAAGACAACTTACCACCGGTAATGACCATTTATGACCCAGCTTGTGGATCTGGGGGAATGCTCACTGAGAGTCAAAACTTTATTAAAGATGAAGAAGGAGAAATAAGAGCCATAGGAGATGTGTATCTCTACGGTAAAGAAATAAACGATGAAACTTACGCCATTTGTAAGTCCGATATGATGATCAAGGGCAACAACCCTGAAAATATCAGGGTTGGCTCTACCCTATCTACAGATGAGTTTGCTGGCACTACATTCGATTTTATGCTCTCTAACCCTCCTTACGGAAAGTCTTGGAGTAGCGAACAGAAATATATTAAGGATGGAAAAGATGTTATTGACCCTCGTTTTCAGATTAAACTGAAAAATTACTGGGGAATAGAAGAAGAACAGGATGCCACTCCACGTTCTTCTGATGGGCAATTATTGTTTTTAATGGAAATGGTTTCTAAAATGAAACCTTTATCGCAAAGTAAAACAGGAACCCGTATTGCTTCGGTACATAATGGTAGTAGCCTGTTTACGGGCGATGCCGGTGGCGGTGAAAGCAACATACGTAGGCACATTATAGAAAATGATTGGTTAGAAGCCATTGTGCAATTACCCAACAACCTGTTTTACAATACGGGCATTACCACCTATATCTGGATTTTAAGCAATAACAAAGCAGCTAACCGAAAAGGCAAAGTACAATTAATAGATGCAGGACAACTGTACCGAAAATTGCGTAAAAACCTAGGGAACAAAAACTGCGAGTTCTCGCCTAAACATATTACTAAAATTGTAAATACGTATACCAACATGAGTGTTGCCGAACGTGAAGGCGAGCAAGGTATTGCGGCACAAGTGTTCGATAATGAAGATTTTGGGTACTACAAAGCTACTATAGAGCGCCCAAAACGTTTAAAAGCACAATTTACTGCAGCACGTATAGAAACCTTGCGTTATGACAGAGTGTTGCAAGAACCCATGCAGTATGCCTTTGAAACTTTTGGAGATAGTATATACACTAATACCAAACAACACGAAAAAGAATTGTTAGAATGGTGCGAAAAAAACGAGCTCAACCTTTCCTCTGCCAATAAAAAGAAATTGACCAAAGTAGATACTTGGAAAAAACATTTGAATCTGGTGAAAACAGGAACTGTATTGTTAGAAGCCATAGGTAAAGCCGAGTATACTAATTTTAATGACCTTAGAAAACTAGTAGATGCCGAAATTAAAAAGCAAAAACTAAACATAAGCGCCAGTGATAAAAAAGCCATTTTAAATGCGGTAAGTTGGTATGATGCCGAAGCAGATAAAGTGATTAAAAAAGTAGAAAAACTATCTGGCGATAAACTAAACAAACTTTTAGTACATCTAGATTGCAAAGAAGAAGACTTACCCGACTTTGGGTATTATCCTAAAACGGTCACTGAGCGAAGCCGAAGTGACAACACCTATATCACCTACGAAACCGAAAGCGACCTGCGCGATACCGAAAACGTACCCTTAAAAGACAATATACACCCCTACTTTTTACGCGAAGTAAAACCACACGTACCTGAAGCTTGGATAAACCTAGACGCTACCAAAATTGGTTACGAAATTAGCTTTAACAAATACTTTTACAAGCACACACCATTGCGTAACATAGAAGAGGTTACTGCAGATATTTTAGAACTAGAACAACAAAGTGATGGTTTAATTGCGGATATTTTAAACTTGGTGTAATGGTAGAAACAGAAACTAAAATACAACGTTACCCTACTTATAAAGATTCTGGTGTGGAATGGTTGGGTGAAATTCCTGAGCATTGGAAAATTGAGAGAGCTAAATGGCTTTTTATTAAAAATGAAAGACCTACCAGAAAAGAAGACGAAATTGTTACATGTTTTAGAGATGGAGAAGTAACACTTCGTTCTAAAAGGAAAAAATCAGGTTTTACAGTTGCGCTTAAAGAACATGGTTATCAAGGTATTCGTAAAGGAGACTTAGTTATACATGCTATGGATGCTTTTGCTGGTGCAATTGGTGTTTCAGATTCTGATGGAAAAGCGACACCTGTATATTCAGTGTGTACCGAGAGATATCCAAATACGGTTAATCAATACTATTATTCTTATTTTTTAAGAAGTTTAGCTTTAAATGGAATCATTTTGGCTTTAGCAAAAGGAATTAGAGAACGTTCTACAGATTTTAGATTTAGTGATTTTGGAGAATTACTATTGTCATTTCCACCACTCCCAGAACAAACCAAAATAGCCCAATTTTTAGACGATAAAACCACCAAAATAGACGAGGCTATTGCTATTAAAGCCCAACAAATAAATTTACTTAAAGAACGCAAACAAATTTTAACACACAAAGCAGTAACACGTGGTTTAGATGATAGTGTGCCGTTGAAAGACTCTGGTGTGGAGTGGATTGGTGAGATTCCCGAGCATTGGGAGATAGAATCATTTAAAAATATACTAATTGAAAGGAATGAGAAAAATAACCCTATAAAAAGTAAAGAAAGATTATCTCTTTCTATCGATAAAGGCATAACCCTTTATGCAGAAAAGACAACAAATTTAGATCGTTTCAAAGATGATTTTTCACAGTATAAATTGGCTTACGAAAACGATTTAGTTTTTAACAGTATGAATATGATTGTTGGTGCTGTAGGAGTTTCTAGTTATTTTGGCTGTATTAGCCCAGTCTATTATACGTACTATACAAATCTCAATAACGGTTCCATAACGAAATATTATGAGTGCTTTTTTAAATCTAGAATTGTTCAAAGTCAGCTCTATAGTATGGGTAGAGGTATTATGGCTATTGATAGAGGTGAAGGTAAATTTAATACCGTAAGACTTAAAGTTTCACGAAATGATTTAAGAAGTTTTAAAGTGCCTTTTCCAAGTCTTAATGAAATAACAGAGATTGTTAAATATATTGAGATTTTGGATTTAAAAACGAAAACTGCAATCAACCTTAAAGAACAAGAAATAAGCAAACTGCAAGAGTATAAAAGTAGTTTAATAAATGGGGTGGTAACTGGTAAGGTTAGGGTGTGTTAAAAAGGAAATAAATGAGCAAAAGAAAAACAGTTTTCATTTCTTATTCATGGGATAGTGAAGAACACAAAGAATGGGTTCTTAAGCTTGCCAATTACCTAATTGAAAAAGCAGGATGTAATGTTCTACTGGATCAATTTGATTTAGCTGTAGGTAAGGAGTTAACTCATTTCATGGAAAATGGTTTGGAGAAAGCAGATAAGGTTTTAATAATATTAACTGAAGACTATAAAAGAAGAGCAGATGCAAGAACTGGGGGTACTGGTTTTGAGTACTCACTAATCTCTCAAGGATTATATGACTTACAGGCAAGTAACGATAAATTTATTCCTGTTTTAAGAAAAGGAACTAAACAAACCAGTGCTCCCACTTATTTAGCTACAAAAATTTATCATTCCATGAAGGATGATGCAAAATTTGAAATGGATGCGTTTAAATTGAGTAGAGAAATTTATGAAAAACCAGAAATAGTAAAGCCTGAACCTGGTGCAATACCAGACTTTGACAATCCTGACTATGACCCAATAATTGCAGTTGCAAATCAACTAAGTTCCCAAGAAAAGCTAAATGAGGAATTGGATGCTATATTAAAATCAACCGCAGGAGTTCAATTAGCTCAGGAAGAATTTTCATTGTTGTATAAAAAAATAAAAGATAGAGCATTAAAATATTCACAGGTCACAAATTTTCAATTTAAGACAGAAGATAAAGTTGACGCAATATTAATTAGTTCTCATGGCTATACAGTTACATTCTTTTACCGAAAAATGGCTTCAAATTGGGCTAAAGAAAATACATTGACATGCAAAATGTGGAATGGTTATATATCTCTTAATCAGAGGCATTACTTTGATCACGAAAAACCGAAAAGGGTAAAAGAAATAAACACAAAAGTTGATTTGGATGAAAATAAGAATGTGGTATGGAGAGTTGATGAAAACAGAGTTTTAAATTCTGAGGACTTGGTACAGGCTGCTTTTGTTTTTATTATGGAATCCATTCAGAAAGAAAAAGAGCCAAAGTTTCGCAAAGGGAAATAGTTAACAACATGCATAAAATATTAAAATAATTGAAATACGGGTATTAACAATTATTATGAAAGGCAGGTCACATTTCACATCAGAAGAAGCCAAGGAAATTGAGGAATTAATAGCCTTGAAACTTATATCTGATGGCAATACACAAAAAGGGATAAGAGCAAACATTAGAAGGAAAGACTTTTATGCTTCTGATTTTGGTCTTAGTGGTGGTTATACGGTTGCTGATTTTAGAAGTGTAGTTACTATTGGTGATAAAGCACCTTTAGCTTCTGCTCAACCTACCAAAACAGCTGTTCAAAAAAAGGCAATAACTGCTAGAACAAAACAAAAGTCCGCTACTACTAAACAAAGTGATGAAGCTTATATCATTGATTTGTGTGATGAATTTTTAAAGCTACAAGGCTCGCGCCAACACCGCTTTGATTTCTTAAGAGGAGATTCAGGTACAAAATTACCGGTAGATGCCTACTACCCTAGCCTAAACTTGGTTATTGAATATTATGAACGTCAACACTCGGAAGCTGTTCCACATTTTGATAAACGCATGACCGTATCTGGCATATCTAGAGGTGAGCAACGAAAGTTATATGACGAACGTAGAAGAACTGAATTACCGAAAAATGGTATAGACCTAATCATCTTTGACTATACGGAATTTCAATATACTTCTGGTAAGCGGTTGATTAGGCAGAAAAGTAAAGATTTAATCATAATAGAGAGTAAACTAAAACATTTTAAAAAGTAAGTTTCATATGAATCAAGAAATACTTTTAAAATATATAGAATCTTATAAGGAACACTTTTCGGAAATAAGTGAGAAGGAAATTTACAAATGGAAGGTAGTTGCTCATTTCCAAAAACATTGGGATATAGATGCACTAGACTTTCACGCTATGTTGAAGGAAAGTATCAAAACAACAGCTAATTTGTTGGCTTCTGGTAACTATTTGGCAAGAAGAATGGTTAGAACATGCGCTAGACAAGACCCAGAACGTGTACGTACCGCTTTTAAAAAAGCTTACAATCTTGAGACTCCGTTAGCCGATAGATATGAAGAGTTCAAATCGACCATGGTTGACATTGTTTCAACCATACCTGACGCTAAAAACCATTATCAAGACCATAGAGCCTTTGCCGTATATCTAGCTCTTCATTATCCAGAAAAGTTTTATTTGTACAAGTACGGTATGTTTAATGCAGCATATCAATTGTTTGATTTCCCTCTAAAAGCGAAACAAGGTGCTGTCTCTAACATTGAGAAATTCTATAGTCTTTGTGAATGGATAAAGCCATTTCTATTAAAAGATGATGAGCTCATACGTTTACATCATAAAAGGCTAGACAAAGACACCTATCAAGATTCTGCGTATAATTTACTGACCCAAGATTTTATCTACGCCTGTGTAAATTATGAGATGCTGAATGTAGATAAGGTTTCTACATTAACTACCTCCACGCCTATCAATATTGAAGAATTAAATTTGACAGATTTTCAATCGGCAACTTTAGCTGTAAATCTTAGCGGTAGACGTGGAATTGATTATAGTTCAAGAAATGAGCGTAATCAAAAAATAGGTGCCGCAGCGGAGTTATTCGTTTTACAACACGAACAAGAAAAATGGAAAGACTCAAAAAAGAAAAATAAAATAGAACACACCTCTATAGAAAAAGGTGATGGAGTTGGTTATGACATTACCTCAATTGATGAGAAAGGAAATGAGATTTTTATAGAAGTCAAAGCAACCACCGGTAGCTTTAAAACACCATTTTATATTACTAAAAACGAAATGCATGCAAGTATTCAAAATTCAAAAAAATACAGACTGTATCGCGTTTACAATTTCAATACGACCACACAAACCGGCGATATCAAAATATTTAAGGGTTCATTAGAAAGTGTCTGTAATGAGCCAGTGAGTTATATGATTAATCTTAAGGAGAAAAGAGACTAACATGACCGATCATAAAAATAAAATTGAAGCAGCTGACAAGAATATAAACGATTTATTAAAAGATCAAAAATTTTTCATTGACTACTTCCAGCGTGAATATAGATGGCAAGAGAAGCATATGACTACCCTTATTGAAGACTTAGCAAATGCCTTTTTAAAATCATATAAAAAAGAGGATAAACGTTCAGATGTGGCTAATTATCAAAGTTACTACTTAGGTCCGGTTGTCTTTAGTATCGCTGATGGGAAAAATTCCATAATAGATGGGCAGCAGCGCATCACCTCAATCACATTATTTCTTATTTATTTAAATCACCTTCAAAAAAACTCTACAAATCAAGTAAACATTGAAAATTTAGTATTCTCAGAAAAATATGGTGAAAAATCTTTTAACATGACAGACCAAGACCGTCAAGCGGTACTAAAAGGTTTATTTGATAACGAAGAGTATAATCTTAAAAATTTAGATGATGAAACGGTACATAACATTGTGGGAAGGTATAATGATATTCATAATGTTTTTCCCGAAGAGTTAACCACTCATGCTCTTCCATATTTCATAGATTGGTTCATTGGAAATGTTGTTTTAGTTAAAATTACAGCCTATTCTGACGAAAACGCATACACAATTTTTGAGACGATGAATGATAGGGGGATGAATATCACCGCTACAGAAATGCTTAAAGGTTATGTGCTATCCCGGATAAGTAATTCTGTTGAACGAAGTGAAATAAACCAACTATGGAAAAATCACATAAAAGATTTACATGAGCTAAATAGCAATGCTGACTTAGATTTTTTTAAAGCCTGGTTTAGAGCAAAGTATGCAGTAACAGTAAGACCCAGAAAAGCTGATTCAGAAAATCAAGATTATGAACAAATAGGAACACGCCTGCATGATTGGTTTAAAAACAATCATACCGACAAATTTAACCTGTCAAATTCATCACATTTTTTTGAGTTTTTTATAAATGAATTTGATTATTTCATTAAGGCATACAAATTCATATGGGAAAAATCGATACAATATGATTCTCAATGCCCACATTTGTTTTACATTAACCAATGGGGAATTGCAGCGTCATTACAAGACGCACTACTCCTAGCGCCATTGAAATCCTCAGATTCAGATGAAATTCTAGTAAAAAAAATGGATGCTGTTGCTCGTTTTGTAGAAACATTCACTGTAAGACGTTCAGTGAATTTTATGAAGTTTGGTTCTTCATCTATTCAATACACTATATTTAACATTATTAAAAATATAAGAAATCTTGATTTGGATGAATTATATAAAGAATTAACCAAAGAATTACATCAATTAGATCAAGACTTTGGCGCCATCCCAAATTTTAGGTTGCATCAGCAAAATAAAAAATTCGTCAAGCATTTATTATGTCGTATTACTGCTTTTGTTGATCAAAGTGTTGGTCGTGATAATAATTATGTCAACTACAAAGACCCTCAAGGAAAGCCTTTTGAGATAGAACATTTATGGAGTAATTCTTTTGATGATCATAGAGATGAATTCGACCAAGAATGGGAGTTTTCTGATGTAAGGAATTCTATCGGAGCTCTTATTTTATTGCCAAATGGAACAAATCAATCCTTTAATAGTGATAAGTATGAAGACAAACTTCCACATTACTTAAAAGAAAATACTTATGCTCAAACCCTGCATCCGGATTTTTATCATAAAAATCCAAATTTCAGGAATAGTGCTTTAAAGTCAATTCCTTTTAAAGCACATCCACAGTTGTATTCTGATGATATTAAAGAACGAATAAAGGTTGTGCAATCGCTTTGTGAACAGATTTGGTCTACAGATCATTATAGTAATACTAACTAAAATATAATTATGCATAGCCAAACTAACGAACAAGCATTAGAAGCATCCATAGAGAAGATACTAACGGGCACTTGTCTGGAGGAAGTAAAAGCAGAAGGTATCTCTGTAGGTATATTAAACGAGAATGCAGAAATCTACAGAACAGGGAAAGGTTATTATATTGGGCAATCTTCTAATTTTAATTCCCGTTTTGCTATTGACGAGCAATTCTTTTGGGACTTTTTACAAACCACGCAAAAAGAAGAACTAGAAAAACTACAAAAGCAAAATGATTGGAAATTAAAAATTCTTAATCGTTATGATCGTCTGGTAAAGAAATATGGTATTCTGCATTTGTTGAAAAAAGGTTTGCAAGTAGATGACGCCAATTTTACTTTATTTTATCAACTACCATTAGCCAGTAGTAGTAAAACCATTAAAGATAGATTTGAACAAAATACTTTTAGTGTTACTCGCCAATTACGGTATAGTATAGACAACCCAAGAGAAGAAATAGATTTGGTGTTATTTATTAATGGCTTGCCACTAGTTACAATGGAACTTAAAAATCATTGGACAGGTCAAAATGCCAAAGTACATGGACAACACCAATACATGTATAATAGAGACATCAAACAACCCTTACTAAACTTTGCTCGTTGCATTGTTCACTTTGCCGTTGATACTGATGAAGCATACATGACAACAAAGTTGAATGGCAAAAACACTTTTTTCTTACCATTCAATAAAGGAAACAAACATGGTAAGGGCAACCCAGAAGTTAGTAAAGGAGAAGTAGGGCATAGAACAAACTATTTATGGAACGATGTCTTCACCCGAGAAAGCTTAGCAAATATTGTACAGCATTTTGTAAGATTGGATGGTAAGAAAAAAGACCCTTTACAGAGTAAAACCTTATTCTTTCCCAGATATCATCAAATGGATGTGGTTAGAAAAATTATTGCAGATGCGAGTGAAAAAGGTGTTGGGCAAACTTATTTAGTACAACATTCCGCAGGATCAGGAAAGTCTAATTCTATTACTTGGGCAGCTTATCAATTAATTGAAACATATCCTGAAAGTGAGCATACCCCTGGAAATAGAGGATTGGAAAAACCGCTATTCGATTCTGTAATAGTTGTTACGGACAGACGATTATTGGACAAACAAATAAGAGAAAATATTGCCGATTTTTCAGAAGTTAAAAATATTATCGCTCCGGCTTTTTCTTCCAAAGAATTGAGATCCAGTTTAGAGGAAGGGAAAAAAATCATCATCACAACCATCCAAAAATTCCCGCATATAATTGATGGTATTGCAGATTTGAGTGATAAACGTTTTGCCGTAATTATAGACGAGGCTCATAGTAGCCAAAGTGGTACAGCACATGACAGTATGAATACAGCCATGGGGCAAAAAATTAATGAAGAGGAAGAATTAGATGCCCAAGCTAAAATTGTAAAAGCCATGGAATCTCGCAAAATGCGCGGCAACGCATCTTATTTAGCATTTACTGCAACCCCAAAACCCATAACCCTAGAAAAATTTGGGGTACAACAGGAAGATGGAAGCTTTAAGCCTTTTCACTTATACTCCATGAAACAGGCTATAGAAGAAGGTTTTATTCTAGATGTTCTTGCAAATTACACAACCTTAAAAAGCTATTACGAAATAGAAAAGTCGATTGAAGAAAATCCTCTTTTTGATAATATGAAGGCGCAAAAAAAATTGCGTGCGTTTGTTGAACAACATCAACAAACCATAAATACCAAAGCCGAAATTATCTTAGACCATTTTATACCAAAAGTTGTTAATACCAAAAAACTTAAGGGCAAAGCAAAAGCAATGGTAATTACCCAAAGTATAGAATCTGCCATAAGATATTTTAAAGCCTTACAGCGCATTTTAATGGATAAGGGTAATCCTTTTAAAATTGCCATTGCCTTTTCTGGAACCAAAGTGGTAGATGGTATAGAATATACCGAAGCAGAAATGAACGGTTTTTCAGAGAAAGATACCAAGGACAAATTTGATGAGGACGAATATAGAATTTTGGTAGTTGCCAATAAATATCTAACCGGTTTTGACCAACCAAAATTGAGCGCAATGTATGTAGACAAAAAGCTACAAGGTGTACTTGCTGTTCAAGCATTATCACGTTTAAATAGGTCTGCTAACAAATTAGGAAAGAAAACAGAAGATTTGTTCGTGCTTGACTTCTTTAACTCGACCGATGATATTAAAAACTCTTTTGACCCCTTTTATACTGCAACCTCGTTAAGCGGTGCTACCGATGTAAATGTATTGCATGAACTAAAAGATGTCTTAGATGATGTAGGTGTCTATGAATGGGTGGAAGTAGAAGAATTTAATGAAAAGTTCTTTAATAAAGTAGATGCACAAGAATTAAGTCCATTAACAGAACGTGCAGCAGAACGCTTTGTACAAGAGTTAGAACTAGAAGATGACGACAAGGCAGATTTTAAAATTAAAGCCAAACAGTTCGTTAAAATATACGGTCAAATGGCTGCCATAATGCCGTACCAAATGGTAGATTGGGAAAAACTATTTTGGTTTCTTAAATTCTTGATTCCAAAACTCCCAATAAAAAACAAAGACATAGACACGCTAGATGAGCTGTTAGAGTCCGTAGATTTATCTACTTACGGCTTAGAACGTGTCCGTTTGAACGAATCAATAGGATTAGATGACTCAGAAAGTTCTGTAGACCCACAAAACCCTAACCCAAGAGGAGCACACGGTCAAGATGATGATAAGGATCCTTTAGAAATGATAATACAATCTTTTAATGAAAGATGGTTTCAAGGATGGGATGCCACACCAGAAGACCAAAGAGTTAAATTTATTGGCTTAACGAAATCAATACAAGCACACCCAGACTTTCAACCGAAAGTAGTGGAGAATACAGATGAACAAAATAAAGATTTAGCTTTTAAGAAAATTCTAGATGATGTAATGTCTCAACAACGAAGACAAGAACTAGACTTATATCGTTTGTATGCAAAAGATGAAACTTTCTATAGAGCATTCTTTGACACTATGAAGCGTATGTCTAGTTTGAAATAGATACAGAATATTTAGAATTCAAATAATGACGTACACCTTCTTAACCCTTCTAGTTTTCGCAATAGGTTTCTATTACGCAATAAAATATGGCAATAAAGCCAAAAAGGATATTGAGGAGCATTTTAAAGAAGAGGTAACACCCGCATACCAAGAAGTTGTTAGCAAAAAACAAACATCAACCAAAAGAAAAACACTACCTAAAAATTTTGAAGAACTTTTAGAAAACAGCACTATTGAAGAGCTTATTTTAGTTTTAGAAAAATATAATATCGATGCATACGGAGGATACTCTAAAAAAACTGCTTTAGCATTCGATAAATGCCCTCATGAATTGGCAAAGTGGCTCATTGAAAATGGAGCTGACATTAACGCTACAGATACTTATGGCAAAACTCCTCTTCATAATAGGGCGGGCAGCATATTCGGCAATATTACTAGTCTTCTAGAATTAGGTGCAGATATCAATTTAAGTGATGGTAAAATTGGAAATGCATTACATAACGCAGCATTTTCTCATGTGGTTGAAAATTGTAAAATATTACTTAATGCCGGAACTCCGGTAGATGCAATCAGTGAAACCGGCTTGACCACCTTAGAACTATCATTAAGTATGTGCAATAATATTGACATTCCAAAAATGGTAGAAATCTCTCAAATCTTCTTAACAGCCGGAGCTAAGAAAACCTCAAAGATGCAGGTATCTGTAAAAAAGATTGGTAAAACGTTTGAGTTTCATAGGGAGGGGTTTAATAAAGATATCGTAGAAGAGTATAGTACTGCTTTAGACGAATTATACAAAATATATGACGTTATCCCTATTCAAAAAAGAGTAGTACACGATGGAATAAGCACTATTACCGTAACCAACAAATCATGGGAAAAACAACATCAAGAATTATGGGAACTATTAGTACCCTCTAGCGGACCAGCTGAAACCATACAGGGTGAAGTTATTAGAATCTCAGGAAAAATAGCTGATGAAATAGAAAGAAATGGCGGCGGAAATTGGAATAGTAATCATGATAAAATGAACAATGCTCTCTTAAAATTTGTTGCAACTGGCATAAGTCTTTCGTCTTCCGAATTAGAAAAGCTAACATTACTCATTAAAGACACAAAGAAGTACAATGAAGATGTTGATAACATGTGCGAATTGGCTGTACAATGGGTTTTAAAAAATCCTGAACCTCAAAAACTTGGTTCAGTGAAATATTACATATAAACAGGGAAAAATTAGACAATGCTTAACTTCTCCATTTCATTCCTATCCAAAAAAGCATTACATACCCTAACTTCATGGAGTATTTCTTTTTTAATATTGAACAGAATACCAAAGTCCCAACCATACACTACCCTATTCATTGGTATTGGAGCCGCTGCATGAATATATTCAAACTCATATACTATCATGCCCTTGCCATGCTCACAGGCAATACATCTACTTTGTGCAGTAGTAACCTCACCATATACCTTAGAGCCCATATGTTCCTTTTTCCAACCATTAAAACAATAGTCTAACACTTCAATAAAATCTATGGAATCTTGAAAATTTGCAATATGATATTTCTCCAAAAGTTCTTTTACTGGATTAATATCAATTTTCTTTAGAGCAATATCCATTTCAACTTTGAAATGTTTTGTTAATTCTGGTGTAAAACAGTCGCTGATACTCGTATGTTTTTTTCTGTCTTTTTGCATATCCGATATTGAAAATTATATTGACCTTTTTATAAGTAATTGATAAAAGAAAGTAACTGTAATACAATACTAGAAATAACTGCATAATATTCTTTACGGGTATCCGTACTAGGAGAGATTTTGTAAACCTAAAAGGAATACTTTTTTCCACTAAACAAGATGTGTTGATAAAATAAAAATCGGGGTAGTTAGCTCAACCATTCTTCACCCCGAAAACATCAAAACATATTTACCTTATAATCAGTTATTTAAGGCTTAACCTGTTTGAAACAAATGAAAATAACCAATGAAGTAACCATTGCTAACCCTATCATCTACCCCTAACCTACCCTAGCTAGCTACCCTAACTATTAACCTTGGTACCACTATCACTTACCCTTCATCACCATAACTAACCATTACTCTTATTTTACCTTACAGGAAACAAATGAAAAAGGAAAATAATACATATTAGGAAGTTATAATCATCCCCTCCAAATTCCACAGAACAGGCAACAAGAAATATATAATTAAACTAATAATTACTATAGAAATAACATTCATTAAAAATCCAGAGCGAATCATATCCGGTATTCGTAAATAACCCGACCCAAATACAATGGCGTTTGGTGGTGTAGCAACAGGTAACATAAAAGCACAAGACGCAGCTGTTGTACAAGCAATTAAAAGTATGTAGGGATTAACACCCAGCGATAGCGCTAATGGTCCCATTACAGGTAGCATCATGGCCGTTGTTGCAATATTAGAAGTTACCTCGGTAAGAAAATTAACCGATGTAATTATTAACAACAATAATATAATTAAAGGTAAACCATTAAAAAACATCATTTTAGACCCCAGGAATATGGCTAAACCTGTTTGCTCAAATCCCTTTGCGATTGCCATACCCCCACCAAATAACAATATAATTCCCCATGGTATTTTAACTGCTTCGTGCCATAATAACAAAGTTCTTTTTGCAGAGATGGTAGGTATTAAAAACAATACAATGGCAGACCCAATTGCAATAATGGTATCATCTATATTTGGAATAAAGCGTTGTAAAAGAAAAGATCTAGTTATCCAGCAGAAAGCAGTTAGGATAAAAACCGTAAGAACCCTTTTTTCTTCAGTTTTCATTGGTCCAAGTTCTTTGATCAATCTATTGATTTCAGCCTTTCCACCGGGAAACGTTTTCTCCTTTTGTGGATAAGCAAAGCGTGTAAGATAATACCAGGATAATAATAGCAATATAGAGGCCAATGGCAACCCAAATTGCATCCATTGCCAAAAGCTGATATCTATACCGTAGGTTTTTTGAACAAAGCCTGCAAAAACCAAATTAGGAGGAGTTCCTATTAGTGTTGCCATACCCCCAATGGATGCGGCATATGCAATTGAAAGCATTAACAACTTACTAAATGACTCATTTTTGATTATCTCTTCCGATTGACTTTTTAAAAATTGTTTTATTATGGATACCGCCATTGGCAATATCATTACCGTAGTAGCTGTATTGGATATCCACATAGACAAGAACGCTGTGGCAACCATAAAACCCAAAACAATAGTATAGATATTAGTGCCAATAGTTTTTATAATGTACAGGGCAATTCTTTTATGCAAACCCCATTTTTCTATTGCTACGGCCAGCATAAAACCACCCATAAAAAGAAAAACATATTTATGCCCATAACTAGCAGTAGTCTCCCCTAAACTTATAGTACCCAATAAAGGAAAAAGAATGATGGGTAATAATGCGGTAACGGCAATAGGCAAAACTTCTAACACCCACCATATACCTACCCAAACGGTTGCCGCTAAAATATCTCTACCTTCATTTGATAAATCATCTCCTTCGAAGAAAAAATGAATTAATGCGAATAGTAACGGACCGAGTATGAGTCCTATTTTTTTTGTTGTTGTCATTTAAGTATTTATATCGATTAGATTAAGAAAAAAAGGAGCAGCTGCCTTATCGGCAAACTACTCCTATCCCAATTCAAAATAAACTACTCGATATTCTCCTGTTCCATTGCGTAAAGCAAATACGGAATATTGTAAGCATGTGTCCATCCAAAAACACGTAAGCCCTGGTTTGTTTGCCAATTCGTAAACTTCTTTTTACTATTTGGTAGGTTAGAAATTTCCAGAAGATTTTCACTATACTCCTTGGCATTTTCATATGCACTTGGCGATTTTTTCAACTCCCCTATCTTTAAATACTCGGCCCGATCCATGGCTTCATTTAAATAACCAACTTCTCCGCTTATTTCATACCCCAGAACCAATGGATAAATTGTTGCTAAATATGATTCCATTTCATGGTTTAATGGTGGTACATCCCTTACCCATCTGGCATGATCAAGCAATGCTTCCCTTACTTCTTCATCTCCCGTAATTTGTTGGTATTTGTATAGCCCTTGTGCTACATACGTTTGACTGTATCCATACCTATCCAACAAAAGATTACCCCCTTGTCTTTCTTGAAATTCAAGCATTAGTTCAACACGTTCATCAAGCTCCTTTTTATATTTATCTAGCTTAGTGGCATCGTAAAGTTCAACAAGGTTAAGCACGGACAAATACAACCTACGCCCCCTTAAATCATGATCTCCCCAAATCCTATTTAAATAGGTATCACCAGTCATTTTAGCAACCTCAAGAGCCCTATGGTCTGCCGAAATATAATATGCGGCAACCCAACCTTGAATCCATACATGTGCACTCAATAAGGCGTACCAATGCTCATTGGCATGACGTCTACCTATACCCAAATAAGGTGTTGACTCTGGTTCCTCCTGATAATTCCAAAAATCTATAGCATCATTGATCTCACCATAATATGTTCTTTTCTTTGGCCAATGCACATTATCAACATCCATGGTATGCCTGCTCATAGCTTGCCCCATATTAAAGTACTTTGGATCACCCGTTCTCATAAAATTGGTCCAAAACATAAAATCTACCGTTGGCTCATTATTTGTCCATTGTACCCAGCGGTCATTGAAGTAATAACTTTTTCCATCCCCATAATTAAACATACCATACCATGGTTCATGATTTTGATTATAGCTCCACCATTGATACCTGTATTGCAAAGCGTTTTCAAACTCAGGATGTTTTGTTGACATCGGAGCCATATTACCATACACCTTTGAATCTGTATACCACTTAGGGTCAGCATGAGCCACCGGACTATCTATAACATAGTCCATTTTTTGCCCTACTTCTTCAGTAGCTACATTATCATGGAAATAGTATACAAATTCAGTGGTTTTTGTAATTCCCTGGGCAAAATTACCCAACATACCACCATCTGGCTCTGTATTATGCCTGGCGAAATTCATAGGACCATTTTCAAGAGGCCAAATATTACCGGTTAGAGATTTGTTTACCGGATCTACCTTAACCCCTTTAGGATATTCTTTTAAGAAGTTCTTTATACCGATGCCTACACCCCGTTTAGAATCTGCTATATTTACCCATCCTTTAGCCCTTTCACCATTCGCTATTTTTTCATCACCATCGGTTATGGTTGCCTCAAAATTATAATCTTTCTTTACCTCTTCTGCCCCGTCTTTCTTAAATCCGTTTATATATAAGCTTCTGAGACTAGTACTTTTAACTCTTTCAGGACCTTGCTGTAAAAGTTTTACGACATTATTATTTTTAGATTTAACTTGCTTAATATCAATTTTCGACTCTTCATCCTGCCAACTACCCGAGTTCATTGGAATGGAGATATTTACATCTTCATCTAGATGATATTTTAATTGTATACCACTTGCCGCAATTTCATCATTAGGCTGTATCCAACCTATATCATCCACAGTATCTTCAGATAATATATGTTCGTTTTGTGTGGCGATATTATAATGTTCTCCTTCGGCAACTTTATGTTTATCAGGTATACCCGTATAGGTCAATGTATGTAACACTTTTACATAGCTTTTACCTGCATAGGCATGTAACCACATTGTAAACGGAGATATATTATTATCCTCTCTATTATACGTATAAGTACCTTCAATTCTAAAGATATTATGCATTGGTCCAGACCCTTTTTCCCTGAACACTTCATTGATTACAGCTTTAGAGTGGTCTATACCGTTATCATCTAAAATATCTAAAAAAGACCCTCTATTTTCTCCTTGTGACGAACCTATAAGCTCACCCTCCTCAAATTCTCCATTACTATTAGAATCAAGAAAAACCTCATCTAAAAATCCGTTTCCCATTTTATGAATGGCAAAAGATATTGGTCCCGTATTTACTTCTATCCCACCTTGTGGTCTCATATTGTTGGTGGATACGATCTTATCTTTTGATTTTATAGGAACAATAGCGTCACCATACTCTATGACATAATCTGTTTCTTCTTCTGAGAAGAAAAACACCCATACCCATTTTACACTATCATCCAATGGTCCCCAATTAGAAACCTCTGTGGTTTGACAAGGAATTTCCTTACCATCTGAAGTCAGTAACCTCAAGTGATCTACAGAATACAATTCTCCCTTTGGAAAAGGTATACCTAAGGTTACCGGTGCCCCTACTTTATTATTTTCGACCGTGATGTTTACATGTTTACCAACCTTTGTTTCTGAACAAGAGGCCAATAAGAATACCACCATTAAAGTTGTAATAAGTTGTCTCATTAATTATATTTTTTACAGACAAAGTGCTGCCGCTCCAAGAATTGGTGAATCAGCTAAATCTGAGGTTTGTATTTTTAAGTTTTCTATCTGTTTTTTGTAAGGAAAAGATTGAAGTCCTATTAGCATTGAATTTTCAAAGAATTGATACGCTTTGCTAATTGAGCCACCTAGTATTATAATTTCAGGAGCAAACATGAAAAGTATAATCTTAATAGCTTCTGCCAAGTGTTTTCCATATTGCTCAAAAGCATTTAAAGCTTCAACATCATTTTCTAAGGCTTTTTGGTATAATTCAAAAGCTGAGCGTTTAAATTCACGTTCAAAAAAGAAACTACCTGTGTAATGCTCAAGTACATTATCTAAATAAGGCAACATACCTATTTCGCCAGCACCGCACATGACACCATTATATAGCTTAGTATTAATTATAATTCCCATACCCATACCGGTACCTAAGGAAAGTGCAATGGCGTTACTATATTGCTTTGCTTTACCATATTTACTTTCACCAATGGCGAAACAATTAGCATCATTATTTATATAAACGGGGACATTGAACCTTTCTTCAATTAATTTTTTTAAAGAAACTTCTGCCCAAGATGGTATATTTTGCACATCGTAGACAATGCCTTTTTCTGTATCTACAACCGCTGGAACACCAATACCAATAGCTTCAATATAATCAGTCATTACCCCCTTTAACCCAGCATACAGGTTATCTAGTGTAACGTGCTCAAGATCATTGCGGTTTACCGGAATTTTTCTATGTTCCACAACCACACCATGAACAACTTTACCAATTTTAATATTAGTACCGCCAATATCCACACCTATAATTTCTTGAGGCATATTTCTCATTTCTCTTTTTTTAGACTAATGGTCTTGTTGTTCACCAATGGTTTGGCCCAAAATCCAATAGAAAGAATAAACCCTAACGGTATGATCAAAAAGAACATACCCATTTTTAAAGTCATTAACTCACCTAAACCGCCCACTATGAAGGGTATAACAGCACCGCCAGCTATACCAGTACATAAAATACCGGATAATGATCCATGATGCTCTTTTACTGAATTTAGCGCAAGAGAAAAAATAACCGAGTACATCACTGAAATGAAAAAACCTATTAAAGGGAAACCAATTAAAGCGATTTCTTTAGACCCCATCAAAGAAAAAATTAAAGCTATAATGGTAATTGCCGTAGCAGCAATTAAGATTTTTCTACTGTCAAAGAATTTTAAAAGCAATAACCCTAACAAACAGCCAACAGTAAGCATTGCCCAGAAATATGAAACAGTATCGGCTCCTATAGTTTGAGGATCTAGTTGATGATATTGATATAAAAATTGAGATATCCAATTACCAACACCTTGTTCAGCCCCTACATAACAAAATATGCCAAGGAAATATAAGATGGTCCATTTGTTCTTTAACAAATCAAAATAAGAACTGGTGTCCCCCGCTTTTTCATCTTCATTTTTAGTAAACTTCGGGTACTTGTTCATGAAAACATAAATAACCAGTATAAACGCTATGAAAGCAAATACGATGTACAATGATGCCCATGGCAAATTATCTGGCACCATACTACGAAGGGTGTTCGCAATTTCATCATTACCAGTGCTTTCTGTATTTACCAAATATTTATACAGATAAGGACTCAAAAAAGATGCTGCACCGAATACCAACTGGGCTAGAACCGAATTAAACGCAAAATGCTCTTCGCCACCTGCAATTCTCAACATTGGATTTATGATAACCTGTAAAACTGCCATACAACAGCCTAATGTAAATAAGGTTATACTAAAGACACCATAACTTGGAAATAAAGCAAAACCCAAAGAAGCAAGCCCCATCACCAAAAAGGATATTGTCAATAATGACTTCTCACTATACTTTTCTGATAGAAATCCTGCCGGTATAGACATGATCCCATATGCTATAAAAAAAGTGAACGGTAAAAAGCCAGTAGAAGTAAGACTCAAGTCAAAACTATCTTTTACATCTACTATTATGGAATTTAGAATATTGGTAATAAATGATATAACAAAAAATACCAGCATTACTAATGCAATAATATGATAATATCTTTTGGTGATAGGCTTACTATTCTCCATTGGTGGTTGGTTATTTTTGAATTGGTTTTTACTTACTACCTAACATTGGAAACATTTCTTTGATCTCCGCATCTGTCGGTTGTTTTCCATATTCACATATTTCAAAAAACTCTACATGATTTACTTTTGAAACATCAACGTTTGGATACCATTTTTTAACAGCTTCTAGAGTACTTTCATTTGGCTTTCTATTCATCCATTTTTCTTTCAACCAAGCTAAGCGCTCTTTTTCTCCTTTTGGAATAGTAGAAAGGTCTGTTCCATTAGTCCAAGGCAACCATTCGAACATTTGCGAATCGTGAGCAGCCAAACCTTTTACTTTAGTATCTATAACATCATCTATGATAACAGCAATATCTTTTTGAAAAGGATAAGGTTTTTTAAAGTGATCGCTCATGTAAAGGAACACAGGGTTCTTTTGTAATGGTGGCGTATCTGGTGCAACATTTGGCACAATGTTCATATATGCAGCATCTTGTACTACCGACCCCGCATTTCTATGATCAGGATGATAATCATTAGGTCTAAGCCCTAAAACAATATCTGCGTTCCAATCCCTAATTCTTCTTATTACTTCTAGACGAACGTTTAAGGTTGGAAACAATTCTCCATCATGATTATCCAATACCTCGTATTCTGCAATTCCTAATGCTTTTGCTGCATCAATGGCTTCTTGCCTACGTTTTTTTGCAAGAGGTCCACCGCCCATATTTTGATGACCGGCATCTCCATTGGTCAAAGCCAAAAATTTAACCTTATATCCCATTTTTGCCAACATTGCGGCCGTTCCTCCAAATTTAGAATCGCAATCATCTGGATGCGCACCTATGGCCAAAACATTCAAGGATTTTTCTTGTGCTTGAACGGTCATAAATGCTAAGCTCAGACAAATTACAGTTAGTAGTTTTTTCATTTTTTTATATTTAAAATTTGACATTATTGGTTTGGTTCAGCCCTTATGGAGGACCAAAGATTTTATAATTTAATTGTACTAATTAACTAGATGTCCACAGCTGAAAAGTAGGTATAGTATGATATTGGGACTACTTCAAACTACTCAAATAATTAAACTAACAGCCTTTAATTTTGTTCGAAATTTGGGTTAATATCAATCTCCCTCTGTGGGATATAAAAGTATTCTCTAGTCGCAGTAATAAATGATTCCGCTTCTTGAATTTTTGATTCGGCATTGAATCTCTTTAAATCTGGCCACCTATGGTTTTCAAAGGCCAATTCCACTCTTCGTTCATTAAGTAATTTTTCTTCAAAGGAACCTGGAGTACTGGCATCAATATCTTCCAGACCAGCTCTTTGTCTTACTTCATTGATCAAATCATAACTTTCACCGGTTTCACCCAAAGCTTCTGCCAACATTAGTAAAACATCAGCATATCTAAAGACAACAAAATTGATATCCGAATCATTTTCAATAGCCGGATCCGACCAAAATTTCTTTACATATCTAGCTTCAATAGTTTCACCTTCAAGATTTACATACGTATCATCCATTGATGGGTCATATCTTAAATCATCTTCTTCATAGGCTTCCATAAGGGATATAGTTGGTCTATTTCTACCAAAACCAGAACCGGTCTGTAAGTCTGTGCTAGGAGAAAAGTCGTTAGTAAAAAGACTACCTTGACCTATTCCCCCACTGATAAACTGTATTTCAAAAATAGACTCTGCGTTATTTTCATTACCTACTCCCCATAAATCAGCATAATCATCTAACAATTCATATCCATAATCAGAAATTATTCTACGAAGTACCGTTGCAGCAGCGGCATCATCACCAGTAGTTAACAATACTTTTGCCAGTAAGGTTGCAGCAGCACCTTTTGTAGCCCTACCAATATCACTTCCTGAATAGGCAACAGGTAAACCTGCTTCAGCTTCAGCTAAATCAACTATTAATTGGTTCAAAACAGTAGTTTGATCTACTTGAGTCAACTCATCACCAGAAACAAAGGGTTCTAATTGTAATGGAATATTCCCAAAAGCTATTGCTAAGTGATAAAACATTAAAGACCTAATAAATAAAGCCTCCCCTGTTATACGAGATTTTAAACTGGCATCCATTTCAACTCCATCAATTCTAGAAAGAATCACATTGCAATTGGAAATAACTTTATATGACTCACTCCAAACAGAAGTAACCTGCTCATTTAAAGCATCTTCAGTAAAAGAGTTGATTTCTGTATACTGACGAGCAAGACCGGTTGCATCTGGGCCTTGGTCAGTATTATCACTTCTCATTTCAAACATTGTCCAATATCCCCTACCATAAATACCAGTACTCTGCATACCAGAATAACTTGCATTAATTGCTACCTCAAAATCATCTGAAGATTTATAAAAGTCTGCCTCATTACGATTAGAAATAGGCGCGAGATCTGTGAAATCATCACTACATGAAGTAAAGCAGGCAGTGAATAATATTATATATAGAATTCGTTTCATTTTTTTCGTTTTTAGGTTAGAACTTTAAGTTTACTCCCATGGTAAAAGATTTTGTCAACGGAAAAGCACCATAATCCTCTCCTGGAGTTAAGCTATTGGTAGAAATATTACTTACCTCTGGATTGTAACCTAGATAGTCGGTTATGGTAAATAAATTAGTCCCGGTTATATAAAACCTTAGCTTTTGAATTGAACCCCCAAAAATATTATCGATTGGAAGCGTGTAACCCAATGTGACATTTCTTAGTCTAACATATGAACCATCTTCAACTTGAAAAGAAGAGGGTCTACTGTTATTACCATGGTTACCAGATTCTCTATCTGCACGTGGTACAGAACCATTGCCTGGATCTTCGGCCGACCTCCATCTTTCATTAAATATGGCATATGAATTAAAATTGGCTTCACCATTTTTAAGGTGTCTTGACGTTAGGTTTAGTATTTCATTTCCTTCAACTCCCTGAATCAAGAAACTAAAATCAATATTCTTATAACTAAAGTTGTTATTGATACCCCATGTGAAATCCGGAAAATAACTTCCAGTAACTGTTCTATCGTCGGGTGTAATTTGCCCATCACCATCTACATCCTTAAATCTAAAATCTCCAGGACCTGCGTTAGGAGCCTGAGTATCTACAGGAGCACTATCAATTTCTTCTTGTGATTGATAGATGCCATCAACTACATAACCATAATAGCTACCAATTGGGTCACCTACTCTAGTAACGTGTCTTACACCTGCACTACCTGAAGAATAAATAGGCTCATCAGATTCATTAAGTGCCAAAACTTCATTTTTGTTCGTAGAAAAGTTGAAATCTGTGGACCATGTAAAATCACCAACAAAGTTTTTAGTGGACAAAGCCAATTCAAATCCTTTGTTTTGAACTTCTCCAAGGTTTCTCAAAGTTGTTTCAAAACCAGAAACAGAAGATATGGCGACGTTTAACAATAAATCTCTGGTTGTAGTATCATAATAGTCTGCCATAAAAAACACCCTATTGTCAAATAGACCTACTTCTAAACCTACATCCATCTGTTCAGATTTTTCCCAAGTAAGATTAGGATTAGGTATAGTTGCTTGTACCAGCCCATTAATTTCATTTCCACCCAAGTTGTAATTTTGTGGGGATAATAAACCAACAGCGCCATAATTAGGAATCTCAAAATTTCCTGTTTGACCCCAACTGGCCCTTAGTTTCAATTCTGAGAACAAATCGGAATCAGCCAAAAAATCTTCTTGACTCAATCTCCATCCTAAAGAAAAAGATGGAAAATATCCAGTCTGATTATTTTTTCCAAACCTTGACGATTTATCAGATCTAAATGTACCAGTAAACAAATATTTATTCTTGTAACTATAATTCACTCTAAAAAGTGATGATAATAAAGACCACTGCTCTTTTAAGGAAGTACCACCAAACACTTGACCACCACTTATTGTAGGAACAAGATCATCTGGATAATTGTTCGCTAAAACTTGTTTTATTGTCAAATTATCTTTCTGAGCGGTATAGCCTATTACGGCATCTATATAATGATCATCAAAATCCTTTGTCCAGCTTAAAGTATTCTCCCACAACCAGTTAGTTTCAGTTGAAGAAGATGCTTGCCCATATGGATTACCATCTGCTGAATTTCTGTATAATAAGGTATTTGCTCTATAAAAATCTTGATTATAGACATTGATATAAGTTCCTCCTAACGTTTTAAAACTTAATCCTGGTAGGATATCATAAGTTAAACTCAATGTACCCCTGTTTTGAAATTGAAATAATTGATCATCAATTGCTTCAATAATAGCCAATGGATTACTAGCTGTTGTTGTACCACCACCTAAATAAGATTGATTGTTTAACTGATTGATAGTTCCATCAGCGTTATACGGGCTAACCGTAGGCGAATGAACAATAGCAGAATAAACAATTCCCGGAGGAGTTGCAAAATAAGGTGCTGATGCCGGTACTCTTTGATTCTCAGTAACAGTTGGTGCTAATCTAAGATCTAAGTTTAATTTTTCTGAAAGTTGAGAGTTTAAATTCAATAGAACAGAATATCTTTCAAACTTTGATTTTTCTATAACACCGGTCTGTGAAAAATAACCCGCTGATGCATAAAAGCTTGTTTTATTCTTTACAGGTGAGGCAAAGGAAAAATTATAGCTTTGAACTACACCGGTCTTAAATATAACATCTTGCCAATCTGTATCTGTTCCATCCCAATTTATAAATGACTCAGGTAGTTCATAATTCACGTTTCCCCTATCACCTGGACCTATAGGGTCATTTATAGAAGCTCCTGGAACGGAAGCTAAATAGTTATTGTTTCTAGCATCAGTAGTAAAATCAATTAATTCACTAGCGTTCATTAAATCAATTCTATTTGCAACAGTTTGCATGCTTGCATAAGTATCAAAGGAATATACACCCTCATCTGTATTTGATCCTTTTTTAGTGGTTATCAATAAAACACCATTACCTCCTCTTGAACCGTAGATTGCCGCAGCACTAGCATCTTTTAGTACTTGTATAGATTCAATATCGTTTGGATTTAATGTTGCTAACGGATTAATAGTCGGAGGTTGAAAATTACCACCTTGATTTGCAATACCACCTATTTGACTTGAAGATGTCAAATTTCTAGAAATTGGTATACCGTCTACTACGAATAAAGGGTCATTACCCGCAGAAATAGATCCAGATCCCCTAACCCGAATATTTGGGGCAGCACCAGGCTCTCCTGACACTTCCTGTACTTGAACACCGGCAACTTGACCAATTAAAGCACCTTCTGCCGTTAAAGCAGGTACTTTTACAATAGTTTCTGTGTCTATTGAAATTACCGACCCCGTTACTTTTGTCTTTGCCAATGAGCCGTAGCCCACAACAATAACTTCTTCCAATGCTGCAGCGTCCGGTTCTAAACTAATTGTAATAGTTTCTTTTCCTGCAACATCTATTTCCTTAGACCTATATCCTAAATAAGACACTTGTACCGTAGTTACACCAATAGGTAATGTGATATTGAAATTACCATCAAAATCTGTTGTTGTGCCTACTGTAGTACCTTTTGCCACAACAGATGCTCCTGGAAGAGGATTACCATCTTCATCTAAAACAGTTCCATTTAGACTTGTTTGAAAATTTGAAATTTCTACTGACTTTTCAGGAATTTTACCGCTATATACGGTCTCCCCTTTTCTCTTGACTACAATTTGATTTGAAAGAATTTCATATTCTAAATCTGTGCCCTTGAAAATTTCATCGAGCAACTCTGCAATTCTTAATGGAGATTTTGACACTGTAACTTTACGATCTAAATCAACCTCTGTTGCTTCATAAAAGAACTTGTGTCCAGTTGAGTTAGTAATTGTTTCAAAGATGTCTCCTAAATTTTTGTTTTTAAAATTTGCAGCAACAGTGTCTTCTTGTGGACTGACTTTTGCACTCATATTATAAAAACATAGTGACATACATAAGAGGCAAACTATTCCTCTAAGCCCGGTTGAGGCAAAAATGTAGTTGTTTTTTTGGTTTCTCATAATTCATTCAATCTAGAGTTAGTTGTTGGTTAGTTTCTTTTTACTTTGAATTGTTTATCCCATAGGCTATTCTGTTTTATTTATAATTATTGTTTTTCCGTTTATTACGTAATTGAAATTTGTATGCGTTTTGATTACTTTCAGAATAGATTCGATATCTTCAGAATCGAATGCTCCGGTAAAATGACGCTCGTCTAATGTTTTATTTTCATTAATAATTGAAACATTGAATCTTCGTTCCAATTTTCTAATGATTTGAGACATGTTCTCTTCTTCAAAAGACATAACCCCCTCTACCCAAGAAACATAAGGTGTCACATCAACATCTTGAATGGTTAATGAATTTTTATCTCTTTTAGAATTTGTGATTTTTTGAGATGGTTTAAGCATCATTAAATTATCCTCCTGAAGCCTGAGTTGACCACCTACACCAACCGAGCCTTCAACCAGAACAACTTCAATTTCTTCATCATCCTCATAAGAAGAGATATTAAAAACTGTACCATAAACCCGGGTATAAGTTTCTTCTGTTTTAACTATAAAAGGCTTAAGAGGGTTTTTGGCAATTTCAAAATAACCTTCGCCTTGTAGTGCTACCTGTCTGGTACTTTCATTAGAAAAACTACTAGGGTATGATAATTGAGACCCAGAATTTAATTTAATAGTAGAACCATCTTCTAGACTTACCGATATGGTCTTACCATATGGAACTTTTAATAAATTATTTTTTAAGCTTTTTTTGGATGGTTTTAAATGCTGCTGATATAAAATGCCATCTTTTAAACTAATGTTAGCAATTTCATTATCAATTTGAATAAGAGTATCTCTATTCTGATAAATATTTATAACTCTCCCATTATACAATTGAAGTGAGATTTCATTATCATCTATATTAGAATTTAAAACATCTGAAGATGAACTATTAATAAGGAAGTAAGTGGTAGATGCAACCAAAACAAGAATTGCAGCGGCATATTTAAAGAACTGTCTACTTCTATATAAAGGAATGCCCTTAGATGCTTTTTTGCTTTTAATTTCGTTTAAAAACTCATCAAAAGCTATTTCTGAATTCCAGTTTCCTGTATCGTATTTTAATTGGTAGTCCTCTTTTACTAAATTCTTGAATATATCTTGATTACCTTCTTTTTTTACCCATTCAAATAACAAGGAGATTTCTTCCGATGTTGCTTCATCTTTAAGATACCTAGTAATTATCGTATTAATATCGAGTTTGGTCATGTAAAAAATTTAAGTCCCTTTTTAAAAGAGACGCAACATTTTTTAAATACCCCTACTCAAAATATTTTTTTTTAACAATAACTTTATTTGTATCGCTAGTTTGAAGACAAAACGGTGAGAATAATGCTGTGATTATATCAATTAAAGAAATATGGTAAGTTGTGTTCGTAGCCGTTTAAGAGCTTTAGACATATGTATCTCTACGGTTTTTACCGAAATATGTAGTTGCTCGGATATCTCTTTATACTTTAACCCATGTTTTTTTCCGAGAATAAATACTTTTTTACATTGCTCTGGTAGATTTTCAATTTCGTTTTGAACTAATTTAAGACGATTTTCATATTGAACATTATCTAGCTCTATTACCTCAGAATAAGCTTCCTGTTTAAGCTTTTCCAATAATCTATACTTTTTAAGCTCATTTCTTTTGGAATCTATAAATAGGTTATATGCCATTCTAAAAAAATATGGCTTCAGTCTGTCATTTTTTATATCAATCTTTTTTCTTCTATCCCAAAAATTTACAAAAGCTTGTTGAGCAATTTCTTCTGCTAATTCAGAATTACCGCATATGGCTAATAAATAATTACATAACTCCTTATAATACTTTCCAAAAAAGTATTCGTAAGCACTTTCCGAACCTCTCTTCAGTTCGTTTAAAAGCAAATATTCATTAATGTAGTTGTTATTGTCCATGTAACTGATTTTTATAAACCAAATCCAAAAAATTTAGATCGATTCATATTACACAATAAACAAACTAGCCTAGGTTAGTTGATTAAGGCGGTCATAGACATATATCAAATAAGTAATTCGATCTTGCCAATAGAATACCACCCCAAGCTATAGAGTAAACTATACTCTACAGTAGTGACTAATAAATAATTCAAAAATGTAAAAAGAAACTTCAGTGAAGTTAAATAAAAAATTTAAAATATTGTTATAAACGCTGAGTAACTACATCATCACAACTAAATCTATAATTTTTTATGCAATAAAATAGACACAACACAAATACATGTGCTATTCATTATCAAATCATTGATTACATTAAATGAATATTATTGTTTTTAGATATTTAAGTGAAATAACAGAATAGAAAATAATTGTCAAAATGTACTTAAATCTAATATTCTGAGATTAACTAGCTATTATTTTAATTCCAGAATTTATACAATTAACCAAGCAAAATTTTGATACCAAATAATATAGTGCCTTTATATTTTTAAGGTTATATTTGAGTAAATTATATGTGTAATCAGCGTATACGATACCGAATACGATTTTGACAAAAAAAGTCTTGAAATAGTAGTAAAATAAGGGTTTTTGGACAATTCATAACCCGGAGGTCGGGGGATCGTGCCCCCCTCTCGCTACAATAGGTAAAATGTACCAAGACAACGGTTTAGCAAATGCTAAACCGTTTTTTATTGGACAAATTCTAAGCTATATGCAAAGCATAACAAGCTATCAAACTTCTAAATTATTGCTTTCGCAAAGTTGAAGTTATTATGAAGTTATCCTTTAAATTCAGTTATATAGCATTGAGAAACTAGCATAAAGCTATTTACTCAACAAATAAATTAAATTACCTATTGCCACCACTCCCGTTAAACAACCCAAAATAAAGTCCATCTTAGATGCTATAAAATCTAATTTATGTTCAATTCTTTTTGCTACTATTGCATACAAGGTATACAGGGTAAAAGAGCCAATGGTTGAACCAATTGAAAAATAAAAAGCATTTAGGTAACTGTATTCAAAATATTCAAATCCTATTAATAGCGATATAAACGTAAAATAAAAAGGAATTGCCATCATGTTCAATAAGGACATGAATATTCCGTAGAAATAAGATTTTGATTTCGGTATTTCTTTATCTTTTGCTTTTTCTTTTGACGTATAATAGATTCTAAAAAAATTTATGGATAGAAGAAAAAGAATTCCTGTTCCAATTTGCTGAATTAAGGTTATATATTCAGAATTTTTCATTAAAACATTAGCTAAATAAGCACCTATATTTGCGTGGAAGAACAAAACGGTTGCGTAACCTGCAATGATATAAAATGTAGCTTTTGTACCATTTCTTAAACTATATTTTACCACCGTCAAGTTTAAAAAACTAGGAGTAATGCTACCCAATGAAGCAATGCAAAAACCCATTAGTACACAAATAAGAACATTCATAATTATATATTGTTCAACAAATAACTGCAATAACTTGTATAAACATTAATACGTTTCCGCTTATTTGTAACTCTTAATGCTGAAGACCCAACTAATTTTTAAAGTTTATGAATTACCTCAACTAATTTTTATTCAAGTCCGAACATAATTATGAATAGGTGATGAACGCCGCAACTACCCAATGAACATTAATAATACTTAAAATACAAGCTTATTTGGCTTGCACAAAGAACTACCCACAGTCATTAACTCTCCCCATTGAGTGGTATATCTAGGACTTCGATGTTCTTTTATTAGTGCCCATTCCTTAGTTCGGTTTCCAACTGTAGCAACTTTAATTTTATTTTTCCCAAACTTGCTATTAAGGTTATCTATAACCCTAGTAATACATTCACTTTCACTCTTATGTGGGTTGGCAAACAAGTTGGTCTGTACTTCATTTTGGTGTACTAATTGGGTCAAATTAACACCTACTTTCTTATACCGGTAACCATTTTTATAAATTTGACGCAAACCTTTTAATGCTTCCTTTGTCAGTTTAAGCGTACTATCAGTAGGTGTGTCAAGATTCATATAGATTTTATTTCTATACTGTTTATCTATAGAACTATGTTGATTGGTCTGTAGGGAAACTTCAATCTGAGAAGCTAAACTTTTTTGTTGTCTGAGCAAGTCTGCCACTTCGGCTACATAATAGCTACAGGCTTCTTCTATGAGCGAATAGTCGGTCAATTTATAACCAAAGGATTTTGCTGTGCCAATGCCTTTTTTAGCGGAGGCCTCTGTTTCCAATTCCAAACAGGGTATATTGTTCAATTCTCTCCATAAACGCTCTCCTATAACCGTCATTTCCTTTCTTACCCAAGCCACGGGCATATTGGCAAAATCTAGAGCAGTATGAATACCATTGTTTTGGAGACGAATAGTATGTTTTTTACCAATTCCCCAAATGTCTTTGACTTGAAGATTGCGTAAAAGATGCTGCCTCTTTTTTTCACTATCCACTACAAAGACATTATTGTTCAGTTGTATTTTCTTGGCATATTTATTCGCCAATTTAGATAGTGACTTTGTCTTGGCAATACCTACCCCCACAGGTATTCCAGTATTTTTATGTACTGTATTTTTAATGTTGTGTGCTATTACATTATAATCATCGATTTTTAGACAGCCCAAGTCTACAAAACTTTCATCAATGCTGTATTCTTCTACTCTTGGGGAAAATGTCATTAAGGTATCCATCACCCTTCTAGACATATCACTATACAATGTGTAATTCGATGAAAAATAAGTTACATTATTCTCATCCAATAATTTTCTGATTTTGAAAATAGGTTGAAACATTGGAATATCTGTCAATGCCTTTGCCTCTTTATTAGCCGCAATAATGCATCCGTCGTTGTTGCTCAGCACCACTACTGGTTTATTTGTCAAATCTGGTCTAAAGACTTGTTCGCAAGATGCATAAAAGCTGTTACAGTCTACCAATCCGATCATAAAGTAGATTTAATTATATATGTTATTGTACCCCATATATTTAATTCAGATAATGAAGTTTCATCAATTTTTATAATTTTAAAACTATCTTCTACAGTAGCTAATGCAAATTGATTTCTTTTTGGGATAATGGATTTATCTACAATTAAAACATCATTTGTATTTATCCCTACCTCATTATGTTCATCATCCACTACCCTTATAAAAAAAGTAGCCGATGAATTGGTTACCAAAACTTCGTTCAGGTCTATTCTAGGCTCTGCATAATGTGTTGCCGGACTAGAGAAACCTGTTTGTGTTGGTCTTTTAACACGATGGCTATTTTCAGATTTTTTGATTAAAATATTTTCCAAGTTATTCATACCCTAATTGTTACGTCATTTATTTTTTAACTCCCTAACCCAATCATCATACGGTAAGTTCCAGAATCCCAATACCGGCATGATCTTAAATGTTACTTGCGATGGATACCGGTAGTATAAATAAATATCATTGGTATCCGTTTCATATTCCACGTAGAAACCCTGCATAGAAATAGGTTTTTGCGCCATTAGTCCAGAATCCCTTAATGCACACTCATAGCGCTCTTTTCCAATTTCTTTAAGAAGAGCTTTTATACACTTAATATTATAATTTCTAAATACGGTTATGGACATTGTCCAAATTTCAGGATATATTCCAAATAATGTGTCGTAACTTTGAAAAAATTATCAACAAAAATGTTGAAACAAAAAAACCACCTCGAGGCGAGGTGGTCAACCAAATCCAAATTCTAAACTCTTTACACAAATAAAGAGCATCAAAAACTTAATATGCGTGTAAAATTAAAAATTGTAAATAATGGATATGAAGAAATTATTAACGCAATAAAACTTATATAGCTTACAATCCCTTTTAGGTTAAACAAAATGTAGTTAGAGTTATCATGCACTTTAGCTATTTCCTAAATTAAATTTTGGTAAATGAAAATTACCGGACAAACACCAATTAACCCTAATAAAAAATTATGAGATCAATTTGGAACGGTTCAATAAGCTTCGGTCTAGTATCTATCCCCATAAAACTATTTTCAGGCTCTGAAGATAGAAAGTTGGATCTAGATATGTTAGATAGTCATGACGGTGCAAGAATACGCTACAAACGTGTAAATGAAGAAACTGGGAAAGAAGTGGAATGGAAAGATATCGTAAAAGGCTATAAAAAAGATGACGAGTACATTGTTCTAGAAAAGCAAGATTTTGAAAATGCGAACATTAAAAAGAGCAAGACCATTGATATAGAGCAATTTATCATGGAAGATGAAGTGTCAGATGTTCTTTTTAAAAAACCCTATTTCATTAAACCTCAAAAAGGTGGTGAAAAGTCATATTCATTATTACGAGATGCATTAAAGAAAACCGAAAAATTGGGTGTAGCTACTTTTGTAATGCGCCAAAAAGAACATTTATCGTTAATAGGTGTTTATAAAGATGCTTTGGTATTGCATGTAATACGATTTCAAGATGAGATTCGAAGCACTGAAGAATTAGAACTTCCAAAGACTAAAATTGCAAAAAAAGAAATGGATATGGCAATGTCTTTAATTGAGCAGTATACCGAAAAGTTCAATTTTAAAAAGTTCAAGGATATTTATAACGAGCAACTTTTAAAAATTATAAACTCCAAAGCTTCCGGTAAAATTTCAAAACCCGAAAAATTCGAATCTAAACCTACTCCCGCAAAAGACCTAATGGCACAACTGAAAGCGAGTTTGGAAAAACGAGAAAAAAAAGCATCTTAAACCGTGAGCTTAAAACAATATTATGATAAGCGGAATTTTGAGAAAACCCCCGAGCCTAAAGGGGAATTACAGCCTGTTTCCAACAACCAAAGATTTGTAATTCAGCGCCATGCAGCAAGTAGATTACATTATGACCTTAGGTTAGAAATCAACGGAACACTTAAAAGTTGGGCAATACCTAAAGGACCTTCAATGAATCCAAAAGATAAACGCTTGGCTGTGCGTACTGAAGATCATCCACTAGAATACCTGACTTTTCACGGCACAATACCAAAGGGAAATTACGGTGCAGGTCATATGATCATTTGGGATACGGGAACTTTTGAGGTGGATTCCAAGGAAACGGATAAAGAACTATCCGAACAACTGGCAATAGGCAATATCAAATTGAATTTTTACGGAAGTAAAATTAGAGGACGTTTTGCATTAGTTCGTACCACTTCAAAAAACGATACCGAACAATGGTTACTGCTTAAAAAGAAAGATGAATATGCCATTACCACTTTTTATGATGCTGAAACATTGGTTCCAATTTCTACAACACGAAAAAAGAAATTTGTCACACAACTTAAACCGGGATCCATATTACAGCCCATGCTGGCATCTTCCACTAAAGATATATTCAATGACCCAAACTATATTTTTGAACTTAAATGGGATGGCTATAGAGTTATAGCACACATTACAAAAGGTAAGGTACTCTTACAATCAAGGAATGGCATCAACTATAACACTAAATTTTCCAAACTTCATGATGAATTAGCCACTATTGAACACGATGTTATTTTAGATGGTGAAGTAGTTCTGGTGGATAGCAATGGCGTATCGCAATTTGGTGAACTTCAAAACTATCCTGACAGTAAGGGAGAATTACGGTTTTATGTTTTTGACATGCTTTACTTGAACGGTCATAGCATGCTGGACCTAAAATTGATAGAGCGAAAAAGTCTTATCAATGATGTTATAGGTGATTTGACTATAACACAATACTGTGACCATATTGAAGGTATGGGTACCGCACTTTTTGAAAAAGCTATTGAAGCGGGTATGGAAGGTGTAATGGCCAAAGAGCAAAATTCCAATTACGCTGTTGGATCTAGAACAGAAAAATGGTTAAAAGTCAAGGGCGTTCAAAGTACAGATGCTATCATCTGTGGTTTTACCGAATCCGCTAATAGTCCAGAATTGATCGGCTCTTTAATTCTTGGTCAATATCAACAGGACAAATTAAAATATATCGGCAATTGTGGTACAGGCTTTACCGATAAAAGCCGTAAAGAATTACAATTACTTCTTTCTAAATATGAGGTGAACGAAAATGTGTTTGAAAATAAAATACCATTAAAAGGTAGAATACCACACTGGACAAAACCTCTATTGGAATGTGAGATTATATTCTCTGAACTCACAAAGAACGGATTGTTAAGAAATCCTGTTTTAAAACGTATTAAAAGTGAAATTCCTAAAATACCAATTGAACCAAAAAATACCGAGGTCAGCATTAAAAAATCAACTTCCTCAAAAGAGGTTATTACTATTGACGGATTAAAAGTGCCCATTAGTAATCTAGATAAAATATATTGGCCAGAATCAAAACTTACCAAGTTCAACCTGATCGATTATTATTTAAATATATCTGATTACCTACTACCCCATTTGATCGATCGTCCCCAAAATTTACATCGTCATCCAAATGGTATACATCAAGAAAGTTTTTATCAGAAGGATAATGATTACTTGCCCGATTGGTTTGAAACGGTATCAGTATACTCTAAATCTTCCGAACGCGAAATAAATTACCTAATGTGTCAAAATACCGCATCATTAATTTATATGGCCAATTTAGGGTGCATTGAAATTAATCCGTGGAGTTCTAGAAAATTGAGCTTGGACAAGCCCGATTATGGCATTATTGATTTAGATCCACCAAAGAATATGGCATTTAAAAAAGTGGTTGAAGTAGCAAAAGAGTTTCATAAGATATTAAGTGATCTAAAAATTGAAAGTTTTTGCAAGCTATCTGGATCTAAAGGCATTCATATTTACCTACCCATGTCTACCAAATACAGTTATGAAGAAGTCCGAAATTTTATTAAACTTTTATGTCTATTGGTGGAAGAAAGACTACCAGAATTGACCACTTTAGAACGTAGCATAAACAAACGAAAAGGTAGGATATATTTAGACTATTTACAGAACCGTAGAGGTCACACCATTGCATCGGTCCACTCGGTAAGACCAATTGCGGAAGCACCAATTTCTGCCCCATTACATTGGCAAGAATTAAATAATAAATTAACCCCTAGACATTTTAAAATGAAAGATTATATAACAAGAATTAAAGAGCAAGGCGACTTGTTCAAAAAAATTTCAGAGATTAATTTTGACATGAATACCGCACTTATGCAAATAGATAAATAATTTAATGTAACTTCAATAAACTTCCGTGTATATTTCAATACTTTGAAGCTTTTGTTAAACTACCATCACCCCAATATAATGATCGAAAATTTCAATCAAACGATTAAAGATGTACAGTCTATTAAAATACTACCTACTATTCTAGATGTCATAGTACAATCTACAGGATTAGGTTTTGCAGTGGTTGCCAAGGTCACTTCAAAAAAATGGGTTACTTGTGCAGTTAAAGACAATTTAGAGTTTGGTCTAGTACCCGGTGATGAACTTGATATTAAAACAACATTTTGCCGAGATGTTAGACGTACTAATACGTTGGTGGTCATAGACCATGTTAATGAAGATGAAAAATTCTGCAATAATCCAATACCGATTCAGTATGGATTTCAAAGTTATATTTCAGTACCTATCGTTTTGCAGAATGGAACGTTTTTCGGTACACTTTGTGCTTTAGACCCCGCACCGAACAAGCTTAACAATTCTAAGGTTATTGGTATGTTCACCGCTTACGCTGAACTTATATCATTTCATTTAGATGCTATAGAAAAATTACGTCTAAAGGATTTAGAAATTCAAAAGAAAGATTTTCTATTGGAATCTTTTGATTTTGTATCTAGCCATGATCTTCAAGAGCCGTTGAGGAAAATACAGATGTTTTCCAGTGTAATACTCGAAAAAAACTGTGAGACGTTAAATTCGGAGACTATAAAATATTTGAACAGTATAAAGAACGAATCCCAGCGCATGCGTAATATTCTGAATGACCTATTGGTGTTTTCAGAATTCAAGAAATCTTCGCAGGAATTTGTACCTGTTGATTTAAATGTAATTGTTGAAAATGTTCAAAAAAGATTATCAAAAGATTTTTCTGAGTGTAATGGGGAAATCGTAATCGGTGATTTACCTAAAGTACCCATAATGCCGGATCAAATTGAACAGCTTTTTTACAATTTGATCATCAATGCAATCACCTTTAAATCTAACGATTGTAATTTAGAATTATCCATTACCTGTAAAATTGAACATGGTAGTGATTTAGCGTATGAAAAATTAGATATTGGCACCAAGTACTGCAAATTAGTATTTACCGATAATGGTATAGGTTTCGATCCTAGATATAATGAGAAAATATTTGGTATGTTCAATCGTCTAGATACAGAAAAGCAAAGTCATTCTACAGGAATTGGATTAACCATTGCCAGAAGAATTACTGAAAACCATAAGGGATTCATCATAGCCAATGGCGAATTAAATAAGGGAGCTACATTTACCGTTTATTTACCCATGACACAATAGATAAATTTTATTAGCTATTAAATATTGATCTATTTGTATTAATTTTGTAATATAATTCAACCTCCCTTTCATTTATTTAAAATTCCACTATCCATGGTAA
This sequence comes from Maribacter dokdonensis DSW-8, assembly GCF_001447995.1. Classification (NCBI taxonomy): domain Bacteria; kingdom Pseudomonadati; phylum Bacteroidota; class Flavobacteriia; order Flavobacteriales; family Flavobacteriaceae; genus Maribacter; species Maribacter dokdonensis. Next base: position 40,898 of record NZ_LDPE01000001.1, on the reverse strand, counting down.
AAGCCAATGGTTTAGAAGCGGAATAGAAAATGTAATAAGACTTTCGTCCTATTCAAAAGTTTGTAGTACACTACTAAATGCATTTAAAAGAAGAATTAAACAAACAACAATTAAAGGCCGTTGAATTTACGGGCAAACATTTGCTAGTACTTGCTGGTGCAGGTACAGGCAAAACACGAACTATTATAGCCAGGGCAGCATATTTGATCGAGAATGGAGCTAATCCATCAAAAATTCAGATATTGACTTTTACAAAAAAAGCTGCCAATGAAATTGTGGAGCGTGTTAAAGCTAGTTTACCACAGTCTAACGGGCGGTCATTGAGCGGTGCCACTTTTCACAGTTGGTGCAACCAATTGATTATCAAATACCCTAATTTATTTGGTGCCGCCAATTTTACGGTTATAGACCCAGACGACCAGTTAGGGTTAATGAAAATGGTCTCTGGCAGCCAAAGTGATGTTTATAGCAAGCTGCGTATTAAACCCCAGCAATTACTGGATGTCTATTCTTATGCTAGAAACACAAAAAAGAATCTAACAGAATCTATACGAACATTAATATATAAAGGCAAAGAAGATAAGGATACAGATTACGAAATAACGGCCATGAAGCCTAATGTGGAAATTTTACTTAGGGCTTATCAAAAGAAAAAAATGGATCAACGTTATTTAGATTATGATGATCTGTTGCTCGTTGTATCCACACAGCTAAAATCCAATCCCGAAGCTAGAAAGCTTTTATCCCAAGACCTTGACTATCTACTTGTTGATGAAATGCAAGATACCAACCCATTGCAATGGGAGTTACTTTCGCCCTTTATCGATATCTGCAGTTTGTTTTGTGTAGGTGATGATGCGCAATCTATCTATTCATTTAGAGGTGCAGATTTTAGAAATGTACATCAGTTTAAAGAACGGGTAAAAGATTCTGAAGTATATAAGCTTGAAAAAAATTACCGCTCAACGCAAGAGATACTTGATATCTCAAATTGGTTGTTAGAAAAATCGCCCATTGATTATAAAAAGAAGTTACAATCGGTTAGAGGAAACGGCGAAATACCCATACTGCTCAATGTTAATGATGAATGGCAAGAGGCAAATTGGGTAGCAGATGAAATATTAAAAAATTATACCGATGAAGATCGTCGTTTTTCCGATCATCTTATTTTATCGCGTTCCCAGTATTATACCAAAACCTTACAAGCGGTTTTTATAAGAAGAAAAATACCCTATGTAACGTACGGAGGTCGTAAATTTTTACAAGCTGCACATATTAAAGATTTGGTTTCACTATTAAGAATAGTCAATAACCCCTACGATGAAATTGCATGGGTAAGATTCCTGACTTTCTGGGAAGGAATTGGAGAAGTAAGGGCTTCAAGAATAATGGCGGTCATATTGGCTGATGAAGGTAAAACTGATATCCCTACCCTATTACAAGGTGCTATTCCCGGTAAAGACGGAATCAAAATTGCCGACCTCTATAATGCAGTACAAAAAGAGAAAGGCAAGGTTGGCAAGATGGTAGATATCGCTTATGAAGCTATGTCGTTGGGCTTGGCATTTAGATATCGTAAAGATTGGATAGAAAAGCGCAAAGGTGATTTCCCTGTGCTTAAACTTTTGGCAGATAGCTATGCCAGCTTAGGTGAATTTATCGGTGAAGGCCTGTTGGATAATGCAGAAAAAATGAACGGCTCACCGGTGCTAAGTGAATCTCAATTGGACACCGCAGAGGAAAAAGACCATGTAATCATCTCTACAATTCATTCTGCCAAAGGGTTAGAGGCAGATGTGTGTATAGTGTTGCACGTATCGCCCAAGGCATTTCCTTCCTCATGGTCGTTAGATGATGTCGATGCCATTGAAGAAGACCGTAGAGTATTGTATGTTGCTTTGACAAGAGCTAAAAACAGGTTGATTATCACCAGAAATACCGCCTCAATTTCAGCAATTCATGGTAAAGCCATTGCCGCTAACATGGGGCAACAGGCCAATGCTGCCGAAACTTATTTCTTAACGGCCGTACCAGATACCTTGGTAAAGCAAGAAACTATTGGTCATGATTTTACACCCGTTAAAGATGCCGCGGAACCTAATAATATTGACCTTTCTTCAGGAATGGATTTTAGCTAGTGATCAGAATGCAGGACAGAAAATTTGCTATTGTAACCATGACCACTTTTGGTTATAAGCCTAACCCGTTAAGAATAGTTCAACTATCTATAAGCAAACTTAAAGGTGAATATTACCAGACAATTTTCTCCACTAACATTAACCCCGAAGAGCGAATACCTAATTACATTCAAGAAAGAACTGGGTTGACCGATAGTATTCTTTTAAAAGCACCTACTTTTTCAGATGTTGCCAATACGATCTTACAAGAACTTGAAAATCACATTTTGGTTGGTCATAATGCATCGTTTCTTCATTATGCGTTACAATCAGAATTCAAATATTTAGGGTACTCCTTTAAAATTCCGCAACTATGTACCATTCGGTTGGCTAAGAAATTAATGCCGAATATGACCAATTATGAATTGCCTTATTTAAGTAATGTATTAAATATTCCATTTACACCTTCCAATGATTTGGAAGAATATAGCAATGCGGTAGATATCTTATTGCAAAGATTGATACAACTTGATGATGAGGATGTAATTTCCAAGTTTTTAGCACCTAAAGTAGAAAAAGAGCATTTTGCTCCAAAGAATATTCAATATCAAAAATTAAACACGCTGCCAAATGTAACGGGCGTTTATAGATTTCAAAATCAAAGTGGGGAAACCCTATATGTTGGTAAAGCAAAAGATATAAAGAAAAGAGTCTTGAGTCATTTCTATAATTCAAGCGAGAAAGAAATTGCATTATGCGATGCTACTTTTCATATAGATTTTGAAACAACCGGAAGTGAGCTCATTGCCTTATTACGAGAAGCAGATTTAATTGATAAAATAGACCCACCGTATAATTACATACAAAAGAAAAATTATATCACTTATCACATCATACCTCAGAAAAATAAAAAAGGCATACTACAACTGAAAATTGAACGAAGACCTTTTGCGCACTCGCCCACCGAAATATTTTTAAGAAGAGGCGATGCCATTAAACGCTTGATCCAACTGACAGAAAAATTTAAGTTATGCCCGCTACAAACCGGGTTGAAAACAAAATTAGGTAGATGTACGCACGGTGAATATAATGAATGTGATGGTGTCTGTACCGGTGAAGAAGAAATTGGCAGCTACAATCATAAAGTGGAAAATGCCCTGGACTATCTAAATAATGAAAATGATAATTATATAATTTTTGAAAAAGGACGCACCAAAGCAGAGCGTAGTTTTATCTTAATTCTACATGGTGTTTACCAAGGTTACGGATTTATTGATAATTCACAATCATTTTCTAGCATAGAGGATTTTAAAGATATGCTTGATTCTAAAAAGCATTCTTACCATACTGCCAAAATTATCTCTAGCTATAGGCAACGTAATCCATGGAAAATTAAGCCTTTGTTCACAGTTCATGAATAAATAGTTAATCATATTAACATATAATATGTTAAAGTTGGTAATAGTATTTTTTGCATCAAAATCATAAGCGAATACAGCAAACTAAATAGTTCTAAGCCTATAATTTTAAGTATAATTAAAACTTAAAAATATGGAAACGAAAAATAGAACCTTAGTAAATAGATTAGAAGAAATTTTAGAAAAGAACCGTGATGCCCAAAAGGGATACGCTAAAGCAGCTGAAAATGCAAAGGATCATAATTTAAAGGCATACTTTCAGAACAAATCTGGAGAACGAGGCACATTTAATCAAATTTTACATAAAGAGCTAGTGGCTAGTTATGATGAAATCGACAACGATGGTAGCTTTACCGGTACCTTGCATAGAGCTTGGATGGATGTAAAAGCATTCTTTTCTGGGGATAATGACGAATCTATGCTAGAAGAGGCAATCAGAGGAGACAAAGCTGCTGTAGAGGAATATGAAGAAGTATTGAATGAAAGCCAATTACCTTCTAACGTTGCATTGGTAATTAGAGAACAATTGGTAAAAATTAGAACCGATTTAAACAAAGTAAAATCAATGGAAGATTTAATTAGTTAGGTTTTTCTTTATGTCTAAAAGGGCAATGGTATCATCCGGTACTATTGCCCTTTTTTATTTATAGATATTTTATGAAGTCTTGTTTTCAGTGGTAATCTGACTTTTAGCTGTGTTAATTTCTTGTTCAGATGGTTCAGGAAGTTTTTGCTCAGCTGATAATTGTGGCTCAAAACTAAATTTGGTGTAAAAAGGAAAATGATCAGAGCCAATATCCGTACCTAAACTAATGTCTTTCACTCTAAAATCTGCCGATGAAAATATATGATCTAAAGGCCAGCGCATAATATAACTCCTGGCATTAAAGGTATTGAACAACCCCCTACCCTTTCTAGAATCCAGCAAACCACTTACTTTCTGGAATAATTCCGTGGTCTCGGACCATGCCACATCATTAAAATCACCCATTACAATTACAGGATACTTGGATTTTTTACTAAGTAGGGCAATTTTCATCATTTCTGCATCTCGATCTACAGATGATGGGTTATGCTGTGGAGTTGGCGGTGCCGGGTGAATAGCAAAAATTTGTATGGTATCCTTTGATGGTAATACCAATTTTGTATGAATGGAAGGTATGGTATCTTCAACCATATATTGTACACTAGGTTCAAAAAGTTCATATTTAGAAAACAATACCATGCCATACGTATTGTCTAAAGGCACTTCTACCTGGTATTCATATTGGTTTTGAAAACTCTCTTGAATTTTCTTTAACCATTTATGATCTATTTCAGTGAATAATAAAATATCCGCTTTTTTACTTTTGGAATCTTCAACAAGTAAATTTTTCTTCTCGTTCTCTTGCAATACATTAGCAGCATAGATAGAGAGGAATACCTTGGCATTTTCACTTGCCTCTTCAATTTCATATTTAGCCAATGGTGTATATATGTAAATCTTTCTAAGTTGAACCCCAATACAGATCAAAAGAATTAGAACAAAAATTTGATCAACTCTACTTTTTAATTCAAACCTAAAAAAGTAAGTCAAAAAAGCTAAAACAGTAAGCACTGTTAGTTGTAGGTGTGGAAAATCGAATATTCTAATTACCCAACTGTTTAGAGGAATATAAGGAAAAATGGTTAGGACGATGGCAAGAAGTCCGAAAGCTCGAAGAAATAGTTTAAATTTTGACATCTTTAGTTGGTAATCAATATTGTTGGTTTTTGGCTATTTATGGATAAGTTACGCCAATTAACCACGTGATATTGATACAATCAGATTAATTTTTAAAACATCATAATACTTTATAAATGAAATCAACAATAGCATTAGCCAATAGATTTAGAGAAATAATCCTCAATGGAACTTGGGTAGCAAATACTAATTATAAAGACCAATTAGAAAATTTGGATTGGAAAATTGCTGTATCAAAAATTGATTCTCACAATACTATTGCACTATTAGCTCAACACGTACATTACTTCGTTTACGGAATCAAAAATGTATTTATTGGTGGAAATCTTGAAATAAGAGACAAACATAGTTTTGATTTTCCTGAAATAAAGTCAAAAAGTGAATGGAAGTCTTTCTTAAGCGAATTCTGGGAAGATTCAGAACATCTAGCAAAATTAATAGCGCAATTACCTGAAGAAAAATTAAATCAAGAATTTGTGGATGTCAAATACGGAACCTATAAAAGAAATATTGATGGATTAATTGAACACAGTTACTATCATCTTGGACAAATTGTATTGATAAAGAAAATAATAGTAGCAAAGCAAGGCATAAAAAACAAACTCTAAACTTAGAAAATAGAATACTTACACTACAAAGCACTACTAATTATATAGGTACCGCATAACTGTGTTTTATAACTCCAATAACAAAAGTACTATGCGCACTCCCAATATTCTTTACCGACCCTAACTCGTTAATCACAAAAGATTGATAGTGTTTCATATCCTCTACCATAATTTTTAATAAAAAATCATAGTCGCCCGAGATATTGTAACACTCTACCACTTCTTTAAGGGAAACAATATCTTTCACAAACTTATTTCCTATTTCTTTAGTGTGCTCCTTTAAGGTGATGTTACAGAATACAGTTAGTTGCTTACCAACTTTTTCAGCATTTACAATAGCTGTATACTTTTCAATTAGACCTTCCTTTTCAAACCTTCTAATCCTTTCATAAACAGGTGTAGGAGATAAATTTACTCGTGCTGCAATTTCTTTAGTTGTCAATTTAGCATTGTTCTGAAGTATTCTGAGCAACTTCAAATCAATGATATCCAGATTTTCTAAAGAATAATTATCTGTTTTTTTCATTTTCACAATATTCAAAAGATAAAATTGCTACAATAATACAATAAAAAGATAAATCATCTAACTTTTATCATTTACTAAATTAATTCATCTTTTAATTTCAATTTTGTAAGACATAAAAACTACAAATTATCTTTAGATGAAATCGGTCGTATTAAAAAATTCAGAGGTCAACAAAAAGAAAGCAATTGAACACTCGCATAAAACCATTAATAATGATGTTGTATTCCAAATAAAGCGTACTTATTTCAACGAAAATTATATTCCGTCCAATAGTACTCGTACAACAACCAACTTTGCCAACTTGGCAAGAGGAGAAAATCGTCAAAAGAACTTACGTAGCACTATTCAAATGATCAACAATCGTTTCAATAGCTTAGCAAAATGGGATAACCCCAATTATGATAGATATTCCCTTGATTTAGAAATTATCTCGGTAGATATAGATATTGATGCCAGTGGAAAAACATTTCCATCAATAGAAGTATTGAGAACATATATTAACGACCATAAAACAGGTAAACGCATTGAAGGTATTGTTGGGAATAATTTTTCTTCTTATGTGCGAGATTATGATTTTAGCATTTTACTCTCTGAACATAATAAGGGCAAAAACAACAATGGCATTCCAGATAATTTTGGTGAATTACACGGCAATATATTTAAGTGCTTTGTAAACTCTGAAACCTATAAAAAACACTTTTCAAAACCTCCTGTGATATGCTTAAGTGTATCAAGCAACAAAACATATCATCGTACTGGAAATAACCACCCCATATTAGGTTTTGAATACGAAGGCAATACGTCTTCATTAACAGAAGAATATTTTGACAAAATGGGATTAAAGGTTCGTTATTTTATGCCACCTAACAGCGTTGCCCCATTGGCTTTTTACTTCTTTGGCGACCTATTATCAGATTACACGAACCTTGAATTAATTAGTACTATAAGTACAATGGAAACCTTTCAAAAGATCTATAGGCCTGAAATTTATAACGCTAATGCTGATGCAGGACTTTGTTATAATCCAAGTTTACATAATCAAGACCACTCTTTAACAAATATTGCATACGACAGAGAAGAGCGAACTAGGTTAGGAATAGAGCAAGGTAAATTTGCCGAAGAGCATTTTATAAAGCCTTATAAAAACATCCTAGAACAATGGTCTGCTAACTTCACTATTTAATTATTTTATTATGAAAAATGTATTACCGACATCCACTGTTGGAAGTTTACCCAAACCTGCTTGGCTTGCGCCACCCGAAAAACTTTGGTCACCATGGAAACTAGAGGGTGATGAACTTATTGAAGGGAAACAAGATGCTTTACGCGTCTCTCTGCATGAACAACAACTGGCAGGGATTGACATTATCAGTGATGGTGAGCAAACTCGCCAACATTTTGTAACTACTTTTATTGAGCATTTAAGTGGTGTAGATTTTAAAAATCGTAAAACGGTAAAAATTCGTAACCGTTATGATGCAAGTGTCCCTGTTGTTGTAGATGAAGTTACACGTCAAAAAGCAGTTTTTGTTGATGATGCCAAATTTCTACGTAAACAGACCCTTAAACGTATAAAATGGGCTTTACCGGGACCAATGACAATGGTAGACACCTTGTACGATGACCATTACAAAAGTAGAGAAAAATTGGCTTGGGAATTTGCGAAAGCACTCAACCAAGAAGCAAAAGAACTTCAAGATGCAGGGGTAGATATTATACAGTTTGATGAACCAGCATTCAATGTTTTCTTTGATGATGTAAATGATTGGGGAATGGCAACATTAGAAAGGGCTATTGAAGGTTTAAATTGCGAAACCGCAATACATATTTGCTACGGTTACGGAATAAAAGCGAACAATGATTGGAAAAAGACATTGGGTTCAGAGTGGCGACAGTACGAAGAAATTTTCCCTAAAATTCAAAAGTCCAATATTGATATGGTTTCTTTGGAATGCCATAACTCACACGTACCTTTTCATCTAATGGAACTAATTCATGGTAAAAAAATAATGGTAGGTGCCATTGATGTGGCAACCAATACTATTGAAACACCAGAGGAAGTAGCTGATACACTGCGCAAAGCTCTTGAATTTGTGGCTATAGAAAACCTATATCCTAGCACAAACTGCGGTATGGCACCGCTTTCTAGAAATGTAGCACTAGGTAAGTTAAGTGCTTTAAGTGCGGGAGCTGAAATTATACGCAATGAAGTTGGCTTTTAATTGGAAAATAGTATTCATTTATCGCTTAATTTTACCTTATGAAAGTCAAAATAGATACCTAAAACCTAATTGACTCATTACAAATTACTTATGGATATATTTATTCTTTATTATTTAGCTGCTGGTGCTTTTGCCGGTCTTTTAGCAGGCTTGTTTGGTATTGGCGGAGGCATGATAATTGTACCCGCTTTAATATACATTTTTAAAGCACAAGGTGTTCCTAGTGCTGCACTTACGCATGTGGGTATAGGTACATCTCTTGCCACTATAATTGTCACATCAATTAGTTCACTCCGCGCACACAATAGTAAAGGTGCCGTAAATTGGAACGTATGGAAACGCATGGCACCAGGATTGGTAATTGGTTCCTTGACCGGGGCTGCAGTTGCCTCCGTTATTCATGGCGACTCCCTTCAGGTAATTATTGGTGTAGGTGCTTTTTTGGTAGGGTTAAAAATGTTGTTCATGAAAAATAAATCACTACAAGAAAATGACTTTAGCAAACTACCCTCACCTATTGGTCAAACCGGATTAGGTGGTTTTATAGGTGCTATTTCTGCTATTTTTGGTATTGGCGGTGGGTCATTAACCGTTCCCATATTAAGCTATTATGGTTTAAAAATTCAGCATGCGGTTGGTACATCTGCCGCATGTGGCTTACCTATTGCTTGTGCTGGAGCAATAGGATTTCTAGTTTTTGGTCAATTTATTGACCCCAATGTAAAACAAGATTTACCAAATGGCGTATTAGGGTTTGTACACATGTATGCGTTTATATGTGTGAGTTTTGCTAGCTTTTTCACTGCACAAATAGGCGCAAAACTTGCGCACAAATTACCTGGGGCAACACTGAAAAAAGCATTCGCCGTTTTATTGTTAATTGTTGGGGTTAGACTAATTCTAAATTCTGATGTAATTTAATTCCCATGGGGAACCCTTTTTCTTGGCATATTTAGCCGTAACAGTTATCTCAAGAAAATATTTCAACATACCAATAACAGAAAATTCGATGTATTTGTAATAGAGAAATACATTATCAATGACCATAATGAACCAAACATAGTTTTAAAAACAACACTCGGTAGCGATAAAATATAAACTTAAGAATTAATTGATTTTAACTGTAGCGTTCATATTGCTTAGTACACTCACCACACTTTTAATGGCCAAAAAACTTGTTTTTGGGTTATTTGGGCTTGGTTTATTCTCGGTACGCGTATAAATTTTACCAAAACCACCTTCACAAGTAATCTCATGCATATTACTACTAGCATTGGGATCGGCAACAATCTCAATCATTAAGTTTTCACATTTAGATGCAAAATATAAACTTGCCGCGACATTAATATTTTTAGGAAATTCTTTTACCGCCTCACTTACCTTACCCTTCCAAATAGTTTGGCTAGTTTCTATTGAAGCCAAATCGATACTTGAGTTTTCAAAAAATGGAGCCCCTTCTAAACTTTTAGGATGTTTTGTTGTCTTTAACCCTATCGAGGTAATTTCATCATTTACAGCTTTAATGGCATCAAGACCTGCAATGGCACCAACGGGTAATATAACCTCGCATTTTTTCAATTGTGACAAAGCCATTTTATTTTCATAAAGTCCGCCTGTACTAATTACAATTAACTTCTTACCAGACTGATCTATTTCTGGAAATTTTAATAATTGAGTAACCACATCTTTTGTAGCACATTCAATAATAATATCAACATCGTTAATTAAATCTGCTGTAATTTCTTTTACAAATTGAACAGGATATTCTTTAAAACCACAAGTTTCTTTTGCAATCTCTTTACGTGCAACTATATATTTTAATTCGAAACTAGAATTTGCACAGATCCAATCTGCCAGATATTTACCTATGTTTCCAAAACCTATTAGGGCTATTTTCATATGCTTGATTTAATTGTAAAATGTATTATTCAGTTATTTGAAAACCTTTTAAACGTCTTTATATAACGACTATAGTGATAAATCCCAAACCATTGGTAAAACAATATAGACCACTACAGTTAGTATAAGTATAGATATAATATTTAACCAAAAGCCTTTTTTAACCATATCCTGCATTTCAAGATAACCAGAACCAAAAACTACAGCATTGGGCGGTGTAGCCACAGGTAACATAAATGCACAAGATGCTGCCAAGGTTGCTGCTATCATTAAGTAATAAGGATGCACCCCTAAAACTGGCGCTAAGGATACCAGAACGGGCAAAAGAATTGCAGTGGTTGCTATGTTAGAAGTTATCTCTGTCATGAAATTTACTATTGAAATCAAGATCATTAGCAATAGAAAAAATGGTAAAACTTGCAAGGCAGATAACTTACTACCTATCCAAAGAGCCAATCCGCTCGTATCAAAGCCCAAAGCCAATGTTAATCCCCCACCAAATAGTAATAATATTCCCCAAGGTAGTTTAACGGCATCTTGCCAATCCATTAGTCTTTTACCTTTCTCACGAGTGGGTAAAAGAAATAGAATTACCACTGTCATCATTGCTATTATCGTATCGTCCATCTTAGGTATAAAGCGTTGCAACAAAAATGAACGAGCAATCCACGCAAAAGCGGTCACGGCAAATACCACTAATACAGATTTCTCTTCATAACCCATTTTTCCCAAAGCTTTTAATCGCGCTGAAATTTCAGAACGCCCCCCAGGGAAATCTTTTTGTTTAAAAGTAAAAGCAAATCTGGTTAAGTAATACCAGCATAAGAAAAGTAGAATAATTGCGATAGGAAAACCTAACACAAACCATTCTGAAAATGTAATTTCCTTACCAAAGGTAGTTTGCACAACTCCCGCCAATACCAAATTTGTAGGTGTACCGATCAATGTAGCAATACCACCAATAGATGCACTATAGGCAATAGCTAGCATCAGTGCTTTACCAAAGATTTTATTCTCATCTTTTTCAGTATCTGGGTTATCATTTAATTGATATACAATTGCCATGGCAATTGGTAAAATGATTACCGCTGCAGCGGTGTTAGAAATCCACATGGACAGAAATGCCGTTGCGAGCATAAAACCAAGTATGATATTGATAACGTTGGTACCAATAAGGTTGATAATTGTCAGTGCAATTCTCCTATGAAGGTTCCATTTTTCAATGGCTATGGCTAAAATAAATCCGCCCATATACAAGAAGATATATTTATGACCATAAGAAGTTGCCGTCTCGGTTAAACTTAAACCACCTGTTAACGGGAAAAGTATTAAGGGTAATAATGCAGTTACATAAATAGGGATTGCTTCCGTTACCCACCATATAGCTACCCAAGCCACAGAGGCTAAAACAGCATTTGCCTCTTTTGATAAATCCTCTGGATGAAATAAAAATAAAATTAAAAAGAAAACTAATGGTCCTAAAACACGACCGATATTCTGCTTAGAAAATTGCATATTATTTTTTTAAAATATAGTTCACACCTGCATCTGAATGAATCTTTGTAGTATTAAATACAGCGATATCCACATCTTCCGGAAAAATCATTAAAGGAAATTCGGTACACCCTAAAACCACTCCATCGGCACCTTGCTCTTTGGCATTTTTAATGACTTCCATAACGTAATCTTTTGAAGATGGCACAATGTTGCCATAAGTAAGTTCCTCAATTATTATTCTATGTAACTCGTCTATCACCTTTTGATCTTCAGGCACCAATACTTCTATACCATTATCTTCAATTCTTTTAGTGATAAAGGTTTCTTCCATACTATATTTTGTACCTAAGAACAGTACTCTTTTCACCTTTCTTTTATGAATCTCTTTAGCGGTAGCATCGGCTATATGAATAATTGGGAAATCAAGTTCCTGCTGAACCAAATCATATACCTTATGCGGTGTATTGGCGCAAAAAAGTACCGATTTTGCTCCTCCTCTATGTAAACTATTAGCAGCATTAACGAGCATATGAGCAATGGAGTCCCATTTGTTTTCTATTTGAAAACGATGAACCTCAGCCTGATTAAGTGTGTAAACCAACAATGGTGGATTGGTATTATTGCCATAATGATCATTCACAGACTGATTGATCATGCTATAATATTCTATGGTGGAATGCCAAGAAGTACCACCAATTAATCCTAATGTATTCATTTTAGTAGCTACCTTTTCTTTCATATCCGTTTTTATTACAACTTCTTTGTTTGCCTCTTTACACGACGTAAATAGTAATAGCAGTAAGCAGCAATATTGATATATTCTTTTATTCATGTATTTTAATTTTATCTCCAATTGATGCTTTTATAATTAATTACCTTTTCCAAGTAATGCTATCCACTGGTCTTTATAACCCAAATTTCGCACTCCGTTAGAGTGTGCCCGCTTACCCTTAGGTACATCCAGATCAAAACCATAAATATGATCTTCTGGTATGTTCATGGCTTTATAGGTTTTTTCAATAGTCTGCGCCATAGGTTCTTTTTTATGAAACGTTCCATAATAGCGGTCTACAGGAGTAACACTGGCAGTAGAATACCAATTTGCGATTTCATTTTTAGCGGAATAATCCCACCCACCAGAAAAATCGATTACTCTAGCTACCAAATTTGTTTTTGCGATAAAGGCAGACATACCACCACCTTGAGATTGACCTGCCAAAGCTATTTCGCTCCATTTAGGCGAACCATTTTCTAAAAAACGGCTCCAATTACCTTGCTTATCATTTTCCGATAAATACATTAAAAGCTTGGTCAGCCTATTGACTATGGCATCGTAAGATGCATCTTCAATAAGGGGAAATTCCGTATTACCATATACTCTCCAATTTCTAAAATCTGCTGCGCAGTTTGCATTTGCTTCTAGGTTTTCACCTTTACAAATTCTTGCAATGGCTGGGGTATTTATGTATGACATATTAATTACAGCATACCCTTGTTCAATTGCAGTAGCGAACAAATTCTTAGGTCCTTTTAACGCAATACCATTGGTGCCTGGAATAAAAAGTAACAATTTGCCCTGTTCATTAGAAGGATTATAAGCTATAAAATGAGGGGTATCGGCTTTAGTTATTCTACTATCAGTTTCAGATGGTTTAATTTTCAAGACCACTTGTGGTTTTGGAAAAAGAATACTGTCTTGAGCATTGGCATACACAAAACATAATAGCGTTAAAACGGGTAATAAGATTTTAGTCTTCATAATAATTGTATGCTTTTATATTGTCTGTTGTGTTAACTCATTCCATTTATCAATAAAACCTGTACATGCAGCCACCATTTTTGAAATACGCTCTTCCCCTCTTTCTACCGTAGCTTGCTTAGGATTTAATTCTCCCCAAACTCCGGTTTTTGTCATTTCTATGGTAGATGTTTTTTTACCCGTTTCTTCTGCTTTCAATGCTTCGGATAGAAATAACAACTTAGCAGTAGGTTCCTCTTTAATAACTTCTGGAAGCATTTTCTCCAGGTGTTTTGGTAGTTTCATTCCTGGATCGGTAGCTCTTTCAATTTCTACCAAACTGGGCATTAAATACAAACTATCACATGTTTCACTAACACCCGCATGCCTATCTAACGAAGTGGTATTTTTGGTATTTTCTGGTTTAAGAAAAGGAGATACGGCTACACTAAAATCTACCGCAACAGCTGCCGTTTTTTGATTAATTTGATCTACGAGAAAAGTGGTGATGGCTCTATTACCACCATGTGAGTTCATAAATATAAATCTTTTAAAGCCGTTTTGCACCAAACTTTCAACCGTTTCCATATGCACTCTGACAATGGTCTCTGCACTTAAAGAAATTGTACCCGGAAAAGCCATATGGTATGGAGACTGACCAGCCATTAATACAGGCGCAACCAATACCTCTCGCTCTTGGGCAATAAGCTTGCAAAGTTCTACACCGTTTATAAAATCTGTACCAATAGGCAAATGGCTAGAATGTTGCTCTAAAGCACCAATAGGTATAATAACCATATCTGATTGTTCCAAAAAGCTTTCTACCTCTGGCACCGTCATATGTGGTAAGTAATTTTTAATCTTAGCCTCTTTCCATAACGGATTGGTTTGTGCTGCTGCCATTATATAGTTTTATTAATGCTTATCGATTATTGATTTTTTAAATATATTTCTATTGAATAGTAATGGTCTCTAAATGAACCGGCACTATAACTTTAGTTGCTGGCGAAACTGCTTTTACTTCATCAATAAATGGCATTACCTTTTTCTGAATTGGGTCTTCTTGCGAAGAACCGTATGGTACTCTAAAATTATCCCAATGTGAAGGAATTACTGTCTTTGGATATCCGGTTAGCTCTAACAGCCTTTCTGTATATTTATATATTTCCAATCGAGAAAGATTAATTCCCGGTATCAATACATCAGGCTTTAATCCTGCTACTTCTCGCTCTATAAAATTCATTGAACCCGAGGTAAGTATTTTGTGAGCATCTATTCGTAACAAAAACATAAGAGAACCACCTTCTATAAATTCCTCAACCGTTAAAGGTATTTTTAGTTCCTCTGGGTCCGAATATACTTTTGAATCAAAATAACGCTTATCTCCTAATGCCGAATGAATAGAAGGTATTACCCTAACTGAAAAATTATCGAATTGATAGTCTTCACCACCTTTAACCGTAATCAATTGTTTTTCTGGGATACCATATGCCTTTAAAATAGTAGCCGTAGTTTCGGTACCAATAACCACTGCACCGGTCTTTTTAGCGATATAAGGCACATCTGCTAAGTGATCCGTATGTGAATGATGCACTAAAATATAATCTGCCTTGGTAATAATTTTATTTATGGCTACAGTATCGGATTCGTAAACATCACCACCGCTATAAATTTTACGATTATCACCTTCTGCATAAAAACGAGGATTACCTTTTAGTTTAAGCCTAGATATATAAGGGTCTACCAAAATAGTGAGACTATCATTTGAAATTTCCCACCCTGCAACGCCAAGATATTTTAAATTATGTTCTTGCCCACAAACAAAATGTACACCTGAACACAAGCAGAAAAACAATAAAACTATTACTTTTCGTGAATTAGAAGTATTCTTCATATGGTTCTATAAGTTCTTGTTATTAATCTCTGGTAGGTTTAAAATCTGCCGCAATCCATAACGGTTCACTTTCATAGTAATTACCATTGGTTAGTACAGATGAAACAGTTCTAATATTATCTATATTCTCTAGAGGATTTTCATCAAGAATAGCTATATCTGCTTGTTTACCCACTTCTATGCTTCCGGTAACATCATCATAGCCCATTGCTTTTGCAGGAATAATCGTTGCCATCTTTATTGCATCTAAAGGAGTAAGATTACCATATTTCACATAAGATTCCATTTCAAGAAATAATCCGAATCCTGGAGCAAAATTGTCTGTTCCTGCAACCACAGGAATACCGGCTTTGTAGAATTTACCAATCACCTCTGCAGATTTAATGATATTCTGCTTTAGTTTTTTAGCACGCTCTTCACCAGCCCCAGCTCTAAATCTTTTACTCTCGAAAAGTTCGTAAGCCATTCTGCCTGCATCTGGCTCAATAGTTTCCATTACTCGTCCTTTTGGTAAGGTACGTACCACACCTAGCCCTAATGTAACATCTAAAACGGTACCATGCTTTAAGTAAAATGCAATGGCATCATTAACCATTTCATCCGTCACCTCATTATCCACCATAAAAAATGGACCTAAATCTGATACTTTTTTATCTGTGAATAAAGCTGCTAAAATTCTATTGTAGTGACTAAGCATATCCATACCACTTTCAACAGCTACACGAGCATCATCAACCAAGGCAGGCACATGCCCCGTTACTGTCATCCCAACTTTATGTGCCTCTTCTGCCAATACTTTTAAAATTTCCGGTTCTATGGATGTGTAAATTTTAATTTGCTCATACCCATTATCATGGTACAACTTAACCACCTCTTTTGCCTCTTCAGCTGAGCGTGCCCTAATTATTCCGTTACCTTTAATACCAGGTCCATCTGTCATTCCGGCTAAAAGTATATCTGGACCAGTTGCCCCATCTTTTGCAATAGCATCCCTAAAAGCAGTGGCAAACTCCAACTCATTACCATTGTCGCGTATGGTAGTAACCCCACCAGCTAAATATGCCGGTGCCCATTGCACTTGATTAGAATGTGCATGCATATCCCACATACCAGGTATTAAAGTTTTACCAGATACATCTATTACTTTGGCATTTTCAGGAATAGTAATTTCGGGGGAACTACCTATTTGCTTTATTTTTCCATTTTCAATGATTATGGTCATGTTTTTCTGTACATCATCTTGTACACCATCAACTACATTACCCCCAACTAAAGCCGTAATTTCCGATTCCTCTCCTTTTAATGCTGTAGTGTAATCTGTAAGTTGAGCCATTTGCTCTTCAACATTGCCTTTAATAAAAAGTGATTTGGCTTCTTCGTAGCCTTCTTTAATCAACTCTCTAATCTGGGTATTAGCCTTTACTACAGCTACCAAGTTCTTTGACTTATCTAACCAAATAGTTCTGCCGCCCCAGTTGATACCTTCCACAACGTACCGATCCAAGGCTACATCTTCACCCTTGATTTTCACGATATCCTCTCCTTTATGGGTAAGAGAAACTTCTCCTCTAGGCAGGGTTGGTATTGAAGAGGCATTATGCTGTTTGAAATAATAATGATATAGCATCATTTCAATTCCTGCCGGTATATTACTATTGACTAAAAAGAATGCATCTTTTTTATCACTAACAACAACATCAAAATGTTTTTCCCAAACCGATACTTTGTCTCCCTGTATCTCCATTTTAATGATATTGGTGGTATCATTATTAGAAATACGACGACTGAAATACGATATAGGCTCTAAATCTGTAGTCAAAAATAGTTTAGACTCTACTCCACTAATTCTCCCCCTTTCATTCTCCCCTTGTATAGAAGTAACCGTAATGGTGTCTTTAGTAGATGTTATGGAGTAAGACTCTTTCCCTATTTGTGATTGTCTTCGATATACCAAAAACACACCTTCATCATTAAAATTTTGCCATTCTGAAGTTTCTGAAGAGCATGCGGACAAGAGTACTAGAAAAGTACACTTTAAAAGATTTTTCAAATTCATATCATTATGCTGGTTACTATATTTAATGTCTGTTCAAGATTGTTATTTAAGGAAATTTTGGAGTAAACCTATTGAAGTAATATCGGTTTATTTCGTCTGAGTTACTTTCAATGATGTCCAGTTTACCATCTCCATTTAGGTCAAAAACCGTAATATCGTAAGTGTTAAAGTTTTCATTTGCCAATTGTACGCGCTCCCAATTTTTACCGTCACCAGAGTTTATGAATACCACATTAGGCTTTTGAACATTAGCTATGATAATATCCATATCGCCATCATTATCTAAATCACCTAAAGAAATGGCGTACGACTTATCAAGACTGGAATCAAATTCCATTTTACGCTGATAGCTTTGTTTTTTATCCCCGAAATAAATAACATTTGGCTCACCTATATTTGCCGTAACAATATCTAAAAACCCATCTTTATCAATATCTGAAATTGCTACAGAACGTGTAATATCCTTACCTGTTCCGTATGGAATTTTCTTGGTGAACTTTAAATTACCCTCATTTAAATACACCATATTTGGTTGGTCATCTCTATTCGCCAAAATCAAATCAAGGTTACCATCACCGTTCATATCGGCAACTTCAACATCTATGGTAGAATCTTCCTTATTTCCAAAACCGATGGATTTAGAAAAAGTTCCGTCACCGTTATTTAGGCAAATTTCATTTTCTTTTCCCCTATTGGTAATTAAAATGTCATTATCTCCGTCTTGATCAATATCGGCTACCACTATATTTCTAGTTGGTGCATATGCTACACCAAAACTAGATGCTCTTTCAAAGTTTCCCTTTCCATCATTAATGAAGATATAGTTAGGTGCCATATCATTACCGACGGCAATATCTAAATCACCATCACCATCAAAATCGGCAAGTTCAGTAGAATAGGTAGTTTCACTTTCAAAGCCAAGTTCTTTTGAAACTGTAAATACACCTCTTCCGTTATTTACAAATACCCTGTTTTGCCCTGGCCAGTGACGCCCGTTAGCCACCAAAATATCGGCATCGCCATCGTTATCTATATCACCGACACCTACGGAGGCCGTTCTTTCTTTATGTGTACCCAATATTAGTCTACCACTGGTAAAAAACTCAATTGATTGGGCATTAACCGTGGTTATTAAAAAAGAAAAGATTATTATAAGTTTAATTTTCATTGTTATCTATTGAAAGTGTTTAATACCCATTTTGTTGTAAAGCTCATCCGCATAAAAAATAGTACCTCCTTTTATGGTCCACTCTACCCTTCTAACATCACTAATATTTTCTACCGGATTACCATCAATAAGAATTAGGTCTGCATTTTTACCAACCTCTATGGAACCCAAATAGTCTGACGTACCCGTAATTTTTGCCGAATTAATGGTCGCCATTTTTAATACTTCTGCTGCAGGTATACCCGCTGATTCATACAATTCTAATTCTCTATGGTATAAGAAGCCTGGTAAACCATCCGTACCCGGTACTATTGAAATACCTTTCTGGTACATATCATTTAATCCATTTAGCATATTCATGTAACTTTCCTTAAACAAAGCTGCTTTATCACCTTCTTTTGGAAGTCCGCCACTATAAAAAGCCCGCTGCTCAATCAGTGGTAATCTCTTCATGATTTTACTATACGTTGGGCTAGGCACTCCCTTTTTGGAAGTAAACATATTTTCAAAAAGAGATATCGTAGGATCAATAACAATATCCTTGGATTTTAATAAAGACACAAAATCCAGATACTCCTTAGATTTTAAATCCACATCCGCTCCATGGTTAGCTACCATAGTAAATCTTAAAGGAGTACGTGTATCAATAGTATCTGACATGAAATTTAAAAACAACATATTCATATGCTGAATTTCATTATACCCTTGTTCTATTGCTTGAGTTGCCGTCATATACGCCGGTATATGTCCACTTACACGCATATTTAGTTCATGTGCTTTGGCTGCCAAAGGTTTAACCCATTCTGGTCTAATAGAACTATATAACTTAATTTGATCGTAATTTAAATCTTTATACGATTGAATTTCCGCCAAACCTTCCTCCAAGTTATCAACTACGTTTCTTTGATTTGCAAAGGGTCCGGAACCGTCTATTATTCCACAAAAGATGACAATATTGGGACCTATAATTTCATTGTTATCAAACTGGGCACTTAACTGCTTTAATTGCTTATTATTAGCCATATCCCTAACAGAGGTAATACCACCTGCCAAGTGTAGCAGCCCCCTAAATTTGGTATTATGGGTATGCATGTCAAACATACCAGGTAATAGTGTTTTACCCGTACCATCTATTACCTGCGCAGTTCCATTTAAAACTTTTCCTTTGGATGGCTTTATGGATTTAATCTTTTTGCCCTCAATAAATACATCTTGATTATCAACAACAGTACCTTCAGGTGTAAAGACATTTACATTTTTGATAATTACCTTATCTATATTATTGGAAAGCTCTTTTGCAATTTTGAATAGATATTCATCTTCATATGTACCCTGTAGGCTTTGTAGTTCTTTTCTAAACGCTTTAAAATCTTCCCTAACGATATGCAGATTACCAGAAATACTAGCAACCATTTCATTATTCTTCATCCAGAGATATCTAGGAATCATTTCTAGCCCTTTGATCATTAATAGATTTAATGAAGTACTATCTGAAAGCGTTATTGAATACTGATCTACCAACTCTACTTCCCCTTCTGGATAAAGGGCAACTTTACTATTCTCAGATGCAGTTAAAAGCTGTGCTATAATTTCATAAACCGCAGGTGACCCATCATGTCTAAAGTAAAGTGCCTTACCATTAAAATCGGCTTTATCTTCACTCATAGGATTTTTCCAAGAAGCAGTACGGTCTACACCACTAAAATTTTCTGAAATGGAATCTTTTAAATAGTTAACACCGGTAATAGATTCCGAAATGATGTAGTTGTCGCTATTCAGTTTTATCTCCTCAGTAACTTCTGGTCCACGTCCTCTATCCGTATAGGTATAAAAATATTTAAAGCTATTATCCGCTGTTTCCCATTTTTCATATTTACCGGCAAGTTTTTCACGAAACACAACATCGTAATTCGTTTTTTCACCACTTTCATTTTCCGATTTTGGAGCGTCTGAACAACTCACAAAACCTAAACATAATAGCGCAAAATATAATTGGTTTTTCATACTCTTGGTTAGAATTTATTATCTCTAATTTTATGGACAATTATTGATTATGGTTTTAAGGTCTCTTTGTAGAGTCTTAACCAGTTTAGCCCTAGTATTTTTTCGATATCTCCTGTGCTATACCCTCTTTTATTTAAAACTTTGGCTACTTCCAAATACCTACTTGTTTTGTCAAGTTCAGGAATCCATGGTGGCCATTGAACTTTGTAAGATGGTTTAAAACGGGTTAGTCTTGGCACATACCAATTTTCTCTTGTTGCGCCATTGGCTTCTAGACCTTCTATAGGATAATCAATTGCCAAACCAACATGGTCAATACCACCAATTTTAACTGCGTGGTCAATATGATCTACATAAGTTTCTAAGGTAGTATCCGTACCAAGGTTTGGACCAATCATGTACCCCAAACAAATAATACCCATTACACCTCCCTTGTCTGCCATGGCCTTGATCTGTTCATCTCTCTTGGCCCTTGGATGATTTTTGTGCAAAGCCTCGCACATGGAATGGTTTATGGATACCGGTGCTTTACTATGGGCTATACCTTCATTGGTAGTCTGTTCTCCACAATGGGATAAATCTACTATAATACCCAACTCGTTCATGCGATTTACGACCTCTACGCCAAAATCCGATAAGCCACAATTGGTACGTTCAGTACTACCATCACCTATATAATTTCGTTCATTATAGGTTAATTGCATCCAACGCATACCAGCATCATACAACGTATCAACATTTTTAATGGATTTCCCAAGCATTGTTGCATTCTGAAAACCCAACATAACGGCAACCTTATCTTCCTTTTTGGCTTTATAATAATCCTCTACACTCGTAGCCAAAATAAGTTTATCAGAGTTATTTTTTATAATATTTTGCCACTTGGTCAAGTTTTCCATTCCCCGGTTAAAATCACCTGATACTACAGAAGCATTAAAGCCCGTATATCCAGTTTTTGCAAGAGCTTTAAACGACTCTTCATTCCAATTTCTGACAATGACTAATCCGTCATTTACAATAGCCTTTTTATATAATTTTTCAACTCCCTTTTCCCCTATATTGTATAATAACTGCTTATTAAATTCTGAATTTGGATCAGTATCTATAGATTCTAAAATAGTATTTAACGAATAAGCAGCTTGACCAGGAAAGAATGCTCCTAACGAAAGTAATTTCGATAGATTTCTACGTTGTGTGTTCATATGTATTTCGAGTTTTAATGAAAAGAAATCCTATATTTTTAAGATAATAGAGTACACATTGAGAGAACCAATGCAGCCTCTCAATGTGTTTAACAACCAATAAATCAGTCCTAAATATTAATACCCCGGATTCTGTTCTATATTAGGGTTAACATCTGTTTCATCCTGTGGTATAGGCATAATAACCGTATCAGCACCATAAGGAATAGTACAAGTCTGAGCAGTACAGTTGGTTCTAACAATATCCATTTGATTACGCATTAGATCCCACAAACGTTGTCCTTCAAAGGCTAATTCCAATCTTCTTTCTAAAAATATTGCATCCTTAAGGGCATCACCAGTATCTGCATTATCTGGCTCATCCGCTATTGCACGTTGGCGTACCATATCTAAATCATCTTGTGCTCCTGCTATATCCGTACCAATTTCAGCTCTAGCCTCGGCACGTATTAAATACATTTCAGCAAGTCTTACAACTTTCACATTGTCAAACCCATTGATATCCGCATACTTAATCATTCTATATGGCGCAAATTCCCCGGTCAATAAAGGGTCAACCTCAAACGTGCTCAAACGTGCATCATTCTCCGGATAAAGATCAACGACATCATTAGAAGGCAGATAATCTCCAAAACCCGCCTGTAGATAAAGACCTGCAATACCGTTGCCACCAACATTATCTGTTTCGGTCATTGATATTTCAAAAATTGACTCGGCACTATTATCCGTAGTCCATAAATCATAATAGTTATCGTTAGAAATTAAACTGTAATCTCCAGAATCTATAACACTACTTGCCATAGCTTCTGCATTGTTCCAGTCTTCTTTAAATAGATAAACCTTTGCCAATAAAGCCCTTGTTGCATTAGGGGATAATGTATTTGAATTGCCACTTCTGGAACTATCGCTCATTAAAGAGATTCCTGTTGTCATATCAGAAATAATTTGTTCGTACACTTCTGCTACGGTACTTCTAGCTGGTTCATTGTCCAAATCAAAATTTAATACGATGGGTACACCTAAATGGCTAGCATCTGCCGTATAATTGTATTGTTGGGCAAACATGCGTACCAAATCAAAATATATTAAACCTCTTAATGCATAAGCCTCACCAACAATGTGATTTTGCTCATCTAAAACAGCATCGGCCAAAATTGTTTCAGAATTTATAATGGCATTTGCTGCATTAATACCTTCATAGGCACTACCCCATAAGGCCAATGCCTGACCATCTGATACTCTTTGAATATGCTCGGCATAATCTACAATTCTATTGGCCTGACTATTTTGCTTAACGTCATCTGCCAAAACATCCGGTATCATAATCATGTAGCGCCCGTAGTATTCTGCTCCGGAAAGTTTATTATATATACCTGTAATAGACGATTCATAACCATCAAGGTCCAAAAGGGCTTCAGTATCCGAAACAGATTGTTGCGGAGTCAATTCTAAAAATGAGTCTGAACATGAGAATACCAGTCCAGTCATTATCGTTAATATGAATATTTTATATGTTTTCATGTGTGTCATCATTTAAAGTTGAATATCTAAACCAATGGAAATAGTTTTTACTGCAGGTGTTTGACCTGTGTAACTACCATTAATACCTTGTTCTGGATCAATGTAAAGGATATCCTCTTTTACAAAAGTTAGGATATTTGTTCCCCTAGCATACAATC
Source organism: Maribacter dokdonensis DSW-8 (assembly GCF_001447995.1). NCBI lineage: Bacteria > Pseudomonadati > Bacteroidota > Flavobacteriia > Flavobacteriales > Flavobacteriaceae > Maribacter > Maribacter dokdonensis. The sequence goes on along the minus strand of NZ_LDPE01000001.1, from coordinate 17,147 downwards.
TCATTGAATTCAAGCCTAATAGCGAAGTAATATCTTCGTTAAAATTATAGGCAACCGTTAAATCCCTTAAACGAATATAACTACCGTCATACAACCATCTAGTTTGGTTAGCTTCATTACTACCGTTACGGCCACCCCAAACAAACTGAGGCACTAAAGCATCTGTTGAACCAGGCTGCCATCTATTATCATAAATAAAATCTGCAGTACTTCTTGGTGTAAGCCTACCGTCACCTAATGTACCTCTTGCCCTGGAATCAAAAATATAGTTACCGTAAGAATAGATAAAGTTGGCACTAAGGCTAAAGTCTTTATAGGAAACCATGGTGTTGAATCCACCAAAAAACTCAGGTGTAGCGGATTTGTCATCCAAAAAACGCTCTGCCTCACTAATGTCATTGGTTATGGTAGTTTTTGATGCATCTGTATACCATTGCGGATCACCATTTTCTTGGTTTACACCTGCCCAACTATACAAATAGAAAGATTGAAAATCCTCACCTTCTTGTCTTCTATAAGCACCATCAGTAAAATCATCTGTTAGTTCGGTAATTTCATTCTTTAAGAAGGTGGTATTAAAACCAACATTCCAATTAAAATCATCATTACTAATGATATCTGCATTCATTGAAATTTCAAAACCTGTGTTTTTCATTTCACCAAAGTTTTGGGTCAATGAAGAAAAACCAGAAGTTAAAGTAATCGGTACATTTAGAATAAGGTCTGAAGAAGTACGCTCAAAATACTCAACCGTACCACTAATTTTAGAAAATAGCCCGAAATCTACACCAACATTAAAATTCTGTTGACTTTCCCAAGTAAGATCAGGATTTGCAATTTGACTTGGACTACCACCAGGATTACCATCATAATCTTGACCATAAACATAAAGACCTTGTGATGGAAAATCTCCAATAGCAGCATTACCCGTAACACCCCAAGAACTTCTTACTTTTAATAAATTAAGAAAAGAAACATCTTCTAAAAAAGCTTCGTTACTAGCAACCCAGCTACCACCAAAAGAATAAAAAGTACCCCATCTATTATCTGCACCAAATCTAGAAGAACCATCTCGTCTTAAACTTGCAGAAAGAAAATATTTGCCGTCGTAGTTATAGTTTGCTCTAGAAAAAGCAGAAACAAAAGTGTATTCAGATTTTGAACCACTAATAGCAAATTCTGCCGATGCACTATTTAAAGTTCTTAAACTTTGGTTAGGAAATTGAGTTCCAGATGCACTAGAAGATTCACTAACAGTTTCCTGCGCTTCAAAACCACCTAAAACATTGAAGTTATGGTTATTGCCTAAGCTAAAATTATAATCTGCAGTCTGTGTACCCACAAAGGTTCTAAGAGAAGTATTTGCTTCGTAACCAATACCACCGGAGTTTCTACCGCCGCCATATCTAGGGTTTTGATATTGAGATTCCGTCAATGTCAGTAAATCGAAATTTAACTGCGAACGCAATGTCAAATTCTTGACCGGTTTAATAGAAACCGCAAAATTATCTATCACCCTAAACTGCTTATTTTCCCATAAATCATCTCCACTTAGAGCACCAACCGGGTTGGCACCTCCTAAAGGAAAATAATCCGCATGCTCTCCATTAAATCTGCCTTCCTCATCATAGATTGGAATTAATGGTGATAACTCTAACGAGTTTTTAAAAGGGTTATTAAAAGAACCACCATCAAAGAAAGTATTCGTTGTACTGTTAGATACAGAAATATTATTTGAAACCGTTAAGTAATCGGTTGCCTTAAACTCTATATTACTACGGGCACTTAATCTATTAAAGCCAGATCCAATAATATAGTTTTCTTGATCATAGTAAGCTCCAGAGAAAAAGTATTTTAAATTTTCTGTTCCCCCGCTAGCACTAAGATCATAACTTTGGGTAATTCCTGTTCTAGTTATGGCATCTAACCAATTGGTATCTGTAGGCTCACCGGTTGAAGGATCTATTAATTGTTGAAAAGTAGCATCAAATCTTGCTTGCGCTTCTTCAGGGGTGTCACCTAAATTTACATAGCCTTCAAGAAAAAGTTCTGTGTACTCTGCAGCATTCAATGGCTTTAAAATATTATTGTAAGCCTGTGAGTTAAAACCCGTTAGTGTTTTTAAGGTAATTTTTGCTTTACCGGAACTACCGGATTTTGTGGTAATCAAAATAACACCATTGGCACCTCTAGAACCATATATTGCCGTGGAGGCAGCATCCTTTAAAACTGAAATGGATGCAATATCATTTGGGTTGATCGATGCCATAACGTTGGTACTACTACCACCATTATCAATGGTACCAATACTACCATTTTGCACTGGGATTCCGTCAATAACATATAACGGTTCACTTGAAGCAGATATAGAACCTATACCTCTAATACGTACTTGGGTATTTCCTCCTGGAGCACCATCTACCGCACTTGCTTGTAAACCTGCTGTACTACCTCTTAATGTTTGCTCAAATGTTGAAACAGGTACTTGCTCTAACTCTTCGCTTCTAACAACACCTACAGAACCCGTAATAGATTCTTTAGTGGAGGTACCATAAGCTACAACCACTACTTCATCTAAAGAAGCCACATCTTCTTGGAGTATCACATTCACTACCGATCTGTTATCGATAGCTACTTCTTTGGTCAGCATACCTATATAAGAGAAAACCAGTGCAGTACCATCTGTAACATCAATAGCATAGTTACCATCAAAATCTGATTGAGTTCCAATCGTGGTACCTTTAATTAATACATTTACACCTGGTAATGGTTGGCCAGTAGCATCAGTAACATTTCCTGTTATTGTAGTTTGAACGACAGCATCAAATTCTAAAGAATTTTTTGGGGAGCTAGGGGGCATTTTTTTGACAATAACTTGATTGCCAATAATCTTATAAGTTAAATCGGTATTGGAAAAAGCTTTATCCAAAACGATTTTCATTGGGGCATCTTTCAATTTTACCGATATTTTCTTATCAGTTTTGATTACATTATCCTTGTAAAAAAAGACATAATCACTAGTATTCTGTATTTTTTCGAAAAATGCTTCCACAGATATATTGTTAACGTCTACCTGTATTTTGTTTTGTGCAAATACTGAGTTAGCGTAAACTGATGAAAGTCCTATTCCGATAAATAGTAGAAATATTCTCATAATCGTTAGAATTCCGACTGGTATGATATTTTTCATATTTTTGTGTTGGTTATTTAATGTTGCTGCAAAACAGCAATATTGAAATTAATTGCCGGAAGATGCGGGAACATCTTCTGGCTTTTTTAATAATTGCTACTTCAAAAAAAAATAATATGTTTTCAGTTCATTGGCGTTAGGTGTTACTTGATTAATATTTTATTTTCTGTTTTAACGTATTCCATATTGGTACTTTCCTTAATACTATGTATTACGGAATTGATGTCTTCATTTAAATCTAGGTAACCAGAAAAAGTCTCTTTGGCCAGGTTTTCGTTTTCTATGACAATATCAATGTTGTAATATCGAGAAATACGTTTCATAATATATTGAAGGTCATTATTCTTGAATATTAGTACACCTTCCTTCCAAGAAAAATAATTATCAACATTTACCTTCTCAGAAACAATACTTTTATTCTCTTTATCAAAACTTGCCTTTGTACCAGGAGTAATCTTCATTTTATCTGAATGAGAAGAGGCATTCTTAATATTCTTGAAGCTTATTTGAACACTACCACTTTTAAGAATAGTATTGGTTTCGGTTTCATCTGGATAATTGGTGACACCAAATACAGTTCCTAAGACCTCTACTACTTGGTGGTCAGAAATTACATGAAAAGGTTTGCTTTTATTATGGGTTACCTCAAAGATTGCTTCACCCTCAATGTAAACTTCTCTTTTGTCACCATTAAAAGCTATTGGGTAGACCAATTTTGAACCTGAATTAAGCCATACTTTAGTTCCATCGGAAAGTATTAGATTAGAACGTTTACCGTAAGGCACCCAAAGGGTATTGAATACAGCTTTTTTGTTTTTGGTCGCTTTTTGATTCACTACCTCATTTGCACCAATAGTTACATTCTCTCCAGAATCAGAATAGTTGATCGATGCCACATCCTCTTTAATTTTTAAACTATTGCCTTCACCCAACGTAAGTACCACTTCACCTTCTTTATGATTTTCATTTTCAGAAGAAGTAGAGTTTACAAAATCGGTAATGGAGCTTGATGTATTAGAAGTGTTGTAAAAATAAAATGTAAGACCTATGCAACCTGCCAAACACGCAGCTGCCAAGCCAGAAAACCAAAAGTTTCTTTTTCTAGTTTTCTTTTTATGTATTGTATTAAAAATCCTATTTTTCAAAGCTGAAGTCTCTTCTTCAGTCATAGATGAAAAATTGATATTTTTAGGATTCATTTTTTCCATAGTTAGGTATTGATTTTATGATTTAGGTTTAAATAAACCTTATCAAGGTACTCGTAAACAATAAGTAAGAAATTGTAATTATATAGACAGTTTTCTAAAGAAAATTATTAGAATAATTTACCTTAAGGCTTTCAAGGCCCTATAGACTATAGTTCTGGCTGTCTGTACGGAAACTTCCATAATTTCAGAAATTTCTTCGTAGCTCTTATCTTGATTGAACCTTAAGAACAAACCTTTTCGTTGTTTCTTAGTTAACGATTCCAGCGCATTTGCCAAAATCATTCGTTTTTCGGTCAACCTTTCTGTTCGTATAATATCCTCTTCACAAGAATTCGTATAGTTTCTTGTATCTTGATGTAAAGAATATTGATATTCTTCTGATATTGAAATAGTTTTAGTAGCGTATTTTCTATTTATTTTTCGCTTCAAACTTTTAAACAAATAATACTTTACATTATCTGTCATTGTTAAGTTTTCCCTGTATTTAAATAGATCTACAAATAGGTCATGAATACAATCCATAACGTATGTTCTGTCTTTGGTACAATTTATACCATAACTAAAGAGACAATCTACATATATATTATATAAATCGCCTAGGGCAGATTCATCTCCATCAATTAATTTTTTCCAGATTACCGTTTCGGTATTCTTAACTACAAAAACTTTTTGATTGCTCATTTTCGGTATTTTTTCTGACGCTGCGTTGACCCCAAAATCTGAGTTTACAGCCATACCATGTTCATTATGTTTTTGCATCATTAAAAGAATTTAATGGAATTATCAACGATTCCTTTCTATTCTAAGCAATCAATTTAGGTTTTATAGACATTATTGAGAAATAAATAATGATTTATGGCATTTTAGTAAAAATATGTCATTCATATTTTGGCATTCATGATCTAGATACCACCAAATTTCCATTTTGATAGATCTAATTTAACAGTTTATTTACCTACACTGAGAGAATTCTTAAGTTTTTTCGGTAATTTTAAGCATAGAGACTACCTATTTAAGACAATTTAAAGAGTCAAATGTTCCGATTACAACACAACTGACTAACATATTATATATATAGTAGTAAACTGTAATGAACATGCTAATTTTTACAGTTTAACAGGACCAACAATTATCTTACAATATCTGTTTATCTGTCAATCACTGAAAAAAACTTTACAAAATGAATTTCAGCCCAATACTGTTACAAGTTTATTTGATATTGTTACTGTAACTTGACTTGTTAGTATAACTTTAAACAAAATAGGGCTCTAAGCATCTTAATACAATATACTATGAAAGATTACAATGTTTTTAGCCCTTTAGCCTATGCCGACGATGATGAAGATGACAGAATGTTCTTTGCAGAGGCAATGCAAGAAATTTTCCCTGATATTAATATGAAACTTTTTCATAATGGTGAAGTTTTAATTACATACATACTATCTACCATAACTGCTGGTATTGTTCCAAAGCTTATCTTTCTAGATTTAAACATGCCCATTATGAATGGCTTTGAGTGCCTTTCTATATTAAAAAACAACACTTTTTTAAGTAAGATTCCTGTAGTTATATACTCCACATCATCATCTGAGACAGACCGTAAAAAAATATTGGAAATGGGTGCGGTTCGTTTTATAACAAAAGAAATTTCCTTTAAAAAAATGCTTGTTCAACTTAAAACAACCATGGATGATCTTTATCACAAAGAACTAAATCCTAAGGTTATTTAGGAAGATCTCAAATTATAATTTTACAGATGTAAATATTTCAGTTGTACCAAGCTGCTTATGACAGTATTACAAATTCACCATTCTCAACTTCATTCTTATTTGAGCTTTTTACCCTTTGTAAAGATTTAAGTAACAATTTTTTCAATTCTTTAAAAGACGAAGATTTTTTTAAAAATAGATTTGCCCCATCTTCTTTTAATTGATTTACCTCACGTTCCCTATAAATTCCTGAATAGGCAATTATATAAATATCCTTGAACTTTTTAAAGTTTCTTATATCCATCAGGCATTCAAATCCGTCCATAATAGGCATGTACAAATCAAGAAAAATCACGTGCGGTAAGTTGTCATCAGAGAAAAGTTTATCCATAAGGTCAACACCATTATTAAATTGAGTTACCTCTGTAGTCAATGGTAAATCATCTAATGCCTCTATGAAAAAACTTCGATCCTCTAAATCGTCATCTGCTATATAAATATTCAATGCGGTCATTTTTCAACTTAATATCAATATCTCCTCCAAAATTATAAGGAAATCCTTTAAAAAAGAATACTAATACCATAGAATAGTAACTCAAAAAAAATAAATACGTCTATCGACCCAACGGTGTTGTTCGAATAAAAAAATATATAGTCAAAATATATTTGTGTAGTAAAATACTTACAGTTAAATTTATTCGTTATCAATTAACTAAGTTCCCATTAAGTTGATTCCAATACTGATTATGATGGCTACAAACGACCGAACCGAACTCTTACTATTACTTCAACAATTTCAGACCGACTATTACACGAAAGGTAATGCGCTTAAGGTCCATATTCTTTTACAACAGTTTGTTTCAAAAATTAATTTTGATAATTACTTCCTATTCATGGAATTTGAAAAAAGGCATCAGCAATTAAAACAAATAGAGCTAATATCTGATCTTGACAACTACGCAGAACTGTTTGCGGAGAATTTATTGAAATTGATTTTATTGCTTAAAAATTGTAAAACCGAAGAATTATAAGTTGAACCACAAAATGATGGAAAGACTATTTGATCATATTTTGAACCATGTTCTTAGATAATGGCTTTTCATAATACCCTTCAATAAACTGGTGTTGCTTGGCTTTCTCCCGATCCTTGGAATTCGTAAAAGCAGACATGATAAATACCTTTATCTTATTTATATTGGCATTATAATTTTGCAATTGATCAATGAATTCCCATCCGTCCATTTCAGGCATTACCAAATCCAGCAGAATATAATCTGGAATAGGCTTGTCTTCTTTTTTTAATTTGGTCAATAGTTCCAAGGCTTCAATAGCACTTTCACAAACATAGATTTGAGTATCTGTGCTACACTGCTCAACGGCATACCTCGCCGTAAACTGAGAAACCAAATCATCATCAATTACCAAAAACACTGAGCTCATGCTATTGTTTTATTAAATATCCCTGTTCAACTTACCTACGTAAATATACGATGGTAAAATTAGCCTTATTTAAAATAAACGTTTAAATACGTTATTCCAAGATTAATTCATTTGTTATCAAAAAAATCCAATAATCAAAAATGTATAGAAAAGGTCTCTAAATTATAGAGACCTTTTCTCAACTGTATGTCAATTACACTAACCATTAACACATAGAACATACAGTTGTTCTCTTGTACTAAACGTGTCCAGCAAGTTACCTTAGAATCACATTAAAGCTTATTCCTTTTAAAGAAATGTTTAGCTATTTTACGTTTTTGAATTTAGCGAACATTATTAGAAATAACAATGGATCTATCGTATATTTAAAATAAGTAAAACCTAAATAAACATATTAATGCGTTTAAAATCTTCACATTATTTCTATATAGTATTGATAACCTTTACATTATTGTTTTCATTTACTTCTTGCAAAACTGAAACAAAAAAATCAGCAGTTGCTGAAAATGAAAAAACAATATACCCAGATGATGTGATCCCTTTTATGAAAGAATGGAAAATTCTATGTGGTGACGGCAAAAGTTTCAATGATTTAACTGATGTTGAGCACAAAGATTTTTTTTATGTAGAAAACGAAAACAATACAAATTGGGTGGTATACAAAGCACCTAATTCTGGTGTAACCTCTAGAACATCAAGCAACACTAGAACAGAACTAGGTCAAAAAGAAGAATGGAAACCAGATACCGGTGGCAAACTAACCGGTACTTTAAAAGTAAAGCATGTTTCTACTTCTGGAGATGCCCGGGTAGCTGCTTCTTATTCCGTAGTTGTTGGCCAAATTCATGGTACGGAAGGTCATGAAAACGAACCTTTAAAAATTTTCTACAAAAAATTTCCGGGTCATAAAAAAGGTTCCGTTTTTTGGAATTATGAAATAAATACCGAAGGAGATAACGGTAAACGTTGGGATTATTCTACCGCAGTTTGGGGCTATGATATGTCGGTTGTCGGAGAAACCCCTACCACTTACCCCCAAGAGCCGGAAGATGGCATTGAATTAAACGAAGAATTTAGTTATGAAATCAATGTCTACAAAGGCATAATGTACCTTACCTTTAAAAGCTACGGACATGAAACCAAAACGTTTACCAAAAGCCTAATACAGACAGACTTTGCAGAATCAACTGATATTCCAGAACAAATATTGACTTTATATGCGGCAATAGGGCGTGATGGTGTAGAAAAAGAAAATGCCTATGCTGGCGAATTGCAAAATTTTAAGCAAGGAGCTTACAACCAGACCAACGGTAAAGATCCTGAAGAAAATATTGTTTGGCATACCGGATCAGAGACCTATAACGGAGATATTAAAAAACAATACGAAAACGGCTGTTATACAGAGGTTTGGTTTAAAGACGCTACGGTTGGTGCCAGCACTCCACCGCAACATTAAAAATTTCTCATTGTAGGTTACACAAGGTTAATGGCAGACAAACAATTCTATAAAAATCTTCGCCCCTTTAAAGGTACACTCATTGAACTTTTGGGAGATGACACCTATTTTGTAGATGTACCAAAATCATGGCACGTTGTCGTTGTAGATATTTTAAAATCTACCAGTGCAGTGAACGCGGGCAATCACCATCAGGTAAATTTAACCGCTACCGGAGCTATTATTTCTGTACTCAATGCCATAAGAAAGGTAAAGCGAAGCAATGAAATCCCCTATTTTTTTGGAGGCGATGGCGCTACATTCATAGTGCCTTCATCATTGCTTAACAAAATAATTCATGTACTTGATAATTACCGCATACACATTAAAAGAAAAATTGATCTAGTTCTACGGGTTGGTGAAATTCCTGTTAGTAATTTAATAGAATCAGAGGTTCAATTAAAAATTGCCAAACATCGGTTAACTGATAAGCTATCTATTCCTATCGTTCTAGGGGACGGATTAAAAGTAGCGGAAAGCATGATAAAATCTTCTTTTAAGGAAGAAGAAACCACAGCATTTGATGAAACACTCTTGAATTTAGAAGGAATGGAATGCCGTTGGGACCAGATACTACCGGACCAACAACAAACTAAAGTAGTATGCTTACTATTAGATGCCTCCTTAGAAAAAGATCAACGTAATGTGTATAAAAAAGTACTTGCCCAAATGGATGAAGAATTTGGGAAATTTGAAAATAGGCAACCTATAAAAAGTAACAATCTTAAATTAGACCCAAACCCTACCAAAGTGTGGGAAGAAATGAAAATTAGATTGACTTCCACTAGCTGGATGTATTTTTTTAAAAGTTGGTTAAAATCAAATTTTGGCAGATTTTACCTAAATCTTACAAGTAGTGGAAAACAATATTTAAGTCAAATAGAACAATTGTCTCACACCTTTATGCTAGATGGCATGATCAATACAGTTTTTACTGCAGAACAGAAAAGTATAGATCGTTTCATTGCCTATTTAGATAAAATGGAAAGGGATAAAAAATTGATTTACGGTATTCACGTTACCCATGCATCGGTTATGTCTTGTTATGTACTTGATCGTAGAACCACACATTCTCACTTTGTAGATGGCACAGAGGGCGGTTATACATCTGCGGCCAAAATGTTCAAAATAAAAAAGAAGAGCCTATCTAATTAGATGTCATGTGAGCATCACCCTTAATTTTCATCTTCAAATTTTATCCCGTCAATTAAAGTAATATTAGAGCAACACATAAATGATAGGTGTCATTACCTTGTTCTTACTTTAATGAACACATAAAATTATAGCGATGATAACAGAAGATAAGAGTAAAGATAATTCACGTTCTACAGGCGGATTACAAAATGACGTTCCACAACATCAAAATATTGCCGACCATAAAAATGAAAATAAAAAGGTTGGCAAACCTGTGAATAATGGCGGCGTAGCAACTGCAAAGTATGATTTACATATAGAAAAGCAATGGTTGGCGGTAAAAGATGAATATTTGGCAAATTTCCCTGAAACAGAAGATTTAGATGCTAATGGCGAGCAAGATAGTTTTGAAGCCCTAATAGCCAAAATTGCTAAACGGAGACAAAAATCCACAGAAGATATCCACGCTGAAATAATGAACTGGCCAACAAAAAAATAAAGATGAAGAATATCATATACTTTATAATTACAGCCTTGATCATAGGTTGGGTTTTAGGCTTTGTAGTATTTAAGATTCTAGGAGCACTTATTCACTTACTACTTGTTCTTGCCATTGTACTTTTAATTTATAATTGGCTAAGCAATAAAAAAAGCACTTAGAAAATCCCCCTGTGTTTAAAATGATCGGCACAGATTATCTATAAGTTTTTAAAGCGGTTAGTAAATGCACCACTTCTTATTATTAGTTTTGCATTTTAAAATTGCAGCATGATTTCAGTAGATAATTTAGCCGTAGAATTCAGTGGCACTACCCTATTTAGCGATGTATCATTCGTTATTAACCCAACCGATAAAATTGCCCTTATGGGTAAAAACGGAGCCGGTAAATCAACAATGATGAAAATAGTTGCTGGTGAACAAAAGGGCACAAGAGGCAATGTACGCGTACCTAAAGATACCGTTATTGCATATTTACCACAACATCTGCTTACCGAGGACAACTGCACGGTATTTGAAGAAGCTGCCAAGGCGTTTAAGCATGTTTTTGATATGCGGGATGAGATGGAGAGGCTTAATAAAGAATTGGAGACAAGAACAGATTATGAAAGTGATGCCTATATGGGTATCATTGAAAAAGTCTCCGATATTGGTGAAAAATATTATGCGCTTGAAGATGTAAATTATGATGCCGAAGTAGAAAAAGCACTTAAAGGTTTAGGTTTTAGACAAGAAGATTTCACTAGACAAACCAATGAGTTCAGTGGCGGATGGCGCATGCGTATAGAACTGGCAAAAATACTATTACAAAAACCAGATTTAATTTTGCTTGATGAGCCTACGAACCATATAGATATTGAATCTGTGATTTGGTTAGAAGATTTCTTATTGAACAAGGCCAATGCCGTAATGGTCATTTCACATGACCGGGCATTTATAGATAATATTACCAATCGTACCATTGAGGTTACCATGGGGCGTATTTATGATTATAAGGCAAACTACTCCCATTACCTACAATTACGTGAAGATCGTAGGGCGCACCAGATCAAGGCATACCAAGAACAACAAAAATTCATTGCGGACAATATGGCGTTCATAGAACGCTTTAAAGGAACTTACTCCAAAACCAATCAAGTAAGTTCAAGAGAGCGCATGCTAGAAAAACTGGAGATCATTGAAATAGATGAAATAGATACATCTTCATTAAAGCTTCGTTTCCCTCCTGCCCCACGTTCGGGAGATTATCCTGTTACGGTTACAGATGTTTCAAAAGCATATGATGATCATGTCGTATTTAAAAATGCCAACATGTCTATCTCCAGAGGAGAAAAAGTTTCATTTGTAGGTAGAAACGGTGAAGGTAAATCTACCATGATCAAAGCTATTCTTAATGAAATACCTGTAGAAGGTACTTGCCAATTAGGGCATAATGTTAAGGTAGGTTATTTTGCCCAGAACCAAGCTTCATTATTAGATCCAGACCTTACTATTTTTCAAACGGTAGATGAAGTCGCTTTTGGTGATATTCGTAACCAGATCAAGAATATTTTAGGAAGATTTATGTTCAGTGGCGATGATATCGACAAAAAAGTAAGCATGCTTTCCGGTGGGGAAAAAACAAGGTTGGCAATGGTGAAGTTATTGTTAGAGCCTGTAAATCTTTTAATATTAGATGAGCCAACCAATCATTTAGATCTAAAATCAAAAGATGTTTTAAAAGAAGCTCTTTCTACTTATGATGGTACACTAATTCTGGTTTCTCATGATAGGGATTTTTTACAAGGATTATCTCAAAAAGTATTTGAATTTAAAGAACAACGCGTAATTGAACATTTTGAAACCATTGACGCTTTCTTGGAGAGAAATAGAATAAAAAGTATTGCAGAAATTAACTTGATGAAGTAATCATCTTTTTCTCTTTTTTATTTTTTTAAATTACCGATAAAATAGAAATATGTGCAATTGTGCACATATACAATTGTTGTGTGTAATTACTAAAACCAAAAAGTATACATCTTTCGAAAATCTGTATAAAGAAAAAAGACTATTTTATTCGACCTTTGTCTTTTCTTAATAATAAAAATGAAAATATTTCAAACTATTATATTACCCTTATTATATCTTGGACTGGTGGTTTTAGCTACTATTTACCTATCACGAAGATATGCTTTATTTTTTAACGCCCTATCATTAACAGCATCTTATTGGTTCTTTTCTTTGCTGGTACTCGGTGCTCTTGTTGCAAGTCTGTTCATGACTATGACAACATCAGGACTTGGTCATTTCATTTACATGTTTTCGGGGATACTTTTTGGATACCTTACCTACTTATTACTCTCAACCTTAGCAATTGATTTCCTTGGGTTATTTATTAAAATCCGTCCACTTTATATGGGATTAGGGTCTATTGTCCTTGCAATGCTAATTACCATTTATGGTCTTATTCAAGCAAGAGACATTAAATTGACAAACACAGATATCGCTTTGAAAGGGTTATCTCGTCCTGTTAAAGCTGTGCATCTAACAGACACACATTTAGGCCATTATCGTGGGAAAGATTTTTTTCAAAGAGTGATGGATATTACAAAAAAACAGAATCCAGATATCATCTTTTTTACTGGTGATCTTTTCGATGCAACATGGGCATTAGATGATTCATATCTAAATCCACTAATTGATTTAAACATTCCCTTCTATTTTGTAGAAGGCAATCACGATATTTATACTGGTATCGAGGAAATCAAAGAAATGGTGAAATCTAAGGGCGGAATTGTGCTTGAAAATGAAGTAACCAATTGGGGCGAAATTCAAATTGTCGGACTTAATCATATGCTTGCGGACGAAAATACTTATGACCCACATGTTACAGGTGAAAAAGGAACGGTTAAGAGTGTACTTCCAAGCTTAGAAATTGATTCAGAAAAACCTACTATCTTACTTCATCATAGCCCTGATGGAGATAAATATGCCCATAAGGTTGGAGTAGACCTGTATCTAGCTGGTCATACACATGGAGGTCAGATGTTTCCAGGCACTTTGTTTGCTGAAATGCTATTTAAATACAACAAAGGATTATATGACTATGAGAATATGAAAATTTTTGTTTGCCTTGGAGTTGGGACATTTGGCCCTCCGCTAAGGGTAGGTACATATAGCGAAATAACAGTATTAAATCTTGTGCCAAAATAAAAAAACTACACACAACAATGGCTCCTATGAAAAGCCCTAGTCCAGTTCTCTAAAGTTAATATTTTATTTTTTATTGGTCCATAATGTTGATTTTGGGGTGTTGGATTGTTGGCAACCCTTTCCAGCATAATGCTTGGTTGTCAATACTTCAACACCATATATAACTTGCTCCGCATCCTATATGTGGTCCGTGCTTTGGGCATGGCCACCGGCATCTGTATGATCATAAGTTATAATAAGCCCGGTCACTTGCTAACCGATGTGGTTCCCGCCAGCGGCGGGACCACCTACATTGTTCTGTGATCCGGACTTTTCTACTTCTATTGTGAGCTCGGTTATCCTATTGTTTTACTTTCTCTATATTCTATTCCAATACCCCTATCTCATAAGGGGTCTCCGTCTTTATCACCGCCAATGTCCTGCTCAGTAGTTTCCTGGCCACCTTTACGATGACACTCTTCACATTTTTTCCGTGATGCTTGCGGTAATAGCCCTGCATCACGGGATCCGTTCGAATGGCCTGCCAAGAGGCCTCGATGAAATAACTGCGTATCAACCGGTGGGCACGCATGCTCACCCCCGTATGTCGGATGGTATCGCCACTTTGGTAAATGCCCGGTGCCAGACCTACATATCCGGCCAAATGTTTGATATTACCGAAACGGCGCAGGTCGCCCAATTCGCTCAAAATACCACTGGCCACTATGGGACCTATACCGGGAATGCTCCGTAAAAGCATATAATCTTTCTTAAAGTGTTTCTTGGTATACCGGCGCAATAAGGTGGAAACTTCCCGGAACTCCCGGTCGATGAACCGAAAACCGCGCATACGGCTACGCAGGACCTCATTGCCCGTATCGTACCCGAAATCCAGTTCATCGAGCCAATCCCTGAACTTATGGCTCCAATGGTCGTTATCGAATTCTTGGGGTATCCTTATACCGTAATACAGCAACTGCATCTTGATATAGCTCTTGATCTGGCGCATATCCTTGACCAGATCGTTCCTGCGACGGAAAAGGCTCCGCAGTTGTTCCCTGCACTTGTCCGGCACACAAATACCGCTCAACCTGCCGTCCTTGAGTTCCCGTGCTATGAGTTGGGCATCGATCCTGTCCGTCTTGGTATGGCGCTCCTTGCCCCGCCTGAATATATCGGCCGGATTGACCACCAAGCTGCGCCAGCCATAACCTACAAAGCACCGGTGTGCACGGTATCCGCAACAGCCCGCCTCATAAGCGGTGGACACTTCATAACCTGTATAATGCTTGGCTACATATTCATAGAGCAGTTCGGCATCGGGCAGCATGCTAAAAGTCTTTCCGGATGACAGATCCGTCGCACAGTGTACCTTCCAACTGCGTTTGTGTATGTCGATACCAATGAATAACTTAGGTGTAGCAGTAATTTGAGTGTTCATATCTTTGATTTTTAGTTCATCTTAAAGATACTCGACTTACTGCTTTTACATAGATGCTAACCGCAATTACGGCGGATTCGACTACGTCCGAATCCACTCGGAATTGCTAACGTCAGTGCCTAATCGAGAATTATCGCTAATTTAACCCGTAACTGACAGTTATACGAAACCGTTATGCATTATTTGAACTAAATGAAGAAAACCATTGGGAAACCAGAAAATTGGCAAGATTTTGAATCTCTTTGCAAAAAGCTTTGGGGAGAGATTTGGGAAATTCCAAATAAGATTAAAAAAAATGGACGTTTAGGTCAAGAACAAGCAGGAGTTGACGTATACGGAAAACCAAAGGGTGAAAATCAATATTGGGGAATACAAGCAAAAGGTAAAGATGATTATTCTAACGCTAAACTAACTGAATCAGAAATTGAGCAAGAAATTGAAAAGGCAAGAACTTTTGAACCAAAACTAGCTGTTTATATAATTGCTTCTTCGTCTAACAAAGATGCAAAAATTGAAAAATTTGTTAGAATCAAAGATATTGAGAATCAAGAAAAAGATTCTTTCGAAATACTACTATTCTGCTGGGAAGATATCGTAGGCTTAATCGAAGAAAATGCCGATACCTATAATTGGTATTTAAATGGCATAGGACAAAAAGGACGATTCGATTTTGACATTTCTTTTAATGATTTACAAGAATCATTGACTTTGAATCCAGTTTTTGAAAAAACTATTACAAAGTGCAGAATAACTACCAAGACCGATTCGGAATTATTAATGGAAAGTTTAAATTCCAATCGATATTCATTAGATTTTTACCAAGACTTACTAAATCCATTTAGTTCAAACCGAATAAATAAATCTTGGGTAGATTTTGAATTGGTAATGGAAAACACAGGTTCAGTAGTCCTAGAAGATTGGCGGTTGATAATAAACTTTGAAGAAGGTGTAAGTCGATTAGATGATGGACACCCAATGTTTCCAAAAATATCTTTGACAGAATCTATTGATGATGAAAATAAGACAATTACATATAGACCAATAGACAATAATCCTTTAATACAAAAAGACAATAGATATTTTGAAATCTCATTATTGCCAGAACCTTATTCAAAAAAAATAATTTTTGAATGGGAATTATTGGCTCGTGACTTCAATAAAACGGGAACAGCTGAAATTGAAATTAAAGCCGAATATGTTGAAAAAATAGAATTTAAAGAAATTAATAAAGAGTCAGATATGGAAGTGGATAAAATTGACATTTCATATTATGTTGTTGAAAAAGAGAAAAAAAACAATGCATAACAAAGAACTGAGATAAAAAACAAACAAATTCTTCTTTAATCCGAGACAATATTATTTCAGGCTCATAGATTCAATAACTTGATTCTTTGAGCTTTTTTTATTCGATCTAGCTTCTATTTATCTAGGCAATATTGAAACGTAAGTTTCATCATATGGCCTGCCAGATTTTGCAATGGCAAAAGACTGCTTTAAAAGTTTGTTGGCAACGGCTATCAGTGCCAGTTTCTTGCTCTTTCCCCTGTTCACGATCCGCTCATAAACCTCTCTGCATGCCCTATTGTGCTTACAAGCGTTAAAAGAACATAGAAATAATAGGTTGCGAAGTTTTCTATTGCCGACCTTACTTATTCGCGCACGACCTCTCACACTGCTCCCCGATTCCCGTATCGTTGGGGTTATACCTACATAGCTACAAAGCTGTGCCGCATTTTCGAACTTATTGAACCCATCGGTGACCACTATTAGGAACAATGCAGTCTTTTGACCTATACCGGGTATTGACATCAATAAAGTCAATTGCTCCTGTTGGTCCTCTTTTACCAATGACAGAATCTTT